>JBOEHJ010000200.1:0-11126 GCA_050633905.1 Geminicoccales bacterium
CAGGCCTGGGTCGAGTTCTGGGGTATTGTCCTGCTCGCTGTGCCCTACCTGATCCTGGTCATCTATTTCGCTTTCGTCTTTGTCAAAATCTCTTATATGCAGGGTGAAGGCTCAGAATCACTGACCGGTATCACCCATCGCTACATCATCAAATCGGTGATGTTGCTAGGATTTCTATTTACCGCCAGCGCGTTCCTGGCGACTCTCATCAGGCTTTGCGCCTTGCTATTCAGCGGTCGTGATCAACAAGAAAGAGCGGCGGGTAACTTGGAAATCTTTACCGATGAGACCAATCGTGTCGCCGATAAACTGGCGGCCGAAGCCAGGATCATCGCAGATGAAGTTAAGCCGCTTGGGGGGGAGCGTTAGTCGATGGGGGAAATTCTCTACGATCATTTTGAGGAATATGTCGGCGCCTATATGTTCCTTTGCCTGGGCCTGACGCTCTTCACCGGGCTTCCCGTCGCCGTTGCTCTTGGCGGTATCGCCATCATTTTTGCCTATCTCGGCGTCTATTTCGAATATCTCGACATGATCTATCTGTCGGGCTTTATCCCCGTCCCCAAAGAGATGTTCATCATCTTGCCGCGGATGTGGGGTGGGGATGGATCCAGCGGTGCTATCCAAAACCCAATCCTCGTGGCGATTCCCTGCTTTATTTTCATGGGAACCATGCTGGAACGCTCCCGCGTGGCCGCTGATCTGCTGCATATCCTTCAGGTCGTTCTGAAACGTGTTCCCGGTGGCCTTGCGCTCTCCATCACCCTGATGGGCACGATCATGGCGGCGACCACGGGCATCATCGGCGCCTCGGTCGTGATGATGACGCTGCTTGCGCTGCCGACCATGCTGGATCGCGGCTACAACACACCGCTTGCGACCGGCACGATCGCTTCATCGGCCACCCTTGGCATCTTGATCCCGCCCTCGATCATGCTGGTGCTGATGGCCAATCTTCTCTCCGTATCCGTCGGCAATCTGTTTATCGGCGCGATTTTGCCAGGCCTCCTTCTGTCCGGGCTCTATGCCATCTATATCCTGTCGATCAGCACGTTAAGACCCGACATGGCGCCGCCCTTGCCGGCAGATGCTATTCAGCTCCAGCCGACAAATCACGCCCACATGAAGCGATATCTCATGATTGTCGGTGGTTTGATCATCGCGGCAATCGTGTTGAGCAACGTCAGCGCGGTCGAAGGCGTGAGTTGGGGATTGCTAGCGTTCTTCGCCATTTTTGCAATCTCGATGATCATGGGGCGCGCTGAAGGTAATTCGCTCTTTGGCGCTATCCTGAAAGGCATGATGCCGCCGATCTTTCTGATCACCCTGGTCCTGGGCTCGATTTTTGCCGGCTGGGCAACCCCGACGGAGGCTGCAGGTGTCGGGGCGTTCGGCTCGATCATCCTGGCACTCTTCAACAGCACGCTTACCAAGAAGGTGCTCACAGAGGTCTGCCACCGCACAGCGCTTACGACCGCGATGATCTTCTTCATCTTCCTCGGCGCCACCACCTTTTCCTATATGTTCCGTGCCCTCTATGGCGAAGACCTGATCATCGAGTTTATCGAGTTTCTCAATCTTGGTGCTTGGCCGCTCTTGATCATGCTGATGGCGGTGATTTTTCTCCTGGGCTTCTTCTTCGATTTCATCGAGATCACCCTGATCATCCTGCCGGTATTTGCACCGATCATCAAAGCGCTCGGGCCGGAATTCGCACCTCATCTCGGTGTCGAGGGCGCTGCCATCCAGCATATCCAGGCACAAACGATCTACTGGTTTGCGATATTGGCGGCGGTCAATCTGCAAACATCGTTCTTAACGCCACCCTTCGGATTCGCGCTCTTCTATATGAAGGGGGTGGCCCCCCAATCGGTGAAAATGACCGACATCTATAAGGGCATCATCCCCTTCGTGATCCTGCAGCTGATCGGCCTTTCCATCGTGATCATCTTCCCGCAAATCACGCTTTGGCTCCCCGAACTCATGCTCGACTGATCCCGGCCGGGATCGGGGTGACTTGCTGGCTTGGTTTGTGTGTACCTGATTGCGGGTGGGTGATGGCTTCGTGGGGTGGCCTGTGGCTAGGGAGAGCTAGCAGGTGACGACTTCATTCGGCCGCAAAATGCATTAAGCGTGGTGGTTTGTGGTCAGGCGTTTTGCGACGCTCTTTAGGGTTTTGTCCAGTACGCCCATCTGCTCCAAGTGCTCGACCGTGCTCAAAACATAATCCCGGCAATGGCCTGAGACCCCCTGGCTATTCTGGATCAGTGCGAGCAAACGATCCTCGGACAAGCGGCCCGCATACTGGTCATGATCGCGACGAACGACATAGCACCAGGCAGGCACGCATCCCGCTTCGGTGACGATGGGCAGACGTTTGCGCTGATAGACGTCAGTCACCAGTTCGCGCTCATCCAGATAGGCGATAACCTCTGCCTCTTTTTCAGGCGCCACCTGAAAGGCATACCCTTTGCAAGCACCGCCCCGGTCCAAACCAAAGACCAGTCCCGGCTTTGCTTGTGTGCCGCGGTGAACCCAGGAATAGACACATAGACGGCGATGATAGCCGTGCAGCCTGGCGAGGGACGAGGCCTGAAAGGCGAAACCCGGACGCCACATCAAGGATCCATAAGCAAAGATCCAGGCGTTTTTTCCTGCTTCTTGCCTGGCCTGAGGCTTGTCTGCGCCGCTTGACCGAGCAGTGTAATCAGTCTCGTCGTTACCGGCTCTCTCCACCTTAGCCTAATCCCGTCTCTTGCGGAGAATGGCGGTTGTCAGTGGCTGTCGGGCGGTTCTTGACCGCCTCTCGGGAAAAGGCCTGCCCTTCGGCGATCACGCCACGTCGCACCTCGCGCGTTCGGGTAAACAGCGCCTCCAGGGAATCGCCATCATCCCAGCGTATGGCGCGCTGAAGCGCGTTCAAGTCTTCGGTAAAACGGCCGAGCATTTCGAGGACGGCATCTTTGTTATGCAGAAAAATGTCGCGCCACATGATCGGATCCGACCCCGCAATGCGCGTAAAATCGGAAAAGCCACCGGCCGAAAAACGCAACACCTCGGTTTGCTGATGCTCTTCAAGATCAGCGACCGTGCCAACGATGCTATAGGCGATGAGGTGGGGGAGATGAGACGTAATCGCAAGCACCCGATCATGATGAACCGGTGTCATGACCGAGACGATCGAGCCCGCCGCTTGCCAAAAGGAGCGAACCGTCTCCAAGGCGTCCTCATCGGTTTCGCTGGTCGGCGTCAAAATGCAATGACGCCCTTCGAACAGAGTTGCAAACCCGGCCGATGGCCCGGATTTTTCCGACCCTGCCACGGGATGTCCTGGTACGAACCGTCCAGGGAACGGTAGTTCAGGCGTCACATCGTCGATCACCTTCCGTTTGATCGACCCGACATCGGTGATGATCGCGTCACGTCCCAAGGTCGAGGCGATCGCTTTCGCAACCCGCCCGATGGCGCTCGGTGGCGTGCCGATGATCACCAGATCAGCACCCATCACGGCCTCAGCCGGATCTGTTGTTACTCGATCGGCAAGGCCAAGCGCTTTCGCTTCTTCGGCCGTTTCCTCTCGTCTCGAACACCCAACGATCTCATCAGCCAGACCATCACGTTTCATCACCCGCGCAATCGACCCGTTGATCAGGCCGATCCCGATCATGGCGACCCGATTGAAATGGGGTGGTTTTGCTGACGGCAAAGCTTCGCTCATGACGTGATAAACCTTTCGAGGCTCGCAAGGACCACGGCATTCTCTTCCTCTGAACCGATGGAAAGACGGAGACAATGGGGCAAGCCATAGGCTGCCATCGGCCTCACCACGACACCGTCCTGCTCCAGGTTGGCACTCGCCGCCACCGCTGTCTTGGTCCCGGTTTGATCGAACTCGATCAGGAGAAAATTGGCGATGCTCGGATGGACCGTCAGGCCAAGCCCGCTAATAGCCTGAGTCAATCTCGGCAGCCAATGATCATTGTGCCGGACAGATTGCTCCTGGTGATCAAGATCCTTAAGGGCGGCGATTCCAGCGGTCTGCGCCAAGGCGTTGACGTTAAAGGGACCACGCACCCGTTGAAGAATGTCGATAATCAGTGGCGAGGCATAGGCCCAACCCAGGCGAAGCGCGGCGAGTCCGAAAAGTTTCGAGAAGGTCCGGGTCATCACCACATTCTCGGCCCGCGTGACCAGATTCTGCCCGTTCCCGTAATCCCCTCGTTGGACATACTCCGCATAGGCGGCATCGATGACCAGGACGACGTCGTCCGGAAGACCGGCATGCAGTCTCTCGAGCTCGTCCGATGTAAGATAGCTGCCGGTTGGGTTGTTGGGATTGGCGATGAAGACCAGCTTTGTCCGCGTCGTCACCCGCTCCAACAGCGCATCCACACTAGTGCGCAGATCAGTTTCCGGTGCCGCGACCGGCGTTGCCCCCGCCGCCAGAGCGCTTAGTTTGTACATGAGAAAGCCATGCTCGCTGTAGAGCACTTCATCTCCCGGGCCCGCGAAGGCCATGGTCAGGTAGGAGATGAGCTCATCGGAGCCTGAGCCGCAGACCAGCATGGTCGGATCGAGACCGAATCGCTCACCAATGGCATCACGCAGCAAATCGGCGCCACCATCGGGATAGCGGTGGCCCTCGACAAGGGCGGCCTGGATGGCTGCAACCGCTTTCGGGCTAGGGCCTATTGCCGATTCATTGGCTGAAAGCTTGATCGTTCGCTGAACGCCGTCAGCGGATGCTTTGCCCCCGACATAAGGCTTGATCTCCAAGATACCGGGGCGCGGCCTGGGGCTGGCCATCGTTTTGATCTCGCTTCGTTGTTGACCTGGATTGGGAACTCTCGACGGGGATCTAGCAAGGACAATGGCGACGCCACCGTCAGTGTTCGTTCATCAATCCCTGGAACCTACTCGCGGGTTTGACCTCGACGCAAGGTCTGAGGGGGGAAATGACAGGAAGCCAGCCTGCCAATTGCCCGAAGGCTGGAAATTCTTGCACCAACCCGATCTTTATACATCGTCGACCAGGAAAAACCGCCATGGCGCAAGCATGCCATTGATGAGATCATCTCGCCATGAACATTGACCACCATGCAGCGCCTGGCTGTTCGTTCCGACGGATCGTCTGGCCTTTGGCCGTGGCAGAAACCATTGTCTGGGCAGCTTATTACTACTCCTTTCCAGCGCTGCTGCTCATTTGGGAACGTGATCTTGGCTGGACAAAAGCTGAGCTTGCCGGTGCTTTTACCCTTGCCTTGCTGGTTTCAGCAACGCTTGCTCCCGTCGTTGGGCGTCTCATCGATCGCGGCTTTGCCGAGCAGATATTCGCTGGAGGTGCCATGCTCGGCGCGTTGCTGCTGGCCGCTCTTTCGGCCATGAATGCCCTTTGGCAATTCTATCTGATCTGGCTCGGCCTCGGTGTGGCCATGGCGGCGACGCTGTATGAGGCCTGCTTTGCCGTGCTCACCTGTTCCTTGGGAAAAGCGGCCAAGCGCGGGATCACCAGGGTTGCGCTTGTCGCAGGTTTTGCTGGAACCGTATCGTTCCCGAGCGCACATATTCTGTCATCCTGGTTCGGCTGGCGATCAGCAGTTCTGGTTTTTGCTGCCGCCGTTGCCTTGATCGCGCTGCCGCTGATCATCATTGCCTGCAGGACAGCGCGTCCACATTTTGGTGCGCATGCTCAGCCCGCCAGTTTAAAGGTCACCGACGCCATCAAGGTGATCCGCCTATCAGCATTCTGGTGGCTCTCGGTCTTGTTTGCCGCCATCGCTCTTGGTCACGGTGTCCTCTTGACCCACCTTTTAGCCATTCTCGATGCGCGGGGTGTGGAGCAAAAGACCGCCGTGATCGCAGCCTCGATGATTGGGCCGATGCAGGTGGCAGGCCGTCTCCTGATGATCACATTGGGGCGGCATGCCTCAACATTCGCTGTATTTGTCGTCTGCATGATGTTCACCGCCTTGGCGTCATTGTCGCTGCTGCAGGCGGACGTCTCTATTGTGTTCCTCTATGGTTTCGTCGCCCTTCAGGGCGCAGGCTATGGCGTGACCAGTATCATCAAGCCGATCTTTGTTGCGGAGCGTCTGGGCAGACAAAATTTCGGTACTGTCGCCGGATTTTTAGCGATCGCTTTTGTCGGCGGCTCAGCCATCGCACCGACGATGGCGGCAATGATCTGGAAACTCGGTGGTTATGATCCTGTGATCTGGTTCGCTCTCGTTTTATCGATCCTCGGGCTCGTCGCACTCGCCGCCATTGGAAGACCGGTCACCACCGAGCCAGGATAAAAGCGACCCACCCGGTTACCCGCGGGTTACAAAACAATCCTGTCCCTTGCTGCTCAGCATGCTGCAATAATCGTCAGCATCGATACGCTTTTCAAACGCACCGACCCAGATCCTGAAAAAGATGCGCTCATCGACCTCGCGTTGATCAAAAACGGGATCGATATCGACGAACAGCCCGGGCAGGCGGGTCGTCAATTCTTGCCAGAACTCTTGAGCGGCGATCTCATTATCGACCGCGGCCAGCTGGACCCGATAGATCCTCTCGGAGGCCTGGGCAGGACGCGGAGCGTCGATCGGCTCATTCTCCAAAACCGCTTGAACGGTGTTCTCAGTGACGCTTGTTTCGGGCCTCGTGGTCTCAGACTCGACCGTTTCCAAATTAAGCCCGGTCAAGCCTACGCTTGCTGCGGGGGTGGTGTCGGCTTCACCTGTTTCCTCGATGGGGGCCGGTTCGTCCCGCACGCCTCCGGCTCCGGCGGTGGCTGAAGCATCGAGAATGGCGTTGCCTGCGATACTCAATTCAGCCTCACCGGCCTCAGACCCAACCGCCTCCAAATCAAGCTCGGTCAAGCCCACGCTTGTTGCGGGATCTGGGTTCGCTTGATCTATTCCCTGGACGGGTGCCGGTTCGTCCAGCAGATCAACAGCCTCGGCAGTGGCCGAAATGCTGCCGCGTATCGCTGCTTCATGATTGCCTTGCGTTTCCGGCAGGCTATCGACGATTGGCGTTGACGTGGAAACATCGAATGCGGCGACCGTGACATCGGGCTCAATCACCTGCTCCGCCGGCAACGAAGCTGGTGTTAACGGTGTGACAGGGTTATCGAGCGGTTCCACCGTCTCTGCTGACTCCTCGATCGTTGCTGACGGTTGTGATCCGGTGATTGGCTCGATGTCGTTATTGGTAACGAGGAGCGTTTCCGATTGTTCCTGAGCTAAGGAGGGTTCGTTTTCCGAAGGCGGCAATGCTGGTGCCGGCTTCTGGCCTTGATCGAAGGCTACGGCAGGTTGCTCATCGGTATCCGAAGCAACAGTCGATCGAGTTGTATTGGCATCAAGTTCCGCCGCCTCACCCAATGGATCTGGCTCCGCATCCATCGCGACTGACGGATTGACATAGTTGCCTGGCAACCAGAGCGACGACCCGATCATGGTGCCGCCCGCCCCTAACAACACACCGATGATCAGCCAGGTCCATTTTGTGTTGGACGCAACGAAACTACCTCCGGCCAGGGGCGCCGTTTCCAGCTGAGAGACCGCCGCTGCTTCCTGATAAGGTGCGGGACGAACAGGTGGTCGGGTTGCATGCTGGTTCGGTTTCCCCTGGGGCGAGAAACCAAACGAAACACCCTCGTGACCGTTACTCATTTAGCGCTCCAGAGAACACAATCTTTTTGCATAATTACCACTAAATTTAGAGATATCATGACCCAAAGGCCAATTAAATAGGCAATTCAAAGATGTCCGCGCTGTCGATCAGGTTCGCCTTGGGGAAACAGTTTGGTGACACCGCCTGTCATCGCTGGCTTGTCGGGCGAGATGAATGCCTGGCACGATCCATCAGGTTTTTCTTCATTTCAACGAGTTAACTTGATGTTAAGCCTCATTGAGTATGCGATCTTGGTCATCGCCAATGAGCACCAACGTAGAGCCTG
Source organism: Geminicoccales bacterium (assembly GCA_050633905.1). Lineage (GTDB taxonomy): Bacteria > Pseudomonadota > Alphaproteobacteria > Geminicoccales > Geminicoccaceae > JANQPX01. The sequence goes on from JBOEHJ010000200.1 coordinate 7,952, forward strand.
TTTTGGAAGTTTTCGAAGGTGAGATTTGAAGGAAGAAAGCCCGGACGATGCTTCGTGATTGGGCAGGATCGGCGGGGTGTGTCGAAGCAATACCGAATGACAGGTTGAGCTTGCTGGTCATTGACTTGCTTTTAAATGGGGGAGGGGCCTAACCTTCGGCTATGACGACATCTCTTGCCCAAGACCAACGCCAGTCTGATCCGTCACCTGCAGGGACGGTGGAACGATCAACGGCCTATCGTTCGTCTCTCGAGACGGCACTGACCGATATCGCTGCGAGCGATCAGGTCGCTCTGCTGACAGCGCTGAAAGAGTGGCTAAACGGTCATCGAGACGCACTGGAGCGTGAATTCCAGGCAACGAACGATGCCGAAACGACCTTCTATGATCGATGTCGGCTCATCGATGCGTTGCTCCTAGGTCTTTTGGATTTTGCCACCGCCAAGCTTTACCCTTTGCCTAATCCAACAGAAGGTGAGCGACTGGCCTTGCTCGCCGTCGGTGGTTACGGCAGAGGCGAACTCGCACCTCATTCGGATGTCGATTTATTATTTCTCCATCCCTATAAGGTCACGCCGCATTCTGAGAAACTGATCGAGTTCTTGCTCTATAAGCTTTGGGATTTGGGTCTCAAGGTCGGACAGGCGACACGCTCGATCGATGAATGCATCCGATTGTCCAAAGATGATTGTGCGGTTGCGACGAGCCTGCTCGAAGCCCGGTTTCTCTGGGGTGATCACGCGTTGATGACCGAGCTTGGCAAGGTTTTCGATAAGGAGGTTCGGGGCAATAGAAGCGTCGGATTCGTCGAAGCCAAACTGAAGGAGCGCGATGAGCGTCATCTGCGGACCGGCGATAGTCGCTATATGCTGGAGCCCAACGTCAAGGAAGGGAAAGGAGGCCTTCGCGACCTGCATACGCTGTTCTGGCTTGGTCGCTTCTTATATCGGATCGACAAAGTCGAAGATTTCGTTCGGCATGAGGTCCTAACCAGCGAAGCGCTTGAGAAGTTTATGCGCGCGCGTCGCTTTCTCTGGGTCGTGCGCAGCCATCTGCATTCCCTGACCGGACGCGAGGAAGAACGGCTGACCTATGACCTGCAGCCGGATATCGCGAAGAGAATGGGCTACCGTGACCGAAAGTCGGCCTTGGCGGTCGAGCGGTTCATGAAGCATTACTATCTCTATGCCAAGGAAGTAGGGGCGCTCACGCTTATTTTCTCCGCTGCCCTTGAGGAAAAGCATCGCCAGCGCTTCCTGTTCAGCCTCGGTCGGTTCGGCTTCGGGCGTCGTCGAGTGGACGATATGGTGATCCAGGGTGGCCGGATCGCGCCCGCTGATGACGATCTCTTCGAGCGCGACCCCGTCGCGATGTTGCGCATGTTTCATCTGGCGCAAGAACGCCATGTCAACATCCACCCCGAAGCCCTCCGTGCCGTCACACAGAACTTGCATCGTATCGGTCGCGAGCTGCGCGGCAACGCCGAAGCCAATCGGCTGTTCATGGCGATCTTGACCAGTGTCTCCGAGCCGGCAAAAACGCTTCGGCGAATGAACGAGGCTGGTCTTCTTGGACGCTTCATCCCCGAATTCGGCCGCGTCATCGCGTTGATGGAGCACAGCCTCTACCATACCTACACGGTTGACGAGCACACCATTCAGGCCATCGGCACGTTTCATGAGATCGAGAGCGGTGCCCATGGTGATGAGCTGCCGCTGTCAACCGGGCTGATCCCCGACGTGTTATCGAGGATCGAGCTCTATCTGGCGCTCTTCTTTCACGATCTCGGCAAAGGCCGGGACGGTCATCACTCCGAGGTCGGAGCCGACCTTGTCATGCAGGCGGGGCCGAGGCTCGGTTTGAGACAAGATCAGATCGAGACCGTCTCCTGGTTGGTTCGCCATCACCTCCTCTTGAGCAATGTTGCTTTTCGCCGCGACCTCGACGATCCGAAGACCATCGCTGATCTTGCCGAGATCGTTCAATCGCCCGAGCGCCTTCGTCTCTTGCTTCTTTTGACGGTCGCCGATATCCGCGCGGTTGGTCCCAATGTCTGGAATGGCTGGAAAGGCCAGTTGCTACGCACCCTCTACCACGAGACCCTGGCACTGATCGAAGGGGCTGAGACCGGTCCCCTTCGCCAGGCGCGCGTCGATGCCGCCAAAGAGGCGTTTCGAGAAGCGGTGGATGATTGGAATGACGCGGAACTCACGACCTATCTCGATCGCCACGACCCTCGCTACTGGACCAGTTTCGACCTGCTGGCTCATCTCCGTCATTTGGCCATCGTTCGCCATGCGGACGGGTTCAAAGCGCCCGTCAGCCTTGATTTCTACGTCGACCAATTTCGCGATCGCACGGAAATGGTCGTCTATGCTGCAGACCATCCAGGCCTGTTCATGAAAATCGCAGGCGCCCTCGCGCTCGCCGGTGCTAGCATCGTCGATGCCCGCATTTTTACCACGACGGATGGGATGGCGATCGACAGTTTCGGTATTCAGAATGCCGAAGACAAAACCGCCGTCGAAGACGATGCCCGTATGGAGCGTATCCGCAAGCAGGTCGAGAAGGCCATGGCTGGCGAGGCCTGGCCTGATCGCGTGCTCGCCAAACGCCGATCATTGCCAGAGCGGACCGATGTTTTCTCCGTCGAGCCAAGAGTTTTGATCAACAATCAGGCGAGCCGTACCCATACGGTCCTTGAGGTCAATGGTCGCGATCGGCCAGGCTTGCTGTACGACGTCACCAAAGGCTTGAAGGATCTAGGCCTCATCATCTCAAGCGCTCATATCGCGACCTACGGAGAGCGCGTGGTGGATGTCTTCTATGTGAAAGACGTGTTCGGACATAAGATCCACCGCCAATCCAAGATCCGCCAGGTTCAGCATCATATGGTCGATGTTCTTAAGGAAGGCGATATCGCTGTGGTCAGCGGCAACGGCAAGCCCCACGACAAATCGGCCAATGTCCATGGCAAGTAAGGACACGGCTGAAGAGATCGACGCCGCTGTCAAAAAAACCACCCCGAGTCTCATCAGCTCGGTGGCGACCGTCGGTTCCTTCACCATGATCTCCCGAGTTCTTGGCTTCCTTCGGGATATGCTGATGGCGGCATTGCTTGGTGCGGGGCCCCTTGCCGATGCCTTTCTGGTGGCCTTCAAGCTGCCGAATTTCC
>JBOEHJ010000201.1:0-1476 GCA_050633905.1 Geminicoccales bacterium
TGTTCGCCATTTCAAGTAGCAGGCATGGATGACCTGTTGCTTGTTGAGCAAGCGTTTCAACATGGCTGCAGACGGGCAAAGCAGGAGGCACGATCGTGAAACGACGGTTGATCATTCTCTGATGCGCGGATCGGAACCGCAGGACCTGATACGTCGTGGAGCTGCCTCGGTCTAGAAACCAGCGTCGGTCGGGACCGGCTTGTTAGTGTCCTCGAGGGTTCTCCATCCGTGACCATGCCCCCAGCCTTGCCCGGCTGCAGGTGATGTCAGTGGATCAATGGCGCCTCCCGATCTGAATGGACATGAGCTTCGATCAGTTGGTCTGGGTCTGCTGAGCAATCGCCCAGACGAAACCTGCCAGCTCACGAGCGATCGCCGTGGTCACCACATTCGCTGGCTTGCCCGTGTTGGCAAGGCGCCGGTAGCGACGGCAGAGCCTGAGCTGCGCTTTCCAGGCGGTTTCACGGACCGGCTTGGCCAAGCCCTCTTGCCGAAGCAGTAGTTCCCGGCTGACCCGGGGTGGAAAGCGATAACTCCAGGCCGCTTCGACCAGCATACGGCGAGCTGTATTATTCCCAGCTTTGGTGATCCCGCCCTGGTGTCGGTGGTTGCCACTGGAATGCTCTGAGGGGACCAGCCCGAGATAGGCCATCAGCTGCCTCGGATTGGCGAAGCGGGTGAGATCGCCCAACTCGGCAACCACGGTTGCTGCGCAGACCAGCGCCATACCGCGTAGCGCCTGCAAGGCCCGTACCACAGGGGCAAGTGACCAATCGTCAAGCCTGGCCTCGATTTCTTGGGTCAGACGGTCACGCCGCGCCGTGGCGGCTTCGACGGTGGCGATCATATCCTCGAGCACGACATGATGGGCTGCCTGCTCAAAACGAAGATCTGACAGCCAACGGCGATGCATCGGACCCCATGTCGTGCGCCTATAGTGTCGTCCTTGGCGTAGCAAGAAACCCGAGAGCTGCTGACGGGCATGGCGCAATGCCTGCACGGCAGCGAGGCGGGCGCGCACCAAATCGCGCATCGCCTCGTGGGCCGGATCGGGAACCCAGACCGATGTCAGCTCACCCGCGCGATGNNAACCTCGAAAGCTTGAGCGCATCGCGTCGATTGGTCTTGATGCGGTCGCCAGGTTTCTTGGGAATCAGCGAAGGCGCAACCACCACACAGTCGTGACCAGCATCCACCAACTGACGCTGAATGCCATAACCGCACGGGCCGGCTTCGTAGCAAAAGTGCAGCTCACGGCTGTCATGCGCGAGACGGCTCATCAACTTCCTAAGCGCATCAGGCCGATTGGTAATCTCGCCATAGACCCGAGCTTCACCTCGGTCGCCCCCTTCCGCCAACGCTACCGAAATCGTCTCCTTGTGCACATCCAAACCGACAAACGTGATAGAATTTTCCAAGACCCGTCTCCTATGCATGAGGCACGGCGCTGGACTATCCAGCGCAACCCTCGATAAC
>JBOEHJ010000202.1:0-1753 GCA_050633905.1 Geminicoccales bacterium
CGGCGCTCGCCATCAGTGAACCCCAGAGGTCGGTGGACATCGATGCGCTCGAAGCGACCCTGGACGGGTTGTTCGCCGATCTCGACCGCATGACCCTGCGCGCACGGGAAGGGTAAGGACGGCGCTCTAGACCAAATGTTCGCCTGAGAACGGGGCGACCCGTCTCACAGTATGCAGGTTATCGAGGGTTGCGCTGGATGGTCCAGCGCCGAGCCTCATGCATAGAGGAGACGGGTCATGGAACATTCTATCACGTTTGTCGGTTTGGATGTGCACAAAGAGACGATTTCGGTTGCATTGGCCGATGGTAGCGAACGGGGCGCAGCGCGGGGCTATGGTGAGATCGCCAACCGACCTGATGCGTTGACGAAATTGCTGAACAAGCTGACACAAGCGCACCGGGAGCTTCACCTCTGCTACGAAGCCGGCCCGTGCGGCTACGGGATCCAGCGTCAGCTGACGGCTGCCGGTCATAACTGCGTGGTGGTTGCGCCCGCGCTGATTCCCAGGAAACCCGGCGACCGCATCAAGACCAACCGGCGCGATGCGCTCAAGCTGGCAAGGCTGCATCGCGCGGGCGAGCTGACATCAGTATGGGTTCCCGATCCGGCGCATGAGGCGATGCGCGACTTGGTGCGCGCCCGCCTCGCTGCCGTCCGGGCGTTGCGCCATGCCCGTCAGCAGCTCTCGGGTTTCCTGCTGCGTCAGGGGCGGCACTATAGCCGCACGACGTGGGGGCCGATGCATCGTCGTTGGCTGGCAGGGCTTCGTTTTGAGCAGGCAACCCATCACGTCGTGCTCGAGGATATGATCGCCACCGTCGAGGCCGCGACGGCACGGCGCGACCGCCTGGCCCAAGAGATCGAGGCCAAGCTTGACGATTGGTCGCTTGCCCCTGTTGTGCGCGCCTTGCAGGCGCTTCGCGGCATGGCGCTGGTCAATGCTGCGACCGTGATCGCCGAGTTGGGCGATCTCACCCGCTTCGCCAATCCGAGNNTGGTGCCCTCGGAGCATTCCAGTGCCGACCGCCGACGTCAGGGTGGGATCACCAAAGCCGGCAACAAAGCAGCACGCCGTACGTTGGTGGAGGCCGCTTGGTGTTATCGCTTTGCGCCCCGGGTCAGTCGTGAGCTGCTCCTCCGTCAAGAAGGCTTGCCCAAGCCGATCCGCGAGACGGCCTGGAAGGCGCAGCTCAGGCTTTGTCGCCGCTATCGCCGACTGACGCATGCAGGCAAACCTGCAACCGTCGTGACCACGGCGATCGCACGCGAACTCTCCGGGTTCATCTGGGCGATCGCTCGGCAGACCGAGACCAACTGACTAATCGCATGCAAGCCCAGATAAGGGAGGCGCCTTTGATCCAATGACACCATCTGCAGCCGGGCAAGGTTGGGGGCACGGCACGGATGGAGAACCCTCGCCACCACTAACAGGCCGGTTCCGACCGACGCTGGTTTCTAGACCGAGGCAGCTCCACGACGTATCAGGTCCTGCGGTTCCGATCCGCGTATCAGAGTCTGATCAACCGTCGTCTCATGACCGTGTCCCCTGCTTTGCCCGAATGCAGTCACGTTGAAACGCTTGCTCGGCAAGCCACAGATGATTTATGCCTGCTGCTTGAAATGGCGAACATGAGAGTGGTGTAAGCACATCAGTTGGTTGCGGCCGATGTCGCCAGGATCGACGGTATGCGGCCACGTTTTCTTGGCTGGTAGTGGGATGGCATCGTTTAGGCGGTTGGTCAGGTTGTACC
>JBOEHJ010000203.1:0-5788 GCA_050633905.1 Geminicoccales bacterium
CGCTCGAGCTGTTCAAGCCGTTTGTCTATTCGAAGCTCGAACTCTACGGCATGGCGCAGACCATCAAGGCCGCCAAGCGCATGGTGGAGAAAGAGCGGCCCGAAGTCTGGGATATCCTGGAACAGGTGATCCGTGAGCATCCTGTGATGCTGAACCGGGCGCCGACGCTTCACAGACTTGGCATTCAGGCCTTCGAGCCGGTGTTGATTGAGGGTAAGGCAATCCAGCTGCACCCTCTCGTCTGTACGGCGTTCAACGCCGACTTCGATGGTGACCAGATGGCGGTCCATGTACCGCTTTCGCTGGAAAGCCAGCTCGAAGCGCGCGTGTTGATGATGTCCACCAACAACATCCTTAGCCCCGCCAACGGCAAGCCGATCATCGTGCCGACCCAAGATATCGTGCTGGGCATCTACTATCTCTCTTTGATGCTCGACGGTGAGCCTGGCGAGGGGATGATCTTCGGCAGCATTGGTGAGGTCGTTCAAGCACTCGATGCCGAGGTTGTGACCTTGCACAGCAAGATCTCCTGCCGCGTGCCGGACGGTGTCTCAGAAGACACCGACGTTCACGGCCAGCCGATCAAGAAGTTCCGCCGGGTCGACACCACACCTGGCCGGATGTTGCTCTATCAGATCCTGCCGGATCATCCGAACCTGCCGTTTGATCGGGTGCTCAACCGCATCCTGACCAAGCGCGAGGTCACCAATGTGGTCGATGAGGTCTATCGCCATTGCGGGCAGAAGGAGACGGTGATCTTTGCTGATCGCCTGATGCTCCTCGGCTTCGGTCATGCGGCGCGCGCCGGTATTTCCTTCGGTAAGGATGACATGGTCATCCCGGCGACCAAGGAAGGCCTGGTGGATCAGACCAAGGACCTGGTCAAGCAGTATGAGCAGCAATATTCAGATGGTCTGATTACTAAGGGTGAGAAGTACAACAAGGTGGTCGATGCCTGGGCGACCTGCACCGACGAAGTCGCCGATGAGATGATGAAGGAGATCAGGGCGACCGCCGAGGTCACGGATCAGGAGACCGGCCGACGTCGTCAGCCTAACTCGATCTACATGATGGCGGATAGTGGTGCTCGTGGTTCGGCAGCGCAGATCAAGCAGCTCGCTGGTATGCGCGGTTTGATGGCCAAGCCTTCAGGCGAGATCATCGAGACACCGATCATCTCTAACTTCAAAGAGGGCCTCACGGTTCTGGAGTACTTCAACTCCACCCATGGTGCTCGTAAGGGTCTGGCCGATACAGCACTTAAGACGGCGAATTCCGGTTACCTGACCCGTCGTCTGGTGGACGTTGCACAGGACTGCATCATCGTCGAAGAGGATTGCGGCACTGAGGAATACATCACCCTTGCGCCGGTGGTGCAGGGTGGTGAGGTCCTGGAGGAGCTGGCAGAACGTATCCTTGGTCGAACCACGGCCGAAGACGTGCTGCATCCACAGACCGGCGAGGTTCTGGCACCACGCAACACGCTGCTCGATGAAGAGCTGGTCAGGACCATTGATGAGGCGGTAGTCGACAGCATGCGGGTTCGCTCGGTGCTGACGTGTAAGAGTTCAGGCGGTGTTTGCGGTAAATGCTACGGCCGTGATCTCGCACGCGGCACGCCGGTTAACCCGGGCGAGGCGATCGGCGTGATCGCAGCTCAGTCGATCGGTGAGCCTGGCACGCAGCTGACCATGCGGACCTTCCATATTGGCGGTGCGGCACAGTCGCAGGCCGAGCGGTCCAATGTCGAATCGACTATCGATGGGACGATGGAGCTGATCAACGCCAATCTGGTGGTGGATAGTAAGAAGCGTACCGTTACCCTGTCGCGTAACACCGAATTGGTGCTGCACGACACCAATGGCCGTGAAAAAGCCCGCCACAAAGTGCCTTACGGCGCACGTCTGGTGGTCGATCCCAAGAAGAAGGTGGAGAAGGGGCAAAAGCTGGTCGAGTGGGACCCCCACACGCTCCCGATCATCTCTGAAGTCACCGGTAAAGCCGTCTTCCTCGACATGGTGGAAGGGGTGACCTTCCGCGAGGTGGTTGATGAGGCGACTGGCCGTGCCAATAAGGAGCTGGTTGACTGGCGTCAGCAGGCGAGGGGCACGCAGCTTCGTCCTTCGATCGTGATTCAGAACGACAAGGGTGACCCGCTGAAGCTCGCATCGGGGGCCGAAGCTCGGTACTTCTTGCCGGTTGGTGCAATCTTGAACATCGAAAGTGGTATCGACGTTCATGCCGGTGACGTCCTGGTGCGTCTGCCAAGAGAGGCCAGTAAGACCCGTGACATCACCGGTGGTCTGCCACGGGTGGCCGAGCTATTCGAGGCGAGGCGTCCGAAGGATCCTGCGATTATCGCCGAGGCTGATGGCCGGGTCGAATATGGTAAGGATTACAAGACCAAGCGCCGTTTGAAGATCGTGCCGCTGGAAGAAGGCGGGGATCCCGTGGAGCACCTGATCCCGAAGGGCCGGCATATCGTCGTCCAGGAGGGTGACATGGTGCAGGCGGGTGACTTGCTGGTGGACGGCAATCCGGTGCCCCACGATATCCTTTTGGTGAAGGGTGTTGAGGCGCTCTCCGCTTATCTCGTGAATGAGATCCAGGAGGTCTATCGACTGCAGGGCGTGAAGATCAATGACAAGCATGTCGAGGTCATCGTTCGCCAGATGCTGCAGAAGGTCGAAGTCGACGATCCTGGCGAGACCACCTTCCTCACCGGTGAACAGGTGGATAAGGTCGAGTTCGATGCGGTCAATGAGAAGGCTGTCCTCGACAACCTTCGACCCGCAACTTACCTCGCTGTTTTGCAGGGCATTACCAAGGCGTCTCTGCAGACCCAGAGCTTTATCTCGGCCGCCTCCTTCCAGGAGACGACACGGGTGCTCACCGATGCGGCCTTTGCCGGCAAGACCGACGATCTGAATGGCCTGAAGGAGAACGTCATCGTTGGTCGCCTGATCCCAGCTGGTTCGGGCGGTGTGATGCCGAGACTGAAAAAGCTGCCGGGGGTGAGCGAGAAGTTCGCACCACCTCAGGAAGCCGTGCCCGACGAGACGGTCATGTCCATCCCCGAGATGAGCGAGATGCCATCAGCGGAATAGGACGGGTGCCGTTGGCATTTGTTAAAAGAGCCGTCCTTCGGGGCGGCTCTTTTTTTGTTTGAGTCAGTTCGCGCGTGGTTCCGGCCCTCCTTCCCATCCTGCCATCCGACAGCGTACGCGACCATATCGGGTGGTTGAGTGGTGGAGAGGGCCGGAACCGCATAAGCTTGAAAGTGCGATTCGGCAGGGTAAGCAGGCCGCGCCGCGATATTCCTTCAATTTGAGCGAATTGGAGAGCCTATTTTCGGATAAAGGGTTGACGACTTTCGACATGATCTCTAGTTAACATCTTCGACTGTCCAGTTGGGTTGTTGGTGGTGGACTACCGGTCCAGACGCTGCATCCATCCTTTAGGACCTTTTTTCGAACCTCGTCCGAAGCTAGACCACCTTAAAAGGAGGTCTGCCGCTTCTCGGACGTTTGCTGTCTTGCCATTCCGATGAATGGCAAGTCGGTTGCTTTGGAGCTTTGAATGCCGACGATCAATCAGCTCGTCCGTAAGCCGCGTAAAGGGGAGCCGGTCCGCAATAAGGTGCCGGCTTTGCAGGAATGTCCTCAGCGTCGCGGCGTGTGCACACGCGTCTACACGACCACCCCTAAGAAGCCTAACTCAGCGCTTCGTAAGGTTGCTCGCGTGCGGCTGACGAATGGTTTCGAAGTGACCAGCTATATCCCCGGTGAGGGGCATAATTTGCAGGAGCATTCAGTGGTCCTGATCCGCGGCGGTCGCGTCAAGGATCTTCCCGGTGTTCGTTATCACATTGTCCGCGGCACGCTCGATACGCAGGGTGTATCTGATCGCCGCCAGCGCCGTTCGAAGTACGGCGCGAAACGACCGAAGTAGGACAGAGACATGGCCCGCAGGCGCGCAGCAGAAAAACGTGAAATTATCCCTGACGCAAAATTCAGTGATCAGGTGGTTACCCGTCTCATGAACGCCATCATGCTCGACGGCAAAAAGTCAGCCGCCGAACGCATCGTTTATGGTGCGTTCGACAAGATGGAAAGCCGCATGTCGCGCGATCCTCTTGAAGTCTATAAAGAGGCGCTTGAGAACGTGAAGCCATCTTTAGAAGTTCGCTCACGTCGTGTTGGTGGCGCCACTTATCAGGTGCCGGTCGAGGTCCGCCCAAGCAGGCGTCAGACCTTGGCCATTCGCTGGATCATCGAAACAGCGAGAAAACGCTCCGAGAAGACCATGGTTGATCGCTTGGCCGGTGAGTTGATGGATGCCGCACAAAGCCGCGGTGCCGCCTTTAAGAAGCGGGAGGATACCTTGCGGATGGCGGAAGCCAATCGCGCTTTCTCCCATTATCGCTGGTAGAGCAGAGACACGACCATGCCACGTACAACACCCCTCGAGCGCTACCGCAATATCGGCATCATGGCCCANNNNTGGATGGAGCAGGAGCAGGAACGAGGGATCACGATCACCTCCGCTGCGACCACCGCCTCCTGGAAAGATCATCGGGTCAATATCATCGACACGCCTGGTCACGTTGATTTCACGATTGAGGTCGAGCGGTCCCTTCGCGTGCTTGATGGTGCTGTTGCCGTCTTTGACTCGGTTGCAGGTGTTGAGCCGCAATCCGAGACGGTCTGGCGTCAGGCCGACAAGTACAAGGTTCCGCGGATCTGCTTCGTCAACAAGATGGACAGGACCGGCGCTGACTATTACCGCTGCATCGAGATGATCAAGGATCGCTTGGGTGCAACGTCTCTTGTACTGACCCTGCCGATCGGCGCTGAAGCCGAGTACATTGGTAATGTCGATCTGGTGAAGAACCAGGCTGTTGTTTGGAAAGACGATAGTCTCGGCGCCGAGTTTGAATATGTCGACATTCCTGATGATCTGAAGGACCAGGCTGAGACCTATCGCGCTCAGCTCATTGAGGCCGCGGTCGAGCTCGATGATGAGGTGCTCGAAGCCTATTTCGGTGGTGAAGAGCCAAGCGAAGAAACCTTGAAGCGCTGCATCCGCAAGGGAACGCTTGCTGGCAATTTCGTGCCGGTGCTGTCCGGTTCGGCCTTTAAGAATAAGGGCGTTCAACCGTTGCTCGATGCGGTTGTCGATTTCCTGCCGTCGCCTATCGAGGTGCCGGCAACTCAGGGCATCAAACCCGGCACAGACGAACCGATGGAGCGTCAGTCCTCGGATGAGGAGCCTTTCTCCGCTCTCGCCTTCAAGATCATGACCGACCCGTTTGTCGGCACGCTCTCCTTCATCCGGATCTATTCTGGTGTTTTGGAGAGTGGGTCCTATGTCACCAACACGGTGAAGGGGCAGCGCGAGCGTATTGGCCGTATTCTTGAGATGCATGCCAACAGTCGCGAAGAGATCAAAGAAGCACGCGCTGGTGACATCGTCGCTTTGGTTGGCATGAAGTCGACTACTACTGGCGACACGCTTTCCGATAGCAATAAGCAGGTGATCCTTGAGCGGATGGAGTTTCCGGATCCGGTCATCGAGGTCTCCGTCGAGCCCAAGACCAAGGCTGACCAGGAGAAACTCTCGGTGGCGCTCGGTAAGCTAGCCGCCGAAGATCCTTCCTTCCAGGTTGGAACCGATGTCGAAACTGCCCAGACGTTGATTAAGGGCATGGGCGAGCTTCATCTTGAGATCATTGTCGATCGACTGCGGCGTGAGTTCAAGGTTGATGCCAATGTCGGTGCGCCGCAGG
>JBOEHJ010000203.1:5807-6436 GCA_050633905.1 Geminicoccales bacterium
GGTTCCGGCCAGTTCGCGCGCATCAAGCTCCAGTTTGAGCCTGGCGAGCGTGGCACGGGATTTGTCTTCAACAGTAAGATTGTTGGCGGCAATGTTCCGAAGGAATACATCCCCGGTGTCGAGAAGGGTCTGAAGTCCTCCATGGAAACTGGCGTGATGGCTGGTTTTCCCGTGGTGGATATGGAAGTCACCCTCTATGACGGCGCCTATCATGACGTCGATAGTTCGGTGATGGCCTTCGAAATTGCGTCTCGGGCAGCTTTCCGCGAAGGTGTTGGCAAGGCAAAGCCAATCCTGCTTGAGCCGGTAATGGCGGTCGAGGTCGTGACGCCTGAAGAATATATGGGCGACATCATCGGTGACTTGAACAGTCGTCGTGGCCAGATCGGCGGGATGGAGCCACGTGCCAATGCGCAGGTTATTAATGCGATGGTACCGCTCGCCACCATGTTCGGTTACGTGAATACGTTGCGCTCGCTCTCTCAGGGACGGGCGCAATTTACAATGACCTTCGACCATTACGAGCCGGTACCTCAGATGGTCGCGGATGAGATCAAAGAGAAATACGCCTGAGCCAGCAGCCTCGGCGCCAAGGATAGTGGAGAACTAAGTTATGGCGAAAGCGAAGT
>JBOEHJ010000204.1:0-23364 GCA_050633905.1 Geminicoccales bacterium
CGTTTTTACACAGCCTCGACCCAGAGCAGAAGCGAAAGCTTTGACGTTGCCGGTCACCTGGCCCTGGACCTGCAAACCAGTCCGGCACAGGAGCCAAAGATATCAACCAAAGCCAAAGGAGGCTCCGTTCACGAACAAACCCTCGATGAAGAGAAAACCCACATATCCAGTAACAACAATAGGGGCCAAGATAACGGTTCCGACGATCTTCAAGGTTCCCATGCCTACATCGCTCAATGTCAGTTCTTTGGCTTGACTCTCTTCCGAGCGCACCATTCTGGGCTCAATTATTTCCGGCTTTTCTATTACGTCTCCTTTTATGCTACGCAGATTAACGCCTGTGTTCCGGGCAAACGCCGATTCCTTCGTCCAATTTTTCCAATAGTTAGGTAGCTCTTCCCTCATACCGAATTGTTCGAATCCTGGGAGAGCGGTGTCTACATCCAATCTGAAATTTCCGTTGTCAGATGCAGCCGCTCCCGCAGGCGCGAGAAAAAGACCCAATGCGAAAAGCCAGGCTACTGCAGCCAAATGCGTATATTTCATGACCGACCCATCAATCTGTCCGTTGCAGGATTTGAATCATTAGGGCGGCCAAGATGAATGGTTAGTGAATTCACAAATTTCGATTCGTGCCAGTTGCTTCAAAGATAAGACATTGAATTAATAGCTGTCTGGAAGACAATACTGGCGCATTCAACGGACCAGAAATAGATGATCGGCAACATGCCATAGAGATCTGCGCAAAAGTCCGGACCAGGCGCCAAGCCGAAGTGAGTGTGGTCGCCGCTTTCAGGCATACAGCATTCGCTGCGCGCTACGATGGCAGTTGGGAAACCGGACATTGGATCTGGGNNGACCCGAAGCGGCCGGAACAAAGGGGACTATTCTGGCTTAATTCAAGTTGCTTCGATGCTCATCAGAGATGTGAGATACGATTGTCGTCTCTCTAGGAACTGCCATAGCAATATCGGAAAGTCTTCAGAGACGGCCGCCTTGACAGAAGGCCTCTGTCTCAAGGTTTCCCGCCATGCCACAGTTTTGGGTTTGCCGTCGAGGATCCCGAACTCATCAATCTGATCAAAGCTGTCGAAATATCTGAAGACGGGACCGAATACGGCGTCAACAAGGCTGAACCGCTCGCCAGAAAAGAACGGGCCGTCACCGAGCTGGTCTTCCAAGCGGAAGAATTTTCGAGTTAGCGATTCCGTTCTTGCGGCGAAGATAGCCGCGTCGGCCGCACTGTAGAAGCCAGCGATGTCAGAGAGTATCGCTGAACCGAACTCGATCCATGATCGGTGCTGTGCGCGCTTGAGTGGTTCAGAGGGATGGAGCGGATTTGGCTGGGTTTCCTCCAGATACTCGAGGATCGCGGCAGACTCAAAAACAGGCTGACCATCCACGACCAAAACCGGGATTTTGCCAAGGGGCGAGAGAGCGACAAACCAATCTGGCTTGTTGGCAAGATCAATATCGATCCGTTCAAAGGGTACATCTTTCTCTTTCGAAGAGATGACCGCGCGTTGCACATATGGGCAAAGCATGTGGCTAACCAGCTTCAACTGAGCCATGAGGTGGCCTCCGCAATATAGATGCAATTGCATGCAACTTAGTGCGATTGAAAGATCATGTCAATCTTGATGCAGTTGCATGTTTCTGTATGCTCCCTATCATGGAACAAACTAGCCCTACGACGATCGCTGTCTGGACGAGGTTGATGTCGATCGGTGGAGAGATCGTCGCGGCCATAGACCGTGCCCTAAGCGACGAGGGCCTGCCTTCGCTTAGCTGGTATGATGCAATCCTAGAAATAGAGAAGGCTGGTTCAGACGGAGTCCGACCGTTCGCGCTGAAAGATCGACTTCTGTTACCGCAATATGGCACATCGCGATTGCTGGACCGGATCGAGAAGGCTGGATTCATAACGAAGGGAGTCTGCAAGAGCGATGGGCGTGGCCACGTCGTGACGATTACCGATGCTGGACGGGAAATTCGCCATAAGATGTGGGTGATCTACGCCAAACAACTCAGGCTGCGGATTGAAAATCGTTTGGAAGCGCATGAAGCTTCTCAATTGGCCGGATTGCTGGCGGCATTAAAGGTGGAAAACCGATAAACGCCAGCGCCGCTGTAGTCTTGCCGTAGTGTCCATAGCTGGCACGAAGCGATATCAACCATAAATAGCATTCGGCCGCTTGAAGTTTCGGCAAATTTCGTCGCCTAGAGTCAAATCTTGACCCCAAGCGACCACTGAACGGCGGTCAAGTTCGCAGGAAGAACCAAGCCTTCCTAGCTGTCGAGAGAGTCTGCAGCACCGACTCGGAGGTGCTGCAGATGCAGGGTTGATGATTCGGGCTTAGTTATTTTGCGATCGTGTATTCTTCTTCAGACTCAGAGATATTCACGTTCGCGATGGGGTCAAATTGAATGTTGTCACGAGCCACGCCCTGAACCCCCTGATACACTCCGGTCCCGCCGGTATACTTTACCACTCCAACATAGGTGCTTTTTTTCTCGCCTGACTCCAAGGTCACCGTGTGGCTCGTCCCGGAGAACTGGCCGAAGATCTTGTCGCCATTATCATAAATGATCGTTGTGTAGCCCCAGGCACGGCCATTGCGATCAACATAATCAGAATAGCCATGGGCCCAAGACTCTTTGCGCTTGAGTCCTTCGCAGTTAGGCTCATCGGTCTGGTAGACACGGTGCAACTCAAAGAGTCGGATCTGGTGGTCAGGTTCGTCACCAACATCCAAGACATGTTGCTCAGTATAACTCGATTCGGCACCGCTGTTATCGAGTTTTCGTTGGCACTTCTCTGCGGCAAGGAGTTCCGGGCTGCCAACGATTGCTAATGTGGTCCCAAACAACACGACCACGATCCAATTGCAGCCTTCAGTAGCTTTTCTATACATTGCTTATTTCCCCTTTTTTGAAATAATGGCTCAAGCCTATCGGAAAGCGGAAATCTTGGCCAGATAATGATCTTTGGTTTGGTTCATTGCCCACCGAATCACGCATCGATTCTGTGCTTGCCAAAGGGGCAGCTTCTGGCACCTTTGAGAAGTAAGCCTTATGGCCGGTTTGGCGTGGAAGGCAGGCACTCGGTGCGTAAGTTCATCCGTTCCATAGCATTCTCACTCGCAAACGTCGCTGGCCCCGACCGACTACCGGCGACATCATCTCGTTATGAACGCCCTATTAACAGCTGTTTCAGGCTTGTTTCAGCCGGCTTGGCTTATCAGAGATCTCGAATGAGAAGCACGCGTTCGCTTCTTAGCCGCAACTAGGGAGATTTCTGATGAAGCGCACGATCGTCCTCGGCCTGGCCATCTTGACGTTGGGAGCCACGACAGCCGCTGCATTTGAGCCAAACCACCGAATTGACAAGCGCCAGGATCGTCAAGACTGGCGCATTCACCACGGCATAGAGAACGGCAGTCTGACCAAGAGAGAGGTAAAACAGCTCCGTCGCGAAACGCATCAAATTCTACGCTTGGAAGAGATGGCCCTAAGCGATGGCCATCTTCATCCGGCGGAATTCGAGTTCCTGGATGATGCTCTGGATGCGCTTAGCGATCGGATCTACGAAGCGAAACACAATGACCGGTACAGGGTCAGCTATCGCTTAAAGACTAGAAAACATCGTGGCCATGACCGAACTCACTACGATCAGGATTGGCATGCCATCTCGCCAGACCATGGTTCGTACAGAGCGATGGCAAAGCAAAAGTAAGGGCAGAAGCACTGAAAAGATGCCAAAGGGCGCTTGAGCCGGCTCGACGGCTACCTGTTGACGCGGTTTGACAATTTGGCCAGCGTCCTTTGGCACAACTCAGAATAAAACTTCCCAGCAGCTAAATCCTCTCTAGCTGTTGTTCGTCGACAGACGCAAAAGTGAAGAGATGATTCAATAGAGATTTAAGAAAGAGACTTAAAAAGGCATTGGGCATTAGATCAGCTGACGGCTCTATCCGTTAGGCAGCGTCGGCCTATCTTTGGTCTACATTGCGGTTGGCAAGCGTCTTCGCCATACCATCCGTGGCTTTCAATGACCTTGATTTTGGTTGCTTCGCTGCGATTTCAAACAGGTGTTTCCCAAGGGTCGATGCGCCACGCCGACCAACTATGTAGCCAAGACAACGATCGTCGACGTTAATTAGGAAGCGAGCAAGTTTGCGACCGACTGCTGCCTGAAAGCGAGGTGCGAAGTCGGACGACATGGCCATCGGTGCCATGATCATCCCATCGACTTGATGTACAATCACCCTTCATCGATGGCTTGTCATCAGGCGGCGGCCAAGTGATCATGGTTTTGAATGCCGTGACGGCAACCACCACATTCCAAGGCAATAGGGTTGTATAGCCCAGAAAACGGCGCTTCGCCGAACCAAACAGGGAGACACCGATGAAATTAATCAGACGACACGTCGTGCCCGCGATCGCCGGCGCTGCCCTTGCTACTGGGCTTGCCGGCGCCACGCTGGCTGAGGATGTACCTTATAATCTGACGCCTGGGAAACCATTTGCCGGCACTGAGCTCAACATTCTCTCAGTGGTGACCCCACAATTCGATGGGTTGATGCTGCGCGATCAGGAATTCACTGATCTCACAGGCATTGAGACCAACTGGACCTTTATCCCGTTCACCGCCTTGCAGGAAAAAGTCGCCTCAGTCGGTGTTGCCGCTGACGGCAATTTCGACGTGGTCAATTATCTCGACAGCTGGGGCCCACCAAACGCCCATTGGTTACAGCCGATCAACGATTGGCTGGAGCGGGACGGCATTTCGATGGATCGCTACCCCGCAGCCTTTGCCAAATCGGCAACGTTTGAAGACAAGGTGCTAGGCTTCCCCCTTCGCGCTCATGCGATGTTGATGTTTTATCGAAAGGATATTTTTGAGGAGCTTGGGCTCGCCGCACCAGCGAGCTGGGATGATGTGATTGCGGCTGGTCAGGCGATCCGCGAGGCGGAGAAAGACATCGAACCGCTGGCGCTTTACTACCATAACGACGGCAATCGCCAGAACCTGTTCATCTGGCTGAATTACCTTTGGTCGGCGGGGGCTGATGTCTTTGACGAAAACTTTAAGCCGGCCTGGGCATCAGAGGCGGGTATTCAGGCGACCAAGGACTATATCGCCCTTCATACCGAGAAAAATGTGACCAACCCCGCCTCCCTGTCCTTCGTTGAGCAAGACGCGCGGCAATCCTTCACCCAGGGTAAATCAGCGATGATTCCGGTCTGGTGGTGGGCCTATTCGTCGATGATCAACCCCGAATCCTCCGTGCTCACCAAAGACCAGGTGGCCTTCACTGCTCTGCCGGCCTATCAGGACCGTGCGGTGAGCTACGCGATCTCCATGCCGTTTTCGATTTCCCAGTATTCGGCAAATCAAGAAGCGGCCTGGGAGTTTCTAAAGTGGCTATCCAACCCGGCCATGGAGAAAGCCAACGCGACCGAGCGCGAGGTTGGCGGCAAGCCGATCGTCAATAATGTCGTCACCCATATCGCCAATCTGCAGGACCCAGACGTCAACGCTGCTAATGACAACATTCAAGAAGCGGCTTGGGGTTCGCTCCAGGATTCCGACATCATGCCGCAGATCGCGGAATGGCCGGAAATTGGTGATTTGTTATCGGCGGCGATGGCGGAAGCCGCGGCCGGCGGTGATGTCGAAACGCTGATGACCGATGCAGCGGAGCGTGCCGAGAAGTTGCTGAAACGCGCCGGCTACTACTAGGCCTGTAGCGGCGGCCTTGACCTGTCGTTGAGGCCGCCCGCTGCCATGGTGCGTTCATAGGGATCGGGCGTCATGCGCGACCGCCATCTAAAGTATCTATTGGTGCTGCCTGCCGTCACCGTGGTGTTCGTGACCGCGATCTGGCCGTTGATTCAGTCCCTGATTTTGAGCTTTCGTAGTTGGAAACTCTCGAAGTCCAACATACCGGGCCCGTTTATCGGCTGGGAAAATTATAGCTGGGCGCTCTTCGACGAGCCGGGTTTTTGGAACGCCACCGTCGTCACCACCATCTACACGATCGTCACCGTCGGCCTTACCGTGTTGATCGCGCTCGGCATCGCTCTTTTACTGGCGCCCGGCGGCAAGCTCCGTCTCACCGTGCGCACGCTGCTTATCCTGCCGTTCGCCATGAGTCCTGCGTTGATCGGCGTATCCTTCCGGTTCATGTTCAACCCAGAATTCGGGCTGTTCGATGCATTCTTCGGCTTCTTGATCCCGCCACTTGCCGAAGTTGCCTGGCTCTCCAACCCCACCCTTGCTTTCGCGGTTTGCGTCATGGCCGATGTTTGGGGATGGATTCCGTTCATCACCCTGGTGTTGATCGGCGGTATCGCCGCGTTGCCGAGAGAAACGGTGGAGGCCGCCTATGTCGATGGCGCCTCGGCCTTTCAAGCCTTTAAAGACGTCATGCTGCCGCAGCTCATGCCGGTGCTAGCGATCGTCACGATCCTAAAGTCAATTTTCTCGATCAAGACCTTCGATCAAATCTATATGTTGACCAATGGCGGACCAGGCACCGCCACACAGACCCTTGCCCATTACGCTTATTTCCACGGCTTTAAATATTACGACATGGGCTTTGCCGCCTCGATCGCTTGGATCATGGTGATCCCGATGTTGGTGTTGACGTTCCTCTACACGCGCTTCGTGTTTCGAAGGGGTTGAGCGATGGCGCTTTCCAACAAGCAACGACAAAAGATCTACGCTGGCTTCCGTGACATCCTTGTCCTGATTGTTGCCGCCGTGATGATGATCCCAATCCTCTGGATCTCGATGGCAGCCTTCAAAAGCCATGTCGATGTTTACCAGCTAAAAATACTGTTCACGCCGACGCTCGCCAACTTCAAGACCGTCTTTCAGTCGCCGTACGATCTTCACTTGAAACTGTACAACAGCACCATCGTCGCTCTGGTGACCGTGTCGATCGCCATCCCACTCGCCACCATGGCGGCCTATAGCTTTTCGCGCTTTCGCTTGGTTGGGGAGCGCGTCATGTTCGTGATGATTCTCGCGACCCAGTTCGTGCCAGCCGTGGTGATCGTGCTGCCGTTCTTCATCATGTTCCGCGATCTTGGTATTCTCGACACGCGCTTGGGGTTGATCATCATCAATCTCTCGATTGTCATGCCCTTTGCTGTCTGGATGATCAAAGGCTTTATCGACGGTATCCCGATCGACACTGAAGAATCGGCCCTGGTGGATGGCTCGACCCGTTGGCAGGTGATCAGGAATATTGTGCTGCCAATGGCAGCACCCGGTATCGTTACCGCCGGGATTTTTTGCTTCATCATCGCCTGGAACGATTTTCTCTTCGCGCTGATCTTGACCACCAATGATGCGGTGACCTTGCCGGTCGGCCTTGCCCTTTTCAAAGCAGAAGAGGGGGATCTCTGGAACCTCTTGGCCGCTGCTGGCATTATCATCATGCTGCCGATGTTCATCCTGGCCCTGATCATTCAAAAACATTTCGTTCAGGGGATGACGATGGGAGCGGTGCGCTGATGGCCAGTGTTACGTTGGAGAACATCACCAAAAGCTGGGGCGATGTTGTCGGCGTCGATAACCAGTCCCTCGAGATCCTTGACAAGGAGTTTCTTGTCCTCCTTGGCCCGTCTGGCTGCGGNNAAGACCACCACCATGCGCATGATCGCGGGGCTCGAAGAACCGACCTCGGGCGAGATCTGGATCGGTGATCGCATGGTCAATGACGATCTCCCAAAGGACCGGGATGTCGCGATGGTGTTCCAGAATTATGGTCTCTATCCGCATATGACGGTGCGCCAAAACATTGCCTATCCGTTGAAGGTGCGGCATGTGCCCAAGGCGGAATGGGAGCGGCGCATTGCGCTTGCCTCGTCCCGCGTGCAGTTGGATGACTTACTGGATCGGAAACCCAGGCAACTCTCCGGTGGACAGCGGCAACGGGTGGCCCTTGCCCGGGCCATTGTGCGTGAGCCGAAAGTGTTCTTGATGGATGAACCGCTCTCTAATCTCGATGCCAAACTTCGCGTCTCGACCCGCGCCGAGTTGAAACATCTGCAGCATGAGCTTGCCACCACGACGATCTATGTCACCCATGATCAGATCGAGGCGATGACCCTTGCTGATCGGGTCGCTGTGATGAATTTCGGTGTGATTCAACAGCTGGCGGCACCTGAGGAGATCTACGACAACCCGGCCAACTTGTTCGTCGCCGGCTTTATCGGCTCGCCGGCAATGAACCTGATCGATGGTGAAACCAGCAATGGCGCGTTCATTGCAGATGGTGTCCACATTCCTGAGATCGGCGGTGGCACGCAACAACGCCTGGTGCTCGGCATCAGGCCCGAAGACCTCACCGTGGTCGAAGCCGGCCAAGGCCATTTCGATGCGCCGGTCTATGCAACTGAGCTAACGGGCGAGTCTGTTCTCGTCACCGTCAACACAGGCGGTCAGCATATCTCCGCCCGCGGCTCCCGGCATATGCGAAAGAATATCGGCGAGCTCGTTGGCATTCAGGCCGTCATCACCCATGCTCATCTGTTCGACGCTAAAACCGAACAGCGGATTGCGCGGGTTTAACCGCACGACAACATCCATCCCCAAAGCCAGGCACTCATCCAGCCGCTTCGCCAAACACGTTATGGCGACGATCTGGACTTGATGGCGCTTTAGACCCGATCGGGCGCCGAGAGCTACGCGCCAGGGCGGTCTAAAAAGCGGAAAGCGGCCGATACAGGCCTTCTGCGGCGACGCCTGTTCCGATGGCCCAACGCAATTTAGATATAGATCGTGAAGATTGCTTCGATCGCCTGCTCGACGTCACGCCTGCATCTCTGATCTGGTGTACGTCACTCGGCCAGGATCAAGGGCGCATGTCCTTTAAATGGGTCCAACCGCCACGGCAACTGTTCTCGGTCTCGTGCTGGCCATCAAGCTTCAGCCGATGGGCTGAATGCTTTCAACGTGCTGGCGCCGCCGTCGATGGCGATTGTCTGCCCATTGATGAAGCTGGCGTCGTCCGACGTCAGCATGGCGGCGAACCGGGCGACTTCATCGGGCTGAGCGACGCGCTGGCTCGGGGTTGCCGCGACCCAGTGATCGCGGCTGCTAGCGGTTGGCTGCAGTCCGCCGTCGACCGCACCCGGCGCAAGCATGTTGACCCTGATCCGGTGAGGCGCAAGCTCTGCCGCCATAACCCGCCCAAGAGCCGCCAGGGCACCCTTGGACGCAGCGTAGGCCGCACGCCCCGGAACACCCACCTGGCCATGCACCGACGTCATGATCAAAATACGGCCGCCTGTTCCCAACATCCTTGCCGCCACAGCCTGGCAGACCCTAAAGGCCCCCATCAGGTTGACGTCCAGTTGTTTCTCCAGATCGCCTTCCGTCGTCTGCATGAATGACGATACGCGCATGATCCCGGCGGCGTGGACGAGCACATCGATTTGCCCGAGCATCTCTGCGGCTTGATCGACCGCGGCTCGAACCGAAGCTGCATCCGTCAATTCCACAGGTAAGGATGTCGCGCTCGATGTCTCGGGCACGAGGCGATCTAGGCCAATGACCCTGTCGCCTCGTTTCGTCAGCGCGCGCATGACGGCGGCACCCAACGTTCCTGCAGAACCGGTCACGATCGATCCGAACGAGCGGTCTCTCAAGGCCTTGTCTCCTGCCATCTCACCGATTACCGAGGTATCATATGCTGATGATAAAAATTGACAGAGGAAAAATCAAATCATAATATATTTTTAGTTTTTATCAGAAAGTTTGCAGGCATGCTGGAAAGACAGGGCTCGGTCATCGCCAGTTTCGCCAATCAAATCAGGCGTGACATCTCCCTAGGGATTCTGCCGCCGGGTGAACGCCTAACCATCGAAAAGCTGAGAAGAGAACACAAGATTTCGCATCCTTCGGTTCGCGAGGCTTTGGCCCAGCTCGTCGGAGAAGGCTATGTCAGCTTCGAAGATCAGAAGGGTTTCCGGGTGATCCGCGAGTCGACGGAGGTGCTGCAAGACACGACGCGGGTGCGTGCCGAACTCGAATGCCTCGCTTTCCAATGGTCTCTTGAACGCGCGGATACCGACTGGCGAGCGTCGATTGCCGCAAGCCATTTTGCCCTGTCCGAAGTCGAACGGGAGATTGGCGCCGATCCGGTCGCCTACGCTCTGGAATGGGACGAACGGAATCGGAACTTTCACCTTGCGCTTTGCGGCAATTGCGACTCGCCCAATTTGTTGTCCCTGATTTGCCGTCAATATGACCTGACCCGCCGCTACCGGCTGATGGCGCACGGACGAAGCAAACCATCGACGATGCGCACATCCTGGATCGATCGAAGTGCTGAAGAACATGCAGCACTGCACGATGCGGCCCTTGCAGGTGATGCCAAAAAGGGGCTCGATCTGCTGAAATCACATATCAACAAAGCCTCGGAGCAGAATGTGGCCGTTCTTCTCCAGATGGAGTCACGAACGGGCTGACGACGCTCTGCATGACAGCTCGACGCCATCATCAGAGGCGTTTTGAACGACAAAGCAAAGCCATGACCTGGTGCACCGGCATCTCGCGCTGCCGCCATACCTGCTCTCAAGATCTGCCTCAGACCATAACCATCTGGTGAGCGGCATCGACAGTGTTGCCGACCTCAGAGGCAAGGGGGTCTTGCTAGACGAGGAGAGCGCCGACACCGACGTCATCAGCATGTCTGTGGCGGGACAGGCGCGCATAAGCCTCGGTCTGGAGCCACTGCAGGCGCCTCTCGTCGTCTTCTGGTTCGCGCGCCTGAGCACGATCACACCGCTGGTCTGCGGTGCGCGGTCTTCATCGCAGCTGGCATGGTCGGTGAGAACTGACGGAAGCGCGCGCGCGACGCCATGGCGCTCGACGTCGGTCTTGACATCATCCCGCTCGGCATGGTCGCCAACCCCGCCCTCCTCGGTCTCGCCAACGCCTTCCCCCTGCCCTGGCCGCCGTCGCCAATGTCGCGCTCGGCCTCGCCTTCCTCTCATCCGGCGTCATCGGCACGAGACCATCGTTGCTGCGGTTCGTCATGATCATCGGCGACCTGGCGGTCGTGCTCATGCCGATCGATGCGCTTGCTGGGTCAACGCGAACGACGGGCTGGGCTGCCGGCCTCCTCACTTCACCAGCTCACCGCTTTCGATCTGTTCGGCTTCGATGGATTCGAACAGCGCGCGGAAGTTACCCTCCCCGAAGCCGTCATCACCCTTCCGCTGGATAAATTCGAAGAAGATCGGACCGATGACTGTCCTGGAGAAAATCTGCAGCAGAATTCTAGTCATCCGATCGCCGTTGACATCGTCGATCACGCCTTCGCCATCGATGAGAATACCGTGCCTGGCCATGCGGTCCAGCGGCTCTTCGTGGCCCTGGACGCGTTCTTTGCTCAGGCGATAATAGGCATCCGGCGGACCCGGCATGAACGTCAGGCCATGATCGGCAAGGCGATCGGTGGCGTCGTAGATCGCCTCCGTGCCCACCGCGATATGCTGGATGCCCTCGCCTTTATATTTGCGCAGATAAGATTCGATCTGGCTCTTGTCATCCGTCGATTCGTTGAGCGGTATGCGGATTTTGCCGCAGGGCGAGGTGATGGCGCGGCTGATCAAGCCGGTCATTTTGCCCTCGATATCGAAGAAGTGGATCTGCGTGAAACCGAACAGGTCCCGGTAGAAATGCCACCATCTGTCCATATTGCCGCGATGGACATTGTGGGTGAGGTGATCGAGATAGTAAAAGCCGATGCCTTCCGGTCTCGGATCGCGCTCGCCCAGCCATTCGAAGTCCGCATCGTAGGCGGATCCACGGTCTCCGTAGCGGTCGACAAAGTAGAGAAGCGAACCGCCGATCCCGACGATCGCCGGCACCTCCATCACCTTGTCATTCCCTTCATAAGCTTCGGCACCGTTCTTCACCGCATGATCGAAGGCGTGTTCGGCATTGACCACGCGCCAGGCCATGGACGGTGCGGATGGACCGTGCTGGTCGACGAAGGCAGTGCCATGGGTCGAGGGCTCAGCATTGACGAGGTAGTTGATATCGCCCTGTCGCCAGACGGTGACAGCCTTCGTTCGATGGCGCGCGACCGGTACATAACCCATCTGGCGAAACAGCTGCTCCAGTTTTTCGGGCTCCGGATGGGCGAACTCAACAAATTCGAAGCCGTCGGTGCCGGCCGGATTTCGTTCCGTGATGTCGGCGCGCGGCGCATCATGCGGGAAGGGGCCCATCTGTCTTCTCCATGGTTCGATCCGATGTCGTTCATCATAGCTGCTGATCAGCGCACGATGTTTGCAAATCATGTAGAAAATAGCCTAATAATGCATGAATCACGCATGCATGTGGATTTAATGATGAAAATGAACGATTTGGATGTGTTTGACCGCAAGATTCTGGCTCAACTCCAGACTGATGGTCGCTTGACCAATAGCGAGCTTGCCGAGCGCATCGGGTTGTCACCGTCGCAATGCTCCAGGCGGCGCAGCCAGCTCGAAGCGGGCGGGGTCATTCGCGGCTATCACGCCGAGCTCGATCCGTTGAAGGTCGGGATTGGCGTGACCTGCGTGATCGCCATCAACCTCGCGACCCACAGTGAGGACAATGCCGAAAAGCTGCATCAGCTGCTGATGCGGTTGCCCCATGTTCAAGAAGCGCATGCCCTTACCGGTGACATGGACTATTCGATCAAGGTCGTCGCGCGGGATCTCCAGGAGCTTTCCAACTTCATCAATGCGACACTTCTTCGCCAGGGCGCGGTGCAAAACGTCAAGACGTCGATCGTGCTCGATACCATCAAACAATCGAGCAACCTGCCGATTGACATGAATGCGGCGGGCTAATGGCTGATTTCAATGGTGTTCAACGGAACGACGACGGCCTAACGATGATCCTCGATGACCACCCGAATGGTGCCCTGGCGCGCCATGTAGCGGCGCGTTTGCTGACATGATCTCACAGAGGCAGCTGTGAAAGCTCCTTGACAACAAAGATGCACAAGGGGTGTTGCGAGCCCCCAATGTCCGGGCTCTTCAGAGTGCAGCCACCCTGCTTCCGACTGCAAACCAGAGACTGGTGCAGGCTAAATTCGGCCCACACGCGCTTCGGTCATGTCAGCGTTGCCGCCATTACTCATCCCACAAAACCGTGGCGATGACTGCCATTGCTCAAACCAACAGGGTATGTCGCCGGCCGCCATCGGACGGTTGATGAAGAAACCCTGGGCGACATCGCAACCGATGGTCTCTAGAAACCTGAGCTGCTCGGCGGTTTCGACGCCTTCGGCAACCACTTTTTTGCCAAGGCCGTGCCCGACATTCACCAGGCTCTCGACAATGGTTGCATGGTTCGCATCGTCAGCGACCATGGCAAGGAAGGAGCGGTCGATCTTGAGAATATCGATCGGCAGATTCTTCAGACGCGCCATTGATGAGTAGCCCTTGCCAAAGTCATCAAGAGCCGTCGTTACACCTCGTGCTTTCAAGGCCATGAGCGCGGTGATGGTCTTGGCCTCGTCAATGAGGGCTTCCTCGGTGATCTCGATCACCAGCTGTTTCGGATCGCCGCCTGTCCTCGCCAAACA
Organism: Geminicoccales bacterium; assembly: GCA_050633905.1. Lineage (GTDB taxonomy): Bacteria > Pseudomonadota > Alphaproteobacteria > Geminicoccales > Geminicoccaceae > JANQPX01. Next base: position 13,608 of record JBOEHJ010000204.1, read on the forward strand.
GCAGTCGATGAGATTGACGAACCCATCGAGCTTGAGCATCGTTGGTGAGACATTGACCGCAATTTTGCGCTCGCTCAATCCGATCGTCTTCCAACGCTGCAACTGGGTGGTGGCCTCGTCGAGAACCCATTCGGTAAGTGGGATGATGAGCCGGTTTTGCTCCGCCGCTGGGATAAACGCATCGGGCTGCACCTGCCCGTCTTCAGGATGATTCCAACGGATAAGAGCCTCGAAACCACAGATTTGATCGTCGGCGATATTGATAAGAGGCTGGTAGTATAGCTCGAACTGCTTGCGGTCTAGGGCGCGCCGCAATTGCTGATCCAGTAAGCGCTGAGCTTGCAGCCGCCTTTGCAAGCGGTAATCGAAAACCCGCCACGTGCCGCGGCCGGCTCTTTTCGCTGTGTAGAGGGCAAGGTCGGCGTTCGCCAGAACCCGATCGGTCTCGAGGCCGTCATCGGGATAGATCGCGACACCAACACTGATCCCGCTCGTGACCTCGAGCCCATCAAAATAGCAAGGGGCTGCGACCGACTTAATAATGCGATCCGCCAGGTAACCGATCGAGGACAGGTCGTAGGGTGGCGTAACGATCATCACAAACTCATCGCCGCCGAAACGCGCGACCAAGTCACCACCGCGCAAGCATGACTTTAGACGTTTGGCGACCTCAATAAGGAGCCTGTCGCCGATCGAATGACCATGGATATCATTGATATCCTTGAAGTGGTCGAGATCGAGATACAGCACCGCGAGTTTCGTGCCGTCGCGCTTCGACGTTCTGCAAGCTCGCTCGAGCTCGCCCGTGAAATAGGCCCTATTGGGCAGTTGGGTGAGCATATCGTGCATGGCCATATGCGCGATGGTTTGTTCCGCATTCTTCTGCTCGGTGATGTCACGTGCCGTGCCACGGTACCCCATGAAAATACCGCTCGGATCGAAGACGGGTTGGCCGCTGACTAAGGCGTACCGTGTCTCGTCATCAGGCTTGAAATTGGGGCGAACATACTCGAAGTCAGAAAAGGGACGCCTGGCGTCGAGATCAGCCAGATGGGCCCGCCAATGTTCATCACCATCAATGTCGGCGCCAACCAACTCCCAACGGGTCTTACCCTCAACGTTGGATTGTTTCATGCCGGTATCGTTCCGGATAGCGGACAAGAATGTAAAGCGATGGTCGGCATCAGTTTCCCAAAGCCAATTGGTGGCGGTTTCGAGGAAACCCTCAAGGCGCGCCTTGGCCTGTACGCGCGCCGTGATATCGCTGGATATTCCTCGGTAACCTTGAAAAATGCCGTTGGCATCGAAGATCGGCGTGCCACTGATGGATACGCATATCTCGCCCCCATCGGGCAAGCGATTCCAATATTCGAAGTTGTCAAAGGGTTGGTTGGCGTCGAGGGTCGCGACATGCTTACGCCAAAAAGCATGATCCGGCGACGCGTTTAACATCCCCCACCGGGTCTGGCCAAGAGTATCCGCGTAGGCCGGGCTTACTCTGCTTATCTCTTCTGAAAACCAGCAAAAGCGATGCTTGGCGTCGGTCTCCCATAGCCAGTGCGTACCCGTGGAAAGAAGGCCGCTGACACGTTGTTCCATCAGCACGCGCTCCCCAATATCGCGCGCCATTTCTAAGATTGCAGGCCTTCCCTGCCATTCGATCCTGACGGCAATCGTCTCGACGTCTGTTATCCGTCCGTCGATAGCAATTCGCTGCACACGGACGCGGTCAGATTGACCGCCATCGTCATAAAGTTTTCGGAGATGAGCCGCGACCCGTTCATGATCGGCGGGTACAATGAAATCAAACGCACGACGCCCGATGACGTCTCTGGGGCTCTCTGCGCCAAGTTGTTCGGCTGCAGCTCGATTGGCGTAAACGATGCGTTCATGCTGATAGATTGTGATGCCTTCTGGGGCGGCCTCAGTGAGCCGCTGGAAGACATCATCGATAGGCTCGCATGTCGTCGCGTTGCCGAAAGTTTTGCGTAAGGCCAATCTTAGCCGGCTGGAAAGCTGCTTCCCTCGCCGTTTCAGCGATCTTAGCACTATTTTTATCCCGGTCGGGCTTCGTGTCCGTGTCAACACCACACCGAGACATCAACGACACCCACCAAAATCAGAATTGACCTGGATCGTTGAATAACATTAATGCAATGTCTTGATGATTAACTTAATCAATTACTAATTGTTTGAATATACCTAGGCAATTTAACTGGCAAGACAAAATTTAGAGATTGGGCGATGATTTAGCCAAAGCACACAACAACTTCAAGGTTAACATCACGTCGTGGAATTTACCTGTGATTTCTATGATGGCTAATGCGAACGTTGCCCATGTGGATCGCATGCCATCAGGCATTGACTTGGGGGCGCTACGAACCGGCAGCTTTTAAGTTGGTCTGGACATGAGCCTTTCGTGAAATCCCTCATTGCACCGATGAAGCCAATGACTCCCTTTGGCAACCAAACGGCAGTCGGCTATCTGGCTGGCATGACACCGAAAGCGACTTTCGGCAGGCAGGCCTTAAGACGAGCGCCTAACCCACACTCGTCATCACCAGCGGCCGGCTCGGCAGAAGGAAAGAGCCCAACGCGGACGTGGGCATGCCGGAAACCTGTCTATCCTCACACGAAACGGACGTGTCGATAAAGCCGTCAGACTGATGGCCCCAACACTTCGCCTAGAGACCCGATATTACCACCAGCTCTTCATGCGTGCCCTCGTCAACAATCTTTCCCTGGTCCAACACGACGATATGATCCCTCCGGGCATTCAAGATCCCCTTCCCTACATGGGAAATCCTGCCTCCAGAGTCCCTGTTGCGGCGGCTCATGCCGACCACGAAGAGAACCATGGGCCCGGGAAGACCTGCAGAGAATTCAGCGCGACGAGAGAAGATGCCCCAAGCCAACAACAGCCAAGGATTCTACTCTCTTCTCGCCAACGAAAAGTGGACCAATTTTCCGCCGCGACATGGCCCATTCTTGCTCCGAAATTGACACGCCAAACGAGAAACAGGGGCATATCCCTTATTGAGCGCTTCGCCGATCAGGCAGTCGCCTCACATGGCGCGCATGTTTCAGACGCCATCGCTCTCAGATCTGACCCATCGGCAATCTCATGGCTGGCATCGCGCCTCCCGCATCATTGATAGGGTAAGCGATCCCACCGACGGTTACAAAATCGTCAGCATCACGGCCGTTACGACTTTCATTGGCGAGGGGATGCGGCGTCATTGAATTCAGTGACCGAGCTCGATCGACAGTGCTGATGCAGGCTGTAGGAGGGACTGAGCTGATCAGCGCCCTGCCATGACGAATTGACGATAAGCCTATGACATCACTCATTTTGACCAGCGCATTAATATAAATATATGATCAATTTTTCGCTTTTTAGTAATCTTTTTTATATTGATACGCGATATAAAACAGATTAAAACAACCTTAAGTGAGTTAGCTTGTTGATGAGCGATCATCCTCAGACCGAAGGAGGCGCTCACTAGGTGGTCTCGAAAAGAGACGAATAATGAAGTCGCCTACAGGAGGATGAATGGACCAGGTGCCAAGCCTTGAGACTGATCATTGCTCTAAGAACAATAGCGATGCAAAAGCTCGCTGCTTAGACAATCATGATCTCAGCCTTGAAGCTGGCGAACGCTGGTATTGTGTTCATACAGCTCCAAGGAAAGAGTTCGTGGCAAGCTCGAATTTGCAGTTGCAGGGCTACCGCCACTTTGTCCCGGCGGTGATCAAAAAAGTTCGACACGCTCGCAAGGTTCGTGAGGTTAAGACAGCCTTCTTCCCTCGATATATCTTCACCATCATTGCTACAGAAACGCAGCGTTGGCGGCCTATCAACGGCACCATCGGCGTCAGTAGCCTGATCACAGAGAATGATCGACCCAAGCCAGTTCCCTTTGGTGTGGTGGAAGCTCTGATGAAGGTGACAACTAATCTGGGAACACTCGACTTCCGTGATGAGGTCGAGGTTGGTCAACAAGTTCGGTTGCTCGATGGCCCCTTTGCCAATCTTATCGGCACCTTGTCTCGGATGGATCAAAACGGTCGTGTTGCGGTGCTTCTAGAGATCATGGGTGGCGAACGCTTGGTTGTTACGGATAGGACGGCCTTGCAGCAGGCCGCTTGAAAAAATCATCAATAGCATTCTAGCCCTTCTTTTGGGTGTTGCTGGCACAATCTAGCCAGCTGGTTCTATAGGCGTGGATAGCCGTCGTTAGGATTTTCCATGCCGTTCTATCGGGCCTATCCCGATGGTTTTTGTTCACTCCGGATCCGTTGGATTCACCCGGAGTGCGGTAGCTTAGGTAAAGTTGCGCTGACCAACAACGTCGGCGTTGTTGCCGCCATGGGCCCCCTTCCAGGGCCTCCATTGACCGGCCAAAAGCCCACCATTTCCATAGCGTTTTCGACACCGTTCTCCGGTCCCCTCGTTTTTATTTTGATGGCAAATTGTCTGTGAGCATTAAACTCTTCGAAAGGGCCAATGTCCTCTCACGAACATTCTTCTTTTTCGCTCTCGTGACGATCGTTTTCGTTGCCTTATGCCCAAACTTGAAACTGCCAACGATGATCATTGGCATTAGTCTTAGCGATGAATTCTATCATATCCTGGCGTTCACAACGCTCACCTTGATCGCTCTGCAAGTCTGGCCCCCCAGCTTGCCGCTCATGCTGCTGCTGGTGCTCTTTGCCCTGGGCCTTGAACTTGCCCAGGTCGCCATACCTAGTCGCGCGGTCGAATTGAGCGACATCGTTGCGAGTTTGAGTGGGGTAGCCCTTGGAGGCATGGTCTCATCAGCGCCTCGTAGTATCCGCAGAGCGTTTCGACGTGGAACTGGAACCTTTCAGGGCCCTGCCAAACCAGCTCACGCCTCGCCCAATCATTCGAAGGATCCCCGCCATCTCTAGTGGCCGGACGAGGCCTGAGCTGGTCCTGTCCGATCGGGAAATGTCCCAGTCGTTAAGGCCAGGACGAACGATCGGACTTCGCGACGAGCTGGCGGCCATTGAACAGAAGAGCCCGTCCTGAAGACCGCGCTCATGTCGATCGGAAGAAAGCCAGATCTTAACATGACGCCGCCTTCGCTACGTCGCCGCCAATCCGAACTCTGGGCGCCGCTAGAATGGTCCATCGATGACAAGCTTGGCACAGGGTTTAGCCAGTTCAAAAGGGATCAATTGTTTGCCGTGCACCAAGCAAGTGCAGAACAACAGGAGATCTTGGTCTCAAACAACTTGCGCCAGGGTGGGAACCCAGACGAATTCTTCAGAGATTATGTCAAATGCGAACGTTTCTTTTTCAGTGAGGCTGCGGAGGTTTTGGGACCAGACGACTTCATGACGCTGTTTGGGTTCCCTCTTGAGAAGATCGATGAGCACCTAAAGTTTGACCATTTAATCGAGCAGACCGTCGCCTAGAGCCTTCCTTGTCGGCAAGATCGCACCGTTCTGGAACTGAGCGCTCATAATGTCTTTACCATTGTTATGCATAGATACGGCCCATGCCGGCTTGGAACCAACCGATCACTCTGTTGATGCGCTGCATCTTTTGCGTCGTGCTCGCCTCAATCGTCGTCGCTGCTTTCTACCCCAATCTAAGGCTACCCGAGCCTATTGTTACGCGGGGCTTCACTGATAAAATCTATCATGTCCTCGGGTTTCTCATTTTGGTCTGGCTTGCCGGTACGGCATGGCGATGGACCTACAAGCAGACCATTGTTCTTTTGGTTTTTGCTGTCGCCCTCGAGCTATCACAGCTCCTGACCGAGGGACGTGTCGTGGACCGCGCCGATATGATGGCGAATGTCATTGGTGTGGCTCTTGGACTGATGTTGCTGTGGATGATGGCAGCCTGGCGAGGCCGCAGCGCTCGGTACAGCTAGGCGAAGAGCCATTTTTGCTGCTGACAATGAGATCAACCTCTTGCTCTCTTGCCAGCACCCGCCAGATTTGATCAATGGTGACGATCGAGTTCTGTCATTCATGGTCATCTCGATGAGTACAGTGGCCAGCTGGAGAGTTTTCCGATCCTACGTCGACCCGTATCGTTCAAGGCTACCTGACATAGTGGGCGCCTTGTTGGGAGAAGAGCCTGCATTGATATCGTTTGGCCGGCAACGTCTCAAAGCAATGATACGCTTAAGCAATGGCCGCATGGCGCGGATAGTGCCTTGAGAATTTCGATGGTGACCTTGTCCTTTAATCAAGGCCAATTCCTGGAGACAGCGCTACGATCCGTGATCGAACAAGACTATCCTGACTTGGACTACATTGTGGTGGACCCAGGTTCAACGGATGGAAGCCGAGAGATCATTGAGCGATACAGATCAGCGCTAAGCCATGTTGTTTTCGAGCCGGATGACGGCCCCGCCGATGGGCTCAATCGAGGTTTTTCCTTAGCCGATGGCGCCATCTTTGGCTTCCTCAATGCTGATGACTTTTTAAAACCTGGTGCCCTCAAATCGGTAGCAAAGGCGTTTGAGCGCTTTGGCGACGCTGATGTCATCGCCGCCCATGGCTGGTTGGTCGATGAGGCTGGCATCGATATTCGGCGGAAATACTCTAATTCGTTCAATGCTTGGCGATATCTATATCAAGGCGCTTATCTCCTCCAGCAATCGACGTTCTTCCGGGAGCATGCCTACAAGGCTGTGCAAGGGTTCAATGCCCAAAATCGGACATGTTGGGATGGAGAACTCTGGTTGGATATGGCACTCGCGGGCCATCGATTTCAAATCTTGGACGAGTTCTGGTCGGCGTTTCGCGTCTATGAGGGATCGATTACGGGATCAGTTGCTGGTGGGGGCAGCCATCAGCAACGCTACAAGGAAGACAGAGCACGGATGTTCCAAGAGGCGATGGGCCGCCCACCGGCTGGTTTGCCTTACCAGGCTCAGCGCCTGGCAGCCCTCCTCCTAAAGTGGGGCTCAAACCCGGTTGCTCTCAAAGATCGCTTTCTTTCTCTTTTCGATGCTCGTTCAAGGCGAGCACCGATCTAGTGGGAAGACCATCAGGGCCAGCATGGTTCGCTACGTCTATCTGAATGACTTCTGCGCTATTCCGTCATCCGCCGTTGACAGTGTCAACGTCAGCCTCATCGCCCAAAACTTTGATCAAGGTTCGAACAGTCATCCCGTTTGAAGATGGATGAAACCAGGTCTGCGTCATCAAAGAATTTGGTTGTGGTCGCACGTTGCGCTCGAAGCGGGGATGAGAGACATGAACGACCTTAGAGCTGCTGTACGGACAGGTTCTCGATGAGAGCTGGCCTTCGGGTTGGCATGAAGGAAAAGCTCGTGCGTTCGCTCTGCAGGGCTCCCTTGATTAAGCGGCAGCACATCGATCTCGCTTCGTTGCTTTGCAATCCTACGAGGTCAATGCGGAAAGAATTTGTTACGGATTTCTATGGCTTTCGCTATGCCGGCTCGATCAATAATTTTACAGATTGGTGTGTCTATTTCTTTGAAAACTTTATTGAATCGGAAATGGCGCTCTTTCGAAATGTTCGCTCACTCTGTAAGCGACAAGGAAAACCTTTCATCTGCTACGACATTGGTGCCAATTCGGGTTACATGTCCCTCGCGATGGCCAGTTGCGCCGACAAAGTTATTGCCGTCGAACCTTTTCCAAGAGCTCATTCAGAATTGATCCAGCGGGTGAAGTCGAACAACATTCGACACATAAAGGCATTTCAAGTTGGCCTGGGTGAGGACGACGAGACGATCACCTTTGACGTGATTAGTATGATCAATCTCATTGCCAAGCGAACACGATTTGCGACAAACCTTGCACCTTTGGGAACATTCAACGCCAAGGTCATCAGAGGCGATGACCTCATGAGGAACAATCGTCTTGATCCGCCAAGTTTGATCCGGATCAACGCAGGGCGTGATTGCCTGCCGATCCTTCGCGGTCTTGCCGAGACTCTTCTTAATTATTCGCCTGCCGTTTTGATCGACTTACCCGCCAATTCGGCACGCGACACCATGCCAGAGGAAGCGCTGCGCGCCGTCCTCTACGAAGATGCCTCGTTGTTCTCGTTTCAGCGCACACATGACGACAAGTCATTTCATCTTGATACCCTGCGCACGCACTCACGACGCATCGCCTGCTTTCCAAAAGACATGATGAGGATGGCAGAACAGGAATTGTGTAAACTGCAAGGCGCCCGTTTGTATCGTCCCTGAAAGTCGATCAAAGGGACACGACGCTTGCCCGCTGTATTTTTTTGTCACGATAACTCTTGTCATTTGGCTGGCGAGAGCGATGGGCCCAAGGGGTTTTTGTGGTCGTCATCGTTGCCGGCACCAAACAACGATCGTCTTGCTTTCTGTAGGTCAACCGCATCTAGAGCCGCTTCGTTCTTGAGCTCTCCAACGTCGTTGGGGGAACGCGATTTACCCTGCCAATCATCATCATTGCCGACGTCATCGATGACGTCGTTTCATCCTCATTCGCGACGCCAGAGAGGCTCCATGTCTGATACCATCCTCGTAACAGGTGGTGCCGGCTATGTCGGTTCACATTGCTGTAAGCTTCTTGCTGCTGCCGGCTACACGCCGGTGGTCTATGACAACTTTTCGAGTGGCCACCTCGACTTTGTAAAATGGGGTCCCTTGGTCGAAGGAGATATTCGAAACGTCAGCGCGTTGTCGCAGGCGATCTCGTTCTATCGGCCCATTGCCGTCATGCATTTTGCTGCTCTTTCATTGGTAGGTCAGTCTGTTCTCGAGCCAGCTGACTATTGGGACGTCAATGTCAACGGGGTTCGTACCCTTCTAGAAGCCATGCGTAACAATGCCTGCGATAAGATTGTTTTCTCCTCAACATGTGCGGTCTATGGCGACCCTGATACCCTACCGATATCAGAAGAAACGCCGATTGCACCGCTTAGCCCCTATGGCATGTCGAAACACGCAGCTGAGATGATGATGCAAAGCTATGATCGAGCTTATGGCATTCGCTCAGCACGTCTTCGTTACTTCAATGCTTGTGGTGGTGACCCGGATGGTGAAATCGGTGAAAGGCATGATCCAGAGACCCATCTCATCCCGTTGGTCCTGGGTGCTGTAAGTGGACAACGGGGCCCCGTTACCGTTTTTGGCCGCGATTACCCGACCAGGGATGGCACGGCCATTCGGGATTACATTCACGTCAATGATCTAGCCTTAGCCCACCTTGCCGCTATCAGCTATCTTCAAAACGGCCATGACAGCCTCGCGGTCAATCTTGGAACGGGTATGGGCCACTCGGTTGCCGATATCATCGCGGCCGTCGAGCGCGTTACCGGCCAAAGCGTTCCGTTTCATGATGCGCCCAGACGAGATGGCGATCCCGCTTGTTTGGTGGCTTCCCCCCAACTCGCAGCTGAGCTCCTTGGTTGGCGGCCCATCGATTCTGATTTAGATCAGGTGATCGCTGATGCCTGGCACTGGCATTGCTCAGGAAAGCAGACCAGCGCCCCTCACCGTAACCTTAATCTTGAGCTCGTTGACAGCGAATGACGGCCCCCGACGATAAGAGCAAGATCCGAAAAGACATTTTTGGGGATATGGCGTTTGCCCTGTTGATCGCTCTTATCGTCTGTTTGCTGCCTCTTGGGTTCATTCTCGACAAGATCCCAAGACGTGGCCTCAATCATTGGTCAAAGGAACCGGGATTTCATTGAGGTGGTGTGACCACATCATTTGGTTTCGACTGCCTTCGAAGAACGCGCCAGGAAACTCGACGGTAT
>JBOEHJ010000205.1:0-17137 GCA_050633905.1 Geminicoccales bacterium
GATTCCTCAATGTCCATGCCGCTATCTACAACAATTTCAACATCGATCGCCATCTCGTCTCTCGCCAGACCATGAGGAAATGCAGAGGCGAAGCATGTCGTCGATGGAACCACGTGGCTGCTGCCGTCTGAATCGTCAACTCCTCAGCCTAAGGTCGAAGAACTTCATAGATGTGACAATGCCACGCATTGAGATGGAAACTGGCATTATTCCCTCAAATCAGTTTCCAGGAGTCACGGATAAGTCCCCACCCTTCACCTATTCAGCAAGCACGGCGAGACCCGCTTCCTTGGCCCCTTCAAGCCGACCACGTTCGATAAGCGCGCGCGTCATCACCCTGAGGCCGGAATAGACCGACAGGAGAAGCTGCGCCGTTTGAGCAATGGTTGTGTCCGACCAGTCTGCGCGCGCCTCGCCTATAACGGCCTTGAGTGCGGCCTCGAGCTTGGCATAGCCTCTGGTCACCAGCTTCTGGGTTTCCGGATCGAGTGCTGCGTGATCGGCCGAGGCATTGCAGAGAAAGCACCCGCGCTGGTCATCACGCCCCCAGGCAGCTTCGATCGGTGCGCTGAGAAAGGCGCGCACGCGTTTGACGGGGTCGCCATCGGCCCTCAGCGCGTTGACGGCGTCGTCGACCATCAGCTGCTCATAGAGGGTGAGGGCTCGAACATACATTTCGTGCTTGCTGCCAAAGGCTTTGTAAAGACTGCCCTTTCGCAGGCCGGTAGCCGTCATGATGTCGCTGAGACCGGTACCTTCGTAACCCTTTTCCCAAAACAACGACATGATCTTGCCGAGGACGTCGGCCTCGTCGAATTCACGCGGACGTCCGGCTGATCCTGCCGTTTTTTCCTGATCACGCATCTGTGATACTCCTATTGTTGACCAATCGGTTCCTTATTCGTATAAAACCAATGTCGGCGATGAACGCCGCTTTTTTTTCATCCATTATTGACCGAACGGTCACTAACTTAGGAGGTCGGACAGATGACTGCAACCCTTGCCACGAAAAACACCCACGCTGCCGTAGAGGGTCTTGGCGCTGACCAGCTCGGCGCTCTGGGCGACCGGATCAGCCAGTTCGGCATCGAAGCCCTTCGGTATTCGGGAGCGACGGTGTTGGGCTGGATCGGCGCCATGAAGTTCACGGCCTATGAAGCTGGCGCCATTCAAGGGCTCGTTGAGTCAAGCCCGCTGGTGAGCTGGCTTTATGACGTCCTGTCCGTGCAGGGCGCTTCGAACCTGATCGGCTCGATCGAAATCGGAACGGCGCTCCTGATCCTGCTGGGCGCGAAATTCCCGAAGGCAGCACTGGCAGGTGCCCTCGCCGCGGCCTTCACCTTTCTTTTGACGATCAGCTTTTTGTTCACGGCCCCCGGCTGGGAGCCGAGCCTCGGCGGCTTTCCGGCGCTGTCGGTCGTGCCCGGACAATTCCTTCTCAAGGACATCGTACTTCTGGCAGGCGCCATCTTTCTTGCCGGCAATGCGTTGAAACGCGTAGCCGCCCAGACGCGCTGAACGGACGCGTCCCCCGGGCGGATGCGCTCGTCCGCCCGCCGCTTCCCTGTTCACCGAAAGTGCAGACCAACGGAGTTCCGCCATGTCCCCCGACGTCACCCTCTACACGAAGTCTTCCTGCCCCTTCTGCCAGCAGGCCAAAGCCCTGCTCAAGCGAAAAGGCGTTGCCTTCCGCGACATCGAGATTACCGGCGATCCCTTACTGACCGCGGAAATGAAGCAACGTTCAGGTCGCCATACCGTACCTCAGATCTTCATCGGCGATGTCCATGTCGGCGGCGCAAGTGACCTGTTCGAACTGGAAGCGGCGGGCAGCCTGGATCCGCTGCTTCGACCCACGCTGGCTGCCTGAAAGGCGCCGGATCCCGATCATCACGACGACGAAAAGGAAACCATCATGTCTCGCCTGAAAACCATCGATCCCAATACGGCCACCGGCAAAGCGGCCGAACTCCTGGGCACTGTCAAATCCAGCCTCGGAACCGTACCGAACCTGACCAAGGTGATGGCCAACCAGCCAGCCGTTCTCGACATGTTTCTCGCGATGAGCGGGACACTCTCGAAAGGTGCGTTCGACCCCAGGACGCGCGAAGCCATCGCGCTGACCGTGGCCGGCGCCAATGGCTGTGACTATTGCGCCTCCGCGCACAGCGCGATTTCGCAGTCGTTGAAGGTCGATCAGGCGGAAATCGAACACCGGCTGGCCGGTCGATCGGACGATCCGAAGCTGCAGGCACTCCTGGTCTTTGCGCGAAAGATCGTCGACAAGCGCGGCCTCGTCAGCGACGCCGACTTAGCCCAGGTGAAAACGGCAGGCTACGACGATTCCGCCATCACGGAGGTGACCGCGAATGTCGTCGCGAACATCTTCACCAACTACATCAACCACGTTGCCGACACCGAGATCGATTTCCCGGTCGTACGCACAGGCGACCTAGCGCCGGCCGCTTGAGGTCGTCGGGCCGCTTGCCGAACCAGCGGGCGGCCCGCTCAAGCCACGACGATCACCTTGCCAACGCTCATTGACCAGACTCTGAGCAGCCTCAACTCTCCATCGGCGAGGACACTCTTGGAGCCAGACAATCTTAAGGCCATAGCGGCCAGATTTGGCATATTCGCGAATCGAGCGTTACGGCAGAAAACCGCCCGAAAGCACCATCGCCAGGAGGTCTCCTGCCATAGAGGCCGGTTTCGAGCCGATAGCTGGCGCCGCGGGACAGAGTGCTTGTGTGAAAGGACGACCCTGAGGAGACATTTCGCTGAATTTCACGGCAAACAGCCGGCTGATTTTTCTGTCGAAACGGGAATGAGCGGTCGGAGTCCCTACAAGCCGGTTGTTGGCCCGTTGTTCGGGATGGCGCAGCATAAAGTCACGTTTCAGATTATCCTTCGTTTCATGAGACAGTTGCGCATAGTCCAAATAAATCAATGGGCTCACTGAGCCCGCGCACCTCGTGACGACCGCGCGTGGTAAATAGATCCGGGGCCGCCTCCGCCACCAACGCGGTGGCAAGCACTCGTTCCCCGATTGATTTAGTCAGCCCTTCGACCCTACTTGCAACATTGACCGCACCTCCCAACACCGTGAAGTCCAGTCTGCCGGGGCTGCCGATATTGCCGTAGCTGACTTGGCCCACGTTGATGCCGATGCCGACGTCGAGCGGCGGCTTGTCAGCATCGGCGCGGCTGTCGTTTAGCTCGGCGAGACCGGTGAGCACATCCTTTGCAGCAAGTGTGGCTTGGCGACATTGGCCGTTGCGGTCTGCGGGAGCAGGGATTGCGAAAATCGACAAAATACCATCGCCCATAAACTTCAGGACGTCACCGCCGTTTTCTGCGACGGATTGCACGACCACGTCGAAATAACCATTGAGCGCGTCAAATAGCTCTGCCTCGCTTGCAACGTCGGAGAGCGCCGTGAATCCGCGCAGGTCGGTAAACATCACCACGGCCTCAAGTGTCGTGCGTTCGCCCCGTCGGATCGTGCCGTTCCAGACCGCCTCGGAGGGACCGTCTCCGAGATAGGTGCGCAGAAGGCTTTGGGTGGACTTGCGCATGGTCATGGGTTCCAACGCGGAGGACAGGCCGGGCTTGGCAGCTTCGATCATCGCCAGATGCTCGGGCGTGAACCCATCCGTTGCCCGTGTGGCGAATGTGCAGCCGTGTTGTGAGCCGTCGCCGTAGTCCAGCAGCGTAGCGTAATAATCAGTACCACCCGCCTCGGCGAACTCGATAAATGAGATATGGTCTTTGTCGGGATCGAGCCCGCGCAGGCTTTTGTGCAGCGGGCGCTGGTTCTCCATGATGTATTCAAAGGCGCTGCCGATATAGCCGTCTGTCAGCATGCGCGCGTGGGTGACTTCGTAGGTCTCGGTTCCTTCAGGCGTCCAAACTATTCCCCAAGCAATGAGCAACGGATTAGCGAAGCGTTGGCCAATGTTGACCCGCCATAGCGGGACGCCGGCTTCAATCAGCGTCGAGCAGAAATGGGATACCACCGTGATAGGATCGCTCGAGCGGCGCCCCTTGGTCATCATCCAGTAGTTGAGTTCTTCAATGGTTTTCATGGGATTACAGTAGCTTTCCGGACCTGCGACGCAAAGGATAAGAATAGTTAACGCTGGTCAGCAACTTTGTCCGTTACCCGGCTGGCCGGATTGGCAAGGAAGAAGACCACTTATTTGCAGGTTTCTCCGACGCGGATCATGCGCGTAGGCCTAGCTTTCCCCGTCCGAAGCGTCGGAGAAGCGCCAAAGGGCGAAATCGCGGGGTTGAGCTGCGGTGATGCTTTCCGAGGTCCATGGGGAATGGAAGCTTTCAGTAGGTTTTATCGCCGTTGCTTGCCACGGATTTGACGCCTTGGTGAAGGGCTTGGCCTTATTCACGATCGGGTTTGGGTGGGGATGGCGTGGGTCGTTGGTCACCCTGAAGCGGCGCTCGGCTTGGCATTGGCGGAGATGAAGAATGAAAATATAAATTATCAATATTGACAATTTATCTTGCAGGGATCATGTAAGAGGCACAACCTCATTCGCCACATGCGCTCATGCCTCGTCCAAGTCTCAAAGATGTTCGATCCGCCGAGATCCTGACCGCGTTCGCGAGCTGTGTTGCCCGCTTCGGTCTCGAAGGAGCCACGCAGGAGCGCATCGCCGAGGCAGCCGGCGTCAGGCGCACGATACTTCGCCACTATCTTGGCAACCGAGACGACATGATCAGCGCTCTGATCGACTTCGTCGTCGCCGATTTCGACGCACAGAGCAAAGCTCTGTTCGATGCCCTGCCGAAGACCAATCGCGTGACGGCGCTGCTCGACTTCTTGTTCGGTGCGTCCAGCAGAACCAACCCGGACATGGTCCTGACTTTCGAGGCATTGGTCGCAGCAGCCGATCGTTATCCTGAGGCGCGCAAGGCTTTGCTCGCCTGGATTCAGCGTTTCACCGAGGCGGTCGAGGCCGAGTTGACAACGACCCATCCTGCCGCAGCCAACGATAGGGTCGCTGCGGCGGCCTACGGGATCGTGGCGCTCTACTTCAATGCCGATTCGCTACACCCGCTGCGGCCGCCAAAAAGCTGGGACCGAGCTGCGCGTGCGGCCGCCGACCTGCTCGTCAACGCCCTGGAAGGAAGCTAAGATGGCTGACCTACGCTGGCCCACGATCGTGGCCATCCCAATCTTGCTGATCGCCACCTACCTCGAATGGTATTGGGTCTGGGGCCTCCTGTTCGTCTATTGGGCCGTGCCTGCAGTGTTGTCCGGCGAAGCCTTCCTGGTCGAGCCCATCATGCGTTCCGACCATCCGATCTTGTTCTGGATCATCACCGCGATGTGGCTGGGCTTCGGTGTCTGGACCATCGTCGCCGATCTCAGCGCACGCTTTGCCTGATCTCTGGAGATCTTGTCATGTCGACACCGCGTTTGATGCCCAATTTGCCGGTCGAGGCGTACATTTCCAAGGAATGGTTCAATCGAGAGCAAGCGACGATCTTTTCCAAGACGTGGGCCTATGCCGGCTTCGTCGAGGATATCAGCGATCCCGGCCAATACATCTCCGTCCAGGCCGGATTGAACAACATCTTCATCGTCATGGGACGAGATCGCAGGCTGCGAGCGTTCCACAATATCTGCCGCCATCGCGGCACGCAACTGATCCGCGCCGTCGGCAAGGCGCAAAAAGCGCTGACCTGCCCCTATCACGATTGGACCTACGATCTCGAGGGCAAGCTGATCTCGGTGCCCAACAAGGAGCACGAGTTTCCGGACCTCGACATGTCCTGTCACGGCCTGAAGAAGGCATCGGTCGACCTTTGGCGTGGGATGCTTTGGGTACATCCCGATCCTGACGCCGGCTCGATCATGAAATGGTTCGGGGAAATCGAGCCTCATCTCGGGCCGCATCAGGTCGATGCGTTGCCCGAATATCCAGCGGCGCGCACCACCTATGAGATCAAGGCGAACTGGAAGATCGTGGTCGAGAATTACATCGATGTCTATCACCTCGCTCATCTGCATTCGGGCACGCTCGCCATGTATGACCATGCCAAAGCGGAGTACGGCTTCGTCGGCCCGCATTATGCGTTCTGGGAGCCCTTGGCTGCAGATTACGGCGCTGATATCGAGAAAAACGCGCCGACACCCTTGGTGATCCCCAAGGAGCAAGCGGGCGCCTGGGTGCCGATGTTGTTTCCTGGCATCGGCCTTGCCGAGAATGAGTCGAACTGGGCGACCTTCATTGTCAAGCCGCTCGCGCCCGACCTGACCCAGGTCGAGAATCGAGTGCGTGTGGCCAATGCATCGGTTTGGGCATTTCAGAAGCAGGAATGGCGCTCGGCAGCTTTCTGGCAACAGAAGATTGCGCCGAAATTTACTGCCGACGAGACCGGGCAAAAGGACGACCCGATGGCCGGCGGCGACTTCACGGCGGAGGACATCTATGCCTGTGAGCAACAGCAGAAGTCACTGACTAGCCCCTATTTCGAGCACGGCCCGTCCTCGACCCACGGCGAAAGCCCGGTACGCGCCCATCAGGAGCTGGTGAAGTCCTGGTTAGAAGGGCGGCCATGAACCAAGACTTTCATAAGCTTAAGATCGCCGCGGTAGAAACGGAGACCAAAACCGCCAAGTCGATCCGTTTCGATGTTCCCGTTGAGCTGGAAGCGACATTTCAATGGCAACCAGGCCAGCACGTCACGCTTCGCTTTCGACTGAACGGCGAGGAGGTGCGTCGCTCCTATTCGATCTCGTCATCACCATTCGGCCAAGGCGACCTTCGGGTCACGGTCAAGCGGGTGAAGGGCGGGCTCGTCTCCAACCACATCAACGATCATCTGAAGCCGGGCGATCAGGTTGACGTCATGTCGCCTTTCGGCGGATTCTACCTCGATCCAGCGCCAAAAGCCCGCCGAACTTATTACTTCTTCGGCGCCGGCAGCGGCGTCACCCCACTCTTCGCCATGGCCCAGTCTGTGCTGATGGGAGAACCCTACAGCACAGCCTACCTGCTCTACGGCAACAAGAACGCCAAGAGCATCATTTTTCGCGATGCTCTAAGCGAACTCCAGGCCGAAGCCAAGGAACGTTTGAGCGTCCATCACGTTCTCTCTGCGCCATCGATGTGGTCGTCCTTCGACTATTGGCGGCGCGGCAAGATCGATGCCGAGGCCATTGCCGCGTTCATCGACGAGAACCCGCCCTACGCCCAAGACACCCAATACTATGTCTGCGGTCCTAGCAGCATGAACGCCGATGTCAGGTCTGCGTTGATGGGCCTGGATGTTCCCCAAGAGCGCATTCATTGCGAGAGCTACGGCGGTGCCGTGCCGCTCGACGATTCGATCAATGGAGTGGCGGCGTCTGCTAAGGTCGAAATCGCCGGCGCCGTGCAGAACATCGCCATCAGTGCCGGACAGACGGTCCTCGAAGCTGTTCGGGCAGCCGGTTTTCGACCACCTTTCTCTTGCGAATCCGGCGTCTGCGGCGCCTGCCGCGCCCATCTGTCGGGTGGAACGGTTCATATGCGCGCTCGCATGGCCCTCGACGATCAAGATGTTGCTCAAGGGGGCATTCTTACCTGCCAATCCCTGCCAACCTCCGGGCAGATCGAGCTCAGTTACGACAAATGACTCCATCATCGACGCGATCTGCAAGGCGGTTTTTGGTGAGGGTATATCGCGCCAACACTCTGAAAACTTGCGATTCCAGCTTTCGGCTAGTGGTAGTAATCACAAGTAAAAATCGTTAAGTTGACAACGCTGCCTCCGGCATGTTTGGCCTAATCAGACCGGCGACAGGCGCAATGCCGCTCAACTAGGTAATCGCGCCGCCATCGACGACGAGATGAGTGCCGGTGATGAAGGAGGCTTCGTTCGAGGCCAGGAAAAGAGCGGCGTAGGCGACCTCTTCCGGCGAGCCGTTCCGCTTCAGGAGGCTCTCATCAGCGGCCGCTTCGAGGAATTTCTCGCGGTCGGCGCCTTCGAAGGCGATGTGCTTGTCTGTCGCCGCCGTGATGATCGATCCTGGACAGATACAGTTGACGCGTATGCCGTCCGGGGCGAGGTCCATCGCCAGGCTGCGGGTCAGCTGCAGCACGGCCCCCTTCGATGAATTGTAGGGGACAAAGGCGGGTGCCGCGACCAGACTGCTGACCGAGGCCATGTTGACGATCGCACCTGCTGTGGATCGTTTCAAATGAGGCAAGGCATAGCGCACCACATTGGCAGGACCGATGACGTTGACGCTGAGAACCTTGTCCCAGTCCGCCCTGGTCACGTTCTCGACCTTGCCGAACACGAAGGCAGCAGCGTTGTTGACCACGATGTCGATACCGCCGAGGGTGGCGACGGCTGATCGGATAAACGCCTCCACGTCAGCCTCACTTGAAACATCGGTGCGCTGGAAGCTCGCCTGCCCGCCTTGTTTCTGGATCAGTTCGACGGTTTCATTGCCGCCGGCTTCGTCCAGATCGGCAAGAACGATCACCGCTCCTTCGTTCGCAAACTGCTCGCACACCGCGCGCCCGATCCCTGAAGCGCCACCGGTGATCACCGCTCGTTTCGATTGTAGTCTCATGGTTCGTCAATCCGTTGATGCGTTTCCACCGCCACCGTGGCAACTCCCAGAAAACAACCGCATACCGTCAAGAAAAGAGCCCGTTCGTCAACAGCGCCCACAAGTCAACGCAGCGGCGCGTCGCCGCCTAGGGCAGGTGCCATTGGAGGGGGAGGAGGAAGGGGAAGCCGGTTTGTGGGTCAATCTCTGTTTTGAGAATAGGGTCCATGTATTCGTCCCAGCGTTTGTTGACTTCGCTCTGGTTGAAGTGGGCGATGGCGGCCTCGAGATCGTCCGTCTCGAAATAGCCGAACAGGGTCAGGCCATGCCGGAAGATCGAATAGTTTCTGAGGCCGGCGGCTTTGGTGTCTTCGATCACTTCCGGCCAAATCTCGTCATGGCGCCTTTTGTACTCCTCCTCGTAGCCGGGGCGAATCTCCAATATCCAGGCATAGCGTCCCATTCACCTTCCCCTTCGAGCTATCCGTTGGCCGACCACCAGTTTTGGAAACAATCGCGCATCTTGACGGTCTCGGTGAGCACGTCGTCGTGGAGGGAATTCATGAAGCTGTCGTGCTCATATTCGATACTGCACCAGCCGTCATAGTTGGCGTCGCGGAGCGCACCGAAAAAACTCGCGAAGTTGAGAGTTCCCTCGTCCATCTTGGCCTGGAGTTGCCCTGGCTTGGCCTGGCGTAGATGGACGTGACCAGCATGGCCCGTGAGGGCATCGATAGACGCCTGCGAATGTCCGAAGACAGCGAAGTGGGAGGGGTCGAGGACGATACCGAGTCCTGGAACCTTCTCCAAAAGCTCCTCCGTTATTTCCGGCTGCTCGAGAATGCCCTGCACATGGGGCTCCACCAGCACCTTGATGCCAACCTCCTTGCCGGCAGCGACCATCGGTTTCAGCGACTCCGCTGAGGCGGTCAAGGCATCGACTCGGCTTTGACCGGGATTGATCATGCCGGGCAGGATAAAGACGGAGGGAGCGCCGGCGGCTTTCGCGAACGCCAGGGCGGCTTTCAGATCGGCCAGATTTTGCGGGTCTGGCGGCAAGGCGAGATTGCGGTCGTGAAGACTGTCGCCGAAGAGATGGAAGAGATTGGCGATCGGAACCGGGGATGCGGCGGCGATGTCGCGCCCGTAGGACTCGGGCTCGGCTAGGAGTTTCGCCTTGTCGAGGGCGGGATGCCCGAAATAGCCGACATCGATCGCGTGGATTCCCAGAACTTTGGCAAGACCGGTGGCCTCGTCGAAGGTGAGGCTGTGAAACGACCAGCTTGCGACACTGAGTTTCATGACGCGCTCCTGTCAAAGGGGCGGATCAGGTTGAGGGCATTCTTGTCGAGTTCCAGGCCGAAGCCGGGCGTTGCCGGCAGTTGGATATAGCCATTCACCGGGAGCGGCTCGCTTTTAAACATGACGCCGAAATTCCGTTCGATCTTGTCGGCTTGCTCACTCATCATCATGAACTCAGCGAGATTAATGTGGTCGAAAGCCATCGCCATGTAATAGCCGTAGACGCCGCAACCATGGGGTACAACAGCGACTGATTGTGCCCGCGCAAGCGCCACCACCCGTGCGAATTCGGTCGGTCCGCCCATCCACATGACATCGGGCTGTAGAAGATCGACGCCGGCCTCGATCAGCTGCTGATAGCCGAACGCCGAATATTCATGTTCGCCGGTCGCGAAGCGGATCGGGTTGCCCTGCCCCTTGAGTGTTTGCGCGAGCTTAGCGTGACCGGCGTAATCGTCGGGCATCAGCGGCTCTTCCATCCACCTCAGATCACAGGGTATGAGCTTCGAGGCAAGCTCGGCTGCGTAGTCAGCATCCATCGCCATATAGCAATCGGCCATCAGCGGAAAATCGGAACCGACCTTGTCCCGCCAGTCCTTGTAGAAGGCGACGTTCCGCGCAAGCCCTTCGACGCCAGCGCTTGGGCCATAGGGGAGCGGCAGTTTGGCGCCGTGAAAGCCCATCTCCTTCGCCAAGTCCGGGCGCGAGGTGGTGGCGTAGACCGGGACCCGCTGCTTGGTGCGTCCTCCCATCAGGTTGTAGACGGGTTCGCCGACCGTCTTGCCGTAGAGGTCCCAAAGGGCGATGTCGATAGCGCTGATCGCGTGGATCGCGAGGCCCTTTCGGCCGTAGTGGACGGAGGCGCGCCACATCTGGTCCCAGATATGGGTACGGTCGTGGGCATTCTGGCCTTCGACGAACATCGCGAGATGGCGCTCGATGAGGAACGCGGCGGCCTCACCGCCGGTGCTGACGCCGACGCCGATCAGCCCGTTGTCATCCTCGATTTCGACGATGACCGACGGCACATTGGCAACACCCCAGGAGCCCCGCGATCCAGCATATCTCGGAAACGGCGTCATCGGGTTGGCGATCGGCGGGTGGGTTTTCTTGTGGTTCCAGCCGCCCTTCTTATCGGTTTGCCCCATGATCCAATGGGTGTCGGGGGTGTCGTGGACATCGCTTGCGCCATAGCCATCGGCGCGGGTGACGAAGGCGCGAACTTCCCTAATCTTTGGCAGGCCGGGCGTAGGCTTCAGGTCATCGTCGGCGTTCTGGCTGTTCAGATACATGTCAGCGTCCTTGTGTGAAAAGAGCCCCTGACCTCACGCCACCAACGAACGCGGTCGACGGACTTCGACAGCTTGGGCGCATACCGCCGATCCCGGCAATGGCAGTGGAAAGTTAATGAGATGGGCACGCCACTAGGTGTCATCGGTTCGACCACGCCTGATCTCGTCATAGAGGACAGCGGCGAGGAGGATCATGCCTTTGACGACCTGCTGCCAGAAGGAGGGGACTTGGGCGAGGGTCAGGCCGTTATTGATCATGAACAAGAGCATCAGCCCGACGGCGGTGCCGACGATCGTTCCACGTCCTCCTTTGAGGCTGGCGCCGCCGAGGATGACCGCGGTGATCACATCCAGCTCGAAACCCATAGCGGCGGCGGGGCGGGCATTGCCGGTGCGGGCTGCGAGCATGAGACCGGCAAGCGCTGCGGTCGCGCCGCAGGTGATGTAAATGGTCAAGAGCCAACGGTTAACGGCGACACCTGCGAGACGTGCCGCGCGTGCGTTCGAGCCGATCGCATAGATGTAGCGCCCGAAGGTGGTCCTCGGAATGATGAACATGAAGGCCAGATAAAGGGCCACGAGAAGAAGCACGATCAGGGGAATGCCGAGAAACTTCCCCGTTCCGAGCGCCAGCCAGGTCTGATTAGTGATGACGATTTCGCGGCCGTCGGAAATGACGAAGGCGAGGCCGCGAATGATGGCCAGCATCGCGAGCGTGGTGATCAGCGGATTGACCCGAAAGTAGCTGATGATGATGCCGTTGGTGGCGCCGATCAAAACGCCCAGCAGGATCGAGCATGCGAATGCGATCGAAATCGGAAAGCCACTATCCAGCATATAGGCGGACAACATGCCCGATGCCGCCATGGTCGAGCCGATCGAGAGATCGAAGCCGCCGGCGATGATGACGATCGTTTCCCCGGCCGCTGCGATGCCGGCCACGACCAGTGCTTTGGCGATGTTCAAGAGGTTGGTCGAGGTCAGGAAATAGGGGGAGGTGAAACAGAGAACGACGAAGACGACGACCAAGGCCACGATCAGGCCGGGGTTCACCGAGGCCGGGCCCTTGTCTGCAAAGAAGCGTTTCCACATCACGGCCGGGCTCATCAATGAACCGCTCCGTTTTCCAGGAGATCGCCGGTCATCAGCTCGGTCATGCGCGCCATCGCATCCGCCGTCGAGTGTTCACGGGGCAGCATCTCACCGGCGACCTTGCCGCCACGGATCACAACCACCCGATCGCAGACATGCAGAACGTCGGTGAAGCGGTGGCTGACCAGCAGGATCGATACGCCGCGCGTCTTGAGTTCGCCGACCAGCTCGAGCAGTTTTTTTATCTTTTCGGTCGAGAGCGCTGCGGTCGGTTCGTCCATGAGCAAAGCGCGAGGTTTGAACTGAAGCGCACGCGCGACGGCGACCATCTGGCGCTCACCGCCGGAGAGCTTGCCGACCTCCCGATGAACATCGAGATCGAGCCCGAGATTGGCGACGTCGTTCCGGGCGATCTCGGCCATGCGGTCGCGGTCGAGAAATTTGAACGGCCCCACTCGTCTCTTGAGTTCTCGGCCCAAGAATATGTTGGCGGCAATATCCAGATCGCCGCAAAGGGCAAGGTCCTGATAGATCATCTCGATGCCGTTTTTGCGCGCATCGAGCGGGCTATAGAAGTCGACCTTCTTGCCGACGAGATTCATTTCACCGGACGTTGGTCGATAGACGCCGGACAGGATTTTGACCAGCGTCGACTTTCCCGCACCATTGTCGCCGATGATCCCGACCGACTCGGAAGAGCCGATCGTCAGATCCACATGCTCCAGCGCCAGGTTGCCACCGAATGCCTTGGAAATTCTGGAGAGCTCGATCAGCGGTGGCCGGGGACCGCCGGGGGCGGCCTCTGATTGAGAGACGGCCCCCGGCTCTGAACCGGCCATGTCAGTTGGCCGGATAGACGTCGTCGACGCTGTCCATGCCGAGGAAGACATGCTCGAGATGCACTTCTTGCGGGACCGGCTTGCCCTCCAGAATGTCCGCGGCGATGGTCAGCGCGAAGTCCGGATATTTCTCGGGGAAGTAGGCGACACACCCAAGGAAGTTGTTGTCCTCGGGCGCGGTGCGTGTCGCGGCGATGCCAATTTCGTCGCAACCGATGCCGACGGCGACACCTTCTCTGCCACTCTGCGCCAGGGCGTTGGAGATGCCGAAACTGCGCGGATCGTCGATGGATGAGGCCAGAACGAACCCGGCTTCCGGATGGGCGGTCAGCCAGTCCGTGGTTTTTGCGAGCGCCTGATCGGTGGTGCCGGCATCGATGAGTTCTTCATGGATACGATCCTCCGGCAAGGCACCGCAGGCGACCTGAACCCCATCGGTAAAGCCGGAAAGACGCTCGTTCGCTGCATCGCCTTCCGCCGGGTTGATGCCCACGAAAACGGAGACGTCCTCGCATCGGCCGAGCGATTTGGCATGTTCGCCCGCGGCCTGGCCACCGATCAGGCCGCTGACATAGTTGTCGGCGCCCAAGAAAATGGCATTGGGATGAACGACATCGATGCTCACCACTGGGATACCGGCCTCGTTAAAGAGGTTCATGATTCCGGGAGCCGCACCCGATTGCCAATTCGACTCGATCACGAAGTTCGGCGCCTGCTGGACGATCAGCTCCGCGCAAGAAATGGCCTTTTCCGCATCGAATGCATTATCGCAATAGACGACCTCAAAGCCGAGCTCGTCCGCCAGTTCATAGAGCCGCTTGTTGATCGAATAGGAAAACGGAATGGCCGCCCAGCCCTCGGCAAAGCCGATCTTCGTGCCTTCCGGCAGTGCCCGCAGGTTGGCTTCATAGGCACCCGAGGCATCGCCATCGATCTCGACGAATGCACTGCTGTCGGTGTCATACTGCCAAAGGCTGCGTTCCTCCGGCAAGAGGGCACCCGGAATGCCGCTGGCAGGTCGCGGTTCGAAAGTTTGAGCAAGCGCCTCCGTCGTTGCGAGTGCCGTGCATAGCAGAACGCCGGTTGAGACACCTAGACGAAGATATCGATCTCGGACTACTGGCAACATGACGTGTCTCCCTGTTTGTTCGTTTTGCTTTTCAAATCTAATGTTAACCTTAACATAAATTTTCATAGTCAGTTCTACCTGACAAGCACTTTTAGACAGGGAGGAGGATGAAGAAACGATCTCAAGGTACCGTCAACAGGCCCAATCTGGGTGATGTGGGACGACGGGCCGGCGTCTCAGCAATGACGGTTTCGCGCGCTTTGAGCCAGCCTGACAAGGTCTCCGGCGAAACGCTTGCGCTGATCCATGCGGCCATCGACGAGCTCGGCTATCTGCCAAATCTCGCTGCTGAAACCCTGCGCAACAACCAGAGCCGCGTCGTCGTCACGATGGTACCGACCATCAACCACTCGATCTTCAGCGATACGGTTCAGGGCATCTCTGATGTTCTGGACGAAGCCGGCTATCGGCTCCTCCTTGGCAATTCCGGCTATGCGCCGGACAAGGAGGAGGAGCTTGTCAAAACTTTTCTCAGCCACAGACCGGATGGCATCATTCTCACCGGCACGCTGCATACCGAAACGGCTAGGAGATTTCTGAAGGCCGCTGCCATTCCCGTGGTCGAAATGTGGGACATCGATGCGGACCGCGTGGACATGGCGGTCGGTTTCGACAACTTCAAGGTCGGACATGATCTTGTCCGGCATCTCGTCGACCGAGGCTATCGGCATCTAGGATATGTCTCCACGACCTTCGAACATGAAGCGCGTGAAAAGCGTGCGCGGCTCCGCAGCCAGGGCATCTTGTCGGCCATCGAAGAAGCGGGCTTGCCGCCGCCATTGCGGACCAGCGTGCCCGATCCGCTCAACATCGAGGAATGCGGTGTGATTGCCGCCGACTTCGTCGCCACCAATCCGGGCATCGACGCCGTGGTCTGCGCCAACGAGATCATCGGGGTCGGCGCCCTGGTCGACTTGCAAAAACGCGGCTGGCATGTCCCTGACGATATCGGCATTGCCGCGATCGGCGATGCCAACTTCGCCGCCCTTGCTCCACCTGGTCTCACCACTGTCCACTTCCATGGCTACGATATCGGCAGGCACGCCGCCCGGCTTATTCTATCAAGGCTGCAGGATGCGTCTGATGAGACCAGATGCATCGACGTCGGATTCGAGGTGATCGAAAGGGGCAGCACCAAATTTCTCCACCCCGAACCGGATTGATCGGCCCTTCAGCTCGTCGTCGAAGGCAAGACCAAAAGCTGTATCTTTCCGCTCAAAATCGACGTCTTCCACGCTATAGGATAAATTGATTATACGATTAGCTCAAAAAGAACAGGCGCCCAAAAAAGACGACAAATGTGGCTAAATCGCCGAACACTATCACGACCGAATCTATAGCCTTGGTCGCGAAGCCAGACGGTCATCTTGCGCGTCTCGTAAAACGGCGCCTTCAGACACGGCTAAATGATCCGACGCATAAGTTCCAGCGTCGACGTGCCAGGGCCTTAGTGACAGTGGTCTATCGACCACCGGCTGATCCCCAATAACCTATATGCCGAACCAGCGATACTCGGCTAATTGCGTATTCAATCGTCGCCAATCTTGCTTCTCCTAGGTCTACCTTAACCCCTCTGGCGCCAGGTCACCGATCGAGCTTTCCAACTGGTCAGGTGTATCGCCGCGAACGCTCTTTGCTGTCGATGGCAAAGGCGTATCGAACTGGTAGTCGGGGTCTGATTGCTGCTGCCGCCAGGTCTCGAGCATCTCCTGCCAAGCCCCTCGGAGCGTGCGCGGTGCGGGCATGTCATGGGCGACCTCGCGATGCAGTTTCTTCAGGTTGTAGCAGGGGACGCCCGCGTACATGTGGTGCTCGATGTGCCAGTTCATGCGCCAGTAGAGAAATTCAGCCAGTGGATTGAGCTTGATCGAACGGACGCTTTTGCGGAAGTCGGGGGTGTTTTCGCGTAGGCCGCAATGCTGCGTCAGACCGACGAAATAGGCGAGCCAGTTGGCGATGAACGGAAAGAAGGTGAGGATGAGCGGCAGAACCCAAAGCCCGGTGACAATGGCGATCACCACCACCGATCCGTGAAAGAGGAGCAGTAGGCGCGACCACCAGATCGACTTTCGATATTGATCTGGCTGATCGGCGTGCAGAGCTTTCAGCCATTCATTGATCGGCTTTTCGTCAGAACCGACGATGCCAAAGGCGGCCATGACGGTGACCAGGACCGTCGAGATCAGCCCGCCCTTGCCGAAAACGCGACCGCGCTGCGTGAGCAGATTGACCGTGAACATTTGGAGCAGGAACGTCTTCCCCGTCGAGGGATGCAGCGGCAGCAGATTTTCACGATCACCGTCCGGGTGTAGCGTGTAGCGGTGGTGGTAGGTGTGGCTGCTGGCGTAATCGAAAGGGTCCCACCAGCTCAGGAGGCTGAACAGGTACATGAAGGCCTTGTTCAGCCACTTGGTGCGGAACACGGTGCCGTGACCGAGCTCATGCGGGGCGACGCCGACGAAGAAGCTGCCGACCGTGCCGTGGGCGAAGAGAGCGATGAAAAACAGAGGCCAGTTCGCCGCCGCCCAGAAGACATAGACCAGCGTGCCGGTGAGGGCGAACATGGCAAGATGTCCGCCAGCCTGAAGCCAGCCCTGCGCATCGCTACGTTTGGAAAGTTCGCGGAGCTTTCCCGGCTCCATCGGACAGCGATACCAATCGACGCGAAGCGATTTGCGGACTTCGGAAAGTGGTTGATAGCTCAAAGGCCATCTCTCCCTCTTTTCGATACGTTTCTCAAAACCGAGCGAAGCAGGAAAGCCCATCCCTAAGAATGTAGGTGCAACCGGAGCTGGTCAAATCACATTGACGCATGATCTGGGTCGCGTCCATGCTGACGCTAAGGCGGAAAAACTTCTGTTTCCATAATCAACCAAACGCCAAATCAAAGGGAGAGGAGCTCGGGCTGCAAAACCAG
>JBOEHJ010000206.1:0-1114 GCA_050633905.1 Geminicoccales bacterium
CTAGTGTCCTGTCTCAGAAATGCCTAGTCACAGATATCATGATGTGATTCTCTGAGCCAAGTTTTTTGGCCAGGGAGTTTGTCATGGCTTGGGCAGCAGCTGTTGAGATCAAGCTTAGCGAAGCGGAACGGCGTGAACTGGAAGCGCGATCCCGACGCCGGAAGATAGCCCGTGCGGACGCAATGCGGTCGGAGATTATCCTTTGTGCGGCCGATGGGCTGACCAACATCGCCATCGCCGAGCGGCTTGGCGTCAGCCGTCTGACGGTGGCGACATGGCGCAAACGCTTTGCTGCCAAAGGCCTGGCAGGCCTTTCCGATGAACCCCGTCCGGGGACCCCACGCCAAATTGGCGACGACAAGATTGCGGAAGTCGTGACGAAGACACTGGAAACCTTGCCGACCGATGCCACCCATTGGAGCACGCGGTCGATGGCCAAGGCCTCTGGCGTCTCGGTCTCCACCGTGCACCGGATCTGGCAGGCTTTTTCCCTGCAGCCCCACCGCAGCGAGACCTTCAAGCTCTCCACCGATCCACTGTTCGTGGAGAAAGTTCGCGACATCGTCGGCCTCTATCTCACCCCGCCGGCACGAGCACTGGTGCTGTGCATCGACGAGAAAACCCAGATCCANNCAGGCCGAGCGGCGGACCCATGACTACAAACGACATGGGACCACATCATTATTCGCAGCGCTCGACGTGAAGGCTGGCACGGTGATCGGAAAGTGCATGCCGCGCCACCGGGCGTCCGAGTTCAAGACATTCCTGGACGAGGTCGAGAAGAACGTGCCGGCCGATCTCGACATTCATATCGTCATGGACAACGCGTCCACTCACAAGACCAAGCTGATCCGAGCCTGGTTCGCCAAGCGGCCACGCTGGCACCCCCATTTCACCCCAACCTCCGCATCATGGATCAACCAAGTCGAACGCTTCTTCGGCCTGCTTACCGAGCAGCAGATCAGACGCGGCGCACATCGCTCTACAAAAGAACTGGAAACGGCCATCATGGCCTACATCGACGTAAGGAACGCCGAACCCAAGCCCTTCCGATGGACGAAGTCAGCGGACAGCATCTTGTCAGCCATCGAACGCTTCTGCCAACGAACGCTCG
>JBOEHJ010000207.1:0-3947 GCA_050633905.1 Geminicoccales bacterium
TTTGACGCTAGAGCTTCCTCGCCAATGCCCGGTCAACACCTGAAACCGGCCACAAGCCTAGTTCCCGCTCTGCGCCACTTTCGGACTCTGGGGCCGATCTAATTGAGATATCCGGACCCACATTACTGCGTGCGCACCAAACGGAAAGCATCGATAGTTGAGTTGACGAAGTCCACCTATTTCGGGCAATCAACCAAGGAAACGTCCCTGCCTCATGGTTCAATAATGAAACCCTTTCTTGTTTTGCAGCTGCGTCCCGAAACGAAAGCATCGGATAATGAATTTGAAGCCATCCTACGCAAAGGTGGCCTTCACAACTCCGAAACCAGGCGAATTAGGCTTGACCAGGTGCCTATCCCTGCAGACCTGGAGTTGCGACGCTACGCCGGTGTCATCATTGGTGGTGGCCCTGGCTGCGTGAGCGATTTGGATAACCAGAAATCACCGATTGAGAGACGGATTGAATCTGCGGTCTTGGATATGATGCCATCGATCACGGAGGCCGATTTTCCATTCCTGGGTTGCTGCTACGGAATAGGTATCTTGGCTCATCATCTTGGAGGGCGAGTGGGCAAGGATCGGTACAGTGAAGAAGTCGGTGCCGTGGCGTGTCATTTGACGCCTGAAGGGCAAATGGATCCGCTGCTGAATGGATTGCCTGAAAGATTTCAAGCCTTTGTTGGGCATAAAGAAGCGCTTCAGGAACTGCCTGATGGCTGCATTCATCTTCTCTCTTCACAGCCCTGCCCTTACCAAATGATCCGTTACAAATCCAACGTCTATGCAACGCAGTTCCACCCAGAGGCCGACGGCGACGTGTTTGAACTCCGCATAAGGATGTACAAGGATAACGGCTATTTCTCGCCCGGCGATGCCGAGAAGCTCATCAGGATATGCCGCGATGAGGACGTGCATATACCGGAACGTATCCTCAAGAATTACGTGGATGCTTACCGATAATCTCAGCAAGTAAATCGCTGCCATTCGCGTGCAACTGACGCCACATTTTCCTTCTCTGCGCCCAATGCTTCATCCACGGTTGGTCGCAGCAGCCAGCGACGGGGCGCTTTCGGGGGCACTCCTCCCTCGAGGCCATTGCGTGCTTCGTGCCGAGAGACATCCCTAGGAACCCGACGTACTTTCAGATAGGGAGATCAGGGTTCAGAAGGAAATATTCATCGGCCTTCATACAGTGTTATCATTCGTGGGGTATTTATCACTATTACGAATGTTTCCCATACGTTCGCGAGGCGTATAGGATAATCTATTTGAAGTTTCTTCTTGTCAACTTCATGCCAACTGCCTACCTTATTTGCAGGGTGGTCAGACTTGGTGCTCCGCATCGACGGCTATCGATGCTTTCTGCGTCCCTACCCGCCTGCGCTATCCCGCCGCACGAAGTGCTGGACTGCACATCCAAGCAACCGACGACGAAAAAGGTTTGGCCACCCGCTTTCCGATCAGGAGTGCTTTTTTTCTGCAGTTCAGCGGTATAACTCCGTTTGCCCGATCGGGGCAGGTTTATCGTTGCCACGGGAGTGCGAAGGGCCGGTTGGGGTCACTTTTTGACGCTAGAGCTTCCTCGGCAATGCCCGGTCAACACCTGAAACCGGCCACAAGCCTAGTTCCCGTTCAGTGCCAACTATATCCTTCTATTGAGCCTGGCCGTGCCGCTGTATCGATCAGCCCTGTCCAAGATTCACTAAGGTCACACGTCTATTGAGCGCGCGCCCATGGTCGTTCTCATTGGTCGCAACCGGTCGATCCTCGCCAAACCCTTCTACCTCGAGACGATCAGAAGGAATGCGATATTCGTCAACCAGCATGCGGACCACAGCAATGGCGCGTCGATAGGATAGGTCGAGGTTGTAGTTCGCCTCACCGTCGCCGTCGGTGTGACCTTCCACTCGAACGCGCCGCCCAGCCAAGCCCGGTGTGCTCAAGGCGCTGGCGATCTCCATGATCTGCGCGCGCGCCGCGCCCTCGACTTTGTCAGAGTCGTAAGCAAAATTGACCGTCAGATCGACGCGGGCGTCGGTTCCCTGACTCAAGATCTCCTCAATGATTGCCGCTCTAGTGAACTCAGGCCGTGCCGTTATAGGCTCAATGAGTTTCGATGGAACGACCGAGCTGTGATAGTCCAGACAGCTTGTCGGGCCATGGGTAACGAGCCCGCCACGATTGCTATTCTTGAAATCGGTTCGGCTTGCTTGAACGGCGATCCAGACCGCGTCAGTCAAATCGCTATCGTCAAATTTAGTGCGTTCCATCGTCGAGTAAATGAAACAGGCACCGCCAAGCAATGCATCCTCGAAATCGACCCTGGAGAGGGTTGCATCGGTGAAATCAGCACCTTCGAGATTGACATTATCGAATGCGACTCGTTCCAATATCGCCCCGCTGAAATTGGCGCCTTCGAGATCAGTGTCAGTGAACTTCACCCTGTTCAAGCGGTAGCCTGAAAAGTCATAGCCGCGAAGGTCCATGCCGTCGAAGCTATCACGGCTGACCGTACCATCCTCGGCAAAGAATTGGTCATCATACTGTCCGGGCGACCGACGGCTGCGAAGCTCGCCTCGCCTTTCATAGCCGGCCTCACCGCTCTCGATACGGACACCGGGTGCCGAAATGCTTTCACTGTCGATGGTAACGCCAGGCGCCTTCACCCCTTCGTCATCAATGACTACGCCTGGAGCCTTGATCCCATTTTCATCGATGGTAATACCCGGGAGCTTGATGCCGTCAGCGAGTGCGGCCGAGGCCGTCAGCACTATCGTGATTACCGGCAGAATTAGTTTCTTGGTCATGCGTTTCACTCCTTGTTGGTCGCAGGCTTATGTCAACGTTGACTAGCTCTTGCACTTGCCCTGCTTGATCTTGCCTTTCTTGACCTTGGCATTGCCAGCCTTGAGCCGCAGGCAATCACCCTGCTTGCCCGGCTTGATCTTAATCTGAGCGTCACCAGCTTTGAGAAGCTTGTTGCCGTTAAGGATGTCGATGCTAGCTCCTGGTGTTTGGAAATCGATCTTGTCGCCACTGACGGCTGGCAAGGACGTCGCCAACATGGGGGCGAAGCCAAGCATCGCGATC
The DNA here is from genome assembly GCA_050633905.1 of Geminicoccales bacterium. Lineage (GTDB taxonomy): Bacteria > Pseudomonadota > Alphaproteobacteria > Geminicoccales > Geminicoccaceae > JANQPX01. Next base: position 3,091 of record JBOEHJ010000207.1, read on the forward strand.
AGGGCTATCTTGCGTACTGACACTGAAATGTCTCCTCGTTGACTTGTTGTTGGCCTTCTCAGATCGGACTAAGATGAAGCTTGAATCAGGTTTGTTGCTTACCCTTATCAGGGTTCGTCTGAGCAGATGGCCTTTCCTATGCTTAACAGTGTGAAAACACTCTGAACGTCGTGTTCATCTCACCGTCAGGCTTTTCGATCACATTGGCCTGATGGTTCAGGCTCAACGAAGGGGATAAAATTGGCAAAGCTCACCGGCGATCAGGGCTTGCTGGAAAAGCATGTCGGAGACGGCGCCGAATGACGGGTTTGGGTCTTGGTCGTGTAGAAACGTTTCGGGAATTTGCTGTTTACCGGACCGAACCTAGCTTCACCGGTTTTGATGCCTGTTTGACGGTTTTGCCTGAATTTCGGCGCCATAGCCTGCCTCAGGCTCGTCACATCGACGGTATTGGTTGCCATGGCTTACTTTGGGCTTGATTGAGGCGATCTACGCCCTGATCGCCGTCATCAGCGGGGTGATGCCGAGGATGTTGATCACCCGGGTCAGATTGTAGGCGAGCACAGAGAGCGCCATTTCAGTGCGCACGTTCTTCAGTCGCTTCATCAGGAAATGGGTCGCTCCCATTCGCATCTTGATCGTACCGAAGGGATGCTCGACCGTTCCCCGACGCTGACGCATCGCCTCTGGGTTTTCGTCGAGCCGCTGCTGCACGGTTTCCAGAACGTCTTCATGTTCCCAGCGGCTGACCCGTCGTTGCTTGCTGGGCGCGCATTGGGCCTTCATCGAGCATCCGCCACAGAGATCAGTCCAATATCGGCGGATGTTCAGGCCATCCTCGCACCGCGTATAGCGAT
>JBOEHJ010000208.1:0-2593 GCA_050633905.1 Geminicoccales bacterium
GCGCTTGAACGAGGCGAGCGGTGTGCTGTAAGCGAAGTGCTGCGATTTTGTAGATTGGCGCACCTGTCATCAGATTGGGACCTTCTCAATCTGATGACAGGAGGTTCCGATGGTGGAACATTATGTACCCGCGCTGCGCAAGTGCTTTCTCGAAGACATGCGGACCGCGGGGCTCAATACCTGTCGATCAAGTATTCCGAGCGCCTTGACGAGGCGAAGGTCGGTGCCTCGGTCGGCAGTAGCGGGGACAGTTACGATAACGCCCTCTACAAGGCTGAGGTCATCGAACACGAAGGCCCGTGGAGTGGCAAGAAAGACGTGGAAATGGCAACCCTCAATTGGGTCTATTGGTGCAACGAAAAGCGCCTCTTCGGCCCGCTCGGGTATATCTCACCCGCACCAGCAGAAAGGAACTTCTACAACGCAGATTGCGCGGCTAAGATCGCCGTAGAATGACAAACTCAAACGTCTCCGGTAAACTCGGTCTGGTTCAGTAACCATAGAAGCCGGTAGTCGTTTAGAACTCTTTGGAGAGAGCCATGATCGTCTCGGTACGCTTGACACCATCGATTTTATAGATCTGCTCCAGCACGAGATTCAGACGCGGCTTTTCGATGGGATTGATGAGCAGCGCGAAGTCGTGGTCTCCTACGACTCTTAGACAACTTGCAACCTCTGGAATGGTCGCAAATTCGCGTGCTGCTGCTTCCCCCTTGCTGCGGATTTCCATGTTTATCAGTACAATTGCCCCTATGCCGCCTGTTTCAACGGTCGAAGGTTCCTTGATTGTGTAGCCAAGAATCTGCTGAGTTTGCTCCAGTCTTGAAAGCCTTGCCTGCACCGCAGTGCGCGAACGGCCAACCTTCCTCGAAAGATCGGTGACGGGCACACGCGAGTCCCTGCGCAGTGCTTCAAGTATTTGCTCGTCGATCTTATCACGCATTGATATCCAAGCCCGTCCCAAGTTGCAGATTGCCTAGTGTATAGGCATATTGCCTATGATTTCAATCGATTTAACAATCGACAGGACGGGCCGTTTTGACTGACATCTTCGTTATGGACAACGCAACACTATTGAGCTCGATTTCGTCCCGTGCGCGGGCTTTGGAAGCCTCCAAGATCCGCGAGGTTGCAGAGCTTGGCATGAAGCAAGACGGCGTGTTGCCGCTCTGGTTCGGTGAAGGCGCCTGGCCGACCAATTCACTGATTGTGGACGCTGCAATTGCCGCGCTCAAGGCCGGCAATCATATGTACCAGCCGAACAATGGCGCGATGGCGCTGCGGCAAGCGATTTGTGCTTATAGCAACGAACTTCTGGGCAGCCGTCTGAAACCGGCTCAGGTCACAGTCACCCCTTCCGGAATGCAAGGCCTCATGCTGACGGCTGAATTTCTTGTGACTCCCGGCGACCGGGTTATCGCAGTGGAGCCGGGCTGGCCCAATATCATCGGTGCTTTCAAGGCGACCGGTGCAGAGATTGCGAGCGTGGCAATCGTGCCGAAGGGCGGTCATTGGGCGCTCGACGTGGAAGAGCTGATCGCGGCGCTGACACCGGGCACCAAAGCGGTGGTGATTAACTCGCCCAACAACCCCACCGGCTGGACCATGTCGGCCGAGGAGCAGCGTCTGGTGTTGGAGCATTGCCGCCGGCACGGCATCTGGATCGTTGCCGATGACGTTTATTCCCGGCTCTACCGCCATGGGCGTCACGCGCCCTCATTCCTGTCGATTGCAGAGCCTGAGGATCAGCTGATCTCTGTGAACTCGTTTTCAAAATGCTGGTCGATGACCGGATGGCGGCTTGGCTGGATCGTGGCTCCCGCCGCGTTCGAGGGGAAGCTGGGTCAGTTGACCGAGTTCAACACGTCCTGCACAGCCGGCTTTGTCCAGGAGGCGGGTATTGCAGCCCTGCGCGGCGGCGAAGAGGAAATTGCCAGCCTGTTGAGCAAAATCCAGGCAGGGTATGAAATCACTGCTGAGCGCCTCAACACCTTCTCGCGGGTGGAGTTCATTGAGCCTGATGGCGCCTTCTATTGCTTCTTTCGGGTTGACGGGCTGACCGATAGCTTCGCCGCGGCAGGTGAAATCCTTGAGCAAACCAAAGTCGGGCTGGCGCCCGGGGTGGCGTTCGGCCCCCAGGGGGAAGGTTATCTGCGGCTCTGCTACGCGCAACCTGCCGATGTTCTCGAAGAAGCCTTCGTGCGGCTCGAACCATTTCTTTCAAAGTGACGTCTAGAAACTGGGATCAATATCATGACATATGAATTTAGCCTTGAGGGCAAGACCACCTTGATAACCGCCGCCGGGCAGGGCATCGGGCGCGCCAGCGCTGAGGCTTTCGCCAAGGCCGGTGCCTCGGTCATTGCCACCGACATCAATGAAACTGCTCTAGCCGAGCTTGAAGGGCTTGACGGCATTACAGCATGGAAACTGGATGCCACCAATCCAGAAGACATCAAGCGAGTATTGGCAGAAGCTGGTAGGCTGGACGTGTTGTTCAACTGCGCTGGATTTGTCCATGCGGGCAATATCCTGGAAAGCACCGAGGAAGACTGGGACTTTGCCTTCGACCTGAATGCCAAGGCCATGTACC
>JBOEHJ010000209.1:0-919 GCA_050633905.1 Geminicoccales bacterium
TCAACCACGAGGCCGCAGCATCTCATGACGTCACCGTCCAAGTTACCGATGTCGCCGGTGCGACCTACGACGAGACCTTCACCATCGCCGTCGGTGACGTCAACGAGGGGCCGGTTGCCGTTGATGATACCGCCACGACGTCGGAGAATGCCGCGATCAAGCTGGACGTGCTGGCCAACGACAGCGATCCTGATGACGGCAATCGGCTCAGCCTGGATGCGGCCAAGGTCACTGAAGGCGGCGGCGTGGTGTCGGTTGACGACGGGGTGCTGACCTATGATCCGGGCAGCGCCTACGATCACCTGGCGGTCGGCGAGAGCGCCGAGGTCACGGTGGCCTACCAGATCTCGGACGAGAAAGGCCTGACCGACCAGGCCGAGGTCACTTTCAAGGTCACGGGGTCGAATGACGGTCCGGTTGTGGCGGCACCGCTTGCCGACCAGGCTTCCACCGAAGATGCCGCCTTCAGTTTCCAGGTTCCGGCGGGGTCATTTGCGGATCTCGATACCTCCGACACGCTTTCTTATAGCGCGACCTTGTCGGACGGATCGGCGCTGCCGGCTTGGTTGAGCTTCGATGCCTCGACCCAGACCTTCTCGGGTACGCCGGAGAACGATGATGTCGGTGCAGTCAACATAACGGTCACCGCCACCGACCCGCATGGCGCCACTGCCGCCGACACGTTCGAGATCACGACAGCGAACACCAATGACACGCCCGATGATCTGACGCTCGACAATGCCAGTGTCGATGAGAATGCCTCTGATGGCACGGTGGTGGGGACGGCTGCTGGGTCCGATGTGGATGTCGGCGATGTCTTGAGCTACAGCCTGACCGACGACGCCGGTGGCAGGTTCGCCATCGACGCCGACACCGGCGAGATCACCGTCGCGGACAGCTCGGCCCTCAACCACGAGGC
>JBOEHJ010000210.1:0-1187 GCA_050633905.1 Geminicoccales bacterium
ACGGCCTGCGGTGGATCGGCGAGGTTCTGGCACATGTCGACGCCAACCTCGATACGGCGCCGTCCCGCCTCCTCCAGCACCCAGGCCGTACGAAAGACGTCTGTTTTGATCGAGCGGATCTTGTAGAGCGTGATGCCCAGGCTTTCGAGCAGGTCGAGCTCGCGAAAAAACTGTTCCTTGGCATCGCAGCAGCCGCCCGAGCCGTATATCTTGATGTTTTCGGACTTCGGGCCGCCGAGAAGATCTATTGTCAGAGGATTCCATCTTAAATAGGCATCTCCCCGACCCCATTGGAATGTCTTCTACAGGTGTAACCTCCTAAGGGCTTCGAAAACTTGTCTAGATACCGCCAATTCTGACCATGACGGTTGGAGTCAAATGTGTGGACATTCCACAGGCATCTCATGATGACCAAATCACCCTTCCGCTATTTTAAAACATCACCAAAGATCATCCAGCAGGGTCATGTCCCGGGAGTTGGTGTACGAAGCCATCGCGAGCCGTCGTTTGTTGAGGCTCAAGCGATAGCGCCAGTGAGGCCGCTGGGTCGACAACGAGAGCGCGCTATGCAGCGATTTTTGCGCCTTCAAAAAGAGGCCGAACGCCGACCCGCTCAACGTTGGAGCTTGATGACCTGTCTAGACGGAAAGTCGCTGATCATCGAAATGGCTATAGGATCTCGATGACGACATAGTCGTCTTCGACTTTGACCTCGAACGTCTCGGCGACAAAAGGACCTTCTGCGACGCGGGCACCCGGCTCGATCGACGTCGCATAGCTCTTGACCCAGGTTCGCGCCGGATCGCAGTAGGATTTACCCGTCCGCAGATCGAACTCCCAGCCATGCCAAGGACAGCGAACAATCTCGCCCTTTCGGCAGTAGCGATAGCGGCCAGGGCCGTCTGACTCGATCAAGCCGGCCAACTTGCCCTGGGAGAGACTACCGCCTTGATGCGGACAACGATCGAGGATGGCGAGATAGTCGCCGGCCACGTTGAAAACTGCGATCTCCCGCCCTCGCACCGTCACCAGCTTTCGCTCGCCCGGCGGGATCTCGTCTACTCGGGCAACGACATGGCCTACCATCTGCGGCGCAAACCGTTAGCCAAAGTCACCATCAAGCGGCGCCTGCGTCTGGAGGCGGTAGACTTTTCTCGCATTACCCGAGGCAATCGCCTGTCGCTGCT
>JBOEHJ010000211.1:0-21970 GCA_050633905.1 Geminicoccales bacterium
GACGACGGCACCGTCGATCTGATGCTCGGCGCCGACTACGACGACACCGTGATTACCGTCGAACAGGAAGACCTCGGCGGGTTGTTCGGGCCGGACGAAAAGCCGTTCGAAGGGGCGGAAGTTTCGGTGACGGTGAATGCGGCCGGGCCGAAAGGCGGCATCTCCGGACCGCTGCATGCGTTTCGCGGACCGTGGGAAGAACTGACCGGCGCGACGCTCGATGTCGTCGAGCTGCCATTCGCCGAGCACTACACCAAGATGATGCTCGATTTGCGCAACGGCACCGGCGAATATGACGCTTTCATGGTCGGCGCGTTCTGGTATGGCGATATCGCACCGCAGGGCTACGCCTTCGAGATCGACGAGTTGATCGAGTCCGGTGATTATCCCACCTGGACCTATGACGACATGCCGCCGTCGCTGAAGGCGCTGCACACTTGGGAAGGCGCTGGTATCGGTGTGCTCAACGACGCCGACGGTCAGGTGCTCTACTACCGGAAGAGCGCCCTCGAAAACCCTGAACACCAGGAAGCCTTCAAGGGCGAATATGGATACGACCTCCCCTCCCCGCCGACCACCTGGCAGCAGCTTCGTGACATCGCGCGCTACTTCAACGGCAAGAACTGGGATGACAATGATGCCGATCCCGACAGCGGCATGGTGCTCCACCTGAAGGTCGGCGAGCAGGGTCACTACCACTTCCAGTCCCTCTCAGCTTCCTTCGCAGTGACACCCGGCGACAAGGTCGACCAGTATCACAATGTCTATTGGTTCGATCCGACCGACATGAAGCCGCTGATCAACAGCCCAGGGCATGTGAAGGCGCTCGAGTTCCTGCAGGACCTGCACCAGACCGGACCTGCGGCGCAGGTTGGCTGGTCGCTGGGTGAAGCCTGGGATTACTTCCTGCGCGGAAAATCCGTGTTCGTGTTTTCCTGGGGCGATGTCGGCAGCCTTTGTCAGGACACCAGCCGCTCGGTCATCCAGGGTGATTGCGCAGCAGCGATCCTGCCGGCATCGGAAGAATATTACGATCACGAGAGCGGCGAGTTCGTGACGGCGGAGAACCCGACCCCGGTCGGCAACACCACGGGCGGCTCCTGGCATGGCGTGATCTCGAACTTCTCCGAGAACCCGGATGCGACCTACTCGCTGCTCGCGCTGATGGCGATGAAGGACGTCTCCCTCTGGGCCTCGCAGCATGGCTGGACCGGTGTCGATCCCGGCTACTCTTATCAGTTCCTGGAGGATCAGGGCGGCACGGCGACGGTCGATGAATATGTGGCGGCCGGCTGGGACGCGAGTGACGTCGAGACCTATACACAAGCCTACCGCGACACCTTCTACGCCGACACCATGCTGACCTATCTCAGAATTCCCGGCACGTTCGAATATTGGGACATCCTGGATAAGAACCTCTCAGCGGCAATGAGTGGCGAGAAGACCGCGCAGCAAGCGCTCGACGACACCGCCGCTGCCTGGGACCCGGTGACCGATCGGATCGGTCGCGATAGCCAGCTCAAGGACTATCAGGCCGCGATCGGCTTTGAGGGCTGAGATCGCGAGGGAGGCTGAAGGTCGACGCTTTCAGCCTCCCGACCGCGGTTTTTAAAAAATGCGCTGGACCAGCCGGGTTCGTTTTCTTTTCCTGATGCCCGCGGTGATCTGGGTTCTCGCCTTCACCGTCTTCCCGCTCGGCTATTCACTCTACATCGCGTTCTACAAGATTGAGCAGAAGGTCGAAATCACCCGGGAAAAGGTGCCGATGCTCGACGAGAACGGCGAGCAGGTCATTTCGAAATCGGGCAAGCCCAGAACCCGAAACATCGTTCACAAGAACGAAGTCTCCACATCCGAGTTCGTCGGCGGCTTCAATTTCAAGCGCCTGTTCAACGACCCGCAGGTCTGGTCCGCGGTCAAGGTGACGGCGATCTTCGTCGGAACAGCGGTGCCGTTGCAACTGGCGCTCGGCTTTCTCTTGGCGCTCCTGTTCAATCAACGCCTGTTCGGCCGGCCGGCCCTGCGCGCGGTCATGATCTTGCCGATCTTCGCGACCCCGATCGCGGTCGGCTATTTGTTCTTCACCATCTTCTACGAGGAGGGCGGCCCGCTCGGTTTCCTCGGCATTCCTTTTCTCTCCAATCCCGATTGGGCGCTTTTCTCGGTCATCCTGGTCGACATCTGGCAATGGACGCCTTTTTGCTTTCTGGTGTTCCTTGCCGCCCTCCAGGGGTTGCCGGACGAACTCTACGAAGCGGCGCGGATCGATGGCGCCTCGACGGTCGACATGATCACCAAGGTGCTTTTGCCGCTCCTTCAGCCGACCATTCTGATTGTGCTCCTGTTGCGCCTGGCTGAAGCCTTGAAGCTGTTCGACATCCCCTTCGCGCTCACGGGCGGTGGCCCGGGCGTGGCCACGCAATCCTATTCCTTCCTGACATTCAGAACCGGCCTCCGCTTCTTCGATCTCGGCTATGCCAGCGCCATGGCCTATGGGCTCCTGATCGTGGTCATGATCATCGTCACCCTGTTCTTCCGCCGACTGCGAGAAACCTATGGCTGAGATGCCTAAAACAGAGATTAAGGGAAGAAAACCCGGCACCTCCGGCCTGGGCGAGGCACTGTCGTCGCTGGTCGCCATTCTCGTCGCCCTGATCTTTCTGTTTCCACTCTATTGGGCGTTCTCGACCAGCCTGCGCAACCCAATCGACACCTTCACTGTCGCAGGCTTCGGCATTCCCTGGATCGACTTCGAGCCGACCCTCGACAATTGGATCAGCCAACTTGCAACGCCAGAAGCGGCACGCGCGCTCGGCAACAGCACGATCGTAGCGGTCTCTGCCTCGCTGCTAGCGCTGCTCATTGGCACGCCCGCCGCCTACGCGCTGGCGCGCTTCCGTTTTCGCATCATTCCCAACCGCGACATCACCGTCTGGTTCCTGTCCCAACGGGTCCTGCCGCCGGTGGCGACGGTCATCCCGTTTTACCTGGTGATGCGTTATCTAGGCCTGCTCGACACCCATCTGGCCTTGATCCTTGTCAACGCCACCTTCACCCTGCCTTTCGTCGTCGTAATCCTGCGTCAGACCTTCATCGACTTGCCGATTGAGCTTGAGGAGTCCGCCTTCGTCGACGGGGCGAGCTACGCCACTACCTTCTTCAAGATCGTGCTTCCGCTCGCCGCCCCTTCGATCGCGGCAAGTGGCCTGATCATCTTCGCCTTCACCTGGAACGAATTTCTGTTCGCGTTGACGCTTGCTGCCAAGAACGTGATCACCGTTCCCGTGCACATGGCTGGCGGCGTCGACAGCCGCGGCGTGCAGTTCTGGTTTATGGCGGTGCGCGCGATGATCGCTATGATCCCACCGGTCCTCATCGCCCTGATCGCCCAGCGCTACATCGTCCGCGGTCTTACGCTGGGTGCGGTGAAGGGCTAAATGACCTGCCGCCAGAGCGCCCGCATTCTGTAACCAACTGCTTCAACGCGGAAGTCATTGGAATTCCTAGGTGGCAAACCGCGTTTCAAAATCGCCCGATGTCGCAACTCGCTGGCCAGGGTGATCCGCTTGAGATGCCATCCCACATTTTCTTGCCGATCAGCAGATCATGAGGCTGTTACAGCGCTGCTAGAGCATTTCCGCGACAGATTGAGTCAGTATTGGTTTTCCGAATGTTACGCTCAGGCCTGATGTGGATCTCTCCCAACAATGAAAATTGGGAGAGATCATGCCGCGTGCTTACTCACTGGATCGTCGCCAACGCCTGATCGACGCGGTCGACGCTGGCAGTTCGGCCCGAGCGGCGGTGCGCCGGCTTCAGGTCAGTGCGTCAATCGCCGTCAAATGGGTGCAGCGCAAGCGCAAGACCGGCGGCGTCGAGGCGAAGCCGATGCATGGCCATCCGTCGGCCAAGCTTTTGCCGCACAAAGATTGGCTTCTCCGGCTGGTGGCCAGGGAACCTGACTTCACCCTCAAGCAGATCGGCGAGCGTCTGGTCAGCGCCGACCCGTATGGGCACTGGAAAACGCGCACTTTCATCGCCGCCCTTCGGGTCGACCGGATCGACGCGCCCTGGGTGATCGATGGTCCCATGGATGGCGCGGCCTTCCTTGCTTATCTCCACCATTGCCTGGCGCCGACGCTAAGCCCTGGCGACATCGTGGTGATGGACAACCTGCCAGCCCATAAAGTCGCCGGCGTCCGCAACATTCTTGAAGGAGCCGGCACCCAGCTCTGTTATCTGCCGCCCTACTCACCGGATCTCAACCCGATCGAAAACGCCTTTGCCAAGCTGAAAACACTGATATGAAGCGCAGCCGAGCGAACCATCGACGGTCTGCAAAACAGCATTGGTAGCGCATTCGATAACTTCTCCAAGGCGGAGTGCGCCAGCTACTTCAGACATGCAGGCTATGCGTAAATCTGTCCAGGAATTGCTCTAGATTGACATCAAGTTACTTCATTGTTGGGAGATAGCCAGCAGCGTGCTCCCGCATCAGCTGTTCACAGTTCAGTCGGGGTGAAAGAGCCTTGGTGTCGCGATCGCCGCAAAATGCAAAGCGCTCCGGCTTCTTCAGAATCATCTGACAAATGTCGGATCGACCCGTATGGCGCTCAATGTCAAAGTTTGCGTGCTGGGTCGCTCGTAGAGCCAGCGACGACTAGGTGATATCTCCGTCACCTCTATCGAGGCATGATTCCGAACCGGCGTCGCGTCAAGCGCGCCGGCCCACCCGACATCTGCACGTCCAGCGCGGCTGGCGGAGCCGAGGCGCGAGGCGTTCATTGTTAGCTTGCTTGCTTGATCACACCGCTTGCTTCCATGTTGGTATCGTAGGCGATCAGATCCTCGAGGAAATAAGCAGAGAACGCCGTTTTCCCTGGCAGATCGGACTTTTGATAGATCGACTGAGCCTGCTGCCGGACAGTAGCTTCGGTCGTGCCCCTCAGTCTTGCAATCTCTTTGTGGCTAAGACCTTTGAGGATGAGCATGCCGACATCCTTTTCCGCGGTGCTCATGCCCCAGCGTTCGAACTGCGCGTCCAGCTCGATGCGCAATCCCTGGACGTGCGCTTCGGCCTTCTTGCGCCATTCGGACCCCTCGGCGCGCGCAATATCCAGGCTGCGGATCAAGTCGAGTTTTTCTTCATGCTGGGTCTGCATGCGATGGACCAGGAGGGCGAGACCGACAGTCGTCGACACCATCAGGAGCATGCCCAGACCATCCACCAGGACATCGGCGAACTCGACCTCGTCGGATTCGGTCAAGATTTCGAGCGCCATGAGCAAGGCGAATGATACGACGCCGATACCGCCGAGCAGCAGACGCACCTGCCATTCCCTGAGTGTATCAATCATGCGTTTCCAGTCTTTCTTCGAGCAGAAACAAAAGTGTCCTGCAGATCCTGAGGTTTCCTTCGAGCTAAAATGGAAAATGGGAAGTCAAAGCAACATGAGACATTTATCGATTGGCCATCTAAGGAATAGAGAGGCTGGCAACTCACGCAAATCATCTCGAATTTATCATAGTGGTGTGAGATCGGTAAACCTTCTCGGTATCGTTCTGGGGACAGCGGGCCTCCAAGTTTGTGCCGGTGCGGCGGCAGCGGGCGAGATCGAGATTCTCGTCGGGGGAGAGCTGAAGTTCGGTGTAACGACGGCCGAGGACGAGCAACTCTCCGATGACGAGGGTGATCGCGGGTACGCTTTCTTCACCAACGCCGAGCTCGACATCGAGGCTGAGATAAGCCCTTCGGAAGACCTGGAGATCGGTGCCGAAGTGGTGCTGGCGGTCGACGCCGATATCGATGAGGTCAATGCGGCCGAAACCTACATATTTGCTAAAGGGGCTTTCGGTCTGATGCAGCTCGGCCGCACTGAAGGCGCTGAAGAAGATATGGCGCTCGGGGCCGACACCATCGCCGCCGGCACGGGTGGTCTCGACGGTGATACCGAAAATCTGGGCGAGGTCGAGATCGTCAACAGCGACGATGCCGCCAAAATCTCATATTACACGCCAAGGCTATATGGTGTTCAGGTGGGGCTGAGCTTTACCCCCGACACTGGCGACGACGAAGGCGGGTCCAGTGACCTCGAGCAGGACGAGGATTTTGAGGTTCTGGAAGATCATATCGCCCTTGGCGTCAACATCGTCGGTGAGCAGGGTGAACTCAAGGCCAGGCTCGCCGTGGTGGGCAATTACGGCAAGAATGAGGATTCGGGCAGAAATGATCAGGCCGGGTTCGCAATCGGTGGCACGCTCAAGATGGATGACGTCGAACTCGGCGTTTCCTATGGCAACAACGACGCGGAGGAGGATTTCGCGTTCGTTACGGCGGGTGTGACGGTCGGCATCGGCGAGGCGAACACCGGAATCGGCTATAACTATCTCGACGAGAAGGTCGATGGCGTCACCCACGTCGTCGCGCTCAGCGGGGATGTGCCTCTCTGGGAGGGTGTCGAGTTGCAGGCCGATGTCAGCTATGCAGATCCCGAGGAGCGAGGTGCCAATCTGGCGAGCGTTCTCGCCGTCGAGCTCTCGTTTTAGCCCCTACCAGACGGCCTATAGGCGATCAGGCAGATACCACGTTTGTATGATCGATGCGTAGAGAGACGTAAACCAGCCTCCGGCGCCTTCCACTGATGTCAGTCCGGATCCCGCACAAAGACCTGTCTACGGGCGTTTCCGACGGATGTCGGATCGACCCATCTGATCTGATAATCGAAGATCATAACAGTTTCATGACAGGGCGCTGCGGCGACCATCGCCGGGGAAAATAACGTCAAACACGTCACCGCCGGTCAGCGCGGAAAGACAGTTCGACCCGACGCCTGGTCACCATTGATGGAGAAGCGGGATGTATCGTTCTCGACCTGAAGAATGCCTTTGGCGCACCAACAATGATCAACGGCGCGATGCCGGTCAACGCCCCACAACCGATGAGAGGCGCTAGGCCATGCTTTACGTCGACTACGTCCATGTCGGTCGAGACATTCTAATGAACGTGGCATGCCTGTATCTTTATGCCTACGGCATCATCTTTTACAAATACGGCAATAAAGAACTTTTCGTCACCTGCTCTTTGTTCAATATCTTCGTGCTTCTGGTGGTCATGACGATCGTCAGGACGGATTTCAGTATCGCCATCGGCTTTGGCCTGTTCGCATTGCTCGCCCTTATCCAGATCCGAAGTGCTCCCTTTTCCAAGACCGAGGTTGCCTATTTCTTCGGTGCCATAGCGCTCGCCGTCATCAATGGAACCGGCATTACCGACTATGTCTTCGTTTTCATGGCGAATGGCCTCATCGTCCTGAGCGCCTGGTGCATCAGCTCATGGTCGATCGACCACTCGGCGAACATCTTCGACATGCAGTTCAGCAGAAAGTTCTCCGTCGTCTTCGATCGCATCGATAGCGATGCCACGGACGATCCGGAGACGATGCGGGGAAAGCTGAGAGAGTTATTTAATGTGGATGTGATGTCCTATTCGGTCGATCAGATCGACTTCGTCAAGGACACGATGAACATCACGATCACCTACGACACGCATGCCGACAAAGGCTATGCGGCGGCAGGCAAAGGGCCCGTCGACGGGATCCGTTCCGGACGACCTGCGTAGCTTCAATAAAGGAAGAGCCCCATGGAACAAGAAGCCCGAACATCGATCACGCCTGCCGATGTCCAGGCGGCATTGCGGTCGTACTCGCCGATCTCGCTGGAAGATACCAACAAATTGGCCAGCATGCTGAAGAGGATCGATAACAAATATGTCGTCGATCAGTCGAAGCTTCGATCGATCCTCGATCTGCTGAGAACGGATTTTTGCGTTCTCGAGATCGATGGCTGCAGCATTTTTTCATATGAATCCTGCTATTTCGACGATGAACAGCGGTGCTTTCACGAACACCTCCAGGGTCGCAGGCAACGGTTCAAGGTGCGCACACGTCGCTATGTCGAGAGCGACAAGGCGTTCTTCGAGGTGAAGCTGAAAGGCAAGCGCGGACAAACCGAAAAGAGCCGCGAGGCGTGTGACGACTACTACGCATTTGCGATCGGCGACGATGAGCAGCAAATGATGCGGGGTCTGTATGAAAAGCGTTATGGTAAGCGCTTTTCCTTCAAACTGGCACCTGCCCTCCATGTCAGCTACAGGCGTTTCACGCTGGTGTCGGCTAGCGGCAGGGAGCGCATCACCGTCGACTTCAATCTCGGCTTCGAAACGCCGATGGGCAGGCATGCGTTCATCGGTGACGATTTCATCATCATTGAAACCAAGACCGCCGATGGTCGCGGAAAATCGGATCTGGCGCTGAAGCGTCAGCATGTCCGCAGTGTCTCCGGGTGTTCGAAATATTGCCTTGGGATGGTGCTGACCGGAGAGGTGGAGCGCTTCAACAAATTCCGGAGCATCGTCAAGAGGGCCCTCTCCAGCATGCAGGTGGCAAATCAAAACGCTGCAGACCTTGCGGCACCCACCCGTTCGCAAGCTGCAGCTGTCTGGATGACGTTATGCGCAAAATAAACCTGACGTTCGCTTCGTTCCTCGGGCTCGGGCTCGTCGCCTGGATCGCCTTCGCAGACTATGGCGGATATACCAGCCGCAACGCCATGATCATCGCGCGCAGCACGTCGGTCGTCTCGACCATCGACGGTGAGGTCATGGATATCTCGGCGAAGGTCGGGGCGACGGTGCCGCGGGGCTCGCCGTTGGTCACCGTTCAAAATGACCGGCTCGATCAGAGCCATCTCACCGAACTCTTGAGCCAGCAGGCATTCCTCAAGCGTGAGATCGTGACGACGGATGCTCAGGCCGCCGAGCTCCAAGCCAAGATCAAAGGATTCGATGTCAAGGCATCCGCCTATCTGACCTGGATGCTCGACGACCTGCGGATCCTTCGGTCCAAGACAGTGCACAAGCTGGACGCGGCGAAAGCCCTGCACGCGGTGAAGGCCATGGAGGCTAGACAGATGGGGACGCTGCTGCAGACATCGCAGATCAGCGCTTCCTTACTGGAGCAGGCCGAATCCGAGGCAGTGATCAAGCAGAACGACGCGCTGGCGCTCGAAGCCGAGCTCGCGCGGATCGATCTGCGTCTCACCGCCGTCAAATCCGTGGGCGTGCTGCAAGAGAATGGCAATGCCAGCTACTGGGAGGAAGCCCGAGACCGGATGGACCTGCAGCTTCTCGAGACCCGCCAGAACATCTCGACGATGACGGCGACGCTGACCCAGCTCGAAGAACAGATCTACGCTGAGCAGCAGCGTGTCGGCAAAGTCTCGATAGAACAGCACAAAGCGCCATTCGACGGCGTGATCAATGCCGTTCTGACGTCGAAGGACGAACGCGTGATCGCCGGCGCCAATCTCGTCGAGGTGCTTGACTGTGCCAACCCCATCGCGATCGTATCCGTACCGGAGCATCGATTCGGCGAGTTCTATGCCGGCCAGAAGGCGATCATCAATCCGCTGGATTCGGAAGAGCGGATCGTCGGTGCGGTTCAGCATATCAGCAGTAGCGCTTTGATCAGTCGCGATACCTCGATCGCGACGTCGCCCGATCTACAGCTTGGCGGCAACAAGGTCATCGTCGCCTTCGAAAACGATGACCGTGGGGTGGCCGCAGACATGCGTTGCGACACCGCACGTCGTGCGGTCGTGACGATCGAGACCGAAACGCTGGTCGACGGCGTCAGTGACCGGATCGCAGCGCTGTTGGGCAATGTCTCCTGGAGCGGGCTGCAGGCTTGGGTGGCATCGATTCACGCTGGTGGATGAGGGCCCGGAACGCTATCGAGAGGTGAGCGGCAATGATCACGAACCGTATGCGTACGAACCAATTGGGCCTGACCGCGACCGCTTGGTATCTGGACGTTCTGGATGCCGTCGAAGCGAAGGATATCCGGCGCTTTGCGGGCTATCTTGCCGATGACATCGACATGAGGATTAACGATGCGCCGTCAATCGAAGGCAAGAAGGCGGTGGTCGGACAGCTACGACTTCAGTGGCAGCATTTTAGGGGTGTCACCCACGAAGTCCTCAACATTCTCGGCTCCGATACGAGCTTCGTCTCCGAATCTCTTCATCACTACGACCGGCATGACGGCACGCTGGTCACCGTGCGTACCGCCGTCTTCACCGAACGCCGAGCCGACGGCTTCGTCGCATCGATCCGGATCTACAACGAAGCTCTGCCAGTTCTGATCGAAACGCCGTGCCGCTGCCGCTTAGGCCCTCCATCGAAGGACATCGGATGATGACGCATCGAACAGCAGCACAATTCACGACGTTTCTCGTTGCATGTACAGTGAGCCTGTTGCTTCTTGGCTGCTCTAATCCGACCGGGCTCTTCGGCCGGGGCAATGCGATCGATAAGCAGGCCGATGCCCGACCGTCGCTGCCGACGTATACAAAGGGATCATGGTACGCCTTTAATGATGGGTCCCAAGACGTGGTGATCGACGTGGTCGGCGAAACCATCGTCTGGCAAGATGAAGAGGGACGCCTGGAGACACGCTATCGAAATCCGGCCCTCCCCCGTCTCAAGTGGCCGAGAGGGGAAACCAGCGTCCTCGCCGAGCCCGATGCGCTCTGGCCACTGGCGGCTGGCAACAGCGTCCTATTCTACGAAGTTCGGAACGAGTTCGACATGTTGAGACGGCTGACGCAAAGGAAGCAGCGTGTCTGGCGATGCCAGGTCCAGGAGATGACGGTCACCGACACCGAAGCCGGCTCGTTCGAAACCTATCCGATATCATGCGTGCTTCGCAGCCGGGGTGGCGCCAACAAGCTTCTCGGCACACGTCTTTGGCATTATGCGCCGGCTGTCGGTCACTATGTTCGCCGGGAAAAAATCGACAGCGTCGGCACGCGCGAAATCCAGGAGCTGATCGCGAGGGGTTGAGCTGCGCTTTCGCAACTGGTGTTCTGGTGGACCGTCCGGGCGGGGCTTTCCGCGCGCGTTCGTCGCTTTGCGCATGCGTCTTATTTGATGCAAGACTGCCGACCTGTTCTATCCATGCCGGGATCTATCGAGAATCTAGACAACATCGAGGCGGATCATCCATGCGCCCTCAGATTTCGACTTCGATCCTGGCCCTGGCGATGACGTCTCGCATACCGCGATTGCTGACATCCTGAACAAGCTGCATGTCGCCAGTATGCAACGTCGACAATCTTCATTCGAATGCGTGTTCCATTGAACGGTTGTGACAAACTCTGTGTCGACAAATGGGTCTCCTCACAGGTCGATCAGAACCTCGAGACACTTTTCCCGGCACCAAGCCATCATGAAGAACTCAGGCCCCCTTCGGCTGTTCGTGATGCGCGAGGACGGCCTCGACGTCCTTCCGTCCTGGGGGTGACCAGCCCGAATCGGTCTCGGAAGCGAAGGCTCTTCCCTTGCCGAAAATCTGTGCGTCGCGTTCCTCCATCAAGATGCGCGATTTTTCGACGTAGGCGGGGTTCTCATGGCTTGGGATCTCCGGGTCATGCACGACGGCCATTTCCTTGAGAATGTGGCGATCATCCTCCGTGAATTTACGGGCCAGGAGTTCCGACTCGAAGGGGTGCATGCCAAGCGCTTCATAGGCCGTCCGGCCGGCGCGGACGCTGGAATCGAAGGTCTCACGGATGATGTCCCGGCAGCCTGCTGCGTAGAGATCGTAGACATGCGGCCGATCGATGGCGCGGGCGATGATGGGAATGTGGGGATGGTTCTTGCGGACGTGATGCACCAGCGCGTTGACCTGCTCTTTGCCGTCGATCGCCACGATGAGCAGGCGGGCTTTGTCGATGCCGGCGGCATGCAGCAGATCGGGGCGCGTCGCATCGCCGAAGAAGACTTTGAAGCCGAACGAACGCAGGGCCTCCAGATGCGAGGCACTGTAGTCGAGAACCGTCGTCGAATAGCCTGCGGCCCGCAGCATGCGGTTGATCACGCCGCCGAAGCGCCCGTGGCCTGCGATGATGATGTCGCCATCCTCGTCGATCTCATCGGCTTCACGCTCCTGCTCCCTGGCGAGACGCGGTGCTAGCACCTTTTCATAGAGGATGAACAAAGCTGGTGTCAGCAACATGGACAGCGCCACCACCAGCAGGAGCTGATCGGCCAGGGATTGGGGAATGACCTGGTTGGCGACGGTGAACGACAATAGGACGAAACCGAATTCGCCCGCCTGCGCGAGGCCGAGGCCGAACAGCCAGCGATCGCCGCGTTCGATCTTGAACAGCCACCCAAGCACCAGAAGCACGCCGACCTTCAAGGCGATCAGCCCGAAGGTCAAAGCGAGGATCACGCCGATATTGCCGAAGAGCAGATCGAAGTCGATGCTCGCACCGACCGTGATGAAGAACAGCCCGAGTAGCAGGCCTTTGAAGGGGTCGATGTCCGATTCCAGTTCGTGACGGTATTCGCTGTTTGCGAGCACCACGCCTGCCAGGAACGTTCCGAGCGCTGGGGAGAGGCCGACCAAGGTCATGAGAAGGGCGATGCCGATCACGAACAGAAGGGCGGCGGCCACGAACAGCTCGCGCAGCCCCGCCATCGCGATGAAACGAAAGAGCGGACGGGTCAAAAAGATACCGCCCAGGATCACGGCACCGATCGCACCGACGGTGACCAGCGCTTTTTGCCAGCCGTTCAGACCGTCCACCAGGCTGAGATGGCCGCCGTGGCCATCGCCGTGCCCGTCGTCACCATGCGCTGATCCCCCATGATCGGCATCAGCCCCTTGTCCGACGGTATGGGCAGCTTCATTGGCCACATCCATCAGCTCCGGCATGGCCAGAAGGGGAATGAAGGCCAGCATCGGGATGACGGCGATATCCTGAAACAGAAGGACGGCAAAACTGGACTGACCACCATCGGAACGCATCAGCCCCTTTTCGTTCAACGTCTGCAGCACGATGGCGGTTGAGGACAAAGCGAGCACCAGGCCGACGGCGAGCGCGATCGTCCAGGGCTGTCCCAATATCATCGCAACGGCCATCACCAGGACCGTCGTTCCGGCGACCTGCAGCCCGCCAAGGCCCAGAAGCTTCGCGCGCATCCCCCAGAGCATGCGCGGTTCCAGCTCCAGCCCGACCAGAAACAGCATCATCACCACGCCAAATTCGGCGAAATGCTGAATGGAAATCACGTCGACACCAAGGGCTGCCAGCAGCGGGCTGATGGCAATCCCGGCGATGAGATAGCCGAGAACCGAGCCGAGCCCGAGCCTTGATGCGATGGGGACCGCCGCAACACCGGCTGCTAGGAAAACGAAGGCGAGGAGAAGAAACTCTGTCATGGATCAGGCCACAAGAAGTCGCTGGATGTCGTCAGATGTCACGACGTCGTAGTTGGCTGCCGATGGAAAGTCATAAACATCATCGCGGATGGCAGAGAGCAGCCAGGCATAGCCGTTCGCGTGGTGCTCGATGTCTTCGGCAACATCGGCTTTCAGGGCCGCAAACAAAACGTAAGGTGCTGCAAACGTCATCCGGCAAAGCCTCGCTGTTTGCTCAAGCGGCGTAAGGAACGCTCTTATCGGATAGTGCTGATAGCCGTTCGGTGTATAGGCGTCATCGGATCCGCCTGCGGTGATCGCCAGCATCAGCGTCTTGCCCTGAAGCTTGTCCCCTTCATGACCGTAGGCAAAACCATGTTGCAGAACGAGATCCTGCCATTCTTTCAAGAGGCTCGGCGTCGAGTACCAATAGAGGGGGAATTGAAACAGGATGACGTCGTGATCGAGGAGGCGGGCCTGTTCCCTTTCAACATCGATATCGTGCCGGGGATAATCGGCGTAGAGATCGACAAAGGTGATGTTCTCCAGGCGGCTTGCTGCTTTTGACATGGCTGTATTGGCACGGCTGAAACGCTGCCCCGGATGGACGTGGTAAACGATCAGTTTCGCCAAGTTTCTCCCCCGACCTTTACATGCTCTGCCGACTGAAGGCACAACCCACGATGACGCCCCGTCGCATCAGCTTAGCCTTTTGACACATTCCTCGATCGTTCGCATGACCTCGCTCGCATGTCGTGCATCGCGTGCTGCGGCGTTCGGCTGGTTGAAGCTTCCGATGTCATTGTCGAAATATTTGCCGGACGCGTCGGCAAAGTCCGCATCCAGGGACGCCCGACAGAGAATGTCAACGCCGATCTGCATATCCTTGCCGTCAACGCCAAAACCCTCTTTCACCATCTTGGATGCCAGCAGCGAGCCGGGATTGACGGCGATGATCACCGGACCGTCGCCAAGCTCATTCGCCAGTTCACGCGACCAGATGGTGATGGCGAGCTTGCTCTGCGCATAAGCGCTCATCTCATCGAGTGCACCTTGCCCGGCCATAGCATCCAGATCGACCGGCGCCTGCGCGGCCGAGGACAGATTGATGACCCGACCCTCCTTGGGGATGATCGGCAGGAGACGCCGCGTGAGCGCATATGGTGCGAAGGTGTTGACCATGAAGCGGATGTCGAGCCCGTCTGCCGTTCGCGGGTTAGGCGTCTTGAGAATGCCGGCATTGTTGATCAGCACATCGAGCCGCGCATGGTTTTGCGCGACGGCATCCGCCATGGCCACGACATCGGCCATGCGTGAGAGATCCGCGACATAACTTGCCGTCTTGCCGCCGATCTCGCCAGCAGCGGCTTCAAGCTTGCTCTTATTGCGCCCATGCAAAAGAACCTCGTGACCTTTCGATGCGAGTTTCTTCGCTGTCAGCAGGCCGATACCGTCGGTGGATCCGGTCACAAGAATGGTTTTTTTTGACATCATCTGTCCCTTAGTTCGAAAAACCGGTCAGCAGGTCGTCCGCCAGCCGCTTTAAGGTTGTTTCGACATGTGCCTGGTTGAAGCGAAGGTTCAGCGCAACGTGGTTGATACCAATCGACTGTAGGTCGCCGAGATATTGACGCAGGAAATTGACGCCGGACTGAAAGCCCAGATGGATCGGGCGCGGCGGCACATCCGCGTCATCGATAAGGTCGACATAAAGAGATTGCATCACCGGTTTGTTTTGAGCGCCGCTTTCGCTGATGCGGCGGCGATAGTCTGAAATGACGCGCGCCTGCGAGCCCGCATCGCGCGGATAGGTCATCCACCCGTCGCCATGCGCCGCAATCCAGTCCGGTGATTGCTGGCTTCCGCCGGTGATCAAAAGCGGAATGCTGCCGCCCACAGGTTTTGGCAGCATGTCCATGCCACCCGAGAGTGTTCCGTAGATCGTCTCGATGTGCGGCTTGTTCTCCGCCATTGCGCGGATATACGCCATGCTCTCGCGAAAGCGCTCGCCGCGATCCGGAAAGGTCATGTCGAGGGCCGGATATTCCTCAGGCCTGTCCCCGGACGCCACGCCGAGCAGCAGGCGCCCGCCCGAAAGCCGGTCAGCGGAGGCGGCCGCCTTGGCGACATGGGCGGGATGGCGAAGCGGCAGGATGATGCTGGCCACGCCAAGGGCGATCTGGTCGGTCGCGACCGCGAGCGCACCCAGATAGACGAAGGGATCGAACATCTGCCCGACATCGCCGAAGGACGGTACGTTGAAGGGCACATCTCGAAGCCAGAGCGCAGAAAAGCCAAGGGTTTCTGCAAGCTTTGCCCGCTCAAGGTGACGCTCCATGTCAGGCTCGGCACCGACCTCATAGGCATCGATGGGCAACACCAGCCCAAGGCTCAACCGGCCGGGCTGAAAGACGGTGTTATAGGCCCGATTGATCGTTGGAAAGGCCGCGTTATCGATGTCGTCCAGCACCACCCGTGATCTCCTATCCCAAACGCCTGTTGCTCAGTAGCGAACCAGGGTCCGGCTCTCGATACTCTTGCGCATCGTTCGCACCGCCTCATCTTCGACCATGTCCAAGGCGCTATGCGCAATCGATGGCAGGCCCGAATTGTCAAAGATATTGAAGAAAGCCACCTCATCCGGCGTCATTCTGGATTGATACACCCATTCATGCTGCGGATTGGCGGCGAGCCCCATGATTTGCCCGACCCGATCCGGATAGATGAGATCCAGCAAGATCCAGTCGCCCTCGTCCTGACTCGATGGCCGCACGAAGCCAAGAGGCGCACTGTTGATCGGATGATCCACCGGCCGCCAGACATTGATGAAGGCGTAGTGATCGCGGCTCCATTCGTCGGCCTTCCTCGGTCCGAGAATGTCGACGAGACGCTGCTTCGCGCCATCGATACTGTAGTCGCTGTGCACATTGCGCGCTGGCTTTCTCGCGGCCTCGGGATCATCGACGCGGACGGTATGATCGAAGATCTCCACCTCGGCGACACCCAGTTCGCGTTTCAGCAAACCGGTCAGCTCCCGATCATAGACAGCGCGCCAGCCATCCTCTCGATCGAAAGACGTGACCTCGCTCGGTGCGTCCACAAAAGCGACGGCATCCCGATCAAAGGAGACAGCCGCTTCGCCCGCGCGCACATCATTGACCGACACCTTGGTCACCGCCAGTTCCGGCGAAATCAGGTTGCCGGCAATACCATCAGCGTCGATCTGAAAGCCCTGCCGTTCCGCTTTGTGCACGTGATAATTGACGGTTGCCGTTCTCGGCATGTCACCCTCCATGAGCTGCCGCAGCACCGGCGATGCCTGTGTTCGAATGCGGCCGTTTCATCAAGAACGTCGATTGTCCAGCAGCGGTGATTGTCTTTGCGCTGCGTTACGCTGCTGAAGTTATCATTTTTAAAATCAGGATAAATGCCGTTTTTTAGAATTGATAATTCGGCTTTCGTATATAATTGGTGGAACCAGCGAGCCACCGTCTGTTCGTTCTCGCTTGTGAGACGTTGACCATCAGCGCCGCCGGTCGACGTCTGGGCATGGCCCCTGCCGCCGCCAGGGTCAGGCTTGCCAAGCTGGAGTCACCGTCGGCACGGAGTTTCTCCATCACTCCACCCGAAACGTCGCGCTCTCACGCGAAGGCGAGGCGTTTCTGCCCTATGCCCGCGAGATCCTCGCGCAGCAGGCACTAGAACATTTCTGGAGAGGGTTTGCGCGGCGCCAGCCGGTTGACGCGATCGTTCGACGAAGGCCGTTTTAGCCTGGCTTTTGGTCGCCCGATTCGGTGATCTCCTTTTCCGCCGCATCGGCCGCCGCGGCAGCAATCGCGTCCCTGTCTTCTTTGGTAAGGTCGCCATTGTCGAGGCCAGGAACCGAAACCCGCACCTCTTTTCGCGCGAATTGGATGCCGTTCTCGTCGAACGCCGTCTTGACCCGCTGATAGATCTCTTTCCTGAGCGTGAACTGCTTGCCGGGCTTGGTCATGAACTTTCCGCGCACGACGATGCCTACGTCGTCGACTTCGAGCACGCCTTGGCTCTTGAATGGCTGCATCATGTCGGCGGCGAATTCAGGCACCTCCATCATCTCCGCACCGATCTTCTTGAAGATTTTTTTGATCTTGTTGACATCAGTGTCGAAGGGGACGGTGAATTTCAGCTTCATGATCACCCAGTCACGCGAAAAGTTGGTGATCTTCGGGATTTCTCCATACGGGATGGTATGCACGGCGCCGCGGTGATGGCGGAGCGTGAGTGAGCGGATCGAGGTTTTCTCGACCGTGCCAACCGTACCCTCGACGTCGACATATTCGCCCTGCCGGAACGCATCGTCGATCAAGAAGAAGGCGCCAGAAACCACGTCGGTCACCAGTTTCTGCGCACCGAAACCGATGGCGAGGCCGACGATACCGGCGCCGGCAAGGAGTGGCGTGATGTCAATATTGAGGCTGCCGAGCGCCACCAGGATGGTGATCACCACGATCGTCGATTGCAGCAGGCGGCGCATGAGCGGGAGCACTGTGGCGAGACGTGAGCCACCCTGCCCACCGCCTTCGCCGCCAATTTCCTCCGTGCTCGAATCGATGCCAAGAGCTGTCTGTTCGGCGGCGAGCTTCTGGCTGACCCAGAGCGTGACCATCTCCCAGATCAGATAGCCCACGGCGAGCACCAGCATGAACTCGATCAGTGCCGCCGCAGCCCGAGCACCGACGCCCTGGCTGGCGAGGTTGTGGAAGTCGATGCCCCACATGATCGCGATCACAAGCACCACCAAGCCGAACATCATGGTGCGGCCGACACGGATGCAGCAGCGCTTGCTCGCCAAATGGGCGTTCTCTGCGATCTGCCCCTCACCGGTCATCGGCGGTAGGAGGTAGTCGACGAGGCCTCTGATCATCGTGTCCATCGCTGGCGCCATGATCAGCAGGATCATGGTAATATAATGCCGACCGCCCGCCAGCAGATCGAAGCGCTCCATGGAAACGATCAGTTCGACGACCATCCATGTCACCACGGATACGGCGACCATGAACCAAGGATAGGCATTGGCGACCCGCTCTTCGACAGGCGTCACATCGCCATCCCGACCCTTAAGCATCATGGTCAGCCCGTGTCGCGCCTTGATCGCGATCACGATGATGTAGACATGGACCGCAAGGTTGAGCCAAAAGCCAAGTCGCGTCTCGCCCACGGGCACGCCGTTCATCTGGTTGAAGGCGACGATGAAAATCTGGAAGCCCATCACAATGCCAAGACCGATCCAATGGCGGTGGACATAGCGTGCCGTTTCATCGTCGGTATGGACGATGCGAAGATCAGGACGCGTCGGGGCGATGAAAAAGCGCGACATGGCCGCCATCAGCCTGGGTATCATGATCAAATTGATCATGACGATCCGCCCGATCTCGACCTCATCAGGCGGCAACATGTTGGTGACCACCATGCGCGCGACCATGGCGAAGACGACAAGGCCGGTGACGTCGAGCAGCAGGCGAAGGCCGAGCAAGCGAAGGGCCGCTCCGAGATCGTCCGGCGCCTGCTTACTTTGGATCTCATTGCGCCATCGCTGCGCAAGGCGGTTGACCAGCCACTCCGCCGCCAAGCCGATGAGGATCGCGGCGGCCAACGTTCCGAGAAGGCGCAGGATCTCCTGCGCATTGCGCTCAGCCACGAAATTGCCAAAGCTCGTCGCAAGCCCGTCCCAAAGGGTGGGTAGCCGACGTATCGAATCGGCGACAGCCGAGCCAATGCCGGCCGCCGCTTCCGGCAGGAACAGGAGCAGGCTGCCGTCTTCTGCGTCGGTATCTTTGGTCTCGGCCACCGCATTTAGCCGCTGCAGCAGGATTTCGCGAACCTCCTGATCGGAGAGCCGGGAGACCATGTCGCTGACAATTTCTGGCGTTAGCTGATCGTCGCTTGGCACGGTGACCGCTGATGTCCCATCGTCACTTGGCAGGACCGATTGGGCGGCGCTGTGACCGGGGACCATCGTCACAAGAATGAGGAGCAGGACCAGGGCGAGCGATGAAGCTTCTTTCATGTTCATTTTTATGCTCTTTGGGCGTCACGCTGAATGGAGAGATCGGTCGAAAGGCATGGAAGCACCGGGTAGCTTCTTTAGACGACCCGCAAGGTCACTGCAACTAAAGCGGTTGTCCACACCGAAAGTGCACTTCTCTGAAGACGTGCACCAGGTTTGACCCAGGCATCTCGTCAAGCTCAGACCGAAACGTGGATCAGCTTCAGCTTTGGCATAACAACAAAGGAGAGTTGAGCGATGATGAGCACTGAAAAATAACAAACCGGGCCAATACCCGGCACCAAGCCCGTTGGGTCTCAAATTGGGTCAGATCTGCGCTTTGAGGCCCCGTTTCGTCGCGTGGAGAATGCGCTGGCAAGCGGCCTGCCTGGCTGAGATGTGCTTTCTGTGCAGGATAGTCGGACGTTTCTGGTCGGCTGAGATCTCGTTCAACGGACTTTATCAACTCGCTACTTTGCATCAGCTCCTTGTTTGCCCAAGTCCTACCAATCTGAGCGGTCGCCCTAAGATCAAGCCTCGAAGAGCTAGAACCTCGCAGGGTTGCTTGTCGGCCTTTGTAGCGTTGCCATTTCGGCAACGCTTAAAGCGATAGATTGTGCTTTTTTTGCACGAGCCAAACTGGCAGGATGGAGAGAATTCATACGAAAACAAAAAAAGAGGGAGCATACCGATGGCAAATCGGGATCAAGGCCTGAAGTCCCCCGATCGGCGCGACCTGCTGCGCTGTGGTGCAGCGCTTGGCACTCTCGCCGCTGCACCCAGCCTGATTACGGTCACGGCAGCAGCAGCGGATAGCGCCACGGTCAACATGCAGCTCGGTTGGCTGGCCAGTAACGGAATCCTCGGTGAGGTGGTCGCCAAGAACCAAGGCTTCTACGAGGAAGAAGGCATCGTGCTGGACGTGACGCCGGGCGGGCCGGGCGTCGATGGCGTGGCGTCGGTCGCGGCAGGGCGTTCGAGCGTCGGCCAGCTTTCGTCCAGCCCGTCCCTCATGCTGGCGCGCTCCGCCGGTATTCCGGTGAAGGCGTTCGCTGCTGGCTACCAGCAGCATCCCTTCACCTATTTCTCGCTGACCGGTGATCCGATCCGTGAGCCGAAGGACATGGTCGGTAAGACCATCGCCACCCAGCCGACAGCGGTGATCCTGCTTCGAGCGCTCCTTGCCAAGAACGGCATCGACGAGGGCGACGTTGAGATCGTCAACATGGGCAGCGACATGAACCAGCTGATGACTGGCCAGGCGGCCGCGGTCACGGGCTGGCTTACCAACACCAACGCCTTGAANNGTCGACATGATGCTCTGGGACACGGGCATCCAGCTTTACGCCAATGTCTACTACACGACCGACGACCAGCTCGCCGAGCATTCGGACGTGCTTGCAAGCTATCTCCGCGGCTCGGCGCGCGGCTGGGGGTATGCCAAGGCCAATCCCGAAGAGGCGGTGGATATTTTAGTTTCGGCGTATCCGAACCTGGATAAGGCGAGTGAGCTCGAAGCGGTTGGTCCCGTGCTTGGCTTCGGTTTCAACGACGTCACGGCCGCCGATGGCTGGGGCGCCATGAATGCCGCCAATTGGCAGGCGCAGATCGATACTTATGCCGCACTCGAGCAGTTCGAGGGGGATACGCCGACGGTTGATGATGTCATGACGACGGCGATCCTGGACGCGACCACGGATATCCGAAACGAGATCGGCTGAGCCCATGGATGCTGCAACCGCCGCCAGCCCGCTGCCTGAAGCCAAGGCGGGCACGGCGATTGCGATCCGCGATCTCTCGGTTCGATTCGAGACGGACAACGGCGTGGTCACGGCGCTGGAGAAAGTCTCGGTCGACATCCCGGAAGGGGCGCTGGTCACCATGCTTGGCCCCTCCGGTTGCGGCAAGTCGACCTTGCTGCGCGCCATCGCCGATCTCGTGCCAGCAAGCGAGGGCGAGATTTCTGTTTTTTCGCGCGGACCTGATGAAGCACGTGCTGCACGGGACTTCGCCTTCGTCTTTCAGGATGCGACGCTTCTTCCCTGGCGATCGGCGCTCGACAATGTGCGCCTGCCGCTGGAGGTTGGTGGTGGCGCGGCCAGTATCGACAAGACGGTGGAGCCGGAGGCGTTGCTCGCTTTGGTAGGCCTCGAAGGCCGTGAGCAAGCGTTGCCGCACGAACTCTCCGGCGGGATGCGGCAGCGGGTGGCGATCGCCCGAGCCCTCATCTGCCAGCCGCGCATTCTCCTGATGGACGAACCGTTCGGCGCGCTTGACGAGATCACGCGGGACAAGCTGAATGAAGAGCTTCTCCGTATCTGGGAGGAAACGGGGACGACGATCGTCTTCGTCACCCACTCCATCCCCGAAGCCGCCTTTCTCGGCCAGCATGTCCTGGTGCTCGCCTCCGGCCCCGGCCGCGTGCGCGAATTCTACCCGGTCGACCTGCCTCATCCGAGACAACTGGCGATGCGCGACACCATGGAGTTCGTCCAGGTCACCGCCCATCTCCGCCAGCTCCTGGAGACCTGTTGATGGCGGCGGCGGTGGCGAACGCCACGAGCTCGACGTCAGGCCAAAACGGCACGCGTCATAGTGCCTGGCAATCGAAAGGTCCGGCGATCGCTGCAGGCATTGGCCTGATCGTCTTATGGCAGGCGATCATCAGCATCTTCGG
>JBOEHJ010000212.1:0-2588 GCA_050633905.1 Geminicoccales bacterium
CTAAGGCCTCCATAAAACTTTAGAATAAAATCCGAGTGCATTCTCGGTGACTAGGAAAGCGCGGCACTGAAAATCTACGTGGTGACCTGAACGGCAGGTTCTGGCACTGAGCTGAAGCGAGCCTTATGGCGGCAATTGCTCAGACTGCGGACATTCCGGCTGCGGCGCTAGAGTCACTGCGGCGCTAGAGTCAAATGTTGACCCACTTCGGTCACTTGGCACCAGATTTCGCACCGCCTTCGCGGAGAGACTCGAGCGACGCCATGGCCGGATTGGCTCGGCGGGCGCGTTCGGCGGCCTCGCGGGCTTCTTCGGTGCGGTCGAGTTGTTCGAGGGCATAGGCAAGCGTCAGCCAGGCCCCTGCATAGCCAGGCTGGGCGTCGACG
Organism: Geminicoccales bacterium; assembly: GCA_050633905.1. Taxonomy (GTDB): domain Bacteria; phylum Pseudomonadota; class Alphaproteobacteria; order Geminicoccales; family Geminicoccaceae; genus JANQPX01. The sequence continues at coordinate 387 of JBOEHJ010000212.1, forward strand.
CTCCTGCGGGCGAAGCCTGTCGCTTCTTCATATTTGTGTTCGCGGCAATAAGCATTGGCCTTGAAGGAAAGCCAGTAGGGAACCATGGGATGGTTGGGTGCACCCGTGAGGATCCGATCGAGGATGGCGTGGCCCTCCTTCAATTCGGCGTCGTTGCCGCCATAGGCCAGGGTCCGGCCAAGCCGGCCCCATGAATGGAAATCGAACGGCGCAATCGCCACGGCCCGCCGAAAGGCATCCACCGCCTTTTCATGCTGGCCGCAATAGCTCATGACGTTGCCCAGCGTCCGCAACACGGCGGGATCGTTCGGCGCAAGCTCGACGGCACGTTCGATCGCAGCACGCGCCTGCTTCTGATCTTGCTCCGGATCACATCCGTGGCGGTTAATCATCCGCTGCATCAAAATGGAAGCGAGACAGGCATGGGCACCGGCATAGAGCGGGTCAGCCTCAAGCGCTTTGGCAGCAAGTTCAAGGGCTTCGTCGATCGCCTTTCGGCCCGATACCGGCAGGTTCATCGACTTAGCTTTTTGCACTAGTCCCCAGGCATCCAGACTTTCGGTCGAGCGCTTGCTCGCCCGCTGCCATTCCGCCCGCAGCAACTCGCCACCGAACGCGACGACGATCGCCTCCGCGATCTCATCTTGCAGATCGAAAAGATCGGCGAAACGGCGATCGTAGGTCGCCGACCATAGCTGTGAACGATTGGTGGCGTCGGATAGCTCGACGAAGACGCGTACGCGCTCACCGGCATGGCGGACATTCCCGGTCAGCACGTAGCGAACGCCGAGGTCGCCGACGGTGCGCCATGGATCCTCCTGGCGACGTCCCACGCTGGCTGCTCGGGACATCACCCGAAGTTCAGGAACTCGTGATAGCATCGCAACGATCTCGGTGGCGATACCATCGGCGAGATAAACATCTTCGACATCGACCGACAAACTCTCGAACGGCAGGACGACGACCGAGCCACGGGCATCTTCGGGACGAGGCGGCGGCGGATGGGAGCCCGGCTCGCCAGCGTTACGACCTGTAAAGAGAATGGCGTAGGCGTGCACCGGTTCCTTGAGGCCCTTGACCTTGAGCGCGCCCAGATCCTGAAAAGGAAGATCGAGACGGTGCCTGACCTGGTCATAGACCGACCGAGCGATGCACACACCTCCGGCTGCGGCTGCGGCCTCCAGTCGTGCTGCGACATTGACGCCATCGCCATAGATGTCGTCGTCCTGGACGATTACATCGCCGAGATTAATCCCGATTCTGAGTTCCAGGCCCGGACCCGTCTCCGCCGATTCATTCCTCTCTGCCATGCCGCGCTGGATGGCGGCAGCGCAGGATACCGCATCGACGACGCTGCCGAATTCCGCAAGCATGCCATCGCCCATGAGCTTAACGATACGTCCATGCCACTCTGCGATCGACGGGTTGATCAGATCCTCGCGCCGCCGCTGCAGCGCGTCCAACGTACCCTCCTCGTCCACCTCCATGAGGCGGCTATAGCCAACCACGTCAGCGACCATAATCGCCACGAGCCTTCTTTGCACAATCACTCTCTCGGTTAGATAAGCCAGCATCAACCTGACGTCATCATAAGCCAACGCCGCCTCTCGACCAATCATCCGGCTCGCAATCAGAATCAATTTTCCGAGGGAAATTGGTGTAAGGCCCAGAGTTCCACCAAACGACCACATGGCACGAAGGAGAAACGCGGCTTGTGGCCGGACTTAGGTGTTGACCGGGCATTGCCGAGGAAGCTCTAGCGTCAAAAAGTGGTAGAGTCGGGATGTGACGCGGTGGCTTTAGGATCGGCCTGTCTGTTTCCGTCCCTTTCGTCTGGCGGTGCCTCATTAGCCGGTCCATAACTCCGTTTCCACATCCCGCTTCATCGAACCGGACTTACAGATCTCCCGCATCCGGCTCTCGGACAAAACCTCACGCCTTCGCCCACGGCTCGTCGTGCCCAAGCCTGGCCAAGCGTACGAGACCGAAGTGCCCGTATAGGTGCGAGGATGGATAGGTCCCGCCCCTCTTTCGCCTGGTTTTGTGCTTGATGCGCAACCACCGGCGCAACCGCACAGCTGTGTAGTTGTCGACCGCCCGATACGCTTTGTTGACGGTGCCCACTTGGAAGTAGTTGGCCCAGCCGCGTAGCGAGCGGTTCAACTTGTTCACCAGCTCTGTGGTTTCCTGCCAAGTACCCGG
>JBOEHJ010000213.1:0-14930 GCA_050633905.1 Geminicoccales bacterium
TCGCCTCTACCGTTTCGACGACGAGAACGGGCCATGCAAATGTTTCGTCGAATGGGAAGTCTGCAGAAATTCACCGCCATTCAGTCTTCTGTGTACGACCATTTCAATCTCGATCGTCACCGAACACCAAGAGCCGAATTCAAGACCAATCGAAATGCCACTCTACAGAATTGGCAGGCATTGATCGCTGCCTGAATCAAGCAAGGTCAAAGCAGTCCCTCGGCAACAATAGTTCCTTTGACAAGCCTCCCGCAAGCGGTGTCTTGGCAGAAGTGTAAGTGTTTACCGACGCCATTTGCACGAAAATCAGGTAGCCATAGAAACCACAGGATGCATCGCGTGTTTCGACGTGCGCGGTTGGGAGAGATTCATTGATTGGAGTCATCGGCAATGCGGTCGCCGATCTCAGCTATGAGGTCCGAGCACTGCACTGCCGCGTTCCGGCAAGACTATTTTGGCGTCAGCGCCCAATCTCGGCGTCGGTGGCAAGGGTCTGAACCAGGCAATCGTCAGTCATCGCTCCGGCAGCCAGGTGCGCTTCGTCGCGATCATCGGCGATGATGTGGCCTAGTCTATCTGCGATAATGTTATGAACGATAATAGCTTTTTGGCCGGCACTCGACGACAATCGTCCTTCTGGGAGGTGAGAACATGGGTTGGATAATAGGCGTTGATGTCGGGGGAACGTTCACAGACTTCTATGCCGCCAACGACGAGACAGACACATTCTACGTCGGAAAAACTCCATCAACACCAGCAAATCCGGCAAAAGCCATTTTGATCGGACTGACCGCTTTGTGCGAGCGATATCAAATCCCGCTCGAAGAGATCGAACGTCTGTCCCATGGCACCACGGTTGGCACCAATGCGCTCATCCAGCGAAAAGGCAGCCGCGTCGTCCTGATCACGACCCATGGGTTTCGCGACTTGCTGGAAATTGGCCGCCAGACGCGACCGCACATGTACGATTTGCAAAGAGACCATCCGGCCCCCTTGGTCGAACGTGAGCATCGTATCGAGTTGCGCGAACGCATTGGTCCTCTCGGCGAGATTGTACGAGCACCGGAAGATGACGACATCGATGCTGCTGTCGACAAGGCAATCGCCGCCGGTGCTGCTGCCTGCGCAATCGGTTTTCTATTTGCGTTCCGTAATCCAGAGCATGAGCAAAAAGTCCGAGCTGCTTTGAGCGACCGTGCCCCGGATATGTCGATATCTTTGTCCTCGGAGGTCCAGCCCGAATTTCGCGAGTATGAGCGGATTTCGACAACGGTGCTGAACGCCTATTTGCAGCCGGTCATGGGGGACTACCTGAAGACACTCGAAGGCGGCGTCAAAGAGCAAGCCCCAACGGCGACCATCGGCATCAACCAATCCAGCGGCGGGCTGATGTCACCGGAGCGCGCGCGGGCTTTTCCTGTCCGAACGGCTCTGTCCGGTCCCGCCGCCGGTGCCGTCGGCGCCGCTTATGCTGCGCGCCAGACGGGACGCCAGAACGTCATTACGCTCGATATGGGGGGGACCAGCGCAGATGTCGCTTTGATACGCGACTTCAAGGTTGACCTTGCGTTCGATCGCGACGTCGCAGGCTTTCCTATTCGCATGCCATGTGTCGATGTTGAAACCGTCGGCGCTGGCGGGGGGTCCATCGCCTGGTTCGACCGCGACGGCTTGCTGAAGGCAGGCCCGATCAGCGCTGGTGCCGATCCCGGGCCCGCCTGCTACGGCTACGGCGGTGACCAACCCACGGTGACGGACGCCAACCTGCTGCTTGGCCGCTTGTCATCGCGTGGGCTTCTGGATGGCGACATGGCTCTGGACCCGGAACTTTCGCGCGCTGCCTATCAGCCGCTGGCGGATAATCTCGGTTTTACGGTTGAACGCACGGCGCATGGTGTGCTTGGCATTGTCGTTGCCAATATGGTGCGCGCGATCCGCACGATTTCAGTTGAACGCGGACATGATCCGCGCGGCTTCGTGCTGATGCCGTTCGGTGGTGCTGGCCCGTTACATGCTCGTGATGTGGCGGTCAGCCTTGGCATGTGTGAAATGGTGGTGCCAGCCGCTCCCGGCATTGTCTGTGCCCAAGGTTTACTGGTGTCGGACCTCAAAGAGGACTTCGTCGCCGGCCGGCGCTTTAATCTTGATCATGCAGGTCTCGGCGTTTTGTCCCAAACTCTGAACGAGTTACTTGTCCGTGCTGAACAATGGTTTGACGCTGAAAAAGCGCCTGCCGAAGGGCGTCATCTGGAGCTTGCCCTGGATGCACGTTATGTCGGCCAGAACTTCGAGCTTGCGTTACCTGTTGCAAACGGCGCTGCGCTTGCTGCGGATGACCTCCCCGATCATCTGCAACTCCACGCAGGTTTCTCATCAGCTCACGAGACTGCCTATGGATACGCAAGCGCCAGCGATCCGATCGAAATCGTGAATGTTCGCCTGTCGGCGCGTGCTCGCCTCCATCGGGAGAATAGGAAGGCGATAGCAGCCGACCCGAGTTCCAGCCCTGAGCCGCGGGATCAACGACCAGTCTACTTTGCTGCGGATGCTGCTGTTGATGCACAAATCTTTGCGCGTGCCGATCTGTTGCCTGGACAACGCATCGATGGACCAGCGATCATCGAGCAATTGGATACGACCACACCCGTCTATCCGGGAGACTATCTGGAAGTAACGCCTGATGGCCATTTGATCATCAGGATCGAGGCTGAGACAGGAGATCAATCATGAGGGGCGATGCACTGACACTGGATCCGATCCGATTGGAGATCATCGCCAACGGATTACGTTCGATTGCCGATGAGTGCTTCGTCGCCCTCATGCGCTCATCGTATTCAACGAACATCAAGGAACGGAAGGACCACTCGATTGCCATCGTTGACAAGGAAGGGCGGCTTGTCGTGCAGGCGGCATTGACCCTGCCCATTCACATTGCCTCGATGAGCGGCCTGATGCGCTGCATCTTGGAAAAATTCGACGGCGATATTCATGACGGCGACATCTTTGTGGCGAACGACCCGCATACGGCTGGCGGTACGCATCTACCCGACATCAACTATGCGATGCCGATCTTCATCGAAGGCGAGCTGGTCGCCTTCGTCTGCAATATTGCACACCATGCGGATGTGGGCGGCATGGTGCCAGGCTCCATGGCCGGTGGTATGTCCGAGATCTACCAAGAAGGTCTCCGAGTTCCGGTCATCAAGCTGTTCCGTCGAGGCGAGCTGCAAACCGACATCATGGATTTGCTGCTCTTAAACGTACGCGTGCCCGACGAGCGCCGCGGTGATCACAACGCGCAGATCGCCTCCTGTAAGCTTGGTGCACGACGTTTTCGAGAAGTCGTCGACGTGCACGGGCTCAAAGATGTGCTCACATCGTTCGATGAGATTATCATTCGCACGGCAGAGCGCATGCGTTTGGCTGTCAAAGCCATCCCGGATGGTGTCTATCACTTCGACGACTTCATGGATGGCGACGGCATCGCAACGTCAGACATTCCGATCTGCCTTGCTCTCTCGGTCACCGGCGACCGAATCCATCTGGATTTTGCCGGCACCAGCCCACAGGTCGCAGGCAACATCAACACGACGTTCAACGCAGTTCAGGCCAGTGCCTGTTACGCTTTGATTGCCGCCCTCGATTCCGACATGCCCAGCAACCAGGGTGTACTGGATGTGGTCGACATCGAGATCGAGCCGGGAACGTTGTTGAATTCCGTCTTTCCGGCACCGGTGGCAGCCAGGGCACATGCTTGTCAGCGCGTTATCGATGTCGTGCTTGGTGCCTTGTCGAAAGCGCTGCCTGAACAGGTCATCGCTGCTGCGAATGGCGCCAATACCACGGCCGTCTTTTCCGGCGTGGATCCTCGAACCAAGAGCCCATACCTTTATCTCGAAACCCTCGGCGGTGGCATGGGTGCGCGTGCAAGCAAGGATGGCAAGGACGGTGTGCAGGTCGGCATTACCAACACATCCAATCTTCCGGTCGAATCAATTGAACAGGAATATCCGCTCAGGGTCGAGGAATATGGTTTTGTCGAGGATTCGGGTGGTGCTGGAAAATACCGCGGCGGCATGGGGCTTCGCCGGGTGGTGACACCAGTCGACCACCACTGTGTCTTCAATGGCGCAGGCGAACGGTTTCGTTATCAGCCCTGGGGACTGTTCGGCGGCGAGGAAGGAGGCTCCGGCCGGTTTCTCATACGTGATCAAAGCGGCGAACGGCGCTTGGACGACAAGCCCGGCGAAGTTCAGATGACGCCCGAGACCCGCATCGTGATCGAAACGCCGGGTGCTGGCGGCTACGGTCTGCCCGAGGAGCGCGCAAAGGAAGCGATTGATCGCGATCGGCGGAGTGGAAAATTCTCAAGCTCGTTCCTGGAGCGCCACTACGTCCGCGCCCTCAACAAAGGGTCGTGACATGCGGGTATTTTCCATGGTTCGACCAAAGCGCCTGGAAGACTTCCCGGACGCGATAGCTCGTGCCGAGAAGCTCGGCTATGACGGCGTCACCTTGCTCGAGCTGACCGTGCCGCCGACCCTGTCCGCCGTTACCGGCGCCATGACCACCAACAAGATCGACCTCCTCACCGGTGTCTTCGTCGCCTTTCCCAGAAGCCCGATGGCGACCGCCTATGATGCCTGGTCCATTCAGTCGCTATCGAAAGGACGTTTCCAGCTCGGCATCGGCAGTCAGATCAAGGCGCATCTGACCCGCCGCTTCGGCATGGACTATCAGCCTCCAGTCAAGCGCATGCGCGACTATATCCAAGCGTTGCATGCCATTTGGGATTGCTGGCAGAACGGCACCCGGCTGAATTACGAGGGCGAGTTCTACAAGTTCAATTTGATGATCCCCTACTACAATCCCGGCCCATTGGAATACAAGCGGGTGCCGATCTACGTCGCCGCGATCAACAAACTAATGTGTCGGTTGACCGGTGAACTTGCGGATGGACATCTCCCAGGAGATCCGATCACCGACAAATGGTTCGCCGAGGTCATGCTGCCCAATCTTGAAATCGGCGCAAAGAAAGTGGGACGCACACTGGGCGATCTCGATTTGGGGAGCTACGGCTTTGTCGGCTGCGCCAAGACCGATGAAGGGCTAGAGCGCGTGCGCGAAGGCCTGAAAGAGCGGGTGGCGTTCTACGCGTCGACTCCTGAATATGAGAAGATGCTCGATATGCATGGCTGGGACGTCAATCTCGCCGATTTCATCGACATGGCGCGCGAACAACGATGGCAGGAGATGGGCCGGCTGGTATCGGATGAGATGCTCGAAGCCTATACGGTAATCGCCAAACCTTCCGACCTGCCGAACGCGCTTAGCAAGCGCTTCGGCGGCGAGGTCAACCGCATCCAGATCGATGAAACATGGTTCGATGGCCTGGGAGACGATGAGATCGCCGGCCTCGTTGCTGCGATCAAGCAGGTCTGAGGAGTCGGCATGAAAACGGACGTTCAGCATGCAGAGCGGGATTTTGCGGCGGAAGAGTGGGAACGGCTTCGCAGGCGTGATCCGAACGCTCTGGCCATCGCCGAACCGGATCGCGAAGTCACTGTCGGTGAGCTTGTTGCTCTAGCAAGGGTCCGTGCTGGTCAATTGATCGCTCAGGGTGTGACGCCCGGCAGCCGAGTGATCGTCGCAAGGCCGAACGTCATCGAGTTCGTGGTGGACTATCTGGCGATCAGGCTGTGCGGCGCCGTGTTGGTCAATCTTCCGTGGTCCGCAGGTTCCAGCATCACCGAGCTTGCTGACATCCTGGATGCACGCGTCGTCATTCTGACCGAGGATCTTGTGGGCGACAATCCGCTGTTCGATCAGCTCGGCGAGCGCCGTTTCCGGACTGACGAACACGCACCGATCGGACCAGGCGAACCGATCGCGCGAAAAGCCGATGAGCTTTCCTGGCTGGCCTGCACATCCGGGACCACGGGCACGCCCAAGGCCGCGATGCATAATGCCTCGACGCTGGAGCGGCAAACAGAAGTGTTCGCCCAGCATTTCAATTTGACGGCCGATGATCCCATCCTGGTTTCTCCGCCGGTCGGCCACGCCGTCGCCCTGTTGTTCGGCGTTCGCATGTCGCTCCTCCTAAACTCGGTCATGGTGCTGATCCCGCGCTGGAAAATCGAGACCGCCGTCGATCTCATCGAGCGGTACGGCTGCGTCTTCACGGTCGCGCCGACACCTTTCCTGGTCGATATGGTGACCTATGCAGAAACCCATGGCATCGAGAGGGTAAAGACGCTTCGTTTTTTCCCCTCAGCCGGAGCGCCGGTGCCGCGCTCCCTCGTGCGTAGGGCGTTGACCGCCCTGCCTCATTGTCAGGTCTGGTCCTATTTCGGCACGTCGGAGGCGGGGGCAGTCACCGCGGTGCCGCTCGATGCAGACCTTGACGATCGGCTGGAAACCGATGGCATTGCGCTACCGGACATGGAAACCAGGGTTGTCGACGGTGAACTTGAGCTTCGGGGCGATCGGCAATTAATGACCGGATATTGGAGCGGCGATCCTGATGGGCGCATGAAAGCCGATGGCTGGTATGCGACCGGCGATGCCGCGGAGCAGCGCTCGGACGGCTACATCAAGATGATCGGCCGAGCCAAGGACATTATCCTGCGCGGCGGGGAAAACATTTCGCCGCTCGAAATCGAAAATGTTCTGCTCGGTCATCCCTCGGTGATCGATGTCGCCATCGTCGGTTACCCCGATGACCGGCTTGGTTCGCGCCTGGCCGCCGTGGTCGTGGCGGCAGACCTGGTCACCCTCGATGATCTCGGCGCACGCTGCGAGGAGGCCGGGCTGGACAAGGCCAAGTGGCCGGAATTCATGACGGTGATCGAGAAAATTCCCCTTTCGGCCATCGGCAAGGTTCGAAGGGGCGAGCTTGAAGAGCTTGTTCTGGAACGTATAGAGAAAAGCGCTTTGCGCTGATCGGAGACGAGGGATGGGCAGTGTCAAGGTCGGGTTTCATGTTGACGGCGATGTCTGGGAGCCGGAGCAGTTGACTCGGGTGGAGGAACTCGGCTTTGACATCATGACCACCGGTGAGCATATCGTTTTCTTCCGGCCGATTCTCGATGTGGTCACGGTTCTGGCCTATGCGGCAGCGGTGACCACGCGGATCAAGTTGCTGCCCTCGACATTGATCTTGCCACTTCGCCACCCGACGCTTATGGCCAAGGAGCTCACCTCCCTCGATATCCTGTCGAAAGGCCGGTTGATCGCGTCCATCGGTATCGGCGGCGATTACCCCCGCGAATTTCACGCCTGCGGCGTGCCGATGAGCGAGCGAGGCGTTCGCGCCAATGAGGGCATCGAGATCATGCGCAACTACTGGTCCGGCGCACGTTTCGACTATAAAGGTAAGATCTTCCAACTGGAAGACGTCGACATGCTCCCACCTCCGGTTCAACCAGGCGGACCACCGCTTTGGGTTTGCGGGCGAAGCGATCCTGCCATGCGGCGGGCGGCGAGACTGGGGGATGGATGGCAACCCTATATGTATACAGCCGAGCAATTGAAGGTATCGGTCGACAAAGTACGGGGCTTTGCCGACGAGGCTGGGCGCGAGCTCAGTGAAGATTTTGCGTATGCGAGCTTTATGTATGTCAGCATGCATAATGAGGCCGACGAGGCGCGCAACCGAGCGATCGAGCAACTGACCTACCGTTTCAATATGCCGTTCGAGAAGATCGTCGACAAATATTGTGCTTACGGTCCTTCGGATCGCATCATCGAAATGCTGGGCGCCTATGTTGAAGCCGGTGCCAACAACATCATCATCGGTTTGGTCATGCCGCCCGAAGAACGCATGGACTATGTCGAAAAATTCGCTGCCGAGATCCTACCAGCATTGCAGACCATGAAGACGAAATGAGGAACAAGCTATGAGCCGTGAGCTCAGCGTCGCCGACATGCAGGCAAAGATCGGCCGCTCGCGTTTTCATCAGCTGTTCCAACCTGAAGTCCTTGATGTCGACGATGCGAAGCTGAAGCTGACCGTCAAATTTGCCATGCGCGACGAACTCGAACGCCAACCCGGGACCAACCAATGGCATGGCGGAGCGATCTCCGCGATCATCGACACGGCCGGCTGCTATGCCCTCGCCCTACAGGCAATGGAGCCTCTTCCCACTATCAATTTTCGTACAGACTATTTGCGGCCTGCGATCGGGACGGATCTAACCGCGATTGCGTTGGTGCGAAAGGCTGGGCGTAGTGTCGGTGTGGTGGATGTTGACATCAAAGACGACGCCGGACGGCTGATCGCCCTCGGTCGTGCCTGCTATTCGATGCAAGCGCCGCCGGGCACGGGCTGATCACCCCACCAGCTCCGGCAGCCAGGTCGCGATCGTGGGAAAAACGATGATCACGCTGATCCCGGCAAGAAACAAAAGTACGAACGGCCAGGTCGCCTTGTAGACGTCGTTTATGGTCATTTCGGGAACCACGGCCTTGAAGGCAAACAGCGTGTAGCCGAAGGGCGGCGTGATGGCGCCAAGCGTGATGTTCACCAGAAACAGCAGCCAGAACCAGACGGGATCGAATCCCAAACTATCGACCACAGGCTGATAGATCGGGATCGTCAGCAAAATGACGGCAATCGTGTCGATGAACATGCAAAGGAGGAATGGCACAGCCAGCATGATCAACAGCATGGTGGTCGGGCCGAAACCGAGATTGGCGACCAGCTGAACCAGCTCGCTAGTCGCACCAGTGAAGGCCAGGAGCTGGGTGAACATTTTCGACATCGCCATGATGGCCAGGATCATCGCCGAGACGGTGATCGATGCCATCACCGAGTCCCAGATCATCTTCAGGCTTAGATTTCGATAGATCGCTGCCGTGATCAACGCTCCGATAACCCCCGTCGCCGCACTCTCCGATGGGGTCGCGATGCCGAGCATGATGAAGCCCATGACCGAGAAGATGACGATTGCAAAAGGCAAGGAGCGGATGACCGCCATCACCTGCTCGTTCAAGAAAACATCGCTGCGCTCGGATGCCACACTGGCTGGCGCCAAGTCAGGGTTCAACGCGATGCGGGTGAAGGTATAAATCAAAAAAATACCGCCTAGCAGCAGGCCCGGGAGAATACCCGCGATCAGCAGCTTGGCGATAGACACATCAGCGATCGAACCGACGATGATGGCAAGCAGACTTGGCGGGATGATCGGAGCCAGGCTTGCGCCGCCGACGATCAGACCTGCAGCAAGGTCCCGATCATAGCCACGCGCTTGCATGCCCGGCATGATCGCTCGCCCCAGCATCGCAGCCACCGCCATGGCGACGCCGGAAAGGGCTCCAAATACGGCAGAGAGCACGACGACCAGCACATATTGGCGCCCTCGCACACGGCCGACGAGCTTGTCGATGGAATCGAACAGCACGTCCATCGTTCCCGACCGGAACAGCAGCTCGCCCATCAAAATGAACAGTGGAATGGAGGCAAGCGAGGTGATCGATACCGTGTCGAGGATGCTGTTGGCGAACATCGGAAACCCGGCCGGCCCAATGATGAAATAAACGCCGGTGAGAATGGCGAACAGGAAAGCCAGAAAAATCGGCGCGCCCGAGAGAAATAATGCGAACAGGATGGCGATCCCGGCGAGCATGATGGTGTACCACTCCATCAGTCGGCGTTCACTGCTAACAGACCGCCGCTCAGGTGACGAGGCTTGGTAGCATGACGGAGCATATGGAACGAGCTGAGCAGCAGGCCGAAGGTGATAAAGCTCGAAATCCACCATTGCGGAATAGGGATGATCGCCAGCGTTTCGATGTTTTTGTCAAACTGGCGAAGGTTTTCTTGAAGGCTCACAAAGGCGGCGAATGTGAGGCACAAGAATCCGATGATACTGATGCCAGTGTGGACATAGCCGGCGATTTTGGTGGGCATAATATCGACCAAGATAGTTACCGCCACATGGCCCCTATCCTTTGTGACTTTGGGCAGTGCAAGAAAAACGGATGCGCAAAGGGCGTAGGATACGAAATCGCTCACCCAGGCCGTCGGCGAATTCAGCATGTACCGGCTTACGACCTCATAAACGTAGAACGTAACAATGAGGATCAGCCCGATCCCTGCCAGAACTGCTGAAGCCTGTGTTATGCCGTCGTGAAAATTGCAAAGTCTGCGTAGCAACGGTTGCATGAAGTGATAAACGCCCGGTGAGAATGAGGGCATCGACACACAGCCACCGCATGAGTTGCGGCAGCTGTGTATCGAAGAGACTTACATGCCTTTCGAAGCGACAAAATCGCGGAAGGCTTCCCCCATAGCTGCCGATTTCTCGATAGCAACTTCCATAGCCTGATCGGCAAAAAGCTTGTTGGCTTCTTCGACCGAATAACCGATGCTGGTCATCTTAGCATCGCCATCGATCATCGCTGCATTTTCCTCTTCAAGCAGTTTCTCGAAGATGCCGAGTGTATCCTGTTCCAGCTTGTGACCCGCTTTCAGCATGGCCTCCTGTGTCGCAGCATCCAGTCCGTTCCATTTCTCCAGGTTCATCATGATGAGATAGGAAACGGTGCCGAATGCCGGCTCGGCGAGGTAGGGGGTGACCTCATGAAACTTGAAGCCCACGGCGCCGACAGCTGGCCAGACCAGCCCATCGATCACGCCTTTTTCGGCAGCTGAATACAGCTCACCAAACGGAATGACCACGGCGGTACCACCAAGGCTATCGACAATTTTGTTGTAGGACGGCAATGCTCGGATTTTCATGCCGTCCAGCTTCTTGTCAGGATCCATTTCATTCTTCAGGAAAAAACGGAAACCGGTGGTGGCTGTTGGAATGGAAAGCACCTTCAGGCCCTGAGTTTCCTGGTAGTGCTTATCTACCCAGTCCCAGATCCCGCTCGTGCGGCGCTTTTCGATGTCACCGTCAACGGCATCAATCGCGGCGCCAATGCCGGTTGTGCCGGTGTGATAGAGGCCATGGGTGTAGATGAGATCGAAGACGCCGGAGGCGACCGGCTGAAGCTGTTTGCCACCCGGAACGACCTCGGGACCGCTCGGTTTGATAGTCACCTTGCCGCCAGTCATTTCAGCGACAAGATCGATATAGCCATAGGCCATATTCGCGGTACCCGAATGATTTGGGCCCCAGGCCGTCAACATTTTAAGATCGGCTGCCACGGACGTGCTTACTGTGAATGCCAACCCGATCGTCACAGACGTTAAGAGTTCCAAAAGCCTCTGCATTTGCGTCCCCTGATCCTTTCCAAGATTCCAGTTATCTTGGTTCCTTGTCGGTGATCACGCCAATCGTCAGATTGCCTGACCGTTCCCAGAAGTATCGAGTATGCTTTATCGATTGTCGAATCGTGTGGTTCGACTTTTCGTCGGATCGCGGCTGAAGGCCCGCAACGCCACGCCGCTGGTTCGCGCTGGCAAGTTCCGTCGCAAAGTTTGTCGTTGGTCTTTTCCTTGTCGCACTTATTGTTTAGGCGGGTTGGGGAATAAGCCTCAAGCATCGGACGATGCACGAAAAATCGGACAGCGAGCTTTTGGCAAGATTGACCGTGAAGGAAGGGAGAGGCTCCGCTGCATCGCAACCATGCATCGGCCATGCAAAGCCATTGATGGCCATCGGCCCGGACGTGACACCTCGCGCCATCGTCGCCGACAAAGGCTATGACAGCAAGGCGAACTGGGATGCTGCAAGAAAGCTAAAAATCGTACCCGTCATCCCCTATCGATCAACGACGAACAACATACCAGAAGTCTTCGGCAAGGCGCTCTATCGAGGGCGAGCACACATCGAGCACGCCATAGGCAAACTCAAATGCTTCAAGCGCATCGCCCTACGCTGCGAAAAAACCAAGCAGAACTTCGGCTCCTTCGTCACAATCGCAGCAGCCTTCATCTTGGTCAAATCCGTCCACACAGCCTAGTTCAATAATGCATAACCAGAGGAACTTAAAAGTTGTTGCCGTTATGTTGTTTCATTGATATGAGGCATGATAGTTAAGAGCGCTTATAGTTTATCTGACTACAAATTGAATAACCAAAGAAGAGGAAACGCAGAAATGCAATGTAAAGCTCTGCGTGCGTTCCGATGCACTCTAGTGCTAGTTGTCTCGCTTTTTGGCTTTATGACGAACAAGGACGTATCGGCCCAGAATGCCCAACGAGAGTTGGTGAACAAGGGCGTCGTCGGCGTGATCGGAGGCGACGCAGAGGGCACCCATCTGGACATTGTTGCTGATTTGGCCAATGCGCTCAATCAAGGCTACGAGATGCGAATCTTGCCCATCGTCGGCGAAGGGTCGGTCCGTAACGTCGAAGATCTGATATTTCTGCGAGGAATCGATCTGGCGATCGTCCAGTCGGATGTTCTCGACTTCTACCGCCAAAACGACCTCATCCCAGGTGCCAGCAGTCAGATTCGTTATGTCGCCAGGCTCTTTGATGAGGAGGTTTATCTTCTGACCGGAAAAGATACCGTCTCTGTCGATGAGCTCGAGGGCAAACGTGTCAATTTTGGCCCGGAAGGCGACGGCAGCTTTCTGACTGCTGGTATCGTGTTTGCGGCGCTGGGGGTCAATGTGGACGTCACTACCGACCCTCATAACGTTGCCCTCGCGAAGTTGGAAAGCCGTGACATCGATGCGATGGTCGCCATTGGGGGCAAGCCAACGCCCCTGCTTCAATCAATTGATCAATCCGCTGACCTTCATCTCCTCGATCTCGATGCCGGCAGGATCAAAAGCGCCTATATCCCGTCTTCGGTTTCGAACCAGGATTATCCGGATCTTGTCGAGCCTGGCCAGACCATAGAAACCGTGGCAGTTCCAGCGGTGCTGGCCGCCTACAATTGGCCCCTGAACCATCAACGCGGCGAGAAAGTGCAACGCTTCGTGACCAGGCTGCTCGATGGTGGTTTCGAAAGACTTCTGCAACCACCATTCCATCCGAAATGGCGGGAAGTGGACCTGAACGCCGATGTGCCTGGCTGGCAGCGCCTTGACTTGGTCGAGCGTTATTTGGCCTCGCGATAAACGCATACGGGTTTGTGGTGATGAAGAACAACATGGACGTTGGGACACAATCGACATGGACGTTCCGTCGACTGTGGCTTTGCAAGGTTGCTATCGGGGCGATTGTTTTCATGAGCCTTTGTATGACGATCGATACGGCGAATGCGCAACAAGGCTTTGAGACCCTCCAGCTGAAAAACGGTGAAATTGTCGAGGGAACCATCCTGAGGGCGGATCTGAACATCATCGCAGTACGCAGGGACATCGGTGGCGTACGCTTGCTGACCACCGCGCAAATCGCAAGCATGCGCCTGAGCTCGCAGGGTGAAAGCGATCTGGAACTTCGCTTTGATGATTGGATCGATGGTGCTACAGCGATCGAACGAGACGGCCGCAGCCTTGAGATCAAAGACTGGATCGAAGCTGCAGATGATGAACCCGTTGTCGATGTGGTTATGCCCTTTATCGAAGAATTGCCTCCTGAGTTCGAGAGATCTCGTCCGGAGCTTTATATTTACTCGATAGGCGGTGAAGAAGGCGTCCGCCCGGCGACCATCAGGCTGCAGCTCTCGGAGCCTGCTACAATCGCGATCTCCGTGGCTTATGCAACGAGCGACGGTACAGCTAGAGCCGGGGTCGATTATGCCCAACTTAAGGACACCCTAACGATTCAACCCGGTGTAAAGACCAGCAGCATTGAGGTTCCGATATTCAACGATCAGCTTGCTGAGGAGGATGAATTCTTGCAATTCAACATTGATGTCGACCCGGAACTGGTTGATCTGCAGAGCGCGAGCGCTATCAAGGCCAATATCGTGGACAACGATTGAACGGCAAAGCTGATAGCGGACAGTAAACCTTCATAGAACTGAGATCCGAGATGAACCGAAGACAGTTTGCTTGCATTGCGCTGGCGTTGGCATGTTTTGCGACAACAAGCGTGGCGGCTGAAAATGTCGTTCGAGTGGGTTTTCAGCGCATCTATAATCCTTGGAAGGTTGCCATTGCCAGAGGAGAGTTCGAGAAAGCAACCGGTTGGGAGATCGAATGGGTGAGATTGGATAGCGGCGGCAAAGTCATACAGGCGATGGCGGCCGGCGATCTCGACATCGCGCTTGCAGGTTCGAGCCCGATTGCTGCTGGCGTTAACAACGGCGTCGACCTTCAGCTGTTTTGGATCGCTGAAGACATCGCATCGGCTGAAGCGCTTGTGGTGCGGGATGGATCCGGCATTGATCCCTCCGAACCCGCCACCTTGAAGGGGAAGAAGATCGGCGTTCCCTTCGTGTCGACGACACATTTTCATACATTATTTGCGCTTGAGGTCTGGGGCATCGAGCCGAATGAGGTCGAGATCATCGACATGCAGCCCAACGACATGGCGACGGCCTGGGAACAAGGCGAGATTGACGCCGGCTTCGTTTGGGACCCGGCGCTCGGCCGGCTCAAACAGTCCGGACAGGTCATGGTCACCTCAGGCCAGCTGTCGAAATTGGGCAAGGCAACGTTCGATGGCATGGTCGCCATGCGCTCCTTTGCGGAGGCCAATACCGAAGGCATGAAGAGCTTCGTCAAGGTTCTGGCGGATGCTGACACAGCCTATCGCGACAATCCGGAGAAGTTCTCGCCCGAGTCGCCAGAGGTTCAAATGATCGTAGGCTTGGTCGGTGGTAATCCAAGCGATGTTCCCGAGGTCTTGTCGCTCTACACCTTCCCCACACTCGAAGAGCAGGCGTCCGAGCGCTGGCTAGGTGGCGGCGCTGTCGAAGCGATCTACCATACCTCCACATTTCTAGAAACACAGGGTGAATTGAGCGGTATCCTGGATGATTACAGCACCTTCGTCTCAGCCGAGTATGTGGAGGCAGTCCTGAGACGCTAGAGCATTTTTCAGTGACGTCGATCCAGCCCACTCCCCCGCCCAACCACCC
>JBOEHJ010000214.1:0-2093 GCA_050633905.1 Geminicoccales bacterium
GAGTTTGTGTGAGGCACAGGATCCGACCGAGTTGGTCGCGGACAAGGGCTATCACTCCCGGGGTGGCTTGAAGGGTCTTGAGGACAGCGCCTGGAAGAGTCGGATCAGCGAGCCCAAGCCCAAGGGCATCAATCGTTGGAAAGGCGACGACGAAGCCAGGCGGGCGGTCTACAACAACCGCAACAGGCTGCTCTCGGAGGTCGCCCGACAGGCCTTCAAGCTGTGCGCCGAACTCGTCGAACGTGCCTTCGCTCTCACCCTGGATCGCGGCGGGATGCGAAGAACCTGGCTACCATCGGAATCGAGGGCGCACTACTCACCCACTGAAAGAACATTTCAGCAACGGGCTGTTAGCAGAATGCGCCAAGAAATTGAGGGCTGTGCCAGCTCTCAATCCGTCTTAGCTAACTTCTCTGCTCGTTGTCGGATTCGATTTCCGTAATCTTGAAGCGCTCGCTCACTAGCTGGGGATTGCGCGAGTTCTTCAACAGCCTGGGTTCGGCATTCCAACGCCGAATTCGCAAGCTCGGTGACACGTCGCCGCACGAACGGTGGTGCCAGTCCAGCTTCCTTGGCAAAGGTATCCCAGTCACCTGGCTTCAAATCGGCTAGTGTCCCGCGGCGGGCGATCTTCATGGCGAAGGTGGGCGACAGATCGGGATAGGCGACCGTGCACAGAAGATCATAGAGAGGCGCGAGGGCGACGCCGTCATCTCGATGCAGGAGACTGTAGTTCTTGCCATGGGCGTCGGCATTGCCGGTCAGGACCTGAACGATCGCGACATCGAGGAGCTTCAACAACTCGACCGCGGGTCGTGAGCAGGCGCGGCGGACCAGATCGAAGCTGGTCTTGAATGTCGGGCCACCTTCGCTGGCATACTTGCGTTCGGTGAAGACGCCGAGGGCCTGGCAAAAATCCTCCTGATGGAGACGTCGAATCTGACCATCGCTGTCGACGGTACGGTCGTAGCGCTCGACTAACATATAGGGGCGGCCTGCAACGGCGCGGATTTCGACGGCCGCAACATCCAAACCGAGCTTGGACGCCAGGCGCATGGCAAAGGCTTCGTTTTCCGTCGTGTTTTCGAATCGGGCGATGGGCGGCTTTAGGATATGTGTCGTCGGCTGGCCCGGCGCCGGAAGGGCGATCTGATCATCGACCAGCACGATCGGCAGTTTGGATTGCGCACCGGCGAGCGACAATCGGAGGCCACGTTCGCCAGCGAGGAACGGACGCATGGGCAGGCGATCTAGCACGGCGATGAGATCGGTCTCTGAAAGAGGCGTGTTCGCTTTCGCATCTGACGTGTTTGGCAGCGCCTCACCTGTCGGCCAAAGTGTCAGCGCGCCGGCGACCTCGCCGCCCAGGCTTTCGAGAAGTCTGAACTCATTGCCTTTTGAAATACCGAGTGCCGCTGCGATCGCTTCACGCTGTTCCTCTTCCGGCAACAAGCCTTCGAAGAACGGCCGCGCTTCTCGCCGGCTGAAGGGTTGCTGACGTTTCGGTAAGGAGAACGAGACCGGTGGTGCGGTCTCATCCGCGAGCCACGTTTCGCTATAGGCAAAGCGCATCTCACCATGGCGGTCGAGCGAAAGAAGCCCGACGTCTCGCCCATCCCACCAAACCGTCAGTGAGGCGGTCATGAACTCGCTTCCGGTGGTTTATGCGGCGCGCTGATGGCAAGGCGACAGCCAAGTGTATCAAGAACGGCCAAGGCTTTTCCGATCTGTGCCGTCGGCTTTCCTGCCTCCAGCTCGGCAAGGAACCGCACACCAACGCCTGCGGCCGCAGCAAGCTGATCCTGCCGCAGACCTTGTGCCTTTCGCTCGGCACGAACGATTTGACCGATGTCTTTAGGTGTCATGTCGCTTTCTTCCTGCTCGGGAAGATAAGATGCAGCTTCGCTGACATCAAGACATAACTTCCCGATCGGGAAGATAAATGTTCTAACTGATGTCGGTAGAGCACATCAACCCGATCGGGAAGATGGGCAGAATAAAGCATAAATTCGGGCAACTTTGAGCGACAGCTCGGCTGTCCCTCCTATTTAATCGATCGGATGATCAAGCGGCGATCCTTTCATAATGATGGT
>JBOEHJ010000215.1:0-718 GCA_050633905.1 Geminicoccales bacterium
ATGGACATGTCATGAGAATGCATCTTCAGTAATCTCCCGAAACCGAGCTGAGCAAACGCTCAAGACAGAAGCCAGACGATGATGGCGTAGCGCGCGGTCTTGGCAACGGCGACCAGCGGCAAGAAGATCGTGAACGGCGTGCGCATGACGCCAGCGGCGACTGTAAGGGGATCGCCGATGATGGGCACCCACGATGCGAGCAACGACCAGACCCCATAGCGACGATACCAGACCTGCGCACGTTGTAGGCTGCCAGCGCTGACAGGAAACCAAGAACGGTCCTTCAAGCGTTCAGCCGCGCGTCCCAGCAGCCAGTTGACGCAGGAGCCTGCGGTGTTGAAGACACTGGCGATAGCCAACAAAAGCGCGGTGGGCGCCGCCTCGACGACAACCAACCCAGCGAGCATGGCCTCCGAGGAGGCAGGCAGCAGGGTTGCTGCGAGAAAGGCCGAGGCGGCCAAGGCGATCACATCCGCCACCTGGAAAATCCTTCACGCTCAAACCTAGGTGTCTGCAGAGAAACCTGCCCTTTGTAACCCTGCACAGGCTTTGCGCCTGTGCAGAGCAAGATTTCTACTGGCTTTGATTTAACGCGCGATAGGTGCCTCTGAGCTGAAGCGTTACCGTGACGTCGGCCTTGTCGCGGTTGCGCCAGAACCAGCCGTGTTCGCCGGCAAACGGGGCCTCCA
Source organism: Geminicoccales bacterium (assembly GCA_050633905.1). Lineage (GTDB taxonomy): Bacteria > Pseudomonadota > Alphaproteobacteria > Geminicoccales > Geminicoccaceae > JANQPX01. Next base: position 690 of record JBOEHJ010000215.1, read on the forward strand.
AGCTGCCGTCGCCAGATGTTTTCCCACGA
>JBOEHJ010000216.1:0-16889 GCA_050633905.1 Geminicoccales bacterium
CACAACCGACCCGCCCGGCGGCCTGGTATCCAGGGCCTTGCGAGGTCGAGGTTGTCGATCGCCTGACCGCCCGCGTGCATACTGGAGAGGCGGGCTATCCGGCGGCGGCCTTCTATTTCCTGGCGGGCTTCTTGCCGATCATGTCGAAAGACGACATCGCTGATCCAACCGTTTTGCAGGAACGTCCGAACGGTACAGGCCCCTTCAAATTCGTCGAGCAGCAAGGCAACAGCACAGTCCTGGCGGCCTTCGATAATTTCATGCTCGGTCGGCCCCTCCTCGACGAAGTTCGTTTTGCTTTTGTGGGCGATGCGACGACGCGCGTTTTGGCACTCCTGGCGGGCGAAGTCGATGTTATCGAGCGGCTCGAGCCAGAGCAGCATGAGACCTTGTCGAGTGAAAGCGGCATCGCCCTGTCGCGGACCATCTCGACAGAAAACAAGTACCTTCATTTCCGTTGCAACAAGGCGCCGTTTGATAACCCGCTCGTGCGGATGGCGGCATGCCATGCCATCGACCGTGACGTTGTCACGGAGATCATGGGCGTCGCTGGCCACCCCTCATCGAATTACATCTCTCCGGTCAAATTCGGTTATGTCGATTTGCCGAATTATCCGACCTACGACCCGGCAAAATGTCAGGCCTTGCTTGCTGAAGCCGGTTATCCAAATGGCGATGGCCTGCCGCCGCTTGAATATCTGGTCAGCGAAGGTTTCTATCCGAAAACCAAGGAATACGGCGAGGTGATAACAGCCTTGCTTCAAGAGCAAGGTTTCCCTGTCGAGCTCACGGTCATGGAAACGGCGGCCTGGCTGGAGCGGATCTATCAGCGTGAAGGCCAGGAGCCGAATGCGCATCTGGTCGATGTCGGCTGGTCGACAGGCTCACCGGAGCCCGATCTGGTGCTGCGCGCGATGTTCCATTCCAAGGCCGGCCCGCAGGGTGGGCTCATCAACGGCATTGCCGATCCGGAAATCGATGCAGCACTTGATGCCGAGCAGGCTGAGCCGGATCCGATCAAGCGGCGGGAAATCATCCAGAATGTGGCGACGGCGAAATTGGCCGAGCTTGTGCCCAGCCTATCGCTCTTCACGTCAGTCCTGTTGCATGGGCGAAATGCGCAACTCGAAGGTCTGTATTTCTACCCGAATGGCCCGATCGATGCCGTAAGGGCGGAGTACAAGGCCTAGTCGAAGCACAGATGGGATTTGCGCTCACATTTTTCGCCCGGCGCCTCACGCAGGGTGTGATCATCGTGTTTTTGGTATCCTTCACGATTTTCACGCTGCTGCGCGTTGTGCCGGGCGACCCTGCGCGTATCATTCTGGGGCCCATGGCCACGGATGAGGTCGTCGAGCAGACCGCCCGCGACATGGGTCTGCGCGATCCGATCCCCATGCAATATCTGCGCTATCTCGGACAGGTGACGAAGGGTGATTTCGGCACCTCCTTCATCAAGGCCAAGGGAGGCGGTGCGGTTGGCGGCGCTCGTGATGAGGCCAGGGGTGAGAGGGCACGGGTTTGGGATCTTGTGGCCGAAACCCTGCCACTCACCCTCATCCTTGCCGGGTTTGCCCTGGTCTTTACAGTTCTGATCGCCGTGCCGCTTGGTATTGCCGGCGGGCTGATGGCAGGTCGATGGCCTGACAAACTGGCGGTCTATGCGGCATCGGTCTTTGTTTCGATGCCGAATTTCTGGCTTGCCATCGTGTTGGCTCTGGTGGTTACCGCCAAGCTCGGCTGGATTCCGTCGATCGGCTACCAGAATGCGGCTTATGCCATTCTGCCCGCCATCGTCATCGCCATTGAAATGTCGCCACTCTTTATTCGATCTCTGTCGGTTTCGATTGCCGACACCATGCGCAACTCGTTTGTTGAACTGGCGCAGGTTCGCGGCCTGCCGCCCATGCGGATATTCACGCACCATGTGTTGCGCAATGCCTGCGTGCCGGTACTGAACCTGTTTGGTGTTCAGATCGGAGCCCTGCTTGGCGGCGTGCTGATTGTCGAATTCATCTTTGACTATCCGGGATTTGGCCTCTTGACCGTGCAGGCGGTTCTGCAGCGGGACTTTCCAGTGATCCAGGGCATCGCCATCATCTCGACGTCGATTTTCGTCGTCATCAATATCTTCGTCGATTTTATTTCGGCTCAGATCGATCCGAGAATCGAATACTGATGTCGATCAACGTTGAAAAACCCGTCAACATTGCGATCGAGGTGGCGCCGATCAGTTCTGGCCGGCGAATGTGGCTAGCGACTTGGTCACAAACAGAATTTAGAATCGGCCTGATCCTTTTTGTCATTCTTGTGGGAACGGCACTCATCTATCCGTTACTGTCGGATCTCGATCCGACCAAGCTTTCGGTGCGCGAGCGCTTTCTGCCGCCTGTCTTTCTGGAGGGCGGCACATGGGATCACATCCTTGGAACCGATCAGCTCGGCCGTGATCTATTCGTTCGCTCGCTCGTGGGCCTGCAAAATGCACTGATGATCAGTCTCGCCGTCGTGATCTTGATGTTCGCTTTTGGATCAGCGGTGGGTCTGGTTGCCGGCTATCGTGGCGGCTGGATCGATACGATCCTCATGCGGCTTACGGATGCGCAGCTATCCATTCCGCTCATCATCCTGGCGATCATCATCCTGACCGTGTCCCGACCCACGCCCTTTTCAGTCATCGTGGTTTTGGCCTTGGCTGGTTGGCCGGTCTATGCGCGGGTCACCCGCAGCGTCACGCTTGCCGAGCGCCAGCGCGAATATGTCCGGGGCGCCAAAATCCTGGGCGCGTCGGATGGGCGGATCATGTGGCGTCTTATCGCCCCCAACATCCTGCCGCCTATTGCTTTCGTGGCCGTTCTCGATATCGCCCGCATGATGATCTTCGAATCGATTCTCGGCTTTATCGGTATCGGCATTCAGCCGCCGACACCGACCTTCGGCACGATCATCGCCGATGGCCGCAAATATCTCATCAATGCCTGGTGGATAGCCACCATGCCCGGAGCGTTCCTGTTTCTGACGCTGTTGAGCGTGAATCTTATGGGTTCGGCCCTTGAGCGGGCGCGAAATCGCCTCTTGCGCGGGACGATCTAGCCGATGACCGAACGCTTATTGTCTGTCGAGAACCTTTCCATAGACCTGGTGCGTGACGGCGAACAAAGGCCCGTGCTGCAAGATGTTTCCCTGACGCTCGAGGAACGTCAGGTGCTCGGCATTGTGGGTGAGAGCGGGTCCGGCAAAACGGTTTTGGCCAAGGCGCTTGTGGGCTGGATTGCCGAACCTTTGGTTGCTGTCCGCGGCAGTGTCAGCTTTCGAGGGCGCGATCTCCTGGCCATGACGCCGGAGGCGAGGCGCATTCTTCGCGGCAGTGCTGTCGGCTATATTGGCGCCGATCCCGGCAGCAGTTTTGATCCGACATTGCCGGTGGGCCGGCAGATCGTCGAGAAATTGCTGGCTGTACGCGCCGACATCGACAAGACAGAAGGCAAGACGCGGGTTCTCGATCTTCTTGATCGCGTTCACATCCCCAGTGCCAAGAGGCGGTTTGACGAATTCCCACACCAATATTCAGGCGGCATGTTGCAGCGCGCGATGATTGTCGATGCGCTGGCCTCAGACCCGGCTTTTCTTGTCTGCGATAACATCACCCAACCGCTTGATGTGACGGTGGCGGCCCAGATCCTTCGCCTGCTCAATGAGCTTCGCTCGGACCTCGATGCCGGCATCATCTTTATCTCGACGTCGCTGCCGATTGTCTGTGATCTGGCCGATCAGCTTGTTGTGCTAAGCCAGGGTTCGATTGTTGAGCGAAGCACGCCCGCACAGCTGCTCAAAGCGCCATCGCATCCCTATAGCCGAGACCTGATCGCACGTAATCCCATCATCTGGGGGACCCCGCCCGAGATTTCCAAGACCAGCGAGACTCCCAACACCATTCTCGACGTGGAAGCCGTCACCAAGACGTATAAGGTTCCTGATCGAACGCGTTTTTTCGGCACGCAAAACGTCAAGGCCGTGCGCGGTGTCACCTTTTCCGTCCACAGCGGGGAGAATCTGGGCCTCGTCGGCGAGAGCGGCTGCGGCAAGTCAACACTCTCAAGGCTCTTGAGCTGGGTCGAGCAGCCCGATGAAGGCCGCATCCTCTTCAAGGGGAAGGATATCGCGGCCATGTCGAGCGTTGAGCGGCTCGCGATGCGCAAGGGCTTTCAGCTTTTGCTGCAGGATCCATTCAATTGCCTGCCGCCGAATTTACCGATTGGCCGATCCATCGCCTTGCCTCTGCAGATCCACGGTGGTCATGATCAAAAGGCGATCGTTGAACTGGTGCGGGCGGTGATGTCTGAAGTCGGGCTGAGCGATGCCGATCGCGAGCGCCTCCCCATCGGCATGAGTGCCGGCCAACGTCAGCGGGTCAATATCGCCCGAGCCCTGATCCTCGAGCCGGAATTGCTCATTCTCGATGAGACGCTTTCCGCTCTCGACCCCATGGAACAGGCTCGCCTACTGGATCTCTTTGAACGGCTGCAGGCCAAGCACGGCTTCACCTATCTCTTCATAAGCCATGATCTTGCCATGGTTCGCCGGGTCTGCAATCGCATCGCCGTGATGTATCTGGGCGAGGTTGTTGAACTTGCCGATACGCGGGGCATTTTCTTCGAGCCGGCCCATCCCTACACAAGGGCGCTGCTCTCGGCTGTGCCGACCCTCGAACAAAAGCCGTTTCGAAGCGAGGATTGTCTCTTGGAGGGCGAGCCTCCAAGCCCAATCGATTTGCCGCCAGGATGCAGTTTCGCTGCCCGCTGCCCGCACGCCATGCAACGATGCCATACCGCCGACCCTTCATTGATGGATCAAGGTGGTGGTCGATTTGCTGCCTGCTGGCTCAATGAGCCGCCCGAGGGCAAGGCGGCCTGAACGGAGGCTGATCATGAATGAGATGGGTGCAGGCTGGGACTATATCATTGTCGGTGCCGGCGCTGCCGGTTCAGTCCTTGCGGCAGGCTTGAGCGAGGATCCCGATTGCCGCGTGTTGTTGCTTGAGGCTGGGCTTGATTACCGTTCTGCCGAGCAACCGCCCGAGATGGCGAGCCCCAATCCCTTCAACATTATTCTGCCGGCTGACTTCCAGGCTAAATATATGTGGCCGGAACTGATGGCGCGGCGAACGAAAATGCAGGAGCACCGCAGTTATTGGCGAGGCCGTGGCGTTGGCGGCAGCACAGCCATCAATGGTCAGATTGCGATAAGGGGTGTGCTCGACGCCTTCGACAATTGGGCGGAATTTGGTTGCGAGGGGTGGTCTGCAGCCCATGTTCTACCTGGTTTCATCCGCCTTGAGGATGATCTCGATTTTGCAGATCAGACCTATCACGGAAGCCGGGGTCCCATTCCCGTTTATCGAACGCCGCAAGACGCATGGGGCCCTGTCGACCAGGCGCTGCGCGATGCCGCCCTCGATCTGGGCTATCCTTGGACGGACGACCTGAATTCGCCGACAGCCGAAGGCGTTACAACCTACGCCATCAATTGCCGCGGTGGTCGGCGCGTATCGACGAATGATGGTTACCTCGAACCGGCGCGCGGCAGGCCGAATTTGACGATCTTGGGCTCTAGCATCGTTGACAGGCTCCAAATCAAAGACAGGACGATCATAGGCGTCGTTGCCGTCGGACCGGATGGCGAGGCGTCGTTCAATCTGGCGGATGGCGGCGAAGTCTTGCTCGCAGCGGGTGCTATTCACAGCCCGCCCATCCTGATGCGTTCTGGCATCGGGCCGGCGCAGCATCTTCGGGATCACGGCATCGAGGTGGTTCGCGATCTCCCCGTGGGCGACGGCATGTTTGATCATCCTTTCGTAAGGCTTGAGCTCAAGCTTAGGGATGAGCTGAAACCTACCAGTGTCGATGCTCGACACACCAACTGCTGTGTAAAATACAGCTCGAAGCTCCCTGGAGGGTCACTTTCCGACATGATTTTCTTTGCCATGAATCATGGCGGCGTCGGTGTCGCTCAGGATATGGCTCAATTCGGCGAGGCCGGACTTCATTGTGCTCTCTTCGAAGCCCATTCACGCGGTTCGGTACGGCTGGCCTCACCAAATCCGAATGATCAACCTATAGTTGATCTGAATATGCTCGATGATCCACGCGACCTCGTCAGATTGCGTGACGGCGCCCGCCGGTTGATGGCGATCGGCATGCATCCGGCTGCCACGTCACGCTGCCGCGAAATCAGCCTGGGCAATACCGGCAGGCCAATTGCTGACCTTGCAGAGGGATCAGACCATGATGTCGATGAGTGGATTATGAGTGATTGTTCCGATGCACAGCATGGTGCTGGCAGTTGTCGGATGGGACCTATGGATTTTGATGACGGCACAAGCGTTGTCTATCCTGATTGTCGTGTTCGCGGCATGAGTTCTCTTCGCGTCATCGACGCCTCGATCATGCCTGCCGATTGCAAGGCCAACACCAACCTTACGACCATCATGATCGGCGAATTGATGGCTGGCCGAATTCGAGATGATAGAGCTGGACGGCCCTGATCAGGCCAATCAGCAATGCCGGAACGAACACGACATCAAACTATTCTCCATGCACTTGACCGGGAGGGGCGCGTTCACGTTGCCGGGTTGGCGGAAAGACTTGGCGTTAGTCATGAGACGATCCGCCGGGATCTTTCAGCTCTCGATGAAGCGGGGCGTTTGCGTCGTGTTCACGGCGGTGCTGTGCTCTTCCGGCCAGATGAGGAGCAACCCATCGTTATCCGTTCGCGAATCAAACCCCGCGAGAAAGCCCATATCGCAGCGGTGGCACGCGAAATGACCGAAGAGGGTATGTCGATCTTCATCGACACCGGCTCGACGGCTCTCGCCTTCGCACGAACGCTTTTCGATGCGCGCGACCTCACTGTGATCACAAATTCCCTCGACATTGCGCGCATGCTGGCCACAGCCCCCGGCGTAAGCACCAAAGTCACGCCGGGTTTGGTACGTGCCAATGATAATGCCCTTGTCGGGGGGGACACGGTTGAGTTCGTCCGCAGGTTTGTTTTTGACATCGTCTTCATGGGCATCGCTGCCTGCGATCCGGAATTTGGATGGATGGATTATTCAGATGAAGAATCGCAATTGCGCCGAAACCTCATCAAACAGACGCGGCATCCTGTTATGATCGCTGACGATCACAAATTTGGCCGCCACGCATCGATCCGTACATTCGACATCACCACCAAATTGACCGTTGTCACAAACCGGCCAGTGCAACAGCCATTCGAACGCATTTTCGAGGATGCCAGCGTAGACGTGCGTCACCGCCTCAAGGGGGTGGATGACCAGAGCGTACGCGACAATGCCCCATAAGCCTTAAAGTTACATTTTTGCTGAGTGAACTTCCCCGTTTGGGCGGTCACTTCCATCAGAAAAGACAGTATGCCGGCGAGATAACCGTGCAGGTCGATTGCGAGCGTCTTCTTGCCGCCGCCCGAACCACCCAAGATCCGATCTCGACAGCGCCCTGACCTCACTCACACTACGTAACTTGCGCGAGTGAGGTCAGGGCGCTGTCGAGATGGGAAAGCCAAACAATGTCCGGTGGTTAGGGGAGCCAGCCTGCCGAAAACTGGAGTCGGCACCCTTTTCGCAAGTTTTGAGAGGCAGCTGTCGACTTGCAAGCATGCTCCAGGCAGCCAAACAGCAAGTCGAAGAGCAGGGTCAAGATCGATGAAGTCGAGCTGTCGGGCGATGCCTTGATGCTGCTCGCGCGGTGTTTCCGCCAGGATCGACGCGGCCTACTTGAACTCTGCCGCTCGGGCTCACACTGTCTTCACCATTGCTATCCGAAGGTGCTGCTTTCAGTGAAATAGGTTCAGGGCCGTCAGCGACACTACGAGAAACAGCACCGTCATGATCCCGCCGGCTCGAATGTAGTCGGCGACGCTGTAGCCGCCCGGACCCATGATCAGCGCGTTCACCTGGTGCGTTGGGATCAAGAAGGAATTTGAGGTCGAGATAGCGACGGTGAGTGCAAAAAGCGCTGGGTCAGCGCCGGCTCCGAGAGCGATGTTGACGGCGAGAGGCACAAGCAAGACGGTCGCGCCGACATTGGACATCACCAACGTGAAGACCGTGGCGAGGGCTGCGACGGCGGCCTGGATCACCCAGATCGGCATGCCCTGGAGCAGGCTGAGAACCTGCGCGGCGATCCATTCTGCGGTCCCGGTCGACTGCACGGCCTGGCCGAGCGGAATAAGACTCGCGAGTAGAAAGACCGTGTTCCAGCCTACCGCTTCGTAGGCCTCCTGGATGCTCAGCACCCGACTGGCAATCATCCCCACCGCACCGACGAGCAGGCACAGCGACAGGCGGAGATCCGAGAACAGGATCAGGCTGAGCGCAATAAGAAAGAAGGCTAGCGCCCAGGTGACTTTCTGCGGGCGGAGCTGCTCGCGCGGATAGTCCGAGGTTACGACGACGAAGTCGCGGTCTTTCTCGAGCCTGGTGAGCGCGCTCCAGGTGGTGTGGCAGACGAGGAGGTCACCAGCTTTGTAGGGCGTGCGTCCGATCTTTTCGCGATCGCGGGTCAGGGTCTCGCCGCCCCGGAAGATCACCAGCGGCGAGATACCGTAGGCCTTGCGGATGACGATCTCACGGCCAGTCTTACCGATCAGGCTGGAGTTCGGCGAGATCACCACCTCGGCGATACCGGCCTTGGCCGGCCCGAGCGTCTCGGCGAAGTCTTCCAGATCCGGCCACTCCCGGAGCCCGGTATCCGAAAGAAAGTGAACTACGGCGTCGGGCTCGCCGATCACCGCCAAACGTGCTGGCGCCGTGACTTCCACGGTGCGTGGCGGCGCGATGTAGGTCTTGCCCTGATAGTGTGTGGCAATGAGCTGGATCCCGTAGCTCTGTTCGATATCATCAATGGTCTTGCCGGCAATGGCGTGCCCTTCCGGTATCATAATCTCGTGGACTTCGCCTTTGAGCCCGTAAGTTTGCTGAAAGTAGTCGAGTAGTGTACGGCCCTTGGTGCCGTTGTTCGACACCACGCCGGGCAGCACGATGCGTCCGAAAATGACGAAGTAGAGAATGCCTGTGGCAAGCAGTGCGAGGCCGATCGGTGTCACGACAAACAGGCTGAAGGTCTCCATCTGACGGTCGGCCGGCAGCGATCGATTGATGCCGAGGATCTGATCGTTGAGCAGGATCAGCGGCGAGGAACCCACCATGGTCATCGTGCCGCCCAGAATCGCGCAAAACCCCATGGGCATCAGGAGACGCGACATCGGAAGGCCCGTGCGCACTGCAATGCGCGAGCAGACCGGGAGGAAGAGGGCGGCAGCACCGACATTCTGCATGAAGCTGGAGATCACACCGACGGTTCCCGAGATCAACGGGATGATGCGTTTCTCGGTCGATCCGCCGGCGTTGGTGATCCAGGCCGCGACCACCGACATAACCCCAGTGCGATCCAGACCAGCGCCGATGATCATCACGGCGATGATCGAGATCACGGCGTTGCTGCCGAAACCGTCAAATAGGGTGCGCACGTCGACGAGACCGTCGAGCCCAGGCAGAGAGGCCAGGCAGCCGAGCAGAACCATGACGATGATAGCTGCGAAATCGACACGAACAATCTCGGAGACGAAGAGGAAGATGGTGAATCCTAGCACGAGGAGAACGACGATCATCTCATAGCTGAGGCCTATCGCGTCCATTACGCCCTCCACCGGTATCTTATGTCATGGCTTATGGGTCACGCATGTTTGTCATGCGCGTTCGGCGCCGTAGTAGAGCATGGAGACATGTTCGGCTTCGGCGAAGAACAGCCAACGCTCCGCGAGAATGCCAAGCGATGCTGCGACGACGGCAAGAGCGAACAGGAGTGCTAACCAACCTGTGATCAAAGCGAGTAGGATGAGTACGGCCGGTGCTGCGAAGAGCACCAGCAGCACCGCTTGGCGAATCTTCTCCGCATGTTTTCGGGCGACACGATAGCCCATCTCGCGCATGACGAAGTTCGGCCGCGTATGGGGCGGATCGAGCGGCTTGACCCTGCCGATCGATCCAAGCCCGGTCGCCATTTCGGCCGTGTATTGGCCCCGATCGGAATCGATGCTCTGCCAGTACCGCCATTTCAGCGCGGCGCCGACGGCGAGGCAGATCAGGGTCAATAAGGCCGGCCAGACCGATCCGTAGCCAAAAAGGCCGTGCACGAAGCCAAAGAGCAGAGCACCGGTGCCGGCGGCAAGGGCTAGGTAAACGAGCGGCACCAAAGCGTGGTGCCATTGCCGGATGGTGCGAAGCGAGGCGTAGATCATGCCGGTGCAGTAGACGGTGATGGCGGCACCGATGGCGGCGAGCAGCGCCAACAGGTTGCTCAGACCGGTCTCGACTCCGAAGAGCCAGAGAAGAGCGAGCAAGCCGGCAGGCGCATAGGTGGCGACCGCGACCACGCCCTCACGTGACAGCCAGGAGGAGCGCCATTGCGAAAAGGCGCCGATCGCACGCTCAGGATGACCGAGGTGAGCCGTCGAGGCGAGGAGGCCGACGGTGATCAGGATCAGCGCGAGCGCGATTGCGATGAACAACAGCCAGCGGTCGTCAGGGGCGAGGCCGAAAGCGTGGGCGAGGCCGAGCCAGAACAAAAGGCCGTAGCCGGCGCCTGAGGATGTCGTGAACAGGATGACGGAATAGGCGGGATGCATGGGTCGGCCTTATGATGCTGAAAGCGCCCGGTCGACCCAGGCGAAGAGGTTTTCGATTTTGGAGTTGCCCGACTTTTCGGTCGTCGCAGGCGGAGGGGCTGCCGGCGCGTCCGCGACCTTGTTGATGCGGGGCGGCAGGTATTTGTTGACGGGCTTGTAGCCGAACTCATCGAGGAGGTTGAAGCCGCCGCGCGCGGCGACGTTTTTCGAGACGTCGCTCTCAGGATCGCCAAGATCGCCGAAGGCGCGGGCTCCGGTCGGACAAGCACGCACACAGGCGGGCACGCGGTCTTCCTCGGGGATGGTTTCGTTGTAGATGCGATCGACGCAGAGCGTGCATTTCTTCATCACGCCGTCGTCATAGTCATATTCGCGCGCACCGTAGGGGCAGGCCCAGGAGCAGAGCTTGCAGCCGATGCATGTGTCTGGGTTGACCAGAACGATGCCGTCTTCCGCGCGCTTGTAGGAAGCGCCTGTGGGACAGACGGTGACGCAATCCGGCTCCTCGCAGTGGAGACAGGAACGGGGGAAATGCACGGTCTTGGCAAGCGAGCCTTCGCCGACCTCAAAGGAATGGATGCGGTTCAGCCAGGCGCCGGACGGATCGCCGCCGTAAGGGTCATGGTCGGAGAGTGGGGCGGAATAGCCGCCGGTGTTCCACTCCTTGCAGCTGGTGGCGCAGGCATGACAACCGACGCAGATATCGAGATCGATGACCAGGCCAAGCTTTTTTGAGGTGGTTTCGGGAAGCGTCGTCATCGAGCATTGCTCCGGAATTCGGCACCAAAGGCGACCTTCTTCGGTGAGGCGGGCTGGCCTCCAGTCCCGAGCGGCTCGAAGAACGGCTCGGTGTGGCTGTCGCCGGTTGCCCGCTCGATCGAGACCCGGAGATCGAACCAAGCGGCCTGGCCGGTGATCGGATCGGCATTGGCATAGCGATAGCCGCCGCCACCTTCCGGCAGCAGCTCGGAGATCAGGTGGTTCAGGAGAAAGCCTTGGTTGGATTCGGGACTGTCGTCGTCGAGACCCCAGGCGCCGCGGCGCTTGCCGATGGCGTTCCAGGTCCAGACCGTGTCGGGATTGACCCCGTCCATCAGCTTCACCTGGCATTTCACACGACCCTGATGGGAGGCGAGCCACACCCAGTCGTCGTCGGTGGCGCCAATCTTTTCGCCAAGCGAGCGGTGAATGTAGAGGCGGTTGGCGGCGGTGATCTGTCGAAGCCAGGCGTTCTGACTGCCCCAGGAATGATACATATGCATCGGCCGCTGGGTGAGCGCGTGCAGCGGATAGGTTTCCGCGCTCACCATCGCCTCTTCGAAGGGTGGGTACCAGAAGGGCAGCGGATCGAAATAGGTCTTGATGCGCTCGCGCGCACGGTCCGGCGGCTGGCGCTCGCCGTGACCTTCGGCGGCCAGGCGAAAGGCCTGAAGCGGTTCGCAGTAGAGCTGGAAGATGGTCGGGCGTGGCTCGACCCGAAAGCCGACCTCGACAGCCCAGTCCAGATAGGAGCGGTTCGCATGTTTGTAGTAGGCCTGCTCCGGCTTTAGGTGATAAGCGTGGAAGGCCCCGTTTTCGATGTAGCGATCGAGCTGATCAGGATTGGGCGCCCCACGTCCGAAGGTGTCGCCGTCCTCACCACGCCAACCGGCAAGCGGCCCGATGCCGGGCTTTCTTTCGTGGTTCACGATGTAGTCGGGATAGCCGCCTGGATATTTCGGCGAGCCGTCTTCCTTGGTGAACGCTGGTAGGCCGAGCCGCGCGCCGAGATCGATCAGCACTTCCTGAAAGCCGCGCACGTCACGATCGGGTTCGACCACGGGATGGCGGATCGAATCGGCGGCCATATCGGCTTCCGAGATCGGCCGGTCCAAAAGCGAGATGCAGTCAAAGCGCTCAAGATAGGTGGTGTCCGGCAGGATCAGATCGGCATAGGGCACCATCTCGGAATAATAGGCGTCCGAATAGATGATCTTCGGGATTACATAGTCGCCGCTCTCGTCCTTCGCGGTCAGATGGTCGATCGTGCCGGGCACGTTCATCGACGAGTTCCAGGCCATGTTAGCCATGTACATGAAGAGCACGTCGATGCCGTAGGGATCACGCTTGGCCGCATTGTTGATGACCATATGCATCAGCCCATGGGCTGACATCGGCGCGTCCCAGGAAAACCCTTTGTCGATGCGGTTCGGCTCCTCGCCGTTCAGGAGCAGATGCTGCGGGCCAAGCGGAAAGCCGAGATGCGGCCCGCCGAGCGGCTCCCGCGGTTTGACATCCTGATCGGCGCCATGGGGGAGCAGCCAGGGCGGGGACTGCTTTGGATAAGGCGGCTTGTAGCGAAAGCCGCCGGGGCAATCGATCGAGCCCAGAAGGATCTGCAGGATGTGGATCGTCCGGCAGGTCTGGAAACCGTTGGAGTGGGCCGAGATGCCGCGCATGGCATGCATCGAGACCGGGCGGCCGATCATTTTTTTGTGACGTTGACCTTTCCAATCGGTCCAAGGTTGGTCGATCTCGATCTCCTGCTCGAAGGCGACCTGGGCAAGCTCGGCCGCGATTTTCCTGATCTGCTCAGCCGGCACGCCGGTCTTTTCGGCGACGGCTTCAGGCGCGTAGTCGTCGCTAAGAAAACGCTCGGCCATGAGCTCGAAGACTGGGCGTGTGGTCCGCCCGTCGGCGAGCTTTCTGCTGCCGATCAGGCTTGGCTTGATATCGGTGTCGGTGCTGAGCGCATTGATCAGCTTGCCCGAGGCGGCATCGAAAACCAGCGTGTTGCCGTCATCGTCGCGAGCGAAGAGACCGTGGTCAGCGGCACCCGGATCTTGGATCACCAGCCAGGGCGCGTTGGTGTAGCGGATCAGATAGTCGAGATCGACCTTTTGCGACCTGAACAGTTCGTGGATGAGAGCGCCGGCGAACAAGCCGTCCGTGCCCGGTCGGATGCCGATCCATTCATCGGCGACGGCGTTGTATCCGGTGCGCACAGGGTTGATCGAGACGATCTTGGCGCCGCGCTTCTTGAGCTTGCCGATGCCGATCTTGATCGGGTTGGAGGCGTGATCCTCGGCGACGCCGAACAGCATGAAATATTTTGTGTGATTCCAGTCCGGATCGCCGAATTCCCAAAACGCCCCGCCAAAGGTGTAGAGACCGCCAGCTGCCATGTTGACCGAGCAGAACCCGCCATGGGCGGCGAAGTTGGGGGTGCCAAACTGCATCGCCCAGAGCCCCGTCAGCGACTGGCTTTGATCGCGACCGGTGAAGAAGGCGAGGCGCTTGGGATCGGTTTTTCTGACGTCACCCATCCAGTCGGTGGCGAGTGTCAGTGCCTCCTCCCAGGAGATCTTTTCGAACTCACCGGAGCCGCGCGGACCGACGCGTTTCATCGGGGCCTGCAGCCGGGCGGGCGAATAATGCTGCATGATGCCGGCACTGCCCTTGCCACAGAGCACGCCTTTATTCACGGGATGATCGCGATTGCCCTCGATATAACGAACCTTGCCGTCGCGGATGTGGACATCGATGCCGCAGCGGCAGGCGCACATGTAGCAGGTGGTCTTGGCGACATGATCGCCGACAGGGGTGTTCAGATCGATCGTCGGTTCCTGGGTCATGAGCGACGTTACTTTTCTCGAGTGCTGGAGTTGAGTTGAGCCGCCGCCTGAGCGCCGGTGATCGCGATCATCTGGCTGATATCCCCGACACTGCAGCCACGGGAAAGATCGTTGGCCGGGCGCGCAAGGCCCTGAAGAACCGGGCCGAGCGCTGTAGCACCGCCGACGCGTTGCGCGATCTTGTAGCCGATATTGCCGGCGTTCAGGCTTGGGAAGATGAAGACATTGGCGTCACCGTCGAGGACGGCGCCCGGCGCTTTCGACCGGCCGATTTCCGGAACAATGGCGGCATCGAACTGGATCTCGCCATCGATAATCAGGTCAGGTGCGGCCTCGCGTGCGAGCTTGACACCTTCGGTAACCCGATCGATCGATTCGTGACTGGCACTGCCCTTGGTGGAAAAGGACAGCATGGCGACACGTGGAATCTCACCAGTCATCGCCTGAAAGGACGCGGCAGAAGCGATCGCGATGCTGGCGAGTTCCTCAGGCGTCGGCAGGATCACCAGCGCGCAGTCCGCAAAGACGACCGGGCGATCGTGGGGGGACGGGAGAAGCATCAGGAAAAAGCTGGAGACGGATTTGATGCCTTCGGCCTTGCCGATGATCTGAAGGGCAGCGCGCACCGTGTAGGCGGTCGTGGCGACCGCCCCGCCGATGGTGCCGTCGGCATCGCCTTGGCGCACCATCATCGCGGCAAAGCCGAGATTGCCAAGCATGGCCTTCCGGGCCGCATCCCTGTCGACGCCCTTGTGCTGACGAAGCTCGACATAGGCCTCGGTATAAGCGTCCAAAGACGTTGAGTTGGCTGGGTCATGAACGGTGACAAGGTCGCTCCCCGGCGCGCCATCGGCGAGACGCGCGAAGACGTCCGCCTTCGCAACGACCGAGATATCAGCCACCCCATCGTTTGTTGCCTTGAGCGCAGCCTTGACAACCCGGCTATCCTCTCCCTCTGCAAGAACGATCCGCGGGCGGGCTTGTCGTGATACGGCCGTAATGTCGTCTACGATAGTCATGCTGTTTCCGATGGTCCGGCCGCTTCACAGTTTCTCATTGTCGTGTCGGCTGTTTCACAGTCTTGGCTGCTGGGCGCGCATGTCGTTCTTGCTGATGCCTGCGACCTGAACGGGGGTCTTCATGGCATCGCGGCGGAACGGTTCGCCCAACTCTTGGTTCAACACAACTTCGATGAAGGTCGTCACACCATCTTCCATCTGTTCCTTGACCGCGGTGTGAAGCGCCTCAGTCAGGGTCTCCATGGTCGAGGCCTGAACGCCCTTGACGCCGCAGGCTTCGGCGACTTTGGCGTACTCGACGCCGAGATTGAGTTCAGTGCCGACGAAGTTGTCACCGAACCAGAGTGTCGTGTTGCGCTTTTCCGCACCCCACTGGTAGTTGCGGAAGATGATCATGGTGATCGGCTCCCAGTCATTCCTGCCGCAGGCGGTCATCTCGTTCATCGAGATGCCGAACGCACCGTCGCCGGCGAAACCGATGCAGGGGACATCAGGGCAGCCGATCTTGGCGCCGAGGATCGAGGGGAAGCCGTAGCCGCAGGGGCCGAACAGGCCGGGGGCGAGATACTTCCGGCCCTTCTCGAAGGTCGGATAGGCATTGCCGATNNGCGCAGTTGTTGCCGATGTCCGAGGAGATGATGGCGTCCTCGGGCATGGCCGCCTGGATTGCGCGCCAGGCCTGGCGCGGGCTCATGCGGTTCGGGTCGCGCTGGCGGGCGCGCTCGTTCCAGGTGATGCCGGGATCGTCGTCCTCGTGATCCATCGAGGTGAGCTCCTGCGCCCAGCGCGACTTAGTCTGGCCGACCAGGGCCATGCGCTCGTCCCGGCCGGCATCACCGGCGTCGTCCGAGAGCTGATCCAGGATTTGTTCTGCGACCATGCGCGCATCTCCCTGGATGCCGACACCAACCTTCTTGGTGAGTCCGATGCGATCGGCATTGATGTCGACCTGGATGAGCTTGGCGTTTTTTGGCCAGTATTCGGTCTGATAGGCGGGCAGCGACGAGAACGGGTTCAGCCTGGTGCCGAGTGCCAGCACGACATCCGCCTTCGAGATCATCTCCATCGCCGCCTTCGAGCCGTTATAGCCGAGCGGACCGCAGGACAACGGGTGGGAGCCGGGGAACGCGTCATTGTGCTGGTAGTTGCAGCAGACCGGCGCTGCGAGGCGTTCGGCCAGGGCGGCGGATGCCGGAATGCCGCCCGAGAGCACCACGCCGGCGCCGTTCAGAATGACCGGGAAGTTGGCCTCCGAGAGCAGCTTTGCCGCTTCGGCAATCGCGGTCTCGCTGCCGCGCGGATGGTCGATCTGGACGATCTGCGGAAGCTCGATGTCGATTACCTGGGTCCAGAAATCCCGTGGCACGTTGATCTGGGCAGGCGCACTGCCGCGATGTGCCTTCATGATGACCCGGTTCAGCACTTCGGCAATGCGGGTCGCATCGCGTACCTCCTCCTGGTAGCAGACGCAGTCTTCGAACATCGCCATCTGCTTGATTTCCTGAAACCCGCCCTGGCCGATGGTCTTGTTGGCGGCCTGCGGCGTCACCAG
>JBOEHJ010000216.1:16937-19105 GCA_050633905.1 Geminicoccales bacterium
GCCGAGCCGATAATCCCGAACGCATGCTCGATGCCATGCATCTGCAGCACTTTGACGAACGCCTCTTCCGTGGTCATTTTCATTGATCTGTCTCCAATAGGTCCGTGTTCGTAGCTGTCAGGCCCGCCGGTCGGCAAGGATCATGTCGCTGGCTTTTTCGCCGATCATGATAGTGGGGGCATTGGTGTTGCCGCTGACGATGGTCGGCATGATCGAAGCATCCGCGACCCTGAGATTGGCAACGCCATGAACGTTCAGCCGATCATCGACCACCGCCATGGAGTCGCTGCCCATTTTGCAGGTGCTGGTCGGGTGGTAGATCGTCTGGCTGATATTTTTCGCTGCTTCCAACAATTCCTCATCGGTCTCGGGCGACCCTTCGGGCACATGCTCGCGCACGATGAAGGGGCTAAGCGCCTTGGTCTTGGTCATCGCACGCGCGAACTTGACGGCCCTGATCGCGCAGAGCTGATCGGCCGGGTCCGAGAGATAGTTGGGCACGATCTTGGGGTGGTCGTCGGCATTCGGCGTCTTGATATGGATATGGCCGCGGCTATGGGGCCGAAGTTGGCAAACGGAGGAGGTGATGCCGGGGAAGGGATGCATCACGATACCGGGCTTGTCAGCGCTCAGCGGTTGGAAGTGGAACTGGATATCAGGTGTTTCCAGCCCTTCCATCGACTTCGCGAACACGCACACCTGGCTGGCGCCAAGGCTCATCGGCCCGGTTCGCGCAAGCACATATTGGAGACCGATGCCCATGCGCCGGACGAAACTGTTGATCGCGCCATTGAGCGTCGGGACGTTGACCTCGTAGACGAGGCGGATCTGCAGATGATCCTGCAGGCACTCGCCAACGCCCGGCAGTTCATGGCGAAGCTCGACGCCGGCCTTGCTCAGAACATCGCCCTGACCAATCCCGGAAAGTTCGAGGATCTGCGGCGAGCCGATGGCGCCTGCCGCCAGCACGACCTCGCCGCCGGGCTTGAGCGTCGCCGTCTGCGGCGTTCCCTTCCTGAGATAGCGCACGCCGTTCACCTCCGGCTTCTCGCCGTCGGCAAAGGTGAGCGACTGCACGTGGGCGCGGGTGATGATGTCGAGATTCGGCCGGTTCCGAGCAGGCTTCAGAAAGGCTTTAGCGCTGGAACAGCGAAGGCCGTTTCTAGCGGTCTGCTGAAAATAGCAGGCACCTTCCTGCACGGCGCCATTGACGTCTTCGGTACGCGGCACGCCCATCTCGACCGCCGCCCCGATGAAGGCTTCGGCGATGTCGCTCTTGGCTCGCATTCGCGAGACCGCAAGGCCGCCATCGGCGCCATGATAATCGCTATCGCCCTCTTCATGGCGTTCGGAGCGCTTGAACAGCGGCAGCACATCGTCATAGCCCCAGCCGCGATTGCCGAGTTGCGCCCACTGATCATAGTCCTCGCGCTGACCACGGATGTAGAGAAGGCCGTTGATCGACGACGAGCCACCGAGCGTTTTGCCGCGCGGCCAGTCAAGGGCGCGACCATTCAGGCCAGGATCGGGCTCGGCTTTGTAGCACCAATCGGTGGAGGGATTGTGCAGTGTCTTGAAGTAGCCGACAGGCACATGGATCCAGGGATTCCAGTCCCGCCCGCCCGCTTCGAGCAGCACGACCTTGATGTCAGGGTCGACGCTCAATCGATTGGCGAGCACACAACCAGCGGAGCCTGCTCCGATGATGATGATGTCGGCGTCGATATCAGCCATCCAGCTCCGCCTCCCGGTCCCATTAATAACTTTTTATGGGTTGCTTATAATTCTATACTATGCATTTAATGGGACTTCAAGTCCTAATAAAAAACATATCAGGAGGTTTTCATGAAGCTCTCACAGTCTTTAGAACAGGTCTCGCGACGAGATCTGTTCCGCGTCGCTGGCCGCTATGGCTTGTCCTCCACATTGCTCGCTGCTGGCAGCATGGGCGGCGCGTTGACGCTCACCAGCCTCGCTAAAGCCGCCGAGTCGACCTATGAGAAGCGCTTCGCAAAAGAACCGAAGCACACGCTCAAATTTGGTGCGGCCGGCTTCAATCAGGACAATCTGCTCATCGAACGTGCCGGCTGCCTTGAGTTTGCTCGGGACCTCGAAGAGCGCACCGATGGCGAGATCCGCATCGAATTCATCGGCAACAATCAAATCTG
>JBOEHJ010000217.1:0-20623 GCA_050633905.1 Geminicoccales bacterium
AGGGTGATCGAGTTTCCTGCTGTCCAAGGGCTCCATCACGACGATCTTCGCGAGGCTGCATGACTTCTCG
Source organism: Geminicoccales bacterium (assembly GCA_050633905.1). Classification (GTDB taxonomy): domain Bacteria; phylum Pseudomonadota; class Alphaproteobacteria; order Geminicoccales; family Geminicoccaceae; genus JANQPX01. The sequence continues at coordinate 71 of JBOEHJ010000217.1, forward strand.
GGACCCACAGGCCACGATAAGCGGATCTGTTCATGTCCCAATTCGTAGCACCGGGCTTGCTGGTCAACAACGTGACAATGCCCAACAAGTCCCTCCCAGGCGATCTTACAATGAGGCGATACACGTTGCGCCTTGTAGATGCTAAGTTTCCAAGGCGATACTTGTGGTGTAAAGTACTACATTCGACCAGGTACTAATAGTGCAACGAGGCAGTTGGCACATAATGTAAAAGTTATACCCCTCGAAGACCATGTGAGTTAAAGACGCGATTTGCAGCCATATCCGGTTTCAGATGAACTTATCTGGCCTGATCGCGCCCGCGTCGAGATAGGTGCTCATGAGCAAATACAAATTTGGGGCGGACCTCATGGTCTCGGCGGCGATGCCGAGGACCAATGAAACGAGGCAAGAGCCAATTAGAATTGGCGTGCTTGCACCGTTTACAGGCGTTCAATCTTCCTGGGGGCTGCCTGGCTTTCATGCGTGTCTGATTTGGGCCAACCGGGTGAACATGTCTGGCGGGTTACGCTTGGGGGCCGTGCGGCACCGTGTCGAAATCACCGCATTCGATGATCAGTATGATCCCGCTCGAGCCTCGATCGGCGCGAGGCGGCTTATTCACGAAGACGGGGTCAAGCTGCTGCTGATGCTTGGCGGCGATACCATCCCAGCGATCGCCGATTTGTTGACACACAACAAGATCCTCGCAACCACATTATTGCCGAGCGACCTGACGCCGGACATTCCCTATTTGATTGCGCCTTGCGAGGTGCACCCGATCTATGTCGTGACCGGTGTCGACTGGCTGGCGGAAACGCGACCGGAGCTTAAAACGGTGGCGATTTGTGCGCAAAAGGATGCGCTTGGGTTGCCATCGGTCGCGACCTACCGCGCAGCCTTCGAGGCCGCTGGGATCGAAGTCGTCAAGGAGATCCTGTTTCCTGGCGACCTCAAGGACGTTGATGCCATGGTCGAGGTGCTCATGGAAAATGACCCCGACATCCTATGTTGGGACACGGCCTACGAGCCCTTTGTCCACGCCTTGACCGAGGCGGCGTTTCGTACCGGCTTCAAAGGGCAGCTTCTTTCTTGTACGTGCGATAACTATCCGGCACTGGTGGCGCGGACGAGCGCTGCCTTCATGGAGGGCTTCGTCTTTCAGTTTCCCGACCTCGACGATCCTGCCATGGATGATCCGCGAATCGGTTTTGAGAACCCAAAGGCCTTCTACGAGGAATTCAATACCCATTATCCAGGCGAGTGGAGTGCTGTGCCTTGGGAGTATTTCTCGATCCTCGAGATCTGGCGGCGTGCCGTAGAGCATACGGAGACAGTGGCGTCTCTTGCTGTTCTCAACTCGATGAAGACCGACGGTTTCGCCTTCAACGCCTTCGGCGAGGCGAGATGGTGGGGCCGCGAATTGTTTGGTATCGATAATGCGCTCGTGGGTTCGTGGCCAGTGGTGCGGATTGAGGACGGTAAAGCTCGTATCGTTGAGTTTCGCTCGATCCTCGACTGGTGGGATAACCATGGTGACATTTTGCTACGCCATATGCGGGCTTACGGTCAGATGTGGGATCAGAAGGTGGAGCGACGCCTTCTCGGACTCCAGGAATAGGTTTATTCCGGCCCACTCCCCCGCCNNTGGGCGGGGGAGTGGGCCGGAACGGACCTGTCCTGGAAGAAGGAAACCGCCGTTAAAAATTACCCATCAGCTCTTGATGGAAGTCGGCGAGCGCCAATCGGGTTTGCTCGACGGCAGCTTCGATATTGCGGCTGCCGATGGCGGCACAGAGCGCACGATTGCGGGCAGCTCGCTCGCGGATACGGCCCGGTGAAATCGATCGGCGTTGCTTGATCGCCCAGTCGGCTTTGCTCCCAACCTTTAGGGCCAAGCTGAAGATAGCCAGTAGTAGTGGGTTGCGCGCACCCGCCGCCAGATGAAGCCGCAGTTCGTCGTCAAGTCGGGCGAAAGTTTCACCATCACTGGCAATCGTATCGAACCGTCCCTGGATGTCGTCCATTCGCTCGATATCGCGGCTGGTCATATTCAGAACAGCAAGGCGAATGAGTTCCGGTTCGACGATGGAGCGGACGACACAATATTCGAGCGGGCTGGTAATCTCGGTTAGCTCGCCGAGATTTAAATCTGCAAGGCTTTGCTGATCACTCGGTGGTTTCTGAGGTCGGTAGCGCACGACGGAGCCGCTACCCGGACGACGTTCGATCACGGCATGATGCTGAAGCACCGCAAATGCCTTGCGCACTGTCTCCCGCGAAACCGCGAAGTCCTTGGCGACATCGCGCTCCGCCGGCAAGCGGGTGCCGAAGGGGTACTGCTTGCTGGCAATTCTCGCAAACATCTCGTCGGCCAGATCACGCGCGCGCCCGGAAAGGGGCGGGGTACTGGTATCCTCTTCCCAAGGTAGCTGCGGTGTTCTGGTCATGGCCTGGTCATCGGTCACCGATCATCTTGCCGTACAAATGTCCGGTGACTTCAATACCATGCTCTTGCCTCGCAGCAAGGGGCGCATTCCGCCGCGTGTATACTACCTCTCCGATGATCCCGTCCCAAGATAAGCCTCGATCGAATCATCCAGCGCATCGACCCAGGGTGTGTGATGCGGCGGCGCCTTGGTGCCCGTCATCGGCGAGACGTAACCGTTATCGCGGAAGGCCATGATCGCCTGTTTCTTGTGCTTCTTCCATTGGAAGAAGGCCTCATTCGCAGCGTCGATATCGAAACTGGGATAGTCGGTCTCGGCGATCAGCTCTTTTGTATAGTCACCTTGATAACGGATCGCGTCGTAATCGTCCTCGCCCGCATCCTCTCGTGCGATCCGATCGGCGACATCAGCGCGCCTCTCCGCTTCGCCTGGAATATCGATCCTGCCCATGATGACGTCGCGGGCCCACCAGGCCTGGGCGTCGAACATGTTGAACGTATACCACTGATCCTGCATGCCGAGGTAAAACAGCTTCGGATTGCTGACCCAGGCGACGCCTTTATAGAGGTCGGCCGTCGCCAGCCGGTTGGTGGTGCGCAGCTTCAGATTGTCGGCCATGAACGGGAAATGATGAAGATAGCCGGTGCAAAGGATGATCGCATCGACATCGGCGGTCGTGCCGTCCTTGAATATCGCGGTCTTGCCCTCGACCTTCTGCAGCAGCGGCACTTCCTTCCAATTGCCCGGCCAATCGAAACCCATGGGCGCCGTGCGATGGCTGACCGTCACCGAGTTACAGCCATATTTCCAACATTGTGACCCGATATCCTCTGCGGAATAGCTGGTCCCGATGATGAGGATGTCCTTGCCCTTGAACTCTACGGCATCGCGGAAGTCATGGGCGTGCAGTACACGGCCCTGATAGGTCTCGAACCCTTCGAAATAGGGGACGTTGGGTGTGGAGAAATGGCCGCTGGCGCAGATGACATGATCGTAGTCGTCCACAATTTCTTTGTCGTTCACGAGATCCTGCACCACGACCCGGAACATGCCTTTCGCGTCATCATAGTCGACCCGCCGACAGCTATGGCGGAACTTGATCCAGTCGCGAATACCGGCCTTTTCGACCCGGCCCTTGATGTAGTCGAATAGAACCGCACGCGGTGGGTAAGAGGCGATCGAGCGGCCGAAATGCTCATCGAATGTATAGTCGGCGAATTCCAGGCCTTCTTTCGGTCCGTTGGACCAGAGATAGCGGTACATCGAGCCATGAACCGGCTCGCCATATTCATCCAGCCCCGTCCGCCATGTGTAGTTCCAAAGGCCACCCCAATCATCTTGCTTTTCGAAGCAGACGATCTCGGGAATATCAGTCCCCTTCGCCGCTGCGGACTGGAAGGCGCGCAACTGCGCAAGCCCTGAAGGGCCGGCGCCGATAACAGCAATCTTCTTGGTCATGAAAACCTCCCGTTTCTCTTTCATCCGATCCGTATGTCCAGACCAAATCAGACCAATTTTCTCTGAATTGCCTTTGGATTAGTCCAGTTGCAACCAATATTCATGAGATATTGTGGCTTTCATAGTTTTTTTTGGTGACTTTCAGGATTTTTGTTGCGCAGGCCAAAGTGACCGCTACTCTGGCATCATTAAGTCGCTGATAAAGTTTAAATTGGTTGAAATTGGCCTGCTTTGCCAATAATTCAGCCGAAGCCGATGGGAGGTTCCAGCGCGCGGTCTCGGTAACCCGGTGGAATAGAGGTGTGGCTGCGTTCAGCGGTTTGGGAAGAGTATCGTTGGTTTCCCAATAACCTCATTGACTTGAATGGCCTGGACCGCTCGACGTTGGATAGCGTGCTGTTGTCGGGCCGATTTGAACCGCAGAAGATAGACAACAGGCCCGATGGACCGACGTGATCGTGAGCCCCGATTTCGGAGAGACAAACAACAAAAAGGGAGGAATACCATGCTGGTAAAATTCATTAAGGACGGGATCAGCCGTCGCCGTTTCATGGCCTCGACAGCGACCGTTGCCGGTGCTGGAACCTTGAGCGCCAGCCTGCCACGGCAAGCTTTTGCCGATGACGAAGCCCTGAAAATCGGCTTTCTTGCACCCTTGACCGGTCCTGTCGCTGCCTGGGGCAAACCCGGGCTGGATGGCTGCCAGATCTGGGCTGAGATCATCAATGCCGCCGGTGGCGTCCAGCTCGCTGACGGCGCGCGAAAAATCGAGTTCATCGGTTATGACAACGAGTATGATCCGGCCAAGGCGCGCACCGGTGCGACCAAGCTCATTCGCGAAGACGGGGTCAAGTTCGTGATGATGCTGGGCGGGGACACCTGGCCCGGCGTGCAGCCCGTGGCTGACAAGACCGGCATGCTGTTTTCGACGCTGTTGCCGTCAGATCTCTCGCCCGACACGACCACGCTGGTAGCACCCGCCGAAGTGCATCCGATCTATAATGTGACCGGTGTCGAGTGGTTGGCCGAGAACAAGCCCGAGCTGAAGACTGCCGTCATGTGTGCCCAGGATGACGCGCTCGGTCTGCCGTCGGTCGCGACCTATCTTGCGGCGTTCGAGGCGGCCGGTATCGAGATGCAGTCCGAGCCCGTCCTGTTCGACCCGGCGACCACCGATTTCGCGCCTGTCGTCACCAAGCTGATCGCGGACAACCCGGATATCGTCTGCCTGGATACCTGCTATTCAGACTATGTCCACCCGATCAGTGAACAGCTTTTCCAGCAGGGCTATGAAGGCCAGATCATCTCCTGCACCGCCGATTTCTACGACCAAATGATCGAAAAAACCTCGAAGGAATTCATGGAAGGGTTCGTGTTCCAATTTCCGGATTTCGACGATCCCGCGCTCAACGATGAAGCGATCAATTTCCAGGAACCCAACAAATTCTTCGAGACCTATAACGAGCGCCATCCCGGTGAATGGGGTGCCGTGAGTTGGGAATACGCCTCGATCATGGATCTTTGGAAAGCAGCTGCTGAGAAGGCAGGCTCTGCTGAGCCTGACGCGGTGCTTGCTGCGATGACCGATGGCGGCAAGGGCGCACACGCGTTCGGCGAGGCCGACTGGTGGGGCGAAGACCTGTTCGGTATCGACAATGCTCTGGTTGGCAATTGGCCTGTTGTGGCGATCGAAGATGGTAAAGCACGCATCAAGGCCTTCAGATCGATCCCCGACTGGTACGCCAAGCATGGTGATCTCCTGAAAAAGCACATGGAAGCCTATGGGCAGATGTGGAACCAACGGGGTTGATTTTTTTGCCGTGTGAGCCGCGATGCGTTGACCTCTCTGCGCATCGTGGTTGCTGTCCCACACAAGGTTCCCTCGATGGCTGACCTTCTGGCTCAGACCGCGGTGAATGCCCTTTACGCCGCGAGCTATATCTCGCTGATCGCGGTCGGGCTGGTTTTGATCTTCGGCGTGATGGGGATCATCAATTTCGCCCATGGCGAACTCTATATGGTCGGCGCTTATACCGTTGTGGCGCTTTATGCCGATACCGGCATTCCGTTCCTGCTTGCCGTCACTGCTGGCCTGGTGTTCGTTGGCCTGCTTGGGCTGGCCATGGAGCAGGCCCTTTTCAGACCGCTTAGGGACAATCCGCTTGGTGGTCTCGTCGCCTCCATCGGATTCCTGATGATCCTTCAAGCCCTTGCCACCATCGGCTTTGGCGTACGCATGGAACATATCCCGCCGGTGACCCAGGAGGTGATCGCCTTTTCCGATCGGGTGCGCCTGCCGGTTTCGCGCCTGCTTGTGATCATTGCCGCCTTCGTCCTGCTCAGCGCCCTTTGGTTCTTCCTGCGCCGCACACGATTTGGCTGGGCATTGCTGGCGTCATCCCAGGATGCGGAAGCGGCGGCTCTTCAAGGAATTTCAATCAATCAAACCGCACGGATCGCCATGTTCATCGGGGCGGCCCTAGCCGGTGTCGCCGGTGCGCTCACGGCACCTTTGGTTTCGGTCAACCCGTTCATGGGCCACTCGGTGATCGTGACCGCTTTCATCGTCATCATCGTCGGTGGTGTGGGCTCGCTCGAAGGGGCGGTGATCGCCTCGGTCATCTACGCCTTCGTCCACACGATCGTGACCACGTTCTACGATGGCGTGATCGCCGACATCGCCGGCCTCTCGCTGATGTTGCTGGTGTTGATCGTCAAGCCAACTGGCCTGTTCGGCAGCGCTGATCGTGCCTAGTCGTATGAGTGGCGTGGCCACACCAGTCGTTTGGGGCATTGTCCTTGCCGGGCTGATAGCACTTCCCCACGGCTTGAGTTTCTCACAGCAGGAAATCTTGGTTTTCCTGACCATCAATGTGCTGCTGGTGGCCTCCTACCGCTTGCTGACCCTGACCGGCGAATGGTCGCTCGGCCATGCGGTGATCATGGGCGTCGGCGCCTATGCCTCGGCCCTCCTCGCGAAAAAGCTCGGTTTGTTCGTGCCGCTCTCGATCATCCTGGGTGCGTTGACAGCGGCCTTGATCGCAGCTCTCCTAAGCTTTCCCCTGTTTCGCATGAAGGGGTTTTATTTTCTGATCGGCAGCTTTGCCTCTGGCGAGATCATCCGGTTGCTCTGGAAACGGTTTCGCGAGCCTTTCGGCGGGCCGAAGGGCCTGAAAAGCATTGAGCCAATGCCGGATTTTTCCATCGGGATTTACGATTTCGATTTCTTCGAGCCGGTCAGCTATTACTACTTTGCGGGCGTGGTGGTGGCAGCCAGCCTCTGGATCCTCTGGCGGATCGAACGGTCTCTGGTCGGCCTGACCTTTCACGCTGTCCACTGGCAGGACAAGTTGGCACAGTCGGCCGGTGTCGATGTCTGGGGCTATCGGACCCGGGCTTTTGTGATCGCAAGCGGCTTTGCCGGTTTGGCCGGCGCACTGCTTGGTCATTATATCGGCACGATCAACCCGAACAGCTTTGATCTGGAAGTGATGGTGTTCGTCCTGACCTGGGCGATCGTCGGTGGAACCCAAACCTTCTACGGGCCGATCCTCGGCTGCGTGGTGCTGACTATTCTGAACGAGGTGATTTTGCGCGAACTCGGCTTTGAGCAGATGCGGCCCTTGATTTATGGCCTGGTTTTGATCCTCTCGATCCTGTTTCTGCCGAAGGGCCTTGAAAGCCTGGTGCAGTGGGTCGTCCAACGTCGGAAAGAAGCAGCATGACGGCGATCCTGGAGATCGACAACCTGACCATGCGCTTTGGCGGCCTGGTTGCGGTGGATGGCCTAGGGTTTGCGGTCAAGCAGGGCACGATCCATGGCCTGATCGGCCCCAACGGCGCTGGCAAGACCACTACGTTCAATGCGATTTCCGGTTATAACAAACCGACCTCCGGCACGGTACGCCTGCGCGGTGAGGTGATCTCCGGCCTCAAGATGCACCAAATCGCCAAGATGGGGCTCGTTCGCACCTTTCAGCATTCCACACTTTTCGCCGAGATGAGCGTCTTGGACAATGTGCTGATCGGCACACATATCACCCACCAGCCGAAACTGCTTGCGGCGATTTTCGGTACGGAGAAGACAACGCGCGAAAAGGCTCGGGAGCGAGCGGTCGAAGCGCTTACTTTCTTCGGGCTCGATCAAATCGCGGACGAGCGGGCAGGGGATCTCGCCCATGGCCATCAACGCGCCCTCGGTATGGCCATCGCCTACGCCGCACGACCTGATGTGATTTTGCTTGACGAACCCTTCACCGGCATGAACCCGGAAGAGACCGGCAAGATGATGGCGCTGATGAAGAAGCTCAGCAGCAGCGGCGCTACGATCATGATCGTCGAGCATGACATGAAGGCGATCATGGGGCTTTGCGACCACATCACCTGCATGAGTTTCGGTAAGGTCCTGGCCGAAGGCGGACCGCAAGACATTCGCAACGATCCCGCTGTCATCCAAGCCTATCTCGGATCGACGACCCATGCTGCTTGAGGTGCGGAACGCTGCCGTTCGTTATGGCAAGGTCACGGCGATCAGGGATCTGTCGATCTCGGTTCCCGATGGCGGTATCGTTACCATCATTGGCGGCAACGGCGCCGGTAAGACGACGACACTTCGAGCGATCTCAGGCCTGGCTAAGCTTGCAGCCGGCGAAATCTATTTCGATGGCGAGCAGATCGATCGGCTGCCGGCTGATAGGGTTGTTGCCGCCGGCGTTGTTCATGTTCCCGAAGGTCGGCGTGTTTTCCCCAATCTTACGGTCGAGGAGAACCTCTATACTGGCGCTTTTCTTCGCCGCGACCAGGCTGGGATCGCGACTGATCTCGAGATGGTCTATGAGCGTTTTCCCCGCCTGCGTGAACGACGCCGCCAGCGTGCTAAGATGATGTCCGGCGGCGAGCAGCAGATGCTGGCGATCGGCCGCGCCCTCATGGCGAAGCCGCGCCTCCTATTGATGGATGAGCCCTCCATGGGGCTCGCCCCGGTGATCATTGAGGACATCGCGAAGATCATTCTCGACATCAGTGCCGAGGGTGTGCCGGTGGTGTTGGTCGAACAGAATGCCGAACTTGCCCTCAAGCTTGCTGATTACGCCTATGTGCTTGAAACCGGCGCTCTGACGCTCGAAGGAAAGGCAGAAGATCTGCATGACAACGACCATGTCCGTGCTGCGTATCTGGGGATTTGACCGCAGCGATTCCGAGATGCGAGCAGCCCTGGCCGCGGGCTGGAAGCGCCGCGATCTCTGGTGGGAACGCCTGCAGGAGCAGGGCAACGCCGCACTTGCCGATCGCAAAACGACGGAGGCCCGGCGCTGCTTTCGCCGCGCATATTGGATCTCACGCAGCGGCTTTGCGCGTGACGACCCGAGGCGGGCCACCAGCTTTGCCAACATCGCCTTCGGCGCAAGGCTCGCAGGGTCGAAAATGTCGGCAGAACGGAATTACGCCGTTGCGATTGCCCTTTGGTCGAAGGCGCCGTCGATGCTGGAGACGATGACGATCCGCCCCCGTGCTCGGAGTTCGTTGTTTCATCTGCGTATGGAGGTGAAACATTGGAACACTTATCAGGACAACATGAAAACGCGTCTTGGCAAATTTATCGATGAGACCGGCAAGTCTCTTGACGCCCTATTCCTCGAGGTAACGCCACCCCACCGTCTTTTCTCGCGATGGCGAGGCGAAAAGCCCGCCGTCTTCGACGACACCAGAAAGCTTCTCGCCGCCTGCCTTCTCATCGCATCATGAGCATGTTGAATGCGGGCGGATAACGCCATAACGTGACACAGCCCATCGCGGAGCATTGATCTGTAGATTGGGAAAAGTTGTCATCATGATTAGAACTCTTCGTGAACGTAGAGCGCCGGATAGTTCGAAGACAATCCCTTCGCGATGAAAAGTGCACAAAGGGTGTTGCGTTCCCCCGATTTGAACCTATCGATCATGCAGACATCCATTTATTGCCTGCTGACTTAAATGCTCCTTGTCCTTGCCGATCTCTCGAGAAAACCAAGCGCCGATCCGACGTTGCCTGAGGGGCAGCAACACATTTTTGGCTAAGCAGACATAATTGAGCACAATTTATACACGGTGCCCAGAACGGTGCCGAAAAGACCTACGGCATCAAAAATTCATCATAACCTTGAAACGATTGGAGTGCCCGGGAGGATTCGAACCCCTAACCTCCTGATCCGTAGTTAGCGCTTCATGCAAAACCACCGTCTGCACAAGCCAATAACTCGTTATTTTTCATCATTTTTTCCTCTATCATCAGCAGGTGAGCATAAAGAAGATAAGCCGATACACGGTGCGGAAACGGTGCGGAAAATGTCAGATGACCTCAAGCCGCGAAAACTGACCGCGGCCAATGTGCGCAATCTGCCGCCTTCGACCGGGCGCGGCTATGTCGTGCGCGATACCGAGCTCAAAGGCTTCATCGTCATTGTCAACAAGAAGTCATCCACCTGGGCGGTGCAACGCGATCTCTGGCAGGGCGCGCGCGGTCGACGACGCCTGGTGTGCAGCGTTCGCCACACGATTGGCCGCGTCGGAACCATGCCGCTCCGTGTGGCCAGGGAGCAGGCGCTGGAGGTCATCCGATTGATCCAGCAGGGGATCGACCCAACGATCCGCCGCCAGCCCGCGATCTGACGCTCGGTCAAGCCTGGCAAGACTACAGCGAGGCGTTGACGACGCGGAAGCGTTCGAGCCGGACGATCGACGATTTCAACTACAATCTGCGTTACTTTCAGGACTGGGCCGACATGCCGCTCGCTGAAATCGGCGCGAATCGGGCCATGGTGCGTGATCGACACAAGAAGATCACAAAGGAGAACGGTCCTTATTCAGCGAACCACGCTATGCGTGCGCTCCGCTCGACCTACAATCTCGCGCTGAAGGTCGACGATCGTCTGCCTGCGAATCCGGTCATCGCCGTGATCTTCAACAAGGAGCTGCGACGCAGAGAAGCCATTTCGGCGGATGAGATGCCGTCCTGGTGGTCGAAGGTTCAGGCGCTGCAAAACCCGATCCGGCGCGACGTCCACATCTTCCTTCTTCTTACCGGTATGCGGCGCAGGGCGGCTACGGGCGCCCGATGGGAGCAGATGGACTGGGAGAAAGGCTGTCTGTTCGTGCCGAAGCCGAAGGGCGGTGAGAAGCGCGCCTTCTTTCTGCCGCTAAGCGGCTATCTGATCGACCTTTTGGAGCGGCGCCGAAACGAGAACGAGGTGCTATTTTCCGTATCGCCATGGTTATGGCCTGCCAAGAGCAAGGATGGTCATGTGACCGAACCTAAGGAAACGAAGCGGGGTTTACCGCCTCCGCACGTGCTGCGCCATAGCTATGCCAGTTTTGCGAAGGCAGCGGGCTTGGGGCAGATGGATATCGCGCTCCTGATGAACCACAAGCTCCCTGGCGTAACGGGTGGCTACATTCAAGAAACGACGTTGATCGAGCACTTTCGAGCGGCACAAGAGCGTGTCACTCGGCACATTCTAGGTTTTGTCGGCTTGTGATAATCATCGAAGCTAGTGGTGTGAACACATCATTTGATTCCCACATCATGAGGCGTTTCATCGTTAGAATTCAATATGTTGTGATATTCACTGAGGGAATCATCCGTTGTGGTCGCACCACTAGGGTTACACATTGATGGATGTCTAACCTATAAGCTCCAATGGCGCTCTCCGAGGGTTCGGCGGCTCGACATCAAACTCAAAGGCTTCGACGGTCGCTGCCTTGCCTTGCAGCTGGACCTCGCCGCGCGCAATGAATCGATGGCGCTCGACGGTATTCATCGCCACGTCGCGGCTGACGATCGTCTGAGCGCCCAATTCTTTGGCAGCACCCTCCAGCCTCGCAGCCGTGTTGACGACGTCACCGAGCGCGGTGTAGCCGAAGCGATGGCGGGCGCCGACATTGCCGACGAAGGCATAGCCGCGGTGGAGGGCAAAGCGCGTCTTCAGCGGCAGCTTGCCGGAAGTCAGGCGCTGTTGGTTGAACGTCTCCAGGCGGTGGATGATTGTTCGAACGGCGTCGCAGGCGTGGTCCGTGTGATCGGGATCGTCACCGGGAGCGCCCCAGAACGCCATGACCGCATCGCCGATGAACTTATCCAGCGTGCCGCCATGCTCGGCGATCGTTTCCGCGATGATGTCGAAATAGTCCGCGAGCCCGTTAATCATTTGCTCGTGCTGCTCGGTTTCGGTGAGCTGGGTGAATCCTTCGATGTCGGTGAACAGCACGGTGATCTCGCGCCGCATGCCGCCCAGCTCCAGCGGCTGCCGCAGGTCGAGAAGGTTGCGCACGAGATCATTGGGGACGTAGCGGGTGAAGCTGGAAAGGGCCGTGTGCATCATGGTCACGGCGGTGTTCAACGTCTGGATCTCGGCGAGCGCGGAAGGTCTGGAAGGCAGCGGCGTCGTGAGATCGAGGCGCGAGATCGCGTTCATGGTCTCGGCCGCTCGTTGAATGGGTCGGGCGACGGCTCTGGCGATCAGGACACCGACCACCACCACCAACAACGTCATGGCGGCAACGATCCAGAGGGTGGATCGCTTGACCATCTCCGCAGCCTCGGTGAAATCGGACATGGGTGCGCCGATGAAGAGATCGGCATCGAGACCGAACGGATCGGAGAGTGCTAGGCGCCTGCCGAGAATGGCCTCGCCGTCGACGGTGACCTGGACGGCTTCAGCATCGGTGCCGGAGAAGGCTTGGAACACGCGGACATCGCGCCCGTCCACGCGCTTTACCTCGAACAGGGTCGGCCCCGCGGTCTCCACATCGCCATCCAGCGTTTTCGTGTCGAGCGCCGGATGGGCGATCAGTTCGCCATTCCGACGGGCGATGAAGGCAAAGCTGTTCGGGGTCACGTCGATGTTTCGGACGAAGCCGGCGAGATCGTCCAGTTGCATGTCAACGCCAAGAACCGCTGCAAGGCTTCCTTGCTCGTCACGAAGAGCAGTGGTCAGGGTGATGCCGAAGCCGTCGACCAGGAAACGATAGAGACCAGTCCATACCGGCTCTTGATGGGCTGCGGCGATCCGGTACCAGGGCCGTGTCCGGGGATCGAAACCCATGGTCGGGGCCGCGATGGTTATCCAGGCCCCGTCGGCCTTGTGAGCCCAAATGTCCTTGGCATCGGGGTCGGACGCGTCGTGAGTCAGGCGGAGATAAGGTGAGGTGATCTCGGATGGCAGGCCGGCGAGGGCCAAGAGCTCGGGTGAATTTCGCGTGAGATTGACGGACGAGCCATCCGGATAGCCAAGATAAGCCCCGAAAATCTGTGGATGGAGCGCAGGTGCCATGTCGATGCCGTCAAGGAAGCGCTCGAACTGTTCTTGGCGAGCGTCGCCGCTTGTCGCCTCCAGACCGGCATGCTTTTGATCCAAAACATGGCGCGCCATATCGGTTGCGGGCTCCAGTAGCCGCTCGGCATTCGCTGCGATGGATTCGGCGCCATCATTCAACCGATGCATCGCCTCGTTCTTCGCATAGGTCGAGAAGGCCATGCTGTGCAGGGTCGAAACACCGAGGATGCCGGCCAGGACCAGCGTGCTGATGGCGATCACCAGAAGGATGCGCAGATTGAAAACCCTTCCGCTGTCTGTCGACATAGAATTTCGTTCCAGGCTCATGGCAAGCCCTCGCTTTGAAGCCAGGATCAAACCTTAGCCGGGGCATTTCGATCGCAGGCGTTAGTAACGGTTACAAACTCTTCTCCATCCAAGGATGAGAACAAGCTCAGCCGAGGACGAACGAAGGGGAGATCGATGTTGGGCATTGATGGAAGAACGACCAGGCGTGCGCTTTTCGGCACAGGTCTGGCGTTGTTGACGGGATTGACGAGTGCTGGCTCCTTTGCCGAAGTGGCTGTTGCCAATGACGACGATCCTGTTTCGTTCGTCCGATCGCTCGGGGAGCGCGCGATTGCCCTGCTCACGGACGACACCCTTGCCGCCGCCGAACGCAAACGCGTGTTCCGCGAACTCTTGATCGATCGCTTCGACATGCCGTCTATCGGCCGTCTCGTGATGGCTCGCTATTGGCGGCAGATGACGGCGGCGCAGAGGGATGTCTTTGGCCCCCTGTTCGAAGACTTCGTCGTCGCCACCTACAGCCGTCGTCTCGATGCCTATAGCGGCGAGCAGCTGACGCTGGGCCAGGCGCGCAAAGCCGGCAAGAAGGTCACCGCCGTCGGCAGTCAGGTCACACGCGGCCAGGGGCAGCCGGTCGATGTCGACTGGATGCTGCGCCGAAACGACGGCCGCTGGTACGTGATCGACGTGGTGATCGAAGGGGTCAGCATGGTCATTTCGCAGCGATCGGAATTCGCCACGGTTATCAGCCAGCGAGGCGGCATCGACGGGCTGATCGACAACCTTCGCTCCAGGATCGACGTCGTCAGTGCCGATCATCAGAGCTGATCGACCGGCGTTCTAAAGCCTCAAAGACAGTGAAATCGACCCGAAGTCCTGGGGATCCTGGCCGACGAATTCCCGGCTTCGGAAGACGTGGGTATAACCGACGCGGATGTCGCCATAGGTGATCGCCAGGCCAAGCCGCGCCTCGCCCACCAGGCGTTCTTTGTCGACGCTCGGGCCGTCGTTGTAGAAGGTGTTGCCGTCCAGGAAGATGTTGCGGCCGACGACGCGGCCCTGCAGGCTGCCGAACACATAGGCCGAAAGGCCCTCTTGTTCCGGAAAAGAGTCAGATCCCAGAAGGCTCGGGCGGATCACGGAGAGGCCATGATCTTCCGGCAGGAACTGGCCGAGCCTGAGCGTCAACCCGGCGGCGCTGAACGTGTAGACATTACCGAGCGCGGCGCCGAGCTGCGGGGTGGCGTCGAGATAGAGCCTCGGCAAACCGTTCGCCCTGGGAATGCTGAACTCTTTAGCGCCGGTCCACTGCCGGCTGTAGAACAGATTGACGCCCGGCTCGTTGTCGAGCTGATTGCCCCAGCCCTTGGGATCGGTCGCATTGGTGAGATCATGACCGAAGCGCTGCACATGCTCAGCGCCTGACAGCGGGCCGATCACGCCCAGCTGCAGCTCGAGCGTGTCGAGAAAGCGCAGCCGGTCGCCTCTCGGAATCGTCTCCCTTTCCAGCCCAATGCCAAGGTGGAGCCAGCCGGCATAGGGCTGGTCTTCGTCGATCGGATCGCTGCGTGAGAGATCATCGGGGGTGAACATGTTCAGGCCGATCGAATAGGTCGACCAGCTGTTCGTGATGGCATCGGGATCACGATGCGATGTGACGATGTCGTTCGCGAAAGAAGGGGGAGATGTCGTGCAGGCCAGGCGAAAGCCGCTCGTATAGTGACGGTCGCTGCCGCCCATCTCGTCATTGTCGAATTGGGCGGAAACGATATCGCAGAGACCTTTTTCTGGTTTCGATTGAGCGTCGACGATCGTCGGGAAAGCCGTGACACTGAATGTCCAGAGGACGACAAGCCGAACTCTCCAAGCCATCGATGCGCCTCCCCGTCGAACTCATGATCGGTTCGATCTGATGTCCCTACAGGATAGCTTTGGAGCGCAGTCGATAACGTTACTTACCGTTAGAAACCTCACAAAGAATGAAGCCCGGATCAGGCTGATGAGCAGATAGCCAATGGGCGGCGGCAAGCCGTCGATGCTCGGAGGATCTGGGATGTCTGTACTCACCGCCACGCGCAAAAACGCACGGATGGGGGCTAGTCCGTTCGTTATCGCGCTCAGCCTGTCGAGCCTCGCTTTGCTCACCGCCTGCGAGGAGCCGATGACCGTCGACAAGAACGTCGTGCGCGCCATCAAGTGGCAGACGCTGAGCGAGCCTGCCGCTGCGCAGCAGCGCAAGATTTCCGGGCTGGTGAAGCCGATCGATTACAGCCATGTCAGCTTCGAGGTCAGCGGACAGGTGATGGCCGTCGAGGTCGATGTCGGCGATCGTGTCGATGTCGGCGACGTGCTGGCGAAGATGGATCGCGAGCCCTATCAGCTTGCCGTGTTCGCCGCCGAAGCCGAACTTGGCGAGGCCGAAGCGCGGCTTCAGGATGCCCAGCAGAACTATGGTCGTCAGGAACGCCTGTTCAACGACGGGTGGGTGGCGCTCGCCGCCCTGGATACTGCCACCGCCGGTCGCAATGCGGCGGAGCAGCAGGTCGAAGCGCTCCGAGCCCGGGTCAATATGGCGAAGCGCGATCTTGCCAAGACCACGTTGGTCGCCCCCTATAGTGGTACGATTTCGAAGCGCACGATCGAGCCTTACGAGGAGGTCAGCGCCGGCCAGGTCCTGTTCGAGGTCGACGGAGAGAATGGCCTCGAAGTGACGCTGCAGGCGCCCAACAATCTGGTGAGCCGGATCGAAGAAGGGCAGAGAGTCGACGTGCTGTTCCCATCGATTGGCGACGTGACGCTACCTGGCGAAATCACCGACATCGGCACGCGCGCCGAAACCGCCAACGCATTCCCGATCAAGGTCGCGCTCGAGGAGCACCACGATGCGGTGCGGCCGGGAATCACGGCCGAGGTCGCCTTCAGCTACGAGAACCACGAGCAGGCGACGGGCTTCATGGTGCCGACCTCGGCGATCCTGTCCGGCAGCGAGCATGAGCATTTCGTGTTCGTCTACGACGAAGGGTCATCGACCCTGTCGAGGCGTTCCGTCGA
The DNA here is from genome assembly GCA_050633905.1 of Geminicoccales bacterium. Classification (GTDB taxonomy): domain Bacteria; phylum Pseudomonadota; class Alphaproteobacteria; order Geminicoccales; family Geminicoccaceae; genus JANQPX01. Next base: position 16,626 of record JBOEHJ010000217.1, read on the forward strand.
GCTTGTGGAGCTACGCGACAACGCCGTGCAGATCGACGGCGGTGCCATCGACGCCGGCACGATCGTCGCGACCGCAGGCGTGCCGTTCTTCCAGGACGGGCTCGAAGTCAAGCTCATGGAACAAGAGCAGCGCTAGCTGCCGACACGAATTCGATCGGGGGATGGACCGATGAATCTCACTGGCTTTGCTCTCAATAATAGCCGCCTGACCATGCTGATCACGGTCATCCTGATGGTCGCTGGTATTGCCCTGTTTTTCAATTTTCCAAGTAAGGAGGACCCCGAGGTCACGGTTCGCGAGGCGGTGGTCATGGCCGCCTTTCCCGGCATGTCGACGGCGCGCGTCGAAGACCTGATCACGCGCAAGCTCGAAAAAGAGATCCGCCGCATCCCCGAGGTCAAGAAGATCACGGCCAGCTCCAAGACTGGCCTCGCGGTCATTCACGTGACAGTCTACGACCGCTTCTTCGAGCTGGAGCCGATCTGGCAGGACCTCCGCAACAAGATGAGCGCGGTCCGCCCCGAACTGCCGGAAGGCACGTTCGGCCCCGTGGTCAACAGCGACTTCGGTGATGTCTCGATCGCGACGATCGCGCTGACATCGGAGGGCTTCTCACTCGCCGAAATGCACGAGGTCGTGAAGCGTTTGCGTGATTCCTATTACACCGTCCAGGGCGTCGAGAAGGTCACCTTGCTCGGCATCCAGGAGGAGCGGATTTTTCTGGAGACCACCAACGCCAAGCTCGCCGGCTACGGCCTGACGCCCGATCAGCTCATCGATACGCTCCGAGCCCAGAACATCATCCTGCCCGGCGGTAAGGTGAACACGGGTGGGCCGGAAATCGTCATCGAGCCGTCTGGCAACTTCCAGGGTGTCGACGACATCGCCAACACGGTCGTGTCGATCCCGGCTTCGAACGATGTCGCCTATCTCCGCGACGTCGTCCGCATCTCGCGCGATTATGTCGACCCGCCCGAAAGCCTCGCCTATCACAACGGCAAGCCCGCGATCGTGCTGTCCATCGCCATGCAGGACGGCGAGAACGTGCTGAAAGTCGGACCACGATTGATCGAACGCTCGCAGGAGCTGGAAGAGAGTCTTCCCTGGGGCTACGAGCTCGATTTCGCCACCTATCAGGCAACCTATGTTGCGGAGTCGATCAACTCCGTCACCAACAACGTCTACCAGACGCTCGGCATCGTGCTGGTCATGGTGATGCTGTTTCTCGGCTGGCGCACCGGTTTGATCGTCGGTTCGATCGTGCCGCTGACCATGCTGGTCTCGATCGTTTTTATGCGTCTTCTGGACATCGAGTTCGAGCGGGTCAGCCTCGCGACCATGATCATTGCGCTCGGCCTTTTGGTCGACAATGGCGTGGTCATCGCCGAGGACATCGGCCGCCGTCTCGCCGAAGGGGCGAAGCGCATGGAGGCCGCGATCGCGACCGGCAAACAGCTCGCCATGCCGCTGCTCAGCTCCTCCTTCACCACCATCCTCGCCTTCATGCCGCTGATGCTGAGCAAGAACTCGGCAGGTGAGTATCTAAGCTCGATGACGCTGGTGATCGTCATCGCGCTGATGAGTTCCTGGGTGCTGGCGATGTGCGTGACACCGCTCCTCTGCTGCTGGTTCATGGGTAAGCCCAAGAAGACGCCAGAGGAGGCGAAAGCGGTTTTCGACAATCGCTTCTACACCTTCTACAAAGGGCTACTCGGCGTGGTGCTGCGGCTCCGCGTGCCGTTCGTGATCACCATGTTCGTCGCCCTAGTCGGCGCGGTCTGGCTGCTCGGCCAGGTGCCGCAGCAGTTCTTCCCGAACAGTGCACGCAACCAGTTCTTCGTCTATCTCGACCTGCCGGCCGGCCACAGCATCAAGTCGACCGACCAGACCGTTCGCGAGGTCGCGGGCTGGCTGAACGATCCGGAAGCGAATCCCGAGGTCGTCTCCCATGTCGCCTATGTCGGCGATGGTGGGCCGCGTTTCTTCGTGCCGCTGTCGCCGCGCGACCCGGCGCCCCACGGCGCCTTCATGCTGGTCACCGTCGAGAACAGCGAAGCGGTCGACGTGGTGCTCGAAAGAATGCGTCAGCATCTCGCCGAGAATCACAGCGAAGCGTTCGCACGGCTGAAAAAATTCTTCCTCGGCAATTCCGAGACCGGGCTGATGGAAGTCCGAATCAGCGGGCCGGATGCCGACAAGCTCTATCAACTTGGTGAACAGGCTGCCGATGCGCTGCGTGCGATCCCCGGCATCCTCGACGTGCACAATGACTGGGAGAACCGCGTCACCAAGCTGGTGGTCGAGATCGATCAGGCGAAGGCACAGCGCGTGGGCGTCACCTCGGCCGAGATCGCCAATGCCCTGAACGCCTATTTCAGCGGCGAAGCGATCACCGATTTCCGCGAGGGTGATAAGGTCATCCCGCTGGTGCTGCGCGCCTCGGAGGACGAGCGCAGCAATCTCGATCGCGTGCGCACCATCAACATCTACTCCAGCTCGCGCGGCACCAACGTTCCGCTGATCCAGGTCGCCGACATCGTCGATCAGACCCAGTTCAGCCGGATCGACCGGCGCAATCTGCAGCGCACCGTCACGATCAGCGCCAAGCATAGCTGGCTGCAGGCCGAAGAGATCCAGAACGCCGTGCTGCCGGCGATCCAGGCGATCGAGACCGAGCTGCCCGCCGGCTTCTCCTGGGAGTGGGGCGGCGAGACTGCGGACGCCGAAGAGGCGCAGATAGCCCTCGGTGAGTTCATCCCGCACTGCGTCGCCGCGATGATCATCCTGCTAGTCTGGCAGTTCAACAGCTTCGCCAAGCCGCTGATCATCTTCATCACCATCCCGCTCTCGTTCATCGGCGCCGCGATCGGGCTCAACCTCGCCAACACTTACTTTGGCTTCATGGCGATCCTCGGCTTCCTCAGCCTCGCCGGGATCATCATCAACAATGCGATCGTGCTAATCGATCAGATCAATGTCGAACTGGAGGAAGGTGCGACGCCTTACCAAGCGCTGATCAACGCCTCGGTCAGCCGGTTCCAGCCGGTGATGCTCACCACGCTTACCACCATCCTCGGCCTGGTGCCGCTGATGGCTCCGCCGGACCCGCTGTTCTACGCCATGGCCATCGTCATCGCCTCCGGCCTGGCGCTCGGCACCATCCTGACCCTGTTCGCCGTCCCGGTGCTCTATTCCCTGTTCTTCCGGGTCGACGTCTCGATGCGCGGCGCACAAAAGGCGGCGGACGAAGGCACGCCCGACACAACCGACGCGGTGCCGGCATGATGTCCCGCCGTGACGACACCCTCCTGCCGGAGACCGCGCCGGACAACGGCAGGGGGGCAAGCTGGAGCGGCATCGTCTACACGGTTCTGTTGCTGGCGTTGATCACCACGGCCCTCCATATCGACTCGCTCCTGATGTCATCAGCCGTCGTCGCCTCGGCGGCGGCGGTGGCCGGAATCGTTCATCGCTGCCTCTCCGAAAGCCCGATCCTCCCTTTGGTGCTCGCCAACGCGATCGGCGTCTATGCCTGCGCGTTCGTCTTCGTGGTCGAGATCCTGTTCCCCGAGACCGACGATCTCACGGCCTTCGCTTCCTATCTCATCCCGCTGGTCGGCTTCACGGCCGGCCTTCTCCTCAACCGCGGTTGTCCCGGCGGATCGGACAGAGGTATCGACGGCGGCGCGATCTGGTGCGGTCTTTCCGTTGCGATCATCGCATCGAGTGTAGCGTTTCTCCACATCGACGGCTTTGACGGCATCCTCCCGACATTCGCCCTCTTAGGTTTCGCGGTCGGTCTCGGCGGCGTCGCTTACCTATCAAGCCAAACCATTGCCGACTTCATGACTGAGACCGGCGATCTGTTCCGCGATTTCTTTGCCACGACCCGCGAGCTGCTTCGGCCGGCCTACGCCTTCTTCACCTTCTACCTCCTGTTCGTCATCGTCTTCGCCAGCCTCTACAGCATCATCGACTACATCTCGATCAATCCGCA
>JBOEHJ010000218.1:0-7085 GCA_050633905.1 Geminicoccales bacterium
CGCTCATCATCGGGCCCCAGCCTGCTTCATACCAGCCGATGGAGCCGTCGTCGAAGGTGACGTGCAGGTGACCGTAATTCTGCTTGGCGGCTTCAGCCCAGAGGGAGGCGCCGATGCCGTGGACGCGGACGGGCTTGGCGCCCGTCAGCTGGCACATGACGTCGACATAGTGGACGCCGCAATCGACGATCGGGATCAGGCTGTCGATCAGGTTTTTGTGCCAATGCCAGGCGGGACCGCTGCTCTGCTGGTTGAGGTTCAGGCGCATCACTAGAGGCTTGCCGAGGGTCTGGCCGACCTCGATGAACTTCACCCATGACGGATGCACCCTCAGGATGTAACCGAGCACCAGTTTTTTCCGTTTTTCCCGCGCCTTTGCCACCACCTTCCCGGCGTCTTCGATATTGGTGGCGATCGGCTTTTCCATGAAGACATGGGCGCCCGCATCTATAGCACGGATCGCATAGTCCGCATGGCTGTTCGGCCAGCTATTGATCGAGACGGCGTCTGGGGAGGTTGCCGCCATCGCTTCGTCGAAATCCTCGAATAGCGGATAGCCCTGCAGCTCGTCCGGTATCGTTTTGCCTTTGATCGAACGGCTCATCAGCCCAACGATCGCGAAGCCGTCATTGCGATGATAGGCACTGGCATGGGACGCCCCCATATTGCCGAGTCCGACGACAAGAATCTTCACTTTATCAGCCATTCAAACCTCCCCCAATAAAGGCACCGCAACAGCGTTCAACAAGCCGCCGCCGGCGGCTAGATGGCGTCGTCGAACATGGAGGCGGCGATGGCGTCGACGTCGAGGGCGGCGAATTCCTCGCTGAGCTCGTAGCTCTCAGCATCGGCTTTAACCTGATCGTGGTCGAAGTCGTTGGCGGGGCCGATCAGGTCGTTGGTGCAGACGTCCTCGGCTTTGACCGGTGCCGTGATCTGGCCGATGTCGAGGATCTGGTCGAAGAAGTTCTGCCAGCTCGCCATGTCGTGCCAGCCCCAGCCTTCGCGAGCCTCCATGTCGCCGCGGAAGACGTTGCTTTGCTGCAGGATCGAGGTGGTGCCGAGTTCGGGGCCGGTGTTTTGGGCGAAGGCCGGGAACTGCTCGAACACAGCTTCGACCGCCGCGCGCGGGTTCTGGTGGCCATATTCGAGACCCATGGCCCAGCCGCGCAGATATTGTTCGAGGAAGGCGCGTTTATCGGGATCTTCGAGGTCGGCGGTGCGCACCACGAAGGTGTTGGCCGGCAGCTTCGAGTTCTTCACGCCGAGCCAATAATCGAAGGTGAGGCCGGTCGCGATCCACTCGGCACGGAGGCCCTCCCAGGAAAGCGCGCAGTCGCCTTGGCCCGATGCGAGTGCCGTGCCCCAGGTCGGCCAGCCCGCCTCGACATACTCGACCTTGCTGATGTCGACGCCTTGGGCTGCGAGCATCGGATCGGTGATCGCCTGCCAGGCGGCTGAGCCGAGCAGCATGGTCTTGCCTTCGAGTTGCTTCAGATCGCTAACACCCTCGCCCTTCCGGAACGCGATCGAGAAGGTGTCGCGCGCGCCCATATGGAAGACCGAGGTCAGCTTCATGTCGTTCTGGATCGCGAAGGAAAAGACGCCCGGTGAGGGAAAGCCCATGTCGGCCTGGCCGACGTCGACAAACTTCACGGTGGCCGTGCCGTCGGACGGCCCGGGCTGCATGTCGGTCTGCAGATCGCCGAAATAGCCGGCCTTTTTCGCGGCCCAATAGGGATAGTCATCCAGCACTTCGAGACTGCCGCGCGGTGAGATCCACGTGAAGTTTTCGTACGCTGCCGCGGCCGCAGGCCTGGAGAGTCCGAGCCCGCCAAGCGTCGTTGCGGTAACGACGCCAGCACCTGTGACTTTCAAGAACTGACGACGCGGCAGATGGCCGATGCAGGTGTTGATGCGTTTAGTCATGACGTCTCTCCCTTGCACGTTTCTAAGTTCAGCCCGAGGCGGCTAGCCTCCGCCTCACACCTCCCAGTTCGCGTACTTCTTTCCAACCAGATAGAAAAAGACATAGATCAAAATGCCGAGGATCGAGAGGATGAGCACCACCGCGAAGAATTGCGGCATCTGGATCATCGAGCCGTAGCTGGTGAGGCGGTTGCCGAGGCCGAAGCCACCGCCGACCATCTCGGCGCCGACGGCAGTGAGAAGGCCGAAGATCGCACCGATCATCAGGCCGACCAGGATCATCGGCAGCGCCATGGGGGCCCGGATCTTCCAGAAGATCTGCAGCGTGCTCGCTCCATAGGCGCGGGCAAGTGCTATTTTGGCGCTGTCGACCCGGCGAAAGCCCGTCGCGGCGTTGATCATCACCATGGGGCCGGCGGCAAGCGCCACCGCGATAATACGTGGGGTGAAGCCAAAGCCGAAGCGCAGGATCAGGAGCGGCACCAGCGCCAGCATCGGCGTGGTCACCAGGATCAGGATGTAGGGGGCGACGACTTTCTCAGCGAGCGGGAACTGGGTGATCACGGCGGCCAGGACCAGGCCGATCGAGGCGCCGATGGCAAAGCCGGAGAACAGCTCGACCAGTGTGTAGCCGAGATGCGGTGCGATCAGCGGGAACTCGGTGAACAACGCGGTGATAATCGCGCTCGGCGGTGGCAGGATGTAATGGGGTACCTCGAACAGACGAAGGGCTGCCTCGACGCTGCCGATGATCAGCACGGCGACTGCGATGATGATGGCGATCTCGAAACGCGAGGTGGCGCCCGGCCCTGATGTGAAGGCGGAAAGGTTGGAGAGGCTGACCTCGCCGCTTTCGCCGCCGCGTGGCGCTTTGGAGAACTCAGGTATGGCGTTGTCGCTCACGTCTGTTCCTCAAAGTTCAGCGAGTGCAGGATCTGCACTGCGGGCGCTGACCCTGTCGGCGACGATGTCGCGTTTGATCGCGACGGTGAGATCGAACACCTCCTTGGTCATCATGATCTCGAAGGATCGTGGGCGTGCAAAGGGCACGCGATAGGTTTCCGCGACCCGGCCAGGCCGAGGTGTGAGCACGACGACGCGATCCGACAGAAAAATTGCCTCCTCGATGCTGTGGGTGATGAAGACGATGGTGGTCGGCCGGTCCAGCCACACCTCCTCGACCAGATGGTTCATCTCNNAAGGGCTCGTCCATCAACAGCACGGATGGCTTCAGGCTGAGTGCTCGAACAATCGCGGCGCGCTGCTGCATGCCGCCCGAGAGTTCGCGTGGAAAGCGGTTGCCGAAGCCACCGAGGCCTACCCGTTCCACGAGATGGTCGACCCAAGGCCGGTCCGGTGTTTCACCCCTGATCTCGAAGGGGAAATTGATGTTGGCGTCGAGGTTGCGCCAGGGGAGCAGGTTCGCTTCCTGAAACACGATGCCGATGTCGGGATGGGGCTCGGTGATTGGCTGGTCGTCGAGCAGGATCCGGCCTGAGGTCAGGTGATGCAGGCCGGACATCGACCAGAGAAGCGTGGTCTTGCCGCAGCCGCTCGGGCCGACCACGGAAACGATTTCATTCGGAAAGACATCAAGCGTGCAGCCGTCGAGCGCCAGCAGATCGCCGGCCTCGGTCGGATAGGCCTTGGATGCGCCGTCGACCCGTAGCTTCGGTGCCGTGGCATCGGCCACATTCATGCGCTTTTCGCCCTATGATCCCTGTTTTTCGACCATTTTTCTATTTGTTCATCCGAGCTTGTCGTCATGCTTGTCGAGTGTCAAGCAACGTCATCAGCGGCCGAAGTGGCTGCGTGGCGATTGACGCCGGGCCGTTCCTGCACCGAAACTGGACTCAACAGAAGAAAGGATCAGGGATGGCCGAGACAGCCCCAAGGGAGCAGGCAACGGCCTGGCTCCAGATGCTGGAGACGGCGCTCAAGGCCAGCGACATTCCAGCGGTCGCGGCACTGTTCGAGGACAACGGCTATTGGCGCGATCTCCTTACCCTCACCTGGGACGTCCGGACCATGGAAGGCCGCTCCGCGATCGCCGAGATGCTGCAGGCGAACCTGACACGGACGGCACCCGCTCAGTTCAGGCTGAGTGACGAGCCGACGCTTGAGGATGGCATGATCCAGGCCTGGTTCACCTTCGAGACAAAGGTCGCCCGGGGCGAGGGCATCTTTCGGCTTAGAAACGGTGAGTGCCGCACATTGCTGACCGTAATGCGGGATCTCAAGGGCTCCGAGGAGAAGAGGGGACCGACACGGCCGCAGGGTCTTCATCACAAGGCCGACCCGGCACGGGTCACCTGGTCCGAGGCGCGCGAGAGCGAAGAGGCGACGCTCGGCAATAGCGAGCAGCCTTATTGCCTGATCATCGGTGGCGGCCAGGGCGGCATTGCGCTCGGCGCGCGCCTTCGTCAGCTCGATATACCGACCATCATCGTCGAGAAGAATGCCCGCGCTGGTGACAGCTGGCGCAATCGCTATCGTTCATTGGTGCTGCACGATCCGGTCTGGTTCGACCATCTCCCCTATATCCCGTTCCCCGATCACTGGCCGGTTTTCACGCCCAAGGACAAGATGGGCGACTGGCTGGAGATGTATGCGAAGGTGATGGAACTCAACTACTGGACCTCCGCGCGCTGCGAGCGCGCCCGTTTTGATGAAGCGCGAAAGACGTGGATCGTCGAGATCGATCGGGACGGCGAAGAGCTGGTGCTGGAGCCGAGGCAGTTGGTGTTCGCCACCGGCGCCTACGGCCCGCCGCGCTGGATCAAGCTGCCGGGCGCTGAGCGTTTCCAAGGCGTGCTTATCCACTCCAGCGACTTTCTAAGTGGCAGGAGTTTTGCCGGCAAGCGCTGTGTCGTCATCGGTGCCGCCAGTTCAGGCCATGACGTCGCCGTCGAGCTTTGGGAGACAGGGGCCGACGTCACCATGATCCAGCGTTCGCCGACCACCGTGGTCAAATCCGAGACACTGATGGAACTCGCATTCGGCGATCTCTATTCAGAGGAAGCCCTTTCGCGCGGCTTCACCACCGACAAGGCAGACATGCTGCTCGCGTCTATGCCCTACGGCCTGCTGCCCGAAGGTCAGAAAAAACTCACCGACGAGGCCAGAAGGCGCGATGCCGATTTCTATGAGCGCCTCAAGGGTGCTGGCTTCGCTCTCGATTTCGGCGAGGACGAGAGCGGGCTCTTCATGAAGGCGCTGCGCACTGGCTCCGGCTATTATATCGACGTCGGCGCCTCCGACCTGATCATCAACGGCGAGATCAAAGTCGAGAGCCGCGTCGAGATCGAGGGGCTGACCGAGAACGGCGTTCGCCTCTCCAGCGGCAAAGAACTTTCGGCCGACGCCATCATCCTCTGCACCGGCTATCACTCCATGCACGAAACCGTAGCACGGATCGTCTCACGCGAGGCGGCGGACAAGGTCGGCCCCTGCTGGGGCCTTGGCTCGGGCGTTCCGGGCGATCCCGGCCCCTGGCAGGGCGAGCTTCGCAACATGTACAAACCCACCGCCGTCGAAGCGCTCTGGTTCCACGGTGGCAACCTCGCTCTCTCCCGCTTCTATTCCAAAATCCTAGCCCTCCAACTCTGCGCACGGCGCAGGGCGTTGACTTAGATCTTCTTGATCGGGAGGTGAGCGTCGTATGTTCGACTTCGATGGTGAGCGGGTGGTGATAACGGGGGCGGGTGGCGGTGTCGGCCAGGCGTTGGTCGAGGTGTTTTCCGATCTCGGTGCTGCAGTCGTCGCCTGCGATGTCGAAGGGGCTAACCTTCCGAAGGATCGCATCGCCGAGGCCCATCATTTCGATCTCCTCGACGAGAAAGCGTTGGAAGCAGCCTGCGAGCGCATGCTTGCAAACGGTCCGCCCGCGGCGGTGGTTTCGAATGCAGGGTGGACGCGGGCGGAAACGCTCGAGGAGGTGACAGCAGAGGCGCTGACGGCGGAGATGGACTTGAACTTCAAAAGTGCCGCAAGCTTATCGAAGGCGCTGATCCCGGCGATGCGCGGGCGGCCTGATGGCTCGGCCTTCGTTTTCCTGTCTTCGGTGAATGCCAATGTCCATTTCGGCAATCCCGTCTATGCGGCTGCCAAGGCTGCGCTTCATGCCTGGATGCGCGCGATCGCGACCGAGGAGGGGAAGAACGGCATCCGCGCCAATGTCGTGGTGCCGGGTTCGATCAAGACGCCGGCCTGGACGCATAGGCTCGAACAAAATCCGGCGATCATCGATGCGGTCAGGCGCCTCTACCCGCTCGGTCGGTTGGTGGAGCCGATCGAAGTCGCCCGCACCGTCGCCTTCCTCGCCTCACCGGCGGCCAGCGGGATCACCGGGGCCGCCATTCCGGTGGACGCTGGCATCAGCGCCGGTAATCTGCCCTTCCTCAACCAGATCGCCGGCGGTTGAGCCTACCTAGCAAAGGAGCCATCCAGTGGACTTCGAAAAGAATCCGTTTCCTGAAGCCGACAGCGACCGCCATGCGCTCTGGGAGATGCTGGTGCGCCGGGACATCGATGCTTTCATGGCAGCTGACTGGTCGATGGTCGAGAACGACTTCATCGCCGACAATTTTTTCGGGATGCACGCCCACTTTCTTGACGATGCGGACGCTTGGCGTCTGCAATTTCCGAGGCTGGAAATCTATCGGGACGAGTGGCTGCGCCAGGCAAAGGAGACGGCTGATGTCACCTTCGCCGAGCCGCTTCGTCCAGCGCTTTTCCGCATCACTAACCTCCGCGACATCGACGTCGACGGCGATCGCGCCGTGCTGCACAAGAAGTTCAACGGTACGATTGCCAAGCCTGAAGGCCAGTCCGAAAAACTCCGCTGGCAGACGCTCTATTTCTGCCAACGCGTCGAGGGCGTCTGGAAGATCCTCGGATTCGTCGGCTACATGCCCAACCCGCTGGGCCGGTGATGATGGCGGTTGCGTGGGGCCGCATAGGGGAGGTGACATCGCTAACAATCGGTCTCCCTTTCTGAATCCGAAGACTGACGACTTGCTTGAAGACCAGCCGTAAAAACATCCCCTTAATTGAAGAGGCGCATCGGGGCATTGTCACATCTATGAAGTTCGTCGGCCTTAAGCTGAGGAGTTGAAGATGGCGTTGTCAACTTAACGATTTTTACTTGTGATTAC
>JBOEHJ010000219.1:0-13515 GCA_050633905.1 Geminicoccales bacterium
CATCGGCATAAGGCTTGAAGTCGTTGCCGGTCACAAGGTCGACCTGGATGCGGCCCGTTGCAGGGTCTAGACGGAAAGCTTCGCTTTGACCGGCTCGAGGCTGTGTCTCGCCGACGTCCGGAATGTCCAGGACCGTGCCGACCTGCACCAATGCGCCGTCGGCTGCGACCTTGTCCCGATTAGCGTCCAGGATAAAGCGCCATTTATTTTGATCGCGATAGAACGCGTAGGCAATGGATGAGAGACTGTCGCCGGCCTCCACCACATAAGGCTGCCCTGCGCCAACTTCGTCCGCCTCGATCGCCCCAAGGACAAAAAAAACGAGAGAAACGATCATGTTACGATTGATTACATACATTGTTCTGCAGACGCCCTGGGAGTGATGCCAGTTTTGTTAGGACCAAATCGTCAAATTTGCGAAAAATTGTGCCTATAGATCGCCGTTTGACGTACCATGATGTCAGCCAATCCTCCTTACCAAAAGTTGTAGTTGTTACTACGTCGTCCTCAACCAATGTTTTCATATGCCCGTGACTGCTCCTGGCACGGAGTCTGCACAAGCCCAGGGGGCAGAAAACCGCCTGAAAGCAGGCGCGCCGCACGAAACACCGCTCTGGAGACCACTTATCGGTGCGACGACTATAGATGTCATTTGGTTGCACATTGCCTCGGCATCGATTAATCCGTCATCATAGAACTGACCGTTTGTGCGCAAGTAACCTGAGGCCTGTTCGATATCTGCCATATGTGGCCAGCCAACTGACTGGAAGCTATCGCGGAAGCTCCTGCCAAGACACGCCATCATTGAGGCTCCACTGTCTGTTGGACACCGTTGCTGGCGAGCCCTGGTTCCCCCCAGGCAGCACTCATCGTCACCTTGGGTCGTTTACCATCCGCCGCCTGCTGAAGCCCTATCGGCATGCAATGATCCCGAGAAAATGCACGTCAATGCGATCAGGGCAAGATGCGCGACGGTTTTCATGTCATAGCGCTCCTTCTCTTGAATTTGGTATGATGACGATAGCTGGATTTGGCGTGCCTCTGCCGAAACCATTGTGGCAGAAATCCGGAGTACAACGACCGTTGAGAAAAGACCTTTGCCGGCCGGGCCTGACCCTGAACAGCCCACTCAGCGGCAGGCTGAAGTTCTCTTACAGGCCCTTTAGCCGGGTTGGCATAGAGGCAAGGACCGGCAGCCAGACCAGAGCCAATCAAGCAGCTAAACCTTAGCCAATCACCCTCCATAGATCAGGCATTCTGGTCGAGCTGTTGCTGATCAGGATTGCGTTGAATTCGAAGCTTCGCTTCAGGACGTCCAGAATTAGCAGCGCATTGAGGGCATACCAATTGACCGTCGATCTCATTGAGCTTGCAGTCCCAGCCGAGTGTATCTGCAAACTTGCGTGCTTTATATGCCGCTTGATACCCACATTGTTGACAAAACACGCCAAGACTCTGGTCACCTAGATCGAGGAGATTCCGATTGCCAGCTTTCCATCGTTTGCGAAACACAACGAACTCCCTGAGTCTGGTTAGAGGTATCTTGTTCAAAACATGCGACGCTAAATACCACCTTCTTTTGCCAAGAAAATGTGACCTGGGATTTCAATACGGTAAACAGAAGAAGCTCAAAAACACTTGTCGAAAAATTACATGAAAACTACAACGCTAATAAGAACTACGTTTTTCTCCTATGGTTCATTTTGACATTCAGCTCCTATACTCATCGACCGCCTCGATCGCTCTGAATATCTGCCTTTGGCTGATTGTGATGAAAAAGTCCGAACGGATACTTGGCTCAGAGTTTTGTTAGAATCACATTTTCCGGAAGGTTTTTTTCAGAAATGAAATTCTAGAAAAGAGCTTTTTAGAAACTGTTTCTGAGTCACAAAAGCAATTTCGGGTGCCTCAGACTTTCTCATCACAATCGGCCAATACTGGCATTTTCCACCTCGTCAGAGCGACGATGGACTATTCGAAAAGTCCCAAGAACCCGCTGCAATATGCTGTTGGCTATCTCTGCAATGCGGTGCGGTGCGCCTCTTGAACAACATCCACCCACTCCTGCCGATTCCGCTTGTCTTCACGCTGTTCATAGCGATCGGTTCGAGGCTTTCGACATCGTGACCATTACGTCCGATGATGATTGATTTTGTAATCGATAGCCTACCGGCCAGAATGAAAATGACATTATCGCTGACCTGCTGTCAGACGAGGATTATCTGCCGAAGCTTGTAGCCGACCATTCCGCTCGGCCGGCGAAACTCCAGCGTCCGGATGTCCTTTGTCATCGAACTTCCACCGGACTGTCATCGATCAGTCCCGATCGCCGCCGACAATGCTTTTGGTTGAATTCAAATCAACGGAGGTGAGCATTGCTAGCGTGGCAACGGAGCGAGGTCGACAGGAATAAGCTACAGGCGAGGCTGGCGCGCAATCGTCGGGAGATTGCGCAGGCACAGGCCCTTCGGTATCGCGTCTTCCATCAACAAATGGGGGCCGCATCCTCGTTCAGGCACAGGCTGCTTCGGCGCGATGACGTCGTCCAGGTTGATCAATGGACCGATAGAAATGACCTTGCATGCCAACTGCAGAGGATAGTCATCGATGGCCTTCTTGGCCTGCCGATCGACCGGGCTTTATGCGGCGACTAGGTGACCGAGACGATGAGGAAATTGGATGTCGAGATAGCACTCGGCGTGCGGCCCGATTGTTTGTTTGCAATGACGGACACCTAGAGTTCCGATCATCAGCCGTCCCGGTATGAGATCGGCAGCTGAACTCTCGATCTCGGATTATCGCAACGCGTCCTGACCGTTCAGGCCCTGGCCGGTCCATCGGATATTATCAAAGCGCTGCTTTAGGGTTGCTTCTTGCAAACGGTAAAACAGACCGGATGGGTCGTTCTCGAGCAGATCGAACCTGCCCGACATCAAGATTGCACCCTCACTGAATTCAACCGGCTCCGCTGCCAGCACCTCGACCATCAAGGTCGGCCCTGCGGGTAGACAGAAGGGACAGCTCGGTGGCCAGGCGGTTAGAAGAAAGCGCTCATGCGCAACACCGCCTTCGAGCGGGTACAAGAAGCCCATGATCTCAACGGTTTGATCGTCAAGTGCCTTGACTTCCTTGGTGAAACTCTTGGTCATCTGACTTCGCAGCGGAGCGATCACTTCCACCTTCATATCCATAGTCCCCAGCACATCCCAGCTCACTGTCCCCTCGGGCACCTGATAGAACGTGTTATGAACCGATGGGATGTCCTTGGGATCAATCGCATCACCGTCGTCCGCCGGCGTCTCGGCGGCGAGCGGTGGCATCAGAGCGACCATCAGAAGCGCTAGGCCCCCAACGACAATGCCTCTTGGGAACTCTGCCGATCCACATTCCATGTTCCAGATCATTCGCCATCCCCTCCCGCACGACCGCTTCTCTTTTTACCTTAGCGCATCAGCGCCCCGATGCCAGTACCGCCGCAATGTCGGTACGATAGGCCTGGATGGCTGGTATGAGCGTGGCGATCAAGCCGATGGCGATCGCTAACCCGATGACATACGCCTCCGAGTACGTCCATGTCAGCCCAGACAGGCCGAGATTACCAGCCCAATCGATGTTTGTTGCCAGCATGCTGGCGGCGCCATGGCCGGCCAGGAGACCAAGAAGCGCCCCCCCGCCCGCAAGTATCATGCCTTCCAGTAGCAGTTGAGCAAACAGCGTTCGAGGTGAAGCGCCCATGGTTCGCATAATCGCCAAATCGTAACGCCGCGCTTGCAAGGCATTGGTGAGACCGATGAACATGGTTAGCCCGGCCATCGCCATCAGCAGCAGGCCAAAACCGCTGATCGCGTCCATGCCAACCCCGATCATCGAGAACAAGCGTGCCATTTCCAAGGCGGGGGCGGCGGCCTGAAGTCCTGCTGTCTGATTGACAAGAGGTGGCAATTGCACCGCTGCCAGCGGTGAGCGATACCGAAGCAGCAAGGCGGTCACTGCTTGGCGGCCATCCACGAGTTCTTGCGCGGCGCCCGCATTCTCTGATGACACGTCGTCATGATGGTCGTCGATCGCGGCAATACCATGAGATGCCCAGATGCTGTCCACACTGGTCAGTGTAAGCCGATCGATGACGCTGGCGGTCGGCGCTAAGAGCCCTACAATCTCGTAAGGATGGTCACTATGGGCAGGACCGCCAGGCGCAAGGCCGTGATTGCCGAAAAACCGATCACCGACCCCAAGGCCTGTCTTTTCAGCGACTTCGCTACCGAGCACCGCCTCGAACGGTACTTGCCAAAACCGGCCTTCCGTCAAGGTGGCGGCGTAATGCTCGGCATAACTCATTTCCGTGCCGATGATGCGAAATCCACCAAGGCTGTCGCCGAGCGCGAGCGGAATCACGGCCTCGACCAAATCGTGATGACGCCATCTTTCCACTTCCGAGACCGGAATGTTTCCCGTCGGGATATCGAGATGGTAGATGCTAGAGAGAATGAGCTGGAGCGGGCTGCCTTTGGCACCGACCACGAGATCTAGCCCGGCGGCGTCTCGTGCCAGGCGCTGCTCCATCTTCGCACTGAACAGCAACAGCAACACGATCATGCCGACGCCAAGTGCCAGGAGCAGCAGGTTAAGACATGTGCTGAGCGGGCGCGCTCGAAGGTAGGCTAAGCTCAATCCAAGAACGGTCATCCGGTTTCCCCGAGGACTAACCGATCATTGAAATGAGAGACGATTCGCCGATCATGAGTGGCAACGATCAATGTCGCTTCGGAGATCGTTGCTTGCTCCAGCAACAATTCGATGGCCTTTCGGGCATTGTCGTCATCCAGTGCTGATGTTGGTTCGTCGGCAAGCAGGAGGCTCGGACGATTGACCAGCGCTCGAGCGATCGCCGCTCGCTGTCGCTCGCCTTGGCTGATCCTGTCCGGTTTCTGCGCCGCAATGGGAGCAAGCCCGACCTGATCGAGGAGCTGATTGATGCGCTCACGCTCGGGTATTTGTCCAGCGAGCGATTGAGCGAGACGAAGATTATCCCTAAGACTGAGGGCTGAAATCAGATGCAGGTCCTGTAGAACGATCCCCACATGCTGCCCCCGGAAAGCATCAAGCTGCTTTCTGTCGAGGCCTGATAACTCTTGCCCCCGGACCGTTATCCGCCCCTTGTCTGGGCGACGTAGCCCAGCGATAAGATGCAAGAGCGTGCTCTTTCCTGACCCGGAAGCGCCGAGAATGAGATGATGTCGGGCATGAGGCACCGACCATGTGTCGAGACGCAAGACGATGCGATCGTCGTAACGCTGGACCAGATCGTCGATCTCAAGCACGGATGAGTGATTGTCGTCCATGGTGTTCTTTAGGTAAGAAGGAACGGCGGCTTTTCGTTGACTAGAGACTACGAGCAACCTGCCAGCAGGCAAAGGCCATGGCTAGGCCGCCGCCATTCAATCGCGAACCATCATGCGGGAACTTTTCATGATCTGGCGATTTTTCATCCTGGCAACCCTTATCACATTGGGTGCCGCCTCGGCCCAGGCCCATCCCCATGCTTGGATCGATCTGCGCAGTAAGGTGCTCCTTGACGAGACTGGCAAGGTGCGTGCCTTGCAGCTCGATTGGATTTTTGATGATTATTACACCGTGGCGATCGCGGATGAAGTCGATGTCAGCAATCAAGTTTCGGATGAATTCTGGAACGAGATCGCCGGAAAGAATCTCGCAAACCTCGCAGCTTATAACTACTTCACCGTGATCAAAGCCGATGGAGCGCCCGTTGAGCTCGGTGACGTTTCGAACTACGAAGGCGGCTTACGCGATGGTCGCATGTGGATGCGTTTCGAAGTGCCACTTAAGGATCCGGTCGATCCGACATCACAAGCCCTGTCCTTCGCCATTTATGATCCGACCTATTACATTGAGATCGTGCATCTCGAAGGCGATGTCGTCACCTTCGAGGGTAAGGGCGGCGATCGCTGCATTGGTGACATCATCCAACCTAATCCTACCTTTGATCAGGTATCGCTTGCCGCATCACTGGACCAGGACGAATCTGGGGGCGATGGGCTTGGCGAATTGTTTGCTGAGACTGTCAACATGCGCTGCTCCTGAATGCTGACCGCCCTTCCCCGACACCCGATGGCCGCAGGCTTAGCGCTCATTGCCCTCGCCTGCCTTGTCACCGCTTTGATCCTCGTCGACCTGCCCGCTATCTGGCAAAAGGCTGTGCTTTTCGCCATTCAGATGCAACGCGATCTGCACAAGGACCTGGCCGCCGCCATGCGAGCTCTCGAGAATGCAGGGCCAGCAGCACATTGGGGGCTCATTAGCCTCGGCTTTCTCTACGGCCTGTTTCACGCCATCGGCCCCGGCCATGGCAAGGTGGTGATCTCAACCTACCTCGCCACCCATGAGAGCCGTCTTGGCCAGGGCCTTCTGCTCTCCTTTCTGTCATCACTGATGCAGGGCGTCACAGCCATCGTCCTGGTCAGCGCGATGGCCCTCATCCTCGAACGATCGCTGCGCGAAGCACAGGGTACTGGCATCGCCTTGGAAGTCTTGAGCTATGGGCTCGTTAGCTTGATCGGCCTGTTTCTCATGTGGCGCAGCGGACGGAATCTTTTGAACTGGCGCCGCGGCTTATCGAAGGAGCAAGCCGCCGATCATAGTGGCTGCTGCCATCATCATCACGGTCCTAGTGCCACCGATCTTGCGGCAACCCTCTCCGTTCGTGACACTGCCTTGATGGTTCTGTCCGTCGGCATCCGCCCGTGCAGCGGCGCGATCCTTGTGCTGATCCTCGCCTTTGCAACCGGACTGGTCGGGGCTGGCATCGCTGCCGTTATGGCGATGTCTATTGGCACCGGGCTCGCTGTTGCCTTGCTTGCCACGCTTTCCGTCTATGCAAGAAAGTCTGCGCTGACACTCGCGGGGGTTCTCTCGGTAACGGATCGAAGTCTGGCAATGTTGCTGCAGACCGCCGCCTTCATCGGCGGTCTTCTCATTCTGATTTTCGGCGTGACCTTGCTGAAGGCATCGATGGTCATCTCCAAACACCCTCTTCTTTAAGCGCGGCATATCAGCAAGTCGATCATGCGCGATCTGTGACAGAAATACTCTTCATTGTCATATTGGCGTCAAGTGTTTGCCGCAACGCTGTCACCGTAGAACGTTTGATTGACGTGTATGATACATGTCTCTCAAGCCATCAACGTTGATCAGTCTTCAATCCAAGGCACAGTTCGAGGCCGGCCACGACCGTCCTGTCGGTTGCAGTGGATCGCGCCAGAAAGTCAGCGATCATCGGTGAGGCCGTTCATCAGAACCGTGCAGCGACACGGCAAGGTATCCTCGAACGCCTCTTTTCCTTGCTTGCCTCAGGCGAAGCGTATCGCTTGTGCACCGATGCTGGCGAAACCGAAATATCTCAGCTCCGGTTGTGTTAATTTGTATTTTTGTTAATTATAGAATTATGAAAATTTCGACGGCAGCCTCAGCCTTTGCATCCCTTGCGAATGAAACACGCCTCAAAGTCTTTCGGCTTTTGGTAAGGCAGGGTCCAGAAGGCCTGCCGGCAGGCGAGATTGCCAAACGCCTCAAGGTCGCACCACCGACATTATCCGCTCATCTCGCCCAGCTTGAACGAGCAGGACTGGTGCAGTCATGGCGGGTCGAACGGTGGATCTACTATGCACTTGAGGCCGAAGGAACGCGCCGTCTCCTGCGTTACCTGACGGAGGATTGCTGTCAGGGCCAATCCGAGCTCTGTGGCGATCTTGTGGCGATGAGTGATCTTTGCGACTGACTGATCGAGGACGTTATTGTGACGGACAAAATCTATAACGTACTTTTTCTCTGTACTGGTAACTCAGCACGGAGCATCCTTGCCGAAGGCGTCCTGAGCCGGCATGGCCTCGGTCGCTTCAAGACATTTAGCGCCGGCAGCCAACCCGAGGGCGAGGTGCATCCGGTAGCACTTCGTCTGCTCCGTCAGTTCAACTATGTCACTGATGAGCTCAGGAGCAAAAGTTGGGATGAGTTCGCTGCCGACGGCGCGCCAGCACTCGATTTCGTCTTCACAGTCTGCGACAACGCCGCCGGTGAGGTCTGCCCTATCTGGCCCGGCCGACCGATGACTGCCCATTGGGGTATTGAGGATCCCGCCGCTGTCGAGGGGCCCGACGACAAGCAATGGCGGGCCTTCAAGAACGCCTATTTCCAACTCGAGCGCCGTATCCAAATCTTCGTTAACCTGCCGATCCTGTCGCTCGATAAACTAACGCTGCAAAACCGCCTTGATGCGATCGGCGACCAACGCGATGACAGCGGTACGGCAGCATGAGCGGCCAAGTCAATGATTTGCCACGCCGTCTCTCAGCCGAGGCGATCGGCACGGCTTTTCTGCTGGCGACCGTGGTCGGATCTGGCATCATGGGCGAGAACCTGGCCGGCGGCAATATCGCGATCGCGTTGCTTGGCAATACTCTCCCGACCGGCGCTATCCTGGTGGTCCTGATCTTGATGCTGGGGCCGATCTCTGGCGCCCATTTCAATCCAGCTGTCACCTTGTCGTTCCTAGTGCAGGGCAAGATCACGGCAAGCGACGCCGTCGCCTATGTCATCGTGCAAATTGGCGCAGCCATTCTTGGAGCCTGGGCGGCGCATTTGATGTTCGAAGAGCCGTTATTCATGTTGTCGGAGAAGATGAGGACCGGCGGCGGCCAGTGGATCGCCGAGATTATTGCGACCTTCGGCCTCCTTGGCACCATCTTGGCCTGCTTGCGCCACCGGGAGGAAGCGGTCCCCTATGCCGTTGGTCTTTACATCACCGCGGCCTACTGGTTCACCGCGTCCACCTCCTTCGCCAACCCAGCAGTCACCATCGCCCGCACGCTCACTGATACCTTCAGCGGCATCCGCCCTGTTGACGCACCACTGTTCATCCTCTGCCAGATCGTTGGCGCTTTGCTGGCAACCTGGTTCTTTGTTTGGCTGCTAAAAAGCAGGAGCGCCGAGCAAGCGGTTGCAGCTGCAGACTAAATGCGGGGCCCAGATGTCCCCGAGGCAAACTTTCATCGGGCATGACGTTCGCGCGGACTAGAGCATATCACCACTGGATATGCTCGACCCCAGTGAAATCGATCTCGGTTCCATCCTGCATGGTAATCGTGCCGGCGGCATCGTCCGTCAGGTTAAGCCAGCCATCGGTCGTACTGGTGTCGGAGCTTTCAACGGAGCCATAATCGAGCACCATCGTCCAGTCACTGCCATAGTCACCGATATTGTTGCCTCCGGCCCCGTCTTGCAGTTCGATCGTATCGGTCCAGCCACCGCCTGAGCCGCCGTCGACCGTATCGTTCCCCTGCCCTTGCAGGAGCACAAAGAGATCGTCGCCGTCTTCGCCGGTTAATGTATCGGTGCCAGCACCACCATAAAGGGTATCGTTCCCGGAGCCGCCGACGAGCAGGTCGTCGCCCTCGTCGCCGTGGATGGTGTCATCGTCGTTATGGCCATAGAGCGAGTCGTTTCCTGTACCGCCATAGATGACGTCGTCGCCTAGCTCACCATTGATGTAGTCGTTGCCGGCATCACCATAGAGCGTGTCGCTGGCGTCGCCACCTGCCCCCCAAATACTGTCATTGCCATCACCGCCATAAACGACATCGCCCGTCGCCGAGCTGTTATTGTTGTCGATCGTGTCGTCGCCGGCGCCACCATAGATGACATTGCTGCCGCCCTCGCCATCGATGACATCATCACCGGCGCCGCCATAGATAAGATCGTCGCCATCGCCTGCTTTGATGGTATCATCTCCGCCCAGCCCATGAACGATATCACGACCAGCGCTGCCATCTATGCTGTCCGTGCCGCTCGATCCGAGTGTGACCTCGAAGGTCTCATCAAGCGCTAAACCGCCCGAATCCGTCGTCCGGACGGTGATGCTGTCGTTTGCCAAAGCTGAGCCGTCATGAGCAACGTCGAGACTGAGTTCGCCTGACGCATTGATGCTATAACGGTCGCCAGCATCGTCGCTAAGGCTGTAACCCACCGCATCCCCATTATCCACATCTATGGCCTCGAGCGTGGCTAAGGTCTCACCGGCTTCGAGCCCGCCTCCCGACACGCTCGTGATGGTGGCGGCACCGTTGGGATCGCCCCAGGGATTGCCATCGCTCGGATCGGTGGCAATGCCATTGAGCGTCGCGTTGCCGTTAACGGTCAGCTGATACGCGCCAGCGGTGGTCGCAGAAGCGGTGTCATCAGCACCACTCGCAATGGCTATGGACGACGAGGTGCCATACGAACCGACGGCAATGATGTAATCGCCTGCGGCCAAATCGGAAGTGTTGAGATAGGAGTCGTAGCTGCTTGTCGAGCCGTCGCTGCCTGCCGAACCATCGTCATTGCTGCCAATCAGCGTGTAGCTGCCACCACCATTGTCTCTGTAGAGATAGATGATGCTGTCGAGGCCGCTTCCGTTGAAGCCATCCGCGAACATATCGATCGTAAGGTCGCCCCCGTCGTGTGAAAGTGACCACCGATCGACAGACTTATTACTCCCTACACTGACGATCTCACCGGTTGCAACCGTTTCGAAAGCCGTCTGCTCAACCGGCAGGGCCGTGCCTCCCTGGTTTTCGACAATCTCAAAATTGTCGATGCCCCAGGATTCGGTATTATCAGAGGCCGACTCATCTAAATTGCTACCAAAGCCGACCTTGATGTTGGTCGCCGAGCTGTCGATCGTGAAGCTGTAGCTGTGAGTCTGGTCATTATATAAGCCCTCGCCCAGATTGCTCGACGTATCGGAGGTAGCCGTGCCAAAGCTGCTGACATCGCTGTCGCCGAGATATTGCTGAGTATAATAGACATCCGTAACGATCAGCTCATCATCGACCCAGATTTTAAATTCTTCGCCGTTCCAAGTGTCGAACTCCCAAAAGTCGAAGTTGATGGTGACGCTGTCCTGATCACCGGAGAGCGCGAAGGTCTTATAGATCGTCTGTTCACCGTTAGTACCAAAGAAGTTGCCCAGATAATTGCCATCGAGCCCGGCACCGCCTGTGGTCGTCGTGTTGTCGCTCCAACCCGTGGCACCCGATTCGAAGTCTTCAGAAACCACTGTGGTGGAGACCGCTTTTTCGGCATCGAAGCCAATGTCGGTTGGTGCTTCGTTGACATCACCGACATTGAGGGTGAACGTCTCATCATAGGTGGCGCCGGCATCGTCGGTGACTTGCACGGTGACGTCGTGCGACGCCGCCGCTTCGTAATCGAGCAACGAGCCGTCGGCGACGGTGATCTCGCCGGTGTCCGCGTCGATGGCAAAGCGGCCACCCGCATCGTCGGTGAGGGCGTAGGTGAGCGTGTCGCCGGCGTCCGCGTCGGTTCCTGAGGCTGTGGTGACATAGGTGCCATCGGCGGCGTTCTCATTTAGTGTTCCTCGATCAGCGAGAACATCGATGTCACTCGGCGAAAGCTGCTGATCGAAAATCGCTACATCGGCTATTTGACCCTCAAAAAACCTCTCTATACCGTCATTGCTGCCTTCCGAAGTCTTCCATGCTTTAGCACCAATCACCCAGGGATTGTTGTTGCCATCAATGCCTGTGGTAAAGCCTGAATCCTCGGCAACCAGGTCGCCGTTCAGATAAAGCTCGAGGCCATTGCTGCCGAACGACACCGCAGCATGATGCCAATCACCTGCATTGACGCTGTCGGCGACAGTAATCGTCTTCGATTCCGACGTCGTCTGGATACGGAGAACCAAATCGTCGCCATTGAGGTACAATCCAACGTGGCCAGAGGTATTTTGATTGCTGGCATCACGCTCAATCAAGCCTTGTATGCCGCTGACATCAGCCGGATTAAACCAAAGCTGCACCGTCCCATCACTCAGTTGCCAGGCCGGATCATCAGGGATCTCGATATAATCACCGCTGCCATCGAATTGCGCGCTTGTCGTCTCCGCATTGATGAATGGATCGTCCTCTCCGGGGGTCGCACCCTGATAGATAGCATCCGTACCACCGAGCTCGTCTGTGCCAGCACCATCGGCCAGACGCCAATACCCGACCGGATTG
Source organism: Geminicoccales bacterium (assembly GCA_050633905.1). Lineage (GTDB taxonomy): Bacteria > Pseudomonadota > Alphaproteobacteria > Geminicoccales > Geminicoccaceae > JANQPX01. The sequence continues at coordinate 12,075 of JBOEHJ010000219.1, forward strand.
AGATCAAGGATGGGCTGATCGTTAACGATGGCTAGATCTGAAGGCGCGTCATTCTCATCGCCGACATTGACGGTGAACGTCTCATCATAGGTGGCGCCGGCATCGTCGGTGACTTGCACGGTGACGTCGTGCGACGCCGCCGCTTCGTAATCGAGCAACGAGCCGTCGGCGACGGTGATCTCGCCGGTGTCGGCGTCGATCGTGAACCGGCCACCCGCATCGTCCGTGAGGGCGTAGCTCAACACTTCACCACTATCCGCGTCAGTCCCTGCAGCCGTCCCGACTACGGTTCCATCGTCCGCGTTCTCGCTCACCCGTACATTGTCCAGTACGAGATCGCTCGGCGGATCGTTGACGCCGTCGACGGTAAGGCTCACCTCGCGGCTGATCGTAAACTCACCGTCACTGACCTCGACCTCAAAGCGGATCACCTGATCGTCGATAATATTGGGCGTCTGGAAGGTTGGATTGGCGGAGGTTGCATCAGATAGGGTAACCGTTGGGCCTTCTATCTGTGTCCACTGATACGTCAGTGTATCACCATCTGCATCGCTGGCGCCTGCGGAAAGGGTAACCGTTACATCTTCTGCGACCACAACGTCGTCGACCTGGCGAATCTCAACATCGCGCCATTCAACAATCGCATCCTGTTCGGTGTCATTATAGTTGAGAAGCATGATCGGCTTAACGTAAGCGGTGCCTGGCCGAAACGCGCTTGTGCTGTAGGTGCCGTTGTCCCAGACCTCGCCACCGAATTCGGCTTCGACATATTGCCAGTCGCTCTCAACAGACTCATTGCTTAGGCCGACATAGTTGAACGTGCCACCGCTGGAGCTGTTGCGAACGGCACTACCGGCCGCGACTTCGGGACCGTCCCAAGGTTCGCGAAGGGTGATGACATTGTTCTCATAGTCGACCCCACCCTCATCCCATAGACCCTGGCTGTCGTCTCCAGAGTCAACGTTGCGGGTGTATGTATAGTCGTCATATGTCTCACCCTCTGAATTGCTATAAGGCCACCAAGCCAAGGCGCGCTGATGGCCAGCGCCGCCATTTTGCCAGCTGGTCGCATCGTTTAGGTGAATTTCGGTGTCGCCAGGTTTCAGATCGACGGCAAGCTGAGTATCGACGGCATCACTGAAACGCATGACCATCGAGGTTTGGATCCTATGACCGTCTGCATCGTAGCTGGCAAAACCAAAGTACTGCTGATTGTCCTCATCGAAGCCGTTGCCATTGCCGTCACCGGCGCGCACAAAGCCGGATAACTTGAAGGTTTCACCGGTATCGACGGCGATCAAATCATCGCCATAGGCAACCTTATGATGCTCGTCGCCGACATACCGATCAGAACCTTCAAAGGTCGTGTCATCGACAACGACACCAACATCGAATTGAGGCGCCTCATTGACATCGCCGACATTGATCGTGAACGTCTCAT
>JBOEHJ010000220.1:0-4275 GCA_050633905.1 Geminicoccales bacterium
GGCAACGCTCGATGGAGCTTGCGGCAAGGGAGGTACTGCCTAGGCTCCAGAGCTGACGCATCAGAAAAGGACCGCATACCAGCTGGACGAACGCTGACGCTCCAAAGTCAATGCACTGGACATTCCATTAGCCTTTGACGGCGCCCATGGTCATGCCTTTGATGAAATAGCGCTGGAAGAAGAGAAAGACGATGAGAGTCGGCAGGCTGGCGATCAGGGACATGGCACCCTGCACGCCCCATGCAACCGAATATTGTCCCTTCATGTTGACGATGCCGAGCATGATCGTCCGCTTCTCGTCCGACTTGGTAAAAATCAGCGGCCACAGGAAATCGTTCCATATCCAGGTGAACTGCAGGGTCGCGAGCACGGCGAGTGCTGGCAGACTGAGCGGCAGAGCTATGCGGGTTAGCACTTGCCATTCATTGGCGCCGTCGATGATCGCAGTCTCACGAACGGCATTGGGCACGGCCGCGGAGAAATTGCGCATCAAGAGCGTGCAGATCGGAATGCCCATGGCCGTGTGGATCAGGATCAGCGGCCAAAGCGTGTCGACCAAACCGGCGGCATTGAAAAGACGAAACAGCGGGATCAGGATCACTTGCGGCGGAAAGAACATGCCGGCGACGATCGCGAGAAAGAGTAGGTTACTGCCTCGGAACGGCAGTTTGGCGAACACGTAGCCTGCGAGCGTGCCGAGGGTGATCGAAGCGATGGTTGCAGGTACTGCGACCAGCAACGTGTTGACGAGATAGCGATGCACCGAGGGATTGCCGAGCACCTCTGAGAAATTGCCGAGATAGAGGCCCGGTGGGATCGACCAGAGCTCGCCTTGCGCAACGTCACGTGTCGTCTTGATTGAGGACAGCAGCACGCCGATGGTCGGCGCCAGGAACAGAACGGCGAGGCAAAGGAGGATTACGAAGATGACCGCCGGCCATGGGTCGAATGGCTTGGCTGGCAGCGGGTCGGCCAGCGCCTCAGCCATAGATCTCGTCCACCTTTTTGAGCTCGCGGAAATAGAGCCAAATGATGGTGAGCGCCGCCAAGAACAGCACGACGGAAATGGCACTGCCATAACCCATCAGGTATTTCTTGAAGGACTCGTTGTACATGTGCATGGCGAGGGTGTCGGAGCTGTTGAACGGACCGCCCGCGGTCATGATGTAGAGGATGTCGAAGCCCTTCAGCGAGTTGATGACGCTGAGTGCCACGGCAACGATCGTTGCTGGCGTGAGAAGCGGGACGACGACGTATCGAATGCGCTGCCAGGCGGTGGCGCCTTCCAGGGCGGAGGCTTCGAGCAACTCGCGCGGGATCGCGGTCAACCCGGCGAGGTAGATGACCATCGAAAGGCCGGTTTGCTGCCAAGACCAGGCGACGATCACCGAATAGAGGGCGGAACTCGGTTTCGCTAACCAGGCGAAGTTCTGCGCGCTGCCCGTTACAGCTTCGAGCATGGTGTTCAACAGTCCCCAATCAGGCTGATAGATCCAGACCCAGATCTGACCGACGACGACAGCGGACAAGCAAATTGGCAGGTAGAAGATCGACTTAAAGACCGTCCCGCCCGGCACCTTGCTGTCGATCAACAGAGCGAGCCCGAGGCCCAGAAGTGTTGGCAACAGGAGGGCCGCCGCCATCCAGATCACCGTGTTGATCGCGGCGTTCAAGAACAGCCGATCGGTCAAGATTTTTCCGAAGTTGGCGAAGCCCACGAACTGATAGTTGGGATTGAAGCCATTCCAGTCGGTGAAGCTGTAGTAGAAAGAACTGAAAAGCGGCCAGACGACCAACACGCCGAAGACGAGAAGCGGTGGCGTGAGAAAAACCACCTGCCAGAACCGCTCCTCGCGCTTCACCAATCGACCCCCAAGGATTGATGATCCATCGATCGGTGTGTTTGACGGCCCAAGTGACAAGAAAACCTAATTCTTGAACGCCTCGGCAGCCGCCGATTGAGTTTCACCGAGAATCGCCTGATAGGCGGATGGGTCATCCATGAAGCGGGCGAACATGGAAAGCCCAACTTCGGCGACCGGCGGCGGCGTCGCAAGGTCGTAGTTGAAGGCGAAGACCTCGGCATCGGCGACCGTCGAGAAGGCGCGCTGCATCACGTCGTTATAGCTTGCGGGGTCGACGTTGACGTTCGCCGAGAGCGCTCCGAAGGCATTGGTCCAGGCAGCCTGCACGTCGGCACTCGACACCATATAGGAAAGAAAGGACTCGGCACCTTCGACATTCTCCGCGTTCGCCGAAATCACGAGACCATCGACCGGACCGACCACCGTATTGGCGACGCCGTCCGCCATGGCAGGGAACGGAAAGAAGTCGTAGTCCTCGCCAGGCACCAAGCCAAGTTCGTTCCAATAGCCGGTAATCCAGGTGCCCATGAGCGTCAACGCTGCATCGCCGCGCGCAACTTTGTCGGAGGCATCGGTCCAGCCGTCAGCATTGGCGTTGGGAAGGAAATAACCCTGGTCCACCAGTTCCTTCCAATTGGCCATAGCGTCCACGACCTCGCCGTCGTCATAGGCGGCAGATCCTTCCATGAGCTTGGCGCGATAATCGGGACCGGCGGTGCGAAGGAGAAGATAGTCGAACCAGAATTGCGCTGGCCAGCGATCCTTGGAACCCAGTGCGATCGGCGTCACGCCCGAAGCTTTGAGCGTCTGACAAAGGGCGAGGAAACCGTCCCAGTCGGTCGGCAGTTCGGTCACGCCAGCCTCATTGAGCACCTTCTTGTTATAGAACATGCCGGCATAGTGATAATTGAACGGCACCAGATAGCGCTTNNAGCGCATTCGAATCGACCACGAACTGCACACGCGCACCCGCCCAATAGCTGAAGACGTCTGGAAGGCTCTGGCCGGCGGCGCGCACGAGGATATCGGTCTTGAAATCCTCGTGGCCGACCGGGCTGTCTTTGAGCGTGTAACCGCTATCGGCCTCGAACTTGGCGATCTGTTCTTGAAGGCTCTTGAGGCCGAGCTCGCCGGTGAAGTAATGGCTGATCGAGATGTCGCCTTTGTCCTGGGACCAAGCGGCACCGCCGATCAACATGGCCGGCAAGATGGTCGCGGCGATCATGAAACGTCGTCTCTTGATGTTCTCCATCGAATTCTCCCTGGCGATTCGTTATCATCGTTGGGCAGTCTTGCCTCTGATAAGATATACCTGATTCGACAATTGGATCGAGTCAAAGGGAGGGAGCGGAGCCATGACCGAAAAAACGTTCGGCGTGGGGATCGTCGGGACCGGGCGTATTGCCGACCTGCATGCGATTGAATACAGGCAAAATCCGAACGCCCAGATCGTCGCCCTCTGCGATCAAGACCCCTCACTCGCTAGGGGGCGGGCCAAGGCCTGGGGCGTTGACGACGCCTTCATCACCGATGACATCGACGCGCTCTTGGCGCGACCGGAGGTAGATCTGGTCGAGATCCTCCTTCCCCATCATCTCCATCTCTGGGGAGCGTTAAAGGCGATTGAAGCCGAAAAGATCGTCTCCGTGCAAAAGCCGATGTGCGTGTCGCTTGACGAGGCTGATCAATTAGTGGCTGCTGCCGAAGCGTCGAAACAGCCGGTCAAGATCTTCGAGAATTTCCTGTTCCATCCACCTGTTATCAAAGCGCTGGAGCAGGTCGAGAGCGGCGCCATCGGCGAGCCGATCTCGATCCGTATCAAGAGCAATCCCGGCCGAAGTAAAACTGCGTGGGAGGTCCCTGCAGGAGCGACCGCCTGGCGCCAGGATCGCGAAAAGTCCGGTGGTGGACCGTTGATCTTTGATGACGGCCACCACAAGTTTGCCCTCGCTTGGCGCTTCATGGGCAACCCCGAAGACGTCCACGCCTTCATCGGCCAGACCGAGACAGCCAGCGGCGAAATCCTGGATGCCCCCTCCATCGTCTCCTTTCGTTTTCCGGGCAATCGCATTGGTCACCTCGAGGTGGTCTATTCACCAGAGCTGGAAATCGACACGCGCCAATATCCGCAGGACGATCGCATCGAGATCACAGGCTCAAAAGGCGTCCTTTGGGTCCATGGCGGTCACGGTCGCCTCGGCGACCCGCCAGCCGTCGAGCTCTACGCTGATGGCGTGACGACTCGCTTCGACAATATAGAAACCGCCTGGGAACAGAGTTTCGTGCTATCGACGCGTCATTTTCTGGAAGCGCTTCGAAAAGGTGAAGCCCCCATACTCACACCAGCCGAAGGACAGCAGATTCTTCGATTCGCATTTGCCGCCGAGAAATCCGCAAAAACAGGCCGAAG
>JBOEHJ010000220.1:4397-4571 GCA_050633905.1 Geminicoccales bacterium
TTGGTTTCTCAAATTCGGCCGGTTCTATGCGGCACAGCTGAGACAGAAAAAACATCGGCCTACCGACCGCTGGTATCTGGACGAAATGGTGGTCGTCATCGGTAAACAGAAATTTTGTCTCTGGCGGGCCGTCGATGGCGAAGGCGAGGTAATCGATTTTCTGGTGCAAAGACG
>JBOEHJ010000220.1:4605-6420 GCA_050633905.1 Geminicoccales bacterium
TAGGGTCAAGTCTCGGTCAACGACGGTATGAAGCACCTCGTGCCGTAGCGTCGGCAATGCGCCCGAAACCGGCCATGCCGAGGAAAACCAAGCTGGCGTTCATGCTATGCACCGGATTTCTGCCGCAAGTGTTGCTTCGGCAGTGTACCATGAGAAGACCCTAGCAAGTTTGTCGAACGTTTGACTTTGAAGCTCACCCAGCCATATTTATGCAGTGGCCGAGCAGGCGGCCGACCGTCCGCGTGAAGGGTTGAACCCACTCTGGTAATGATGTGCTCACCATCTTCTTTCTGCCCGTGAGTTGCGGACACCGGGCGCAGAGAAAGAAGGTGCGCCATGACTGAAGAACTTCCCTCTCGCCCTGATCTCGACTGGCTCAAGAAGACCGCCAAAGAGCATCTTGCCGAGCTCCGCAAAAACGACTCATCCGCAAGACTTCATCATGCTCAGTTGGATATCGCTCGGCAATATGGCTTCAAAAGCTGGCGAGCGCTCAAGACGCATGTCGATGGCGTGAGTCTCAACGGCCAGATTATCGCTACTGCCATCGCAGGAAATGCAGGCGATCTCGCCAGGCTGCTCACCGAAAATCCTGCAAAGATCAACATCACCGGCGGCCAATGGAATAGGCCCCTCTTGCATCTCGCTGCAGAGGGGGGGCATCTCGATTGCATCGATGTCCTTGTCAAGCGCGGCTTGGATGTGAGGCTGCGTGACAGCTTGGATCGCGCACTAGCGATCCATTGGGCAGCACAAGGGGGTCATCTCGATGCCGTCAAGCTCCTAGCGGCTGCAGGGGCTGATATCGATGGTGAGGGTGACGAGCACGAGATGGGCGTGATTGGCTGGGCGACCTGTTTCCAGCATGTGCATCGCGACGTTGCCGAGTTCCTGCTTGCCCGCGGCGCAAATCCCACGATCTTTGCAGCGGTGGCACTCGGTCGTGCTGATCTGGTAAAGGCGCTTATCGCAGACGATCGGCGCCTGATATCGCGTCAGATGAGCCGGTTCGAGTATCGTCGCACACCTCTGCACCTCGCGGTCCTCAAGGATCGAATGGCCATGGTCGATCTGCTGCTGGAGCTCGGCGCCGATCCTAACCTCAGGGACAGTCGTGGCCGTACGGCCCTCAACGATGCATCATCCAGGACCGACCGCCGGATCGTCGAGCGTCTGATCGCCGCCGGCGCCGATCCAAAGGAACACAGCCCCAATCGCTTCGAGAACGCCGTGCCCATTCTCAACGTAAAGAACGTGCCGAGATCGATTGCCTACTATGTCGAGAAGCTCGGATTTCAGAAGGAATGGGACTGGGGGACGCCGCCAACCTTCGCCTCTGTTCATCGCGACGCGGTCAGACTTTTCCTATGCCAAGATGGCCAAGGGGCCGCAGGCATGTGGATTTCGATCTTCATCGACGACGTTGACGCACTCCATGATGACTACAAGGAGAGCGGCGCCTTCATCCGCCAAGCGCCCACGAACTTTCCTTGGGGCGTGCGCGAGATGAATGTCGAGGACCTTGACGGACATCGTTTGCGCTTGGGCAGCGAGGCGACTGGCTCGGGAGATGATGTTCCGCTGAACGAGGCTCCTTGAAACCACATCCTTGCTGACCGCCTGTCCCTAAAGGCTCCTTCGGGCCACGAAGAGCTCTCAGCGATCACCATTGATCGACAGCTTTCCGGCGCATTTCTGCCGGAAGCGCCATAGCCAGGGAGAGCACTCCCGGTCGATTCGTCTGTTCACCTCCTCTTGTCATCTGCGGCTCCGCTGGGTTTGTCAGCGGAAAGTGGCTTGAGCCCCCTTCCCTCT
>JBOEHJ010000221.1:0-8207 GCA_050633905.1 Geminicoccales bacterium
GATGCGATGCAGCCCAATCTGGTGCAGACGCTCGAGAATAATCCGGCCTTCGTACATGGCGGCCCATTCGCTAATATCGCCCATGGCTGCAACTCCGTCGTTGCCACCAAAACAGCGCTGAAGCTCGCCGACTATGTCGTGACCGAAGCCGGCTTCGGCGCCGATCTCGGTGCCGAGAAATTCTTGAACATCAAATGCCGAAAGGCGGGTATTTCGCCTTCCGCCATCGTCATCGTCGCCACCATTCGTGCCATGAAGATGAATGGCGGCGTGCTGAAGCAGGATCTCGCTGCTGAAAATGTCGAGGCGGTGAAGGCCGGCTGCGCCAANNCTCGGGCGTCATCTCGAGAACATCAAAGGCTTCGGCGTGCCAGCCGTGGTCGCGATCAATCATTTCCATGGCGACACTGAGGCCGAAATCCAGGCTTGCCGCGCATTTGTGGAAAGCCAGGGGGCTGAGGCAATCCTCTGTAAGCATTGGGCTGATGGCTCTGCTGGTATCAAGGAACTTGCGACGCGCATCGCCGAGATCGCCGACAGCGATCAGGCGAATTTCGAGATGCTCTACGGTGATGACATGCCGCTGATGCAGAAGATCGAGACGGTCGCCACCCGTATCTACCGCGCAGATGAAGTGATCGCGGATAAGAAAATCCGGGATCAGCTAAAGCAGTGGGAAGACGCCGGCTACGGCAATCTGCCGGTCTGCATGGCCAAAACCCAGTATTCTTTCTCCACCGACCCCAACCAGCGCGGTGCACCCACCGGGTTCTCGCTGCCGATCCGTGAAGTGCGTCTCTCCGCCGGCGCTGGCTTCATCGTCGCCATCTGCGGCGAGATCATGACCATGCCCGGCCTACCGCGCAAACCGTCGGCGGAAAGCATCATGCTCAATGATGAAGGTTTGATCGAAGGGCTCTTCTAGGAGGCCATGACGTGATCCGAAAAATCCTGGTGCCGGTACGGGGCGATGATAAGGGCGACAATGTGCTAGCCCATGCTGCAGCCCTTGCCCGGCGGTTTAGCGCGCATATCGAGGTTACCCACTGCAGGCCAAGGCCGCAGGACATGCTGCCCTATGGTGTTCCCGTGCCAGGATTTTTGAAGGACCAGCTGCATCAGCAGGCAGCTGATCTTGCTGACCAAGTGGAAAGCGGTCTCAAGGAAGAGTTCGATGTCCTCACAAAGAGGTTCGGTCTCGCGGTTTCGCAAACACCGATCAAGGGCAGGGCGACCGCAGGCTGGATCGAGGAGGAAGGCCGTCAGGTCGAGGTTATCAAGCGCCATGGACGGCTCGCCGATCTGGTCGCGGTCGCCCAGCCGGAAAGCAACGGCATGCTCGGCGTCAACAGCCTGAAGGCAGCGCTTTTCCATACTGGCAGGCCAGCGATGATGTGCCCGGCGACCGATGCCGTGCCCGATAATCTCGGCAGCCACATCGCGATTGCTTGGAACGGTTCGACTGAAGCTGCTCGCGCTGTCGCGCTGACCAGGGGGGTGATCGAAGGCGCTGAGACAGTCACGATCCTAACAGCTGGCGTGGAGGTCTATGGAACACGCGCGGGCGATCTGGTGGAGTATCTTCGGCTTGGCGGCCAGACATCGACCATCGATCGGTTCTCCGGCTCGGGCAATGTCGGTGAAGATCTAGTGGCGCGTGCTAAAGCCGTCGGCGCTAATCTGATGGTGATGGGGGCTTATGGCGACAATTACGAAAAGGAAGTCATGTTCGGTGGCAACACGCAATCAGTCATCGAAAAGGCGGATATGCCAGTCGTCATGGTTCACTAAGGTCCCGCCGACCGTCATCGATATCGATCAAAAGAAACCGCTATAGCCGGCGTAGAACAGGGAGGATCAGCGGCAGAGAAATAACAATGAATCGGTGATGAAATAATCGGAGGCGGAACCGTATGGTCCGCCACAATCAAGGAGGATTGCTAATGAAAGTCTCAAAAAGAATGGCTATGGGCATGGCTGGTGCTGCAGCACTTGCGACAGCCTTTACTGGCACGATCGCTCATGCTTGGGAGCCCAACAAGCCAATCGATTTCGTGATCATGGCCGGTGCCGGCGGTGGTGCTGACCAGATCGCCCGCTTCCTGCAGTCGGTCGCTGAAAAAGATGGCTTGACCACGCTGCCGCTCGTGCCCAACAACAAGGGTGGCGGTTCCGGTGCGGAAGCGCTGATCGCTTTGAACGGTACCAGCGATCCCGACCACACCATCCTGGTCACGCTGAATTCCTTCTTCACCACGCCGATGCGCCAGACCGATCTCGGCATCGACATCCAGACTTTCACGCCGGTCACCATGATGGGCGTCGATCCTTTCGTACTCTGGGTGCACAAAGAAAGCGGCATCACATCATTCGATCAGTGGCTGGAGACGGTGAAGGCTGCTGACGGCGAATATGTCATGGGCGGCACCGGCAAGGGCCAGGAAGACAGCATCGTCATCGCCTGGATGGAACAGAACTTCGATATCAAGATCAAATACATCCCCTATGATGGCGGTGGTGCTGTCGCTAAGGATCTTGCTGGTCAGCAGATCATGGCCAGCGTCAACAACCCGGCCGAAGCTAAGGGTTTCTATGAGAATGGCGACGTCGTTCCGCTGATCGCGTTCTCCGACGAGCGCCTGCCGAACCTTCCAGACGTCGGCACCGTTAAGGAGCTGGATAAGGACTTCAGCTACTACAACCAGCGCGCTGTGGTCGGTGCGCCCGGCATGTCCGAAGAGGCGGCAGAATACTACCGCAACCTCTTCCAGACGATCTACGACACGGAGGATTGGCAGAACTACATGGCCTCGGAAAGCCTCGAAGCTCTGCCGATGGATGCCGATGCTCAGCGCGAGTATTGGACCACCCAGGTGACCAACCACGAAGTGCTACTGAAGGCGATGGGCGAGTAACACATCCATCCATCTAACCTGTTCCGGACGGCTGCCTCGGCAGCTGTCCGGACAAAGATCGGGGGGCCGGCATGCGCCGCGCAGAAATCACGACGGCCGGTCTGCTGGCCCTCTTCTCTATCTACCTGATGTGGAAAAGCGCCGAACTCGAGATCGGCTTCATCCCGGACGAAGGTCCTGGCGGCGGTGCCTGGCCGTTCTGGCTATCAGCGGTCATGCTGATCTGCACCGTGATCATCGGCATCAATGGCGTCAGGCGGGCGTCACCGCCGTCCCAATCATCAGAACCGTTTCTGGACGCTTACGGCCTGAAGATGCTGGCGCTGGTCGGTGGCGGCATCATAGGTTTCGTCGGCCTCACCCACATCATCTCGATGTATGGTGCGATGGCTGTTTTCCTCTTTTACTACCTCCGCTTTCTCGGTCGCCACAGCTGGTTCCTGACGATAACCCTGGCACTCTCTCTTCCCTGCGTCTTTTTCTTCTTTTTCGAAGGGTTGATGCGGATAACGCTACCCAAGGGCATGCCGTTCATGGCGCCGGTCTTCACCCCTCTTTACCAGATCATTTATTAGACGTGGCCGGCAATATCGTGGTCAGCACTCAACAAATGAGCCCCGTCAACGAGGCCGAAAACCTGGCCGCATACCGTCAATCTTGGTCCTTGCGGCGAAAAACCAATGACGTGGTCACACCACCACTACAAGACGTCGGGAGGCGTTCCTGATCATGGAAGTTCTTGGACTTCTCATCGATGGTTTCTTCATCGCGCTGCAGCCGGTCAATCTTGGTCTGATCATCATCGGCGTTACGCTTGGCCTCTTCATCGGCGCGATGCCGGGTCTGGGCTCGGTCAACGGTGTGGCTATCCTCCTGCCAATCACCTTCCTGGTGCCGCCCTCATCTGCGATCATTTTTCTGGCAGCGATCTATTATGGCGCCATGTATGGAGGTGCTATCAGTTCGATCACACTCGGCATCCCCGGCGCATCGACGGCTGTGGCGACAACCTTCGATGGCAGACCGCTTGCGAAAAAGGGTAAAGCCAGCCTTGCTCTGGTGACAGCCGCTGTCGCCTCTTTCGTCGGCGGCACGGTTTCCATCATCCTGTTCACCCTGTTCGCACCGCCGCTTGCAAGTGTCGCCTTGAGCTTCGGCCCGCCCGAGATTTTTGCGCTGATGCTGCTGGCCTTTGCGACTTTTGTCGGGCTTGGTGGTGACGACATCCCGAAGACCATCTTCTCGATCTGCATTGGTCTGGTGTTCGCCGCCGTCGGTTTCGATGAGATTTCAGGGGCGCCCAGGCTGGTCTTCTTCGACATTTCTGGTTTCCTCCACGGTGTCAATTTTCTGGTGCTGGCGATCGGTGTTTACGGCATCGGCGAGATGCTCTGGACCATCGACAGCACCCGCGGCAAGATCACGACCACTAACGCCAAGATGACCGTGAAGGGCATCATCGGGGATGCCAAGGAGGGCTTGAATCGGGGTTGGCAAGGTACGTCAGTCGGGTCACTCCTCGGCTTTTTCGTCGGCATTCTGCCTGCTGCCGGCGCCACGCCAGGTTCCTTGATGGCCTATGGCGTCACCAAGATGATATCCAAGACGCCGAAGGAATTTGGAGAAGGGCATCCAGGTGGCGTCGCCGCGCCCGAATCCGCCAACAATTCGGCCTCCACCGGCTCGATGCTGCCGATGCTGACGCTCGGCATTCCGGGATCGCCGACCACGGCCATTCTCCTTGGCGGCATGGTGATCTGGGGGCTTACGCCAGGGCCGCGCCTGTTCGTCGATCAGACCGAGTTTGTCTGGGGGCTGATCGGTTCCTTCTACGTCTCCAACGTCTTCGCGCTGATCATCAACCTCTCCTTCATCCCACTCTTTATCTGGATGCTCAGGATGCCGTTCACGGTCCTAGCACCGTTGATCTTCGTTCTGTCCGTAGTTGGTGGCTATGCCGCCACCAAGGACATGCATGACGTCTGGTTGATGCTGGCATTCGGCTTCGGCGCCTACTTCTTGCGGAAGCTCGATTACCCCTTGGCGCCGGCCGTGCTCGCCATCGTCCTCGGCCCGATCGCCGAGCCGACGCTACGACAATCGCTGCTGCTGTCATCAGGCGACATGTCGATCTTCGTCACACGCCCCATCGCCGGCCCGATCACGGTGATAGCGATCATCCTGATCTTGTTGCCCTTCTTCAAGATGATCTCGGACAAGCTGCGCGGTGGCAAGGAAGAAGCGGCCGCGAGTCCGTGACCGATCAACGGCAGGTGGCTGATAAAGAGAGGGAATTCGGTCCCTGGGATCCGGGCCTGAAGTCGTCAATTCCTAGAAGGCTCCTGCCGCTCTCGACCATGTTCCGGCCGGAACATGTCCAGACCGGGTTCGACGAAGCGCATGAGCTTGCCGATCTTTCTGGCCTGCGCGCCAGGGAAACCGTCGCCTTCCGACCGGAACGGCTGATCGCGCACGAGCTTCTTATCCGGGTGACCGCGGATCTCTCCGTGCCCGATGGCCCGGATTATGAAGAGCTCGGCCTCAATATGCGCGGCATGACTGCGCGTATTTTTGAGACATATGTCACCCCGAAATTGGACCAGCTGACATCGGACCATGAGCAGCTGGTGGGACGGGCGCGTGACGTCATGCTCTCAGAGCTGGCTGCCCTCGATCAGAGGCAGGACCGGGAAGCAAGGCAGCCGGAGAAGCGTGGTTTCCTGAGCCGGCTCTTCGGCGGAAGCGAAAGGCCAAAATCGCCGAAGACATCGTCGGAGCGCCCCGGCGAATCACCACTTCAAGCGGCAGAGGCCCGCTGGTCCCTGATCGAGGATCCGTTCGAAAAGGCCTGCGCAGAGGCCGTCTGCACCGCAGTGAAAGCCGTGCTTCGAACGCTCGGGCGTCTGCCCGCTGATAAATCCGCGATAGCCCGCCTCGCGGTCAACCTCTTCATCAACGGCTATGGCAGTGCGCAGTTGGGAAGAGCGCTCAATTCCATCATCGAACAAGCCGCCAAAGTCGAAGAATACCGGTTTCTACCGGCGCAGGAAAAGCCCGTCGTCATGAATGTCAAAGGGGCGTCCGCTTCCGGCAAGAGCACGATTAGAATGCATCAGCGAGCTCTCGCAAAAAAACTTGGTGTGCCCTGGGAAGACTTTGCGCTGGTCAGCCCGGACTACTGGCGGAAATATCTGCTGGAATACGAGTCCCTAGGTGCTGATCATAAATACGGCGCCATGCTCACCGGTCACGAACTCGAAATCATCGATCGAAAGCTCGATCGCTACATGGCGGAAAAAGCCGATCTCGGAACGATGCCGCATCTCTTGATCGACCGCTTTCGTTTCGACAGTTTTCGGGCGGATGATGAGCACGAGCTTGGCAGCAATCTTTTGACCCGGTTCGGCCATACGGTCTTCATGTTCTTCATGGTTACACCACCTGAAGCAACCGTGGAACGTGCCTGGAGCCGGGGTCAGACAACCGGTCGCTTTAAAGCTGTTGATGACCTTCTCGCCCATAATATCGAAGCCTATACTGGCATGCCCGCCTTGTTTTTCGCTTGGGCACTTTCGGACAAGAAAGTCCATTTCGAATTTCTAGACAACAGCGTGCCCAAAGGTGAGCGGCCCCGCACCATCGCCACAGGCTGGAACCGCGGCATGACCGTTTTCGATATCGAGGGCATGCTGAACATCGAACGCTTCAAGAAGGTCGATATCCAAGCCACCAGCCCCGATCAAATCTTTGGGGAGGCATCACAGGCGGCCGAGGCTAATCTCGATTTTTTGAAACAATGCTGCGAGCAACTGGGCCAGGTGACGTTCGCCGAGCCAGCGTCCGGCGAAGCCTATGCCGTCGTTGAAGACCGTCGTTGGACTTGGTGGAGCGGATCGTCATCTCCCGTCGCAAAACAGACCGAAGCCCTCCTCGAAGCCCAGGGCCTGATGCCGCCGGAGAAGCGCGGTGGTAAGCCACCGGTCGTCCTTAGCGAGCAGTCATCCGCCGAGACGGTGGACTGCAATGTCGGTGTGATCGCCTAGAGCGTTTTTCGAATGAGCGACGTCATCACCAGCCCACTCCTCCACCCAACCATTCGTAGTGGGCCTCCCACCCGATATGGTGGGATTCTGCGGGTGGCGTCGTGTGGGAGTGGGCTAACGCCGCATAAACCTCCTACGGAAATGCTGTAGCCTGCACTAATCCAGCTATTACCATGCCACCGATCAAGCGTTGGAATGGGCTTTCGTGTCTCTTTCGGTTAACGGCCCGTTGACCAAGAATATGAACAATTTGTTAAAGCCCGTCGCCCATAATCACCAGTGGCGCGTTGTCTCTTGCTGGCAGCGTATCCATTGGGAGCAGGGGGCGCAATGATGTCCGATGAAGAACTATGGCGCGAAACGGAAGATCCTGAAGGGGAATCCGATCATGCGAAAATCAATCGGCTATCGAATGAGAAGGCAGCGTCCGAAAATCGACCTCAGAATGCTGGACAAGTGGCCCCTGATGTTCCGAGCCTGCATCTGGGGTCGACGTCACGTGAAACGCCGACAGCTCTAGATGAAGATGTCGATAGCGATGCCCGTCCAGAAGTTGTCGAGGCGTCCCAGAACGAAAACGCTGGGCCTGATCGGAATTCTCTTGATACTGACAAGCTCGCTTTAGGCAGCGGTGGAGACAGCCACCTTTCATCGGGGGAGGATGAGCATCAGGAAGGTACTGAAACCGGATCAGGCCTTTCTGCTGATTTTCCCCGTGGCACAGATTTTCCCCGGCCCACTGAATTTGGCGATTTGGCATCAGCTGTATCATCTGATGATGCTGTGGATGGTTCCGATTCTAATACGCCGACACTTGTTGAGGCTTCGGTCGATGCTGGTCCCCCGGATGAGGAAGCGGTCGACGAGGAATATCAGCAGTCGGATGATCAATCGGATAGCTCGAACCTGCCCGACGATGATCAAAAGACGATTTACGCGCCCGAAGCCAACAATGATGTCAGCACGATATCCGAGAATGGCGTGGTTCGGCTCGATGTTCTCGGCAATGATCAATCCTGGAACGACAATGACAGCCTGAGCCTAAATTCGGCGTCGATCACCAGCGGCCAGGGCTCGATTTCGATCGTCGGCGGTGAGGTGTCGTTTGATCCTGGTGCGGCTTATGATTATCTGGCTGCAGGCGAGACGGCGACAGTCGAGATCGATTATGTTGTTGAGGATGCAAGTGGTCTGACGGATACGGGCCGTCTGACGCTGACGGTGACAGGGACGAATGACGGGCCGGTTG
>JBOEHJ010000222.1:0-10245 GCA_050633905.1 Geminicoccales bacterium
GAGATTCGCGCCGACGTGCTGCCGGAAGACAAAGCACGCATCATCAGCGAACTGCAAGCCATGGGCCACAAAGTCGCGATGGCGGGCGACGGCGTCAACGACGCGCCGGCGCTGGCGCAGGCGGATGTCGGCATCGCCATGGGCACCGGCGCCGATGTGGCCATCGAGAGCGCCGGCTTCACCCTGGTCAAGGGCGACTTGAACGGCATCGTTCGCGCGCGTCGTCTTTCTCGCGCGACCATGCGCAACATCAAGCAGAATCTTTTCTTCGCGTTGATCTACAACGCTGCAGGCGTACCCGTGGCTGCGGGCATTCTCTACCCGTTCTTCGGCATCCTGATTTCGCCGATCTTCGCCGCCGCCGCCATGAGCCTGTCGTCGGTTTCCGTCATCGGGAATGCGCTGCGGCTAAGGCGCGTCAAGATTTAGACGTCGCCAGCCTCGCTGGCGTCGTCGAACGGGCCATCGCGGCCTGTCCCAAACTCGCATCGAAAGATCGGAAGATGAAGGATTACCTAACCTCTCGAAATGGCCTTGTGCTGATCGGTTTCCTTGGCATCGGCGGCTATTTTCTTTGGCAGGAGCACAGCGCTCACGTCATCCAGTTTTTGCCTTGGATCCTTCTCGCGGCGTGCCCGCTGATGCACGTGTTCATGCATCACGGCCACGGAGGCCATGGTTCGCGAGACGACAGCACGTCGTCCTCAAAATCAGGAGAACGCCATGATCAATCAAGCCAATGACTACGGGCTTTGGTCGCTGGTGGTGATCAACTCTGCCGTCTTCATCATCTTCGCCTTCAGTTTCTTCAAGCCAAGAACCTCGCGGGATTGGCGTTCATTCGGCGCCTTCAGCGCGTTCATCGTCGCCCTGTTCACGGAGATGTATGGATTTCCGCTGACCATCTACTTTCTGTCGGGCTGGCTGCAGAGCCAATATCCCGACATCAATTGGCTGGCGCATGATGCCGGACATCTGCCGGAGATGCTGTTCGGCTGGAAGGCCAATCCTCACTTCGGTCCTTTCCATCTCATTAGTTTTGTCCTCATCGGCGGTGGGTTCATTCTGTTNNACCGGTCCGTATGCCTATGTCCGGCATCCGCAATATGCCGGCTTCGCCTTGATCATGCTCGGCTTCTTGTTTCAGTGGCCGACACTGCTGACCCTGATCATGTTCCCGATCCTTTTCCTGATGTATTGGCGGTTGGCGTTGACCGAAGAACGTCAAGCGCTCGACGCGTTCGGTGAGGCTTATCGTTCATATTCAAGAGCAACACCGCGCTTCATCCCGAAACTACGTCGATCCGAGATCGTAGGGGGCTGAGGCGGAATGGAATCCACCTATGAGAAGGGCAGTCTGAGCCTCACCGGGGCTGTGGCCATGGGCACCGGCGTCATGATCGGCGCCGGCATCTTTGCTCTCACCGGCCAGGTTGCCGAACTGGCGGGGGATCTTTTTCCCCTGGCCTTCCTGCTGGCAGCGATCATCAGCGGCTTCAGCGCTTACTCATACATCATGATGTCGAATGCCTACCCGTCTGCAGGTGGGATCGCGATGTTTTTGCAGAAGGCCTACGGGCCGGGCACGATGACGGCGGCCTGCGCGCTGCTGATGGCGTTCTCGATGATCATCAACGAAAGCCTGGTCGCCCGCACCTTCGGCACCTACACGTTGCAGCTGTTCGACGTGGACGCGAACAGCGTTCTCGTCCCGGTGCTTGCCGTCGCGCTCATAGTTGTCGCCTTCCTGATCAACGTCGCCGGCAACAAAGTCATCGGTCCGATTTCTCAGATCACGGCGCTGTTGAAGATCGGCGGGATCGTCGCTTTTGCCCTTGTCGCCCTCTGGGCGGCAGGGTTTTCCTTCGAGCCGGTTGCCAATGGGCTTGGCGATACCCGCGCAGGTGGCTTCCTGGCAGGAGTCGCCCTGGCGATCCTTGCCTACAAAGGCTTCACGACGATCACCAACAGCGGTTCGGAGCTCGTCGACCCCGAAAAGAATGTCGGCCGCGCGATCATCATCTCCTTGCTGATCTGTGTCGTGGTCTACCTCCTGGTCGCATTCGCGGTAGGCTCCAGCTTGCCCTTGGACCAGATCGTCGCGGCGAAAGACTACTCGCTTGCGGAGGCGTCCAGGCCGGCGCTTGGTCAATACGGTGTCTGGTTTACGGTTGCCATCGCGATCGTGGCAACGGCGTCCGGCGTGCTGGCCAGCATCTTTGCCGTCTCGCGCATGCTGGCCATGCTGACCGATATGGACCTCATTCCGCATCGGCATTTCGGCATGCCCGGAGATCTCCAAAAGCACACCCTCGTCTACACGGTGGTGCTGGCAGGCCTGTTGGCGGCGTTCTTCGATCTCAGCCGAATCGCCTCTTTGGGGGCGATCTTCTACCTGGTCATGGATATCGCCGTGCATTGGGGAGTCTATCGCCATTTGCGCGACGATGTGGGAGCGAAGAGCACGATCCTGATCAGCGCCATGGCCTTGGACGTTGTCGTTCTCAGTGCCTTTCTATGGATGAAAGCGACATCTGATCCCTTGATCATCCTGATTGCCGGTTTCGGTATCGCCCTCATCTTTGTCCTGGAGTGGCTCTTTCTGCAAAAAGCTAGAGAAGATGAGGTCAAGTCGTAGGTGATGCCAAGCGCAGTGAGACTTGAATCAATCCTGGGCCTACCCGAGCTGAATGTCGCTTTCTTTTCGTTTGTGCTGCACTTCGTCTGGGAATTTCTTCAGGTCCCAGCGTTTGTCGACATGGCCGAGATGAGCCACTGGCAGGGCATCGTGGTCTGCACGGAGGCCACCATCGGCGATGTCGGCATGGCGCTCGCAGCCTTTTGGATCACGGCGTTCGCTGCCGGATCGCGTTACTGGATCCGAACACCGTCGCTCCGGTCTATGGCCTGGTTTCTCGGTACGGGCATCGGTCTCACCATTGGCCTGGAATACTATTACACGCAGGTCTCCCATCGTTGGGCTTATGCCGACATGATGCCGCTGGTTCCGCCTTTTGGCACCGGCTTGAGTCCACTGGTGCAATGGATTGTCGTGCCGCTGATGGTGGTCTTCATTGTCCGCCGCCAGATCGCCTTCCCCTATCGACGATAGATGAATCCAGACTCCTGAACGTGGCAGGCCTCCTTCCAAGAAGGCAGACAGACCAAGTTCTTGACCTTCCCCTTACTGGAGGATGCATGATCGCACGATGTGAAGAAAAGGGAGCGAGACCATGCCGCCGTCAACGTCGTTGCCATCAGAACCATCCCTTCTGCAGGACTGGATCCAGGCTCTGCGCTATTGGCTGAGCGGGCGCGTTGGCGTCATCCTGCTCGCGAGCGGCGTGGTGGGTGCCGGGCTGTGGTTGAACTGGGGATGGCTGGTTTCGGTCGGCCTTGCGCCCCTAATCCTGTCGTTCCTCCCCTGCGCAGCCATGTGCGCCCTAGGTCTGTGCATGCATGGGCATGGTGGAGCCCGGCCAAGCGAAAACTCAAGCGCAAGGCCCGACGACACGGACTTGGACAGATAGCACCTTTTCGATTGTCGGTCGCGTGAGCCATCGGGGCAATCCTGCCATGACGACCCCATCATCAGTAAACCTCATTGAAGATCGACCCAGCGACGATCTCAGGCGTGACTTTCTCTACCTTCTCGCCGGGGCCACGACCGCCGTGGGCGCGGGGGCGATGGTGTGGCCGTTGATCGACAATCTCAATCCTTCCGCCGATGTCCTGGCACTGGCAACGATCGAACTGGACCTTAGCCCGATCGAGCTTGGTCAGCGGGTTACGGTGAAGTGGCGTGGCAAACCGGTTTTTGTCCATCACCGGACGCCGGACGAGATTGCCAAGGCGGAGGCCGATGACACGGCAGATCTGATCGANNCCGGAACCCGATCATGCCCGTGTCGACCGTCCCGAATGGCTGATCCTGGTCGGTATCTGCACACATCTTGGTTGTGTACCGCTTGGCCAGAAACCATCGGATCAGAAGGGTGAGTACGGCGGTTGGTTTTGTCCGTGCCATGGATCCGTCTACGACATGTCAGGGCGGATTCGTGGGGGACCTGCGCCGCGAAATCTCGACGTACCCGACTACACCTTCATTGACGATGTCACGCTTCTCGTCGGCTGATTCGTGGCCACGAATCCAGTGATCCGAGGTTCTTTTTCGTGTCCAAAAAGGCTTGACCTTCCAGCGACAGGAAGGCGCATGATCATTCATGTGACGATCGGGTCGAGGTTGGTTTTTACCGACGATCTCACTGGTCGTAACAGCCGACCCGGGTTCGGACAGTTGGCTATGGAGGTACACTCATGAACATTGGTGAAGTGGCCAGCAAAAGCGGACTTCCTGCCAAGACAATCCGCTACTACGAGGATATTGGCCTGGTCGAGGCCAGCAGTCGCAAGGAAAACGGCTATCGCGACTATGACGAACAGGACCTGCATCTTCTGAAATTCGTGCAGCGGGCGCGCTCCCTCGGTTTCATGGTCGAGGAATGCCGCGAGCTGCTCGATCTCTATCGTGATCGCAGCCGAGCCAGTGCTGACGTGAAAGTCCTGGCCAAGCACCGGATCGAGGATATCGAGCACAAGATCGCTGAACTCAAGGGGATGCAAGCGTCGCTGGAATACCTCATCGACAAGTGCCATGGCGACGACCGCCCCGAATGCCCGATCCTCGATGATCTTTCCGGTCAGGGAATGCGGATACAGCAGGCTAATTGAACGAGTTCCTACCTCATCTGCGTACCAAGTCGGCGATCGGCCAAACCGATTGTCAACCATAACGCGGCAATCCAAAAGGGCGTCTTTTGACGGTCGCATGGATGTTCAACCCTGCGCTGCTTCACGATAAAAATGTTGGTAAACAAAGACATGACTCACAAAGAATTGATCTTTCTTACGTAGATTTAACGTCTCGAATCTTGACTTATTGAAGGGTTTCGATGCATTTAATCAAGGTTCCCAACTTGCCGGGAAGTTTCATCTTCATGCGTGTCATCGGGTTCTGTGTTTTGGCTCTGCTCGCCGTGGTTGGATACCAGGCCATGGAACTGCACGCCCATGACATGGACGTTCCGGCGGGTGTTTCAGACGTTGACCATGAAGCTGCCCAGAACTCAGCACGTCATGATGATAAGGGCGGCGGGCATGCTGGTCACAACAGCAACTGCTGGGCGCATGCAACGTGCAGCCCCGTTTCCGTCACCGCTGTCAATCAGTCCATCACGCAGGGACATCCGATAAACCCTACGTCGAGCAGCGTCATTGACTACAGATCGGTGACTTTTCCTCCGACTGCTCCCCCTCCGCGAGCCTAAAGCCGTCGCGTGTCACCGAGGGCTGATGGGCCATCTTCCTGCCCGTCTGCCGTCTTAAGAGCGCGATGCCGAGGCGTTGACGTCGACCACAGGATGACGGGTCAAGTTCGCCCACCGGCATAGACGGCTTCCTCACGCACGACCTCATCAACAGCTCGTTTGACCCACGGCGATCAGCGCCGCGGACTTAGCTTGGCAAGCGTTCGCACCGACCTTCGGTAACGCTCATCCTGGCTTTCGCAGCACGCTGATCACCCAACCCAGTGCACAGCCAAGCTGTGTGCAAGGAGCTTCTTTCATGAATCGCGCCACCAAGCTTTTGTCCCTCAGCTCGATCTTCCCGATCGTGATCGCCACCTCCGCCGCGATGGCGGCAGGCGAGCACGACGGCGGTCACGGCGATGAGGCAGCAGGTCATCAGATGATGCACCCGGAGGCCGGCGAGCCAGGCGATCCGGCAGCGGCGACCGAGACCGTCGAGATCGTGATGAATGACAACTACTTTGAGCCGGAGAGCATTACCGTGCCGGCTGGCGCCACAGTGCGCTTCGTCGTCAAGAACGAAGGCGGCCTGCTGCACGAATTCAACATCGGCACCGCCGCCATGCACGCCAACATGCAGCCGGAAATGGCGATGATGATGGAGCACGGCATGATCTCCGAAACCAGCATGCATCATGACATGGAAAGCATGGACCACGGCGCCATGAACGGTATGTCCATGGACGAGATGATGGCCTCAATCGAAGGGCATCCCAATCGCGTTTTGGTTGATCCTGGCGAGACCAAGGAACTGACCTGGACATTCAGTCAGGACACCGAGCTTGAATTCGCCTGCAACCTGCCCGGCCGCTACGACAGCGGCATGATGGGCCACCTCAAGATCGAGGGCTAAACCATGAAAAGCATCAAGACGGAGATATTGCCGGGCGCTTCGACGACGCGCCGCGGCGCCCTGAAGCTTGCCGGCGCCGCAGGCCTGGTGACCGTGTTTCCTGGTCGAAAGCTGTTCGCCAACGTCAACCAAGAGCTTGAGCTCGCCGTCGAGCCTCAGAGGATCACGATCGACGGCAGGAGCAGCCCTGCACTCGCCATAGGCGGCTCCGTGCCCGCGCCCGTGCTCCGCTGGCGGGAGGGCGATGAGGTCCTGATCAGGGTGACCAACCGGCTGGACGAGCCAACATCCATCCATTGGCATGGACTCCTGATCGAGGGCGTCATGGACGGCGCTCCGGGCTTCAATGGCTATGAGGCCATCCAGCCGGGCGACACCTACACCTATCTCTTTCAGCTCCGCCAGTCCGGCACCTACTGGTACCACAGCCATTCCGCCATGCAGGAACAGCTCGGCATGTACGGTGCGATCATCATCGATCCCAAGGATCGGGAACCGGTGCGCGCCGATCGCGACTATGTTGTGGTGCTCTCCGATCATACGAGTGATGCGCCAGCAAGCATTCTCGGAAACCTGAAGGCGAGCCCGGAGTACTACAACAAAGGTCGGCGTACCCTTGTCGACTTCTTTCGCGACATTGGCCGAAACGGCTTCGGTGCGACCGTCCAGGATCGCCTTGACTGGAATGAGATGCGCATGGACCCGACGGATCTCGCCGATGTCACCGGCTATGATTTTCTTGTCAACGGCAAAGGACCCGAGGACAACTGGACGGGGCTGTTCAAGCCCGGCGAGCGGGTCCGGCTTCGGATCATCAACGCCTCGGCGATGAGCTTTTTCGATGTCGCTATTCCCGGCCTACCGATGACGGTCGTCGCTGCGGACGGTCAGTATGTCGTGCCGACCAAAGCCGACGAGTTTCGGTTCGGGGTTGGCGAGACCTATGATGTGATCGTCCGGCCAACCGAGGCCAAGGCCTATACGCTCATGGCCGAGCCGCTCGATCGGTCGGGCTATGCGCGGGCGACACTTGCTCCTCAAGAAGGCATGAAGGGCCCGATACCGACGCAGCGTCCGCGTGCAACGCTTGCCATGTCGGACATGCCGGCAAGCCATGCTGGTATGGATCACGGTGCCATGATGGCCGGCAGCCAAAGCATGGATCACGGCAACATGGACCATAGCGCGATGGACCAAGGCGAGATGGATCACAGCGCCATGGGGCATGGTCCTGCGAATGGGAACGGCGAGATCAATCCCCATCCCGTAGGCTGGGACCAGGCCGGCACGCCGCCCGGCGCGAAGCGACTGACCTACGCTGATCTCAAGGCGCTAAAGCCGAGCGGGGATCAGCGCGAGCCTACCCAGGAGATTGCGGTCAATCTCACCGGCATCATGGAGCGCTATGTCTGGACGCTGAACGGCCGGAAGTTCGGCAACGAAGAGGTCTTTCGCGTCACCGAAGGCGACCGGGTCCGGCTGCGCTTCATCAACGACACCATGATGGCGCACCCCATGCACCTGCATGGCATGTTCATGGAGCTGGAAAACGGCGAAACCGAACGAAAGCCGAGAAAGCACGTGATCATGGTGCCGCCGGGCCAGACCGTGACCGCCGCTCTGACCGCCGATGAGGTTGGCGAGTGGCCGTTCCATTGTCATCTGGTCTATCACATGGCGTCCGGCATGATGACGCGCTTCATCGTCGAGCCGAAAGGCACGCAGCTCAGCAGCTTGGTGGACAGCTGATGACGCGTATGATGATCGGAAGATCGGTTTGCCCCCTGGCAGCACTGATGGTCGGCACCCTTGCGCCGGCCATCGCCGTCCTGCCCGCAATGGCAGCCGACGCACCGTCTGTCTTCAACCAAGTGCAGGTCGAAGAGGCGGAGTATCGCTATACTGATGACGACGAGGAGAGCTTCAACTGGGACGCTCAGGCTTGGATCGGCGGCGACGTCAACAAGCTGGCGCTCAAGAGTGAAGGCGAGCTCGTTCTCGACGAGGAAGAGCTGGAGGAAGCTGAGCTTCAGGCGCTTTACAGCCGCCAGATCTCGAACTTCTTCGATGTTGTCGTTGGCGGGCGGTACGACTTCGAGCCGGAAGGCGAGGCCTTCGGCGTTATCGGCCTGCAGGGATTAGCGCCTTATTCCTATGAAGTCGACACGGCGCTTTTCATCAGCGAAGACGCCGACGTGACGGCACGCTTCGAGGCCGAATACGAGATCCTCGTCACGCAGAAGCTGGTGCTTCAGCCGTCATTGGAAACCAACCTGAACTTCGAGGAAGTCGGCGGCAGCGGTCTGGGCTTTGCCTTCGATGATGTCGAGCTTGGACTGCGCTTGCGCTACGAAATCATCCGCGAGATCGCGCCCTATGTCGGCGTGAACTGGGAACGGGCTCTCGGCGATGCTGCCGATGAGCTCGAAGACGAAGGCGAGACTGTCGACAGTTTCGCCGGCGTCGCCGGCATTCGGTTCTGGTTTTGAGCATGCCCGGAAGAGCTGCATTGCCGTCGATCCAGCTCAGCATCTGCGAGGAAAGCTGAGATGGATCCGACCGCGGCCGCGCACGAGTTCATGCATCTGATCATTGCCCAGGTCTTCATGCTCGAGACCTGGTGGATCCATCAGATCATGCATCTGGTCGCGGTCGCGGTGCCGATCAGCTTCTCGCTTCTCCTGCTGTATTGGCTTTTGAGGCTGGCCTCGCACCGCCGCCGTCGGTCTTCGTCGGCCCGCTATCGAACGCCGCCCGGCCCGATCGATCGGCCCGATCTGTCGCTGCATGGTCTGGTTCCCGGCGTGTTTCGCTACGTTTTTCGCAACACCGGCCGAGATCAGCTGTTCATGGTGCTGATCGCGTTGACCGCCATGCCGGTCCTCTACACCACGCTCGAGCTGCCCAAGAGGATCATCAATGAGGCCATCGACGGTGAGCGGTTCCCCGTGGACGTCTTTGGCGCGGCTTTGTCGCAGGTCGAATATCTGTTCCTTCTCTCCTCCTTTTTCCTGTTCATGGTCACCCTGAGCTGCGGGCTGAAATACGTCGTCAATGTCTACAAAGGCCGTGTTGCGGAGAGTCTGACTCGCCGTATGCGCTGGCAGCTCCTTCGCAGCTGGCGGGACGCAGGTCCCCGCCAGGATGGGCCGGCGCTGATTCCGGTCGTCGTGCAGGAGGTGGAACCGGTCGGCGGCTTTGCCGGTGAAGCTCTGGCCCTGCCCGTGCTTCAGGGCGGCACCTTCCTGACCATCTTGATCTTCATGATCATCCAGGACCCGATCCTGGGCGCCGCCGCGGTCGTTCTCCTCCCCGTCCAGCTCGCGCTCATTCCCCGGCTCCAGAAGCGGATCAATCATCTGGCGCGCCGCCGGGCCCGAGAGGTTCGCACGCTCGGCGGCCTGATTGCAGGCCCGGNNATCGAGCAATCCAACGGTGAAGGCGCCATCGTCGCGTCTCTCGATCGCATCAAGGAGATCCGCTTCGAGATTCATCGACGCAAGTTCTTCGTGAAAAGTCTGAACAATTTCATCTCACACCTGACGCCGTTCCTCTTCTACGCCATCGGCGGCTATCTGGTGATCGAGGAACGTCTGACATTCGGCGCACTTGTCGCGGTCATTGCCGCCCATAAAGACTTCACGCCGCCGTTGAAGGAGCTCTTCAACTACTACCAAATCATGGAAGATGTGCGGATTCGCTATGAGGAAATCAGGGGATTCCTCGCCGGTACGTCAGCAAGCGAACCAGCTGACATCGTGGCTGACAGGCGCGGAACTGCGCAAGTTGCGAGCCTGCCAATACCGTCTCATCGTGGGCTGGCGAGCTCATGACAATCTCACACGAGAGATTTTCTTCGGGCCAAGACGGTATCGGCATAGATGGCAGGCTAAGCCACTGCCCCGGTGTGCTAAATGCCGTTGGCGACCTGCAGCTCGCGCACGAACGCGATGATCCGCTGCATGGCTCGCTCACCCACCTGCGGCTGCGGCGGCATATTGCCGAAGTTCCAATGGTGCCGAA
>JBOEHJ010000223.1:0-6764 GCA_050633905.1 Geminicoccales bacterium
GAAGGTCGATCTCAGTGACCACCGTTCCGTGGCCTTGTTTGGACAATACAAGACCGTCGCTTTCCAGTTTTTGCAGCACCCTGCGCAGAGGCGTCCTGCTGACACCAAACTCATTGGCAAGTTCACGCTCCTTGATTATTGCTCCTGGCTCATAATCGAGTAGACAGATGCGTCCTCGCAGTTCTTCGTAAATCTGCTTTGCTCGTTGTCGAGGACCGTTCATCCTAGATGCACTCTCTTCTCCTCACTGAAGTTCATGTGAACTCTCCATCACAAGCAATCTATTAGCCCTTCCGTGGGGCTCAGTTGGAAGTACCGTTTACCCCGCATCAAGCACGGCATGAAGAAACTGCTTGGTTCGCTCGTTTTGCGGATCGCCGAACAGTTGTTCCGGCGGCCCCTGCTCGGCGATCTTGCCTGCAAAGAAGAAACAAACCCGATCCGAGATCTCTTTAGCAAAGCCCATCTGATGGGTCACCATCAACATGGTCAGACTGTGTTCGGAGTTGAGCTGGCGAATGACATTCAGTACTTCGCCAATTACTTCCGGGTCGAGAGCAGAGGTTACTTCATCCAAAAGCATGACCTTCGGGCGCATGCACAGCGCACGAGCAATTGCGACGCGCTGCTGCTGCCCCCCGGACAGGCGGGATGGATGCTGGTCTTTCTTGTCGGCAAGGCCGACCATGTCGAGAAGTTCAATGGCGCGTGACTCTGCTTCATCCCTATCAAGGCCCAGGACTTGTATCGGGGCTTCCATGCAATTCTTCAGTGCAGTCATGTGGGGGAACAGATTGAAGTGCTGAAACACCATGCCGATGTTCATGCGTTGCTGACGCATATGCGCCTCGTTCGCCCTCACCAGGCTTCCGCCGCTTGGCATGTGGGTTAGCGGCTGCCCGTCGACATAGATGACGCCGTCGTTGATTTCTTCAAGGGTCATCAGCATGCGCAGCACCGTGGTTTTGCCGGAACCGGACGGGCCAATGATGGAAACCATTTCATTCGCGGCAATGTCCAAATTGAGGGAGTCCAAGACTGTCAACGGTCCGTACGACTTGGTGACGTTCGAAAAGCGTACCATCGGATGGTCAGCGTCGGCCAATTCCAAGGGATATTTGCTCTCACTCATCTGGTCGTTATCCTGTTTGCACTGCGTGTATCAAAAGTTCTGTCGCTCAATGTTTTAGCTAAGTCAGTCTCCAAGATTGCCGAGACGACCCCATCCAAACGATTGGAACGCCTGCGGATTCAAATACGTTATCCGTTGGGCTGAATGCCGGTTGGGCTTGCCAACCAGGCCGCTGGAGTGTCGGACCAGTACCTCTGCTTCAATGCCCAAAGCCGTCAAATGCAGGTCACCAGACAGGGCAAACAAAGATGGGGCTGGAGAACGAGGCACGGCGTAGTTCCTTCTACTTGCTCATACCAAGCGATCGGCGCACCCATCCTTCGAACCAGCGGATGGCGGCGGCAGAAGGAAGCGAGATCAACAAGAAGATCACGCCCACCATCGTGTATGGCTCAAGAAACCGGTATGTTTCCGAACCGAGCGCATTGGCTGTGTGCATGAGTTCGGCAACACCGATGACCGACAGCATTGGTGTATCCTTGAATATTCCAACAAGGTAGTTGCCCATGCCGGGAAGACTGGCGGGCAGCGCCTGGGGAATGACTACGTTGAAGTATGTATACCTGGTGCTGAAATTGAGCGCCCGGCAGGCCTCCCATTGACCTTTTGGCACACTGTCTATGCCTGCCCGGTAGACTTCCGACAGATACGCCGCGTAGTGCAGTCCGATCGCAATCATGCCGGATGTCCAGGGCGACAGCCTAATGCCGAATTGCGGACCGACAAAAAAGATGAAGAAGATCTGCAGAACCAACGGCGTCGAACGAATGAATTCGACAATCTCGCGTACCACCAGCGTCACACCACGATAGGGTGTGCGTTGCCCCAAGGCGAAGACCAGACCGAGCACCAACGCTATTGCAAAGCCCAGACCGGCTGCAATCAGGGTATTAACGGTAGCCCATAAGAGCCGCGGCATAATCTCAAAAGTAAAATCCCAGCGCCAGTCAAACATCAGCGGCCACCCGTGCGTCCCATCTGGCGCGCCATGTACTCCTCAAACCAACGCATGATCGGTGTAACGATCAGCCGTGCCATGATGTAGTAGATGACAAGAGCGGTGCCGAACGCCTGCGCTGACAGGAAGGTCGATGCATTGATCTGTTTTGCCTGGAACATAAGATCAGCAACCGAAATCAGCGAAACCAGCGCCGTTGCTTTCAGCAGTTCGATGAATAGATTGCCCCACTGCGGGATCATGATCAGGATGGCTTGCGGGAATATGATGCGGCGCATTCGTGATATTGGTGAAAGGTTCAACGCAATTGATGCCTCATACTGCCCCCGCGGCACTGATTGAATTGCTCCGCGAACAACTTCGGCACCATAGGCGCCCAAGTTCATGCCGACTGCGACGAAACCGGCGACAAATTTTTCCAGCGTGAGCCCGAACAGCGGCAGAACGAAAAATATCCAGTAGAGTTGTACAAGCAAGGATGTGCCGCGAAAGAGTTCAATGTAGCAGCTGGCCACACCCCGGACGAAGAAATTGCTGGAGAGGCGCATCAATCCCATGAGGACAGCAAGAGCTACGGCCAACAAGATTGACAGGACGGTCTGCTGGGCGGTGATCCAGGTGCCGTCGAGCAGGCGGCTGCCATGCTGGGCCAGGAATTCCGTGTATGACATATCCAACCGGCTCCTCACCGGACAACCGGATCATTGCTTTCGGTACTAACACGACAAGTTCCGTAAAATCCGGTCGGGCAGTTACATTGTACCAACTGCCCGCCCGGTATCGAGACGTAATCGTTGTCAGATGCACTCAGCGATTGGCGCAGGCGTAAGCGGTCGTTGCGTCACCGGGCAACTGCGCCTTGGTGTATTCAAACTCACCAACGGCTTTCAGCATTTCGTCACTGCCGATGTACTTCGCCTGCGCTTCATTGAATTTCTTCAGAAACTCCTCATCGCCTTTGCGAAATCCGATGCCCACCCAGTTCTTGGTCCATTTTGGCAGCGCAGCTGGATCAGTGACTTCGATCGCATCGCCAGCTTCCTTTTTCAGGTTCCGTGCCGTGAAGAACGTGACCGCTCCGGCATCAGCCCGCCCGGCCCTGACCGCGGCGAGGATTTCGGTCGGCCCAGGGACTTGCATGATGTTGCCGTCCGATATGCCTTCTTTTTTGGCCGCTTCGATCGTGTTGTAACCGGCACCAGTTACCATGATCGCACCAGCCTTCTTTATGTCCTGATAGTTCGTCAATTTCTTCGGATTGCCTTTGGGCACGATGAAGGCATCGCCAAATACGCCCAATGGCTCGGAGAAATTGATGTTCTCGCACCGGGTCTTCAGAATGTACATGCCACCTGTAATGATATCAAAGCGGTTGGCTTTCAGGCCCGGAATGAGGCCGCCCCAGTCTGTCACGACAGGCTCGATGTTCGTGTAGCCCATGGACTTCAAAACGCCGAGTGTGTGGACGTTTGCAAAACCAAGCGGCTTGTTTTTGTCGCCGGGATAAGCCCACGGCACTTCGTTAGCGAACCCGATGCGTATTGTTTCGCCGGCTTTGATGCGGTCCAGAATGGAATCCGCGAGCACGGCGCCACTGGACAGCGCCAAGCCTATCGCTGTGGCCGCGCCGGCAACAAACGTGCGTTTGGTAATCTTCATTCTCTTTACCTCTCCAATTAGTGGCCTTGTGATGAGGCATAGGCGTTCTGATCATCATCACATAGGTATACCATTCAACTACGTGTATTGCATTTTGTAAAGAGGGGTTCGAGTTACCAGCAACGAAAATTGGCTAAATTGTGTCGTAATTGACTTGTTTCTCGATTGACGACTAAGTGCGTGCCAGCTAGCCTTGATCAGAAGGTATACCATTTGAAGTATGAGGAGATTGGCGATGTCATGCCATGATGTGTTTCCCAGACAGGAGCTTGATGCGCGGCTCGCTAATGTGCGGCAATGTCTGGCGCGAGAGAATCTCGACGGCATCGTGATCACCGTGCCCGAAAACATCTACTATCTGACTGGGATGGATCATTGGGGGTTCTTCGCGGCACATGTCCTGGTGGTGAACGCCAACGGAGAAATGGCGCTCGTCTGCCGGGCAATGGAAAAGATCACGTTCGACAATCAGGTGAGAAACGCCCGGTTCTACGGCCACCAGGATAATGAAGAGCTCTCTGACTATGTGGTGCGGGCGATGAAAGACCTCGGTCTTTCTGGCGGTCGTGTCGCCCTGGAACGGCGCAGCCTGTTTTTGCACCTGCATCATGCTGAAGGGATGTTAGAGAAGGCGCAGAACGTTGAATGGGCGGACGGATCCGGTCTTGTCGACAATCTGCGGCAAGCAAAATCCCCACTGGAAGTTGAGTACACACGCAAGGCCGCCAAGGCCGCTGATGCAGGCATGGGCGCTTGTATTGACCTGATCCGCGACGGCGCGACAGATTATGAGGTTGCCGCCGAATACATGCGCGCCTCGACCCTGGCAGGTAGCGAGCCGACCGCATTTGGCCCGTTCATTCGCCCAACCAGCCGTCTAGGCGAAGAGCATACGACGTGGCGTGGCGAGACCTTCCGAAATGGCGATGCGGTATTTCTGGAAAATGCAGCGTGTTATCGCAGGTATCACGCACCTATGGGCCGACTGGTGTATGTTGGCAGCGCGCCGGAGGAGGCTGAAAAATCGGCAGAGCTGGCCATGGATGGTATGAAGGCGATCTGCGGTGCTTTGAAAGTGGGCGGCAAGGCCGGGGACGCATACGCCGCCTGGCGCGAGGTCGCAGCAAGCGCCGGATTGGCGGACTACGAACGGCACCATTGCGGCTATATGGTGGGCATCGGATTCTCGCCCAGTTGGACAGGTGGGTCGATGGTGACCAGCCTGTTCCCTGGATCAGAACGCACTCTGGAGGCTGGCATGGTATTCCACACCCATAGCTGGTTCACCGACACAGATGTCGTCGACTACTTCATCTCCAACACCGTGCTTTTGACTGAGGACGGGGCGGAAGTCTTGACTTCAAGCACGCCTGAGTATCTGCAGGTTCGCTGAGTGGCGCGGCAAACATCATGACCAGGAATGTTCTGTTTATTTCGATGCTCGGAGAGCACGAGCATTTCAAGCCGGAACTGTTTGAGAGCCTTTGCCCGAGCGGACTGGAACGGGACTGGGTTCTGGAGTGGCACGGGCCCGTTGCGGCGCAATCAGACTTGCAGATAACGGGTGTCGATATCTGCCGTGGTGATGCCCTACCAGCGGTAGACGAGGTTGCAAGCGTTGTTCTGGGTGGCACGATGCACGTCGTGACGGAGGACCGAAAATGGCTACACGATCTTAGGGTCTGGTTGCAGGCCTACAAGGTGACGGGACGCCCTCTGTTGGCCATTTGCGGCGGTCACCAGATGCTTGCCTCGCAGTTTGGCAAGGGTATCCTGACCGGAAGAGCTGAAGGAACGCTGGCAGGAACCTATGAGGTGCAACTGACGGACTCGGGCGTCGCCCACCCGTTGTTTCGAGGCATGCCCGCCAAGCCACGCTTTCATTTCGCAAACTACTTGCACGTCATTCCATCGGCGGACCAGGAAGCCGGCGTGCTGGCTGTGCAGCGGAACAGCCCAGCGATTTCACTTGATCACGGTGGCAATTGGTTCAGTTGCCAGTTCCATCCTGAGTCCAGAAAGGAGTCATGGGACATCTATTACGATGCATTGGACACGGGCTATGTGAGCGCTTACACGACGCACCATCATGGGCAACAGCTGTTGAAAAACTTTTTTGAACTCTCAAGCTCAGTTCGGAAAGGTTGAAGTGCACCGGTCCGCCAGCGTCGATCAAGGAATGGGCGTGACTTGAGAATCGGACAACAAATGCTGAATTTTCTGGATGTCTGAAGATGGCACAAAACCCCCGTTCTGACCGGTGCTGAAAAGAGTCTGGTTTCGGGGGTGTTCCAGACGTGTTCGACAGAAGAGTCCGTACTTGGAGGTAGTTCGGAAGTTCTTGAGCCCGGCTCAAAAAGGGGAAAAATGACCCTTATCTGCCGTCTGGGTAATGGCCAAAGCTATTGTCTTCGCCACTCGTGCACTGAAGTTTCCGTCCGAAAGTGTGGCAAATTCGATCTCGAAATCGGATTGCAACCATTGATGCCTTGTAACTGCGATGTCAGCGAATCAGAAGCATGCCGACGTAACTCATCTGTGGAACGGCGAGCGGGACTTTGTGGATTGTCAGGAAAACTGATCCAGCCGCCTCGCGACGATGGAAAGGTAGTTGCGGTGAGTAAACCCAACAGATTCGACGTCACCCAGCTCAAAAAACCGCCGCACGGCTAAAATCTCTTCATGCAGCAATCCCAACTCTTCCTTTAAGTCCATTCTGGGAAGCAGGCGAAACCACATTCTGGAAGTTTGATAGAACAACCGGTCGGATGTTTCCCGCAAGGGCTGATTGCGAATTACGCTTTGAATTTGCCTGTGCAGTCCGATGTTAATCTCACCAAACTCACGAGGATTCGGGTTCTCCATGGCCGACCGGCACCTGTCCGCCAGCTCATCAAGGCTTTGCAATGTTTCCGGGGTCGGATCTTCTGGCTGGGAAGCACCAATGATCTCGGCAAGTTTCATTCGGACAAGGTAGATGTCTTTTTGAGCCTGAAGGTCGATCTCAGTGACCAC
>JBOEHJ010000224.1:0-1530 GCA_050633905.1 Geminicoccales bacterium
TCGACCAGGCGATGAAGGCGAGGATCGCGACCACGATCACCGCAGGCACGAACCGGCCGGCCACCAGATCAGCAAACTTCTGGATCGGCGCGCGGCTTCGCTGCGCGTTGGCCACCATTTCCACGATCTGACTCAAAAGCGTGTCGGCGCCGACCCGACGTGCCTCGATCACCAAGCTGCCGGTGCCGTTGATCGTGGCGCCGGTTACCTCGTCACCGGTGACCTTTTCGACCGGAACCGGCTCGCCGGAAATCATCGATTCGTCGACCGATGAGCGGCCTTCGACCACCAAGCCGTCGACCGGAACCTTGTCGCCGGGACGAACGCGCAGACGGTCACCCACGACGACGTCTTCGAGCGGCACTTCCTCCTCGCTGCCGTCATCGCGGATCACGCGCGCCGTCTTGGCGGCGAGATCGAGAAGCGCCCGAATGGCGGAGCCGGTGCGCTCACGAGCGCGCAGCTCCAGAAGCTGGCCAAGCAGCACCAGCACCACGATCACCGCACCCGCTTCGAAGTAAACGCCAACATGGCCCTCGGCGTTGCGGAACCCTGTCGGAAAGATTCCCGGAGCGATCACGGCCACGACGCTGAACAGGTAGGCCGCCCCGACGCCCATGGCGATCAATGTGAACATGTTGAGGTTGCGGCTGATCACCGATTTCACGCCGCGAACGAAAAACGGCCAGCCAGCCCAGAGAATGACCGGCGTGCTGAGCGCCAGTTCGATCCAGAGTGTCGGCCCCTCGCCCAGTATGTCGCGAAGAAAACCAAGGCCAATCAAAGGCCCCATCGCGAGCGCCACAAGCGGCACGGTCAGAATCGCACCGATCCAGAAGCGGCGCTGAAAGTCGATGAGNNCCTTCGTCAGCGGCAGGCACCCCCATGGGCTCCAAGGCCATGCCGCAGATCGGGCAATCGCCAGGCGCATCACGGATGATCTCCGGATGCATCGGACAGGTATAGCGCGTATCTGGCGCAGCTACTTCATTCGAGGCCGCCTCAAGATGGTGGCCATCCAGGTAATGCTCGGGATGCTCCGCGAACTTCGTCCGGCAACGGTCGGAGCAGAACAGAAACTCATCGTCGTCGTGCACATGGCGAAACTTGGCGGTCGTCGGATCGACGGTCATGCCACACACCGGATCAACAGCTAGAGCGACATCTTCCAAATGACCCTTGGATCGCGCCGTCATGATGGCAGGCATATCCCGTCCCCTATCCCGTCAAGCTGGAGCCGATGCTTCGGCAGGGACGTAAGATAGGAATTCCATCAACTGGAAGGTCAAGGGACTGCCTATGAGCAGTGGCCCCGTTTGCCGCCACTGGGTTATTCATTAGCTTAGATCATGATCCGCTCGACTTCACTCAGCGACACATCATCGGATCGGCGATAATCTCGATCCGAAATGCGGAGAGTGTCAGGCCGCTACAACCAATTATCATTTCAATGGCGATGGCTGATGCAGTGCTCGTGCGTTTGGTCAGCCAGCGTTTCGACGATCCGACAGTTCGAAACCTTCCGACCGC
>JBOEHJ010000225.1:0-11529 GCA_050633905.1 Geminicoccales bacterium
ATCACCCTCGAGCAGGCGCCGATCTGGTTCGAGGAGAATCGCGAAAGGATGGAGCGGGACGGCGCCGATATCGATGTGCTCAAGGCAAGTGCTGTCGAAGCGGTGGAGGCCAAGACCATGCTCACGCGCTTTGCGCAATATGTCCGGGACCGGCGGTGACCGGACCGCTGATCTTCGAGCCCTGGTTCGACCGGGAGGAATATCAAGCGCGACTCGCGCGCGTCCAAGCAACCCTCCGCGAGCGCGGGCTCGACGGCCTTCTCGCCTTTCAGCCCGAAACCGTCACCTGGGTCACGGGCTTCTTTACCCGTGGCTACAGCTCCTTTCAGCTTGCCGTCATTCCCGCCGAAGGTACGCCTCTTCTCGTCTGTCGCGACGTGGAGGAATTCTATCTCGATGCGACCTCGGCCTTCCCCGATCGTGCGATGTGGACGGACAGCGGCGATCCGATCTCGGTGGCCGCTAAAGCCATACGAAACCGCTTGTCCGATAGTGCTCGGCTCGGCGTCGAGATGCAGGCTTGGCCGCTTTCGGCCGGACGCTTCGAGGCCCTGCGATCGGCACTTCCAGCCTGCCGGTTCGATGATGAAAGCGCGCTGGTCGGCCGGATGCGTCTGGTCAAGTCACCCGCGGAGATCGCTTATCAGCGGCAGGCGGGCAAGGCCGCCGAGGCGGGGATGCAGGCGGCGATCGACAGCGCAGGCGTTGGCGTCAGCGAGCGCGAGATGGCCGCCGAGATCTGTGCCACAATGATCCGCGCCGGCAGCGACCTGCCGGGCCCAGGGGTCATGTCCTCGGGTGAGCGCGCCTTTCATCTGCATGGCGGCTATTCCGACCGCATCATTGAGCGCGGTGATCTCGTCCAGATCGAGACGACCCCGAATGTGCGCCACTATCACGCCCGGTTCATGCGACCGATCCGCGTCGCCGAGGCAAGCGATGACGATCACCGGCTCGTCGAACGGCTTATCGCGATCCAGGACACAGCGCTAAGAGAGCTCCGCCCAGGTGTCCCGGCAAGCGTGCCCGACGCCATCTATCGGGACGGCGTTCTCTCCGAAGGCATTCGCGAGACCTACACCAACAAGACGTTCTACTCGGTCGGGCTTCTGCTCCAACCTTCAGGTGGTGAACCGCTCGAAGCGGCACCCGGCTGCAGCTGGTGCTTCGAGGCCGGCATGACCTTCCACACCTATCTCCTGGCCCGTGGCTTCGGCATGTCCGAGACCATCGCGATCACCGAGAACGGCTATGAGCGCCTCACCAATTTTTCACGCGAGCTTTTCGTCGTTTGATCGACAGCCGCATTGGCGATAGCGCACCACACTGCCATCATTCTGATACATAGCCATCAGCGAGATCACGCTCCAAGTCCTCACGTGGACGCTCGGCCAGATCGCCATAGCCGGAGCCGCCTCCGAGAACGACTTCGACGACACGATCGGTCCGCTCCAGCGACACCAGTTCGCCGGTGCCGCAATCGCGATCGAGGCTGCCGTCCAGATGGCGGACGACGCCGGATGCACCCTGACCCGCCTTGCCGTCGAACAATCCGTCGAGCTCGATATCGACGCCTTCCGGGTAGACCGAGAACAGCGTCTCCAGACCGTCATCGTAAAGCTTTTGCAGGCGGACGCGCGTTCCCAGGCCGCCTCGATGTCGGCCAGCACCGCCCGAGCCGGTGACATAGGCCTTTTCCAGGACCAGCACCGGCACGCGGGTTTCAAACAGCTCGACCGATGTGTTGGCAGCTGAGGTCGGCCAGAGCAGGGCTGACTTGCCGTCCTTTCGCGATGAAGCGCCCTGGCCGCCGCCCATGAAGAGATGGTCGGAATAGATCCGTCCTTCGGCGTCGCGACCATAGATGTTGATCGCCACCGGAAGGCCGGTATGGGCCTGAACCTTGTCGGATGCCGCTTCGGCCATGGCGCGAAACACGTTGGGCGCCAGATACCAGCCGATACGCGTGCGCAGATTGACCGCCATCGGCTTTCGACAGTTCAAGGATGTGCCTTCCGGCACCTTCACATGGAACGGTCGAAAGCAGCCGGCGTTGCTGCGGACGCGTGGCGTCAGCATGCATTTCAGCGGGTAGGTCGAATGGGCGGCCGTGTAGTTCAGGGTGCAGTTCAAGCCGCCTTGGGCAAGCTCGGCGGGCGCACCGCTGAAATCCAGGGTGATCTCATCATCCTCGATCACGAGTGCCAGAGGAAAGCGCAGGCGCTCGCCCTGCGGATTGCACCACACCTCCGATTGGTAGACGCCATCGGGCAGCTTCCTGATCGCCGCCCGCATGGCCGTCTCGGCGCGTCCCTGAACGACGGAGGCGAGTGCTCGAAGGTCGTGCATGCCATATTCGGCCATGAAGGAGAGAAGTCGTTCCGCTCCGAGGTCGTTGGCGGCGATGAAGGCATGGATGTCCCCCAGAACCTGGCTCGGGTTGCGGACGTTTTCTGCGATCAACGCGAATAGATCCTCGTTCGCGACGCCGGCCTTCATCAGCTTCATCGGCGGGATCTGCAAGCCCTCGTCATAGATCTCCCGGGCGCGCAATGAGTCCTTGGTGCCGCCGATATCGCTGACATGACCGACCGTGCCGAGGAGCGCCACGAGAACGCCGTCCCGAAAGACAGGTGTGACGATCGCGATGTCGAACAGATGGCCTGCGCAGAGCCAGGGGTCGTTGGTCACCAGAACGTCGCCGGGCTTGAGCTCTTCGGGAGGGAAGCGTGCGAGCAGCGCCTTCACCACCTGTGGCAAGGCGATGTTGAAGACCGGCATGGCGCGTGGTGAATGGGCGAGCGGCTCGCCATGCGGATCGACCAGCTCGCACGCAAAATCCTGAGCCTCCGAGATGATGAGCGAAAAGGCGGTTCGGCAGATGGTGAGCCACATTTCCTCGACGATGGCCTCCAGCCGGCTCCACATGATCTCAAGCGCGATGGGGCTGGCATCGATCAGTTTTGCGGCTTCGGCAATCGGCATCGCTGGTGTCACCATGGCTGCGGCCTCGGATGCGCTTTCGACCCTGATGCGAAGATTGCCGACGGCGTCGACGCTGATGCGGTCACCCGGTGGAATGATGGTGGTGGCTTCCTGTTCCTCGATGATAGCCGGGCCTTGGATCAGGGTGCCCTCGGCGAGAGCGTAGCGGTCATAGACGGCCGTCCTCACGGCGGCGTTTCCGAACCAGACGTCGCGTCGATTTTTCAAGGCATCGGCAGCATCGCCTTCCACTCTGGCCTTGCCGAGGATGAGATCGGGCTTCGGCCCGGATGCGCGAACCCTGAACGAGATGACCTGAGTTATGGCACCGCTGTAGAGAGAGGTGTAGCGAGCCGTATAGGCCTCGGCGAACCGCTCGCCGATGGTCGCCAGGCTCCGATCATCGATGAAACCATTGGGCCAGGGGACCTCGATCTCGTGCAACTGACCGAACAGGCGCATATCGGCGGTGCGCTCGATATGGATGTCCTCCTCGGCGACGCCCGATGTCATAAGCTGCTCACGCGCGGCCTGTTCCAGGTCCGAGAGCACCTGATTGACCAAAGTGGCATCGAAGCCGGGTTCGAGAATTATTGGCAGGGAGCGCACCTGTTCGAAGGCAAGCGGGGCGGTGAGAAAGCCTAGTGCCGAGGCGGCCCCCGAGGCAGGCGGCACCATGACCTCGGTGACACCGAGGATGCGGGCGACTTCAGCAACATGGGCGGGCCCGGCTCCACCGAAACCGATCATCGCATGCGCCCTCGGGTCCCGGCCCTTCTCGATCAAGTGGACCCGCGCTGCCGCTGCCATCTGCTCGGTGACGATGCGGTGGATGCCCAGCGCCGCTTCCGTGATCGAGAGGCCGAGGGGCTCGGCCACCTTGACAAGCGCTTGTTCGGCTGCGGCTCGGTCCAGAGTCATCCGACCACCGAGAAAAAAACCGGGATCATAAAATCCGAGCACGAGATTGGCGTCCGTCACGGTCGGTTCACTGCCGCCTTTGCCGTAGCAGGCAGGTCCTGGATCGGCGCCGGCCGAAAGCGGCCCGACGCGAAGCAAACCGACCTCGTCGATCCAGGCGATCGAACCACCGCCGGCGCCGATCTCGATCATGTCGATCACCGGCGCCTTGATCGGCAGACCGGAGCCGCGCTTAAATCGCTGGACACGCGCCGCCTCCATCATCGGTACGACCTCGACCTTACCATTCTCGATCAGGCAGGCCTTGGCGGTGGTGCCGCCCATGTCGAAGGAGATCACCTCCGACTTGCCGGCGCGCTCACCGAAAAAGGCCGTGGCGAGCCCGCCGCCGGCCGGACCTGACTCGAGAAGGCGTATAGGATATTTCCGCGCGACGTCAGGTGCCAGAAGCCCGCCAGCGGAATGCATCAGCAGAAGCTCGCCTTTAAAACCCTGTTCGGCGAGCCCGTTTTCGAGGCGGCGGAGATAGCGATCCATCAAGGGCTGGACATAGGCGTTGGCGCAGGTGGTAACGGTGCGCTGATACTCCCAAAGCTCCGCCACCACCTCGCATGAGAGGGACACGGCGAGGTCGGGATGCCATTCTTTGATTGCCCGGCCGGCCGCCTGCTCGTGCGCGGGATTGCGGTAGCTGTGCAAAAAGCAGATGGCGATCGCGCTGATACCGTCCGCGACCAGGCGGTCCGCCGCCTCCTTCAGTTCATCGAGATTGAGAGGCTGGACGATCTCCCCATCTCGCGACATGCGCTCCGTTACCTCGAGCCGATGCCGCCTCGGCACGAAGGGTTCGGGAAAGTCGAGAAAGAGATCGTAGATGTCGTAACGCTGCTCGGTTCCCATCTCGAGCAAATCGCGAAAGCCGGCCGTGGTGATCAGCCCGAGCCCGGCACCCCGGCGCTCGATGATCGCGTTGGTGACCAGCGTCGTGCCGTGCAGGATTTGTTTGGCCTGCCGCAGTTCGATGCCGGCCGACTGGGCGATCTCGGCCGCGCCGCGTAGTGCGCCGGTCGACGGGTCGTCGGGTGTTGTCAGGCATTTGTGCAGCTTGATGTTGCCATCAGCGTCGTTGACCAGGACGAAATCAGTGAAGGTGCCGCCGATGTCGATACCCAGACGATAGCCGCCGTCGCTTGCCATGCCGCTTTGCCTCCCTAGTACCAGCCTCCCTTGTCGCGGGCGCTTTTGCTCTCACATGATATGGTAGGGTGTTGAAACACAAAGGCGAGAAGACTTGTCGAACAGACAAGCAAAAATGGGAGGCAGTGAGATGATCGGGCATCTGTTAAGACGTGCCGTCGTGGCGGCGACCGCGATTGGCGTTCTGACCACAAGCTTCAATTGGTCAACGGCAGCCGTCGCTGACGGCTCGCTGGTGGTGAATTCCTACGGCGGCAGCTTCGAGGAGTTCATGCGGGGTGAGATCGTTCCGCCCTTCGCCGAGCAGAGCGGCGCCGAAATCACCTTGGATGTCAATCTTGGCAAGGGCTGGCTTACCAATCTGCGCGCGGCCGGTGTTGAGAATGCACCTTATGACGTGCTGATGACCAACGAAACCTGGGCAAGCATCGAGCGCGAGGAAGGTTTCTTCGAACAAATCGACGCGTCCAAGCTCTCCAATATCGACGATCTCTGGCCGATCGCCCGCCTGGCGGACGATAATGGTGTCATCGGCACGCTGTCGCCGATCGGCATCGCCTATCGCACCGATCTCGTCGAAAACCCACCCACGGCCTGGGCGGATCTTTGGGAAAACCCAGAGTTCAAGGGCAAGACCGGGCTCTACACCATCACCAATTCTGCGGGCTACATGACGCTCCTTATGGCCGCCAAGATCTTCTTCGGCTCGGAATACGAAACCGAGAAGGCTTTGGAGAAAATCCAGGAACTGAAGCCGTTCCAGCAGATCGACTTCTCCGGCACGATGGAGACGGTCCTGACCCGGGGCGAGGTGATCGTCGGTCCCCTCGACTTCGCGGCGGCTGCCCGCCTCAAGGTCAAGGGCGTGCCTGTCGAGATCGTGGCGCCGGAAGAGGGCATGTTCATGTTCGAGCAGGTCTTCAACGTGCTGAAGGCGAGCGACAACAAGGACCTCGGCCATCAGTGGATCGACTACATCCTGAGCCCCGAGACTCAGGAGAAATGGGTCCGGCAATATTACTGGTCGCCGGTCAATAAAAACGTCGAGGTGCCGGATGACCTGAAGGACCTCGTGCCGATCCACGGCGAGAAGATGGACCAGATCGTGCTCTGGGACTGGAAGGCCGCCAATGCGGCGCGCGATAAGGTGATCGAGGCCTGGAACAAGGCGATGCGCTGACGTCATGGCGTCGACCAGCTTGCGGCGGGAAGGCTTCGACGATCGCGGGTCGCCCGGTTCATGACACGCCTCGCCATCGAAGGGCTGACGAAAACTTTCGGTGACGTGGTCGCCGTCGAAGCGCTCGATCTCCAGATCGACGACCACGAGTTCATCTCGCTCCTCGGGCCGAGCGGCTGCGGCAAGACCACGACGCTTCGCTGCATCGCCGGTTTCGAGCAGCCGAGTGCTGGGCGCATCACCTTCGACGGCGACGACATCATCGATCGCCTACCGGAAGACCGTAATATCGGCATGGTCTTTCAGAACTATGCGCTGTTTCCGCATATGACCGTTCGGGAAAACCTCGCCTTCGGCCTGGAAATGCGAAAGATCCAGACTGCCAACCGCAAGGTACGTATCGATCGCGTGCTGGAGATCGTGCAGCTCGGCGGTCTCGGCGATCGTTATCCGCGCCAGCTCTCCGGCGGCCAGCAACAGCGGGTGGCGCTGGCGCGCGCGATCGTCATCGAGCCTGCGATCCTTCTCCTCGACGAACCGCTCGCCAATCTCGACGCCAAACTCAGGGAGGAGATGCGCTTTTTTATTCGCTCCCTGCAGCAGGAAGTCGGCATCACCACGGTCTACGTCACCCATGATCAAGGCGAGGCCATGGTGATGTCGGATCGGATCGTGGTGATGTTCGATGGCGCCGTACATCAGATCGGCACGGCCGTCGACATCTATGATCGGCCGGCAACACGCGCAGTCGCGAGCTTCATCGGTCAATCCAACTTCATCGCCGCCGAGGTCCGCGGCCAGGATCGCGATGGTCTCTACCGGCTCGACACCAAGCTCGGCCCGCTGAGCTCGCGCTTTTCCGGCGATCTGGAGCCGGGTCAGAAGGTCGAAATGCTGCTCAGGCCGGAGGCCATCGAGCTGGCGAATGACGGTGCTGCCGACGATGCGAACCTGATCAGCGCCGAACTGCAGGAGCGCTACTTCCTCGGCAATACGCTTGCCTGCCGCTTGAAGCTCGCGGACGGATCGGTGCTCGCGGCGCAGGCTCCTCCGTGGCTCGCTCTGGACGTCGGGCAATCCATCGGCTGTCGCTTTGCGCCGGAGCGCACATGGCTGATCCCACAGTGACTGAGAAGCTGGCCCAGCCGGCCGTGGATCCCCGCAAGCCGCGCGGCACGCTTCTTCTGATCATACCGACGCTCGGCATGCTGATTGCCTTCCTCCTCTTTCCCTATCTCAACATGATCGTGATGAGCTTTCGCACACCGTCCACCAGCAATGTTTTCGCACCCGGTTATACGATCGCGAATTATCTAGAGATCCTGCTCGACGAGGATTTTTACTACCTGGAGATTTTGCTGAACACACTGGTCCTGGGCGTGGTCACGACCGCTATCTGCCTGCTGCTCGGCTTTCCTGTCGCCTATCATCTGGCACGAAGCCGTTCGCGCTTCACCACCTTGCTCTACGCGTTCGTTCTCTCCCCGCTTCTGGTTGGCGTCGTCGTCCGCTGCTACGGATGGATCATCCTCCTTGCCAACAACGAAGGGCTGATCAATTCGACCCTGCGCAGTCTAGGCCTGGTCGAGACTTATCTGCCGCTGATGTACAACATGGTCGGCGTCTCGATCGGCCTCGTGCACATCTTTCTCCCCTTCATGATCCTCCCGCTCACCGGCGCCATCCAGTCAATCGATCCGGCGCTCGAAGAAGCCGCCCGTTCGCTTGGCGCCTCGCGGCTGAAGAGCATCTTTCGCGTGGTGCTGCCGCTCAGCCTGCCGGGCATTCAGGCTGGCACGATTCTGGTCTTCGTGCTGACCATCAGCTCCTATGTCATCCCGATCCTGCTCGGCGGCTTCAACGTGGTGATCATGCCGACGCTGGTGGTGCAACAACTCCTCGATGCCATGCTCTGGCCGTTCGGCGCAGCGCTCGCCTTCGTCCTGGCGATCGCCGGCACACTCGTCGTTTGGGCATATCTGGTGCTTACCAACCGCCTGATGCGTGGGGTCGCACGATGAAGGGCCTGTCGCCCGGTGTCGGTCGCTTTCTGTATCTCGGCGTCGTCACGCTGGTCTATGCCTTCCTGCTGATACCCCTGGTGATCGTGGTGATCGCGTCGTTCAATTCGGGCGAATATCTCACCTTTCCGCCGGAAGGGTTCTCGCTTCGTTGGTACGCGAAGTTCTTCAACAGCCAAAGCTTCATGAACTCGCTCTGGTTCTCCTTGAAGCTCGCCCTGATCTGCACGCTGGTCTCGACGCTGCTCGGCACAATGGTTGCCCTCTACACCGTTCGCTTTGCCACCCGTTGGCGTGAGCAGCTTCGTCTCTTCATCTTGATGCCGCTTCTGCTGCCGGAGATACTGACCGCGATCGCGCTTCTTTTCTTCTACTACAATGCCGAGGACGTGATGGCATTGATCGGTTTCGAGGGTTTTCGCGGCGCCTTTCGAAATGCTTTTGTGGGTCTGCTCATCGGGCATGTGCTGGTGACCTTGCCGTTCGTCTTCCTCTCGATCTCCGCCTCTCTCTATAATTTTGACCGATCGCTCGAAGAGGCCGCACGCTCGCTCGGCGCCGATCGTTACACCACCTTTCGGCGGATCACCCTCCCTATCATCAAGCCCGGCATCATCTCCGGCGCCCTTTTCTGCTTCATCATCTCCTTCGACCTCTTCAACATCTCGCTGCTCCTGAAGGGCATCGGCATCGCGACCCTGCCGATCCAGCTCTTCGACTATGTCCGCTGGGACTTCGACCCGACCGCGGCCGCGGTTTCCACCGTGTCGATCATCGTCACCGTGATCGCCCTCGTCGTCGCCCAGCGACTGATCGGCTTACGTTCTCTGCGCTTCTAGTGGTGCATAGGAGCCATCGCGAATGACTGTCTGACTTCGGTCAGCGGCGAGCATGGAAAGCGGCTCGATGAAAGCAATCTCCATCGAACGGATTGGCGGACCCGAGGTCTTGAAGGCTGTCGCCCGCCCAAAACCGAAACCTGCATCCAACGATCTGTTGGTTCGCGTTCGCGCAGTTGGCGTCAATCGTGCCGACTGTCTGCAAAGGGCCGGAACCTATCCGACACCGCCCGGCACGCGCTGGAGTGACATTCCGGGATTGGAGCTGGCTGGCGAGGTCATCGAGATCGGCAGGGATGTCGAAGGCTTCGACGTCGGCGACCGCGTGTTCGGTCTGGTCGCCGAGAGTGCCTATGCCGAACTGGCCTTGCTGGACCATCGGCTCGCCGTGCGCATACCTTCCGCGATCGGCTTCGTGGCCGCAGCCGGAATAGCGGAAGTGTTCGTCACCGCCAACGAGACGGTGTTCGAGCTGGGCGGCCTCGTCCCGGGGGAAACGGTGCTGGTTCATGCCGGTGCAAGTGGTGTTGGCACCGCAGCCGTCCAGATGGCAAAATCGATGGGCTGCACCGTCTTCGCCACGGTCGGTTCCCAGCTGAAGGCCGAGCGCATCCTCGATCTTGGCGCCGACCTGGCCATTCCTTACAAGACCCAGGACTTCGTCGAAGAAACCCTGCGCGCATCGGGCGGCCAAGGCGTTGACCTCGTCGAAGACTTCGTCGGCGCAGACTATCTGGCGAGAAATCTCGCTGTCTTGAAACCCCTCGGCCGGCTCGTCTTGGTGGGCCTGATGGGAAAACCAACCTGCTGCTTCGATCCAGCGATCATGCTCAGGAAACGC
Source organism: Geminicoccales bacterium (assembly GCA_050633905.1). GTDB lineage: Bacteria > Pseudomonadota > Alphaproteobacteria > Geminicoccales > Geminicoccaceae > JANQPX01. Next base: position 9,985 of record JBOEHJ010000225.1, read on the forward strand.
CTGACGATCCATGGTTTCACGTTGCGTGCGCAGTCACTTCTGGAGAAGCAGGCGGTCATCGAGCGCGTCGCCGAACGCTGGTTACCACTGATCGCGTCCGGCAGCATTGGCCCTGTCATTCATGCCACATTGCCGCTGGAACAAGCCAGCGATGCTCATGCGTTGCTGGAATCAAACACGATTGTCGGCAAAGTGATCCTCACGGTCGATTGAGCTGGCTCACTCACGACAGAAGCGATGCCTGTGGTGTAGCCCTTAGCTCGTTAATCGATAGTATCACTGCGTGAGCCGCGTGCGGTTCCCGCAAAATTGCGAGAGATTGCAAATGCCACCTGCGTAAAGAACTAGTAATCGCAGGGCTGCTGAATGAACTGCACAATCCGGCAAGCGCCTTTGGGAGATATCTGATTGATTGGGGTCATTGGCAATGCCGTTCTCGATCTCAGCTTTGAGGTTCCCACGTTGCCGCGTTCCGGCGAAACCATCATCGCATCCGCGCCCGAGGTTGATACTGGCGGCAAGGGTCTGAACCAGGCGATCGTCAGCCATCGCGCCGGCAGCCAGGTGCGCCTGGCGGCGGTCATCGGTAATGATACCCATGGCAAGCTGATTGAAAAGCAGATCATGGACGACGGCATGTAGGTCGCCGATCTCATCTTTCGCGACCGGCCAAGCGATCACTCGATCATCTATGTCGGCGGCCGCTGCTCTTTCGGGGCATCCACAAACATTGGCATCAGGAGAGAACGGCCGTTGACGTCATCGTCAACTCGGCGGTCCACGATATTCATTTGGCACGATGGCTGATGGGCGACGACGTCGTCACCGTGTTTGCCGATCATATCGTCGCCGATCCAAAGCAACCGGAGAGCACGCGCCTTGTTCTGCTCCAGCTCAAATTTAAGGGCGGCGGCCTCGGCACGATCGAGGTCGATGTTGATGACAACTACGGCTACGAGGTGGTGGTCGAGCTGTCCGGCGAGCACGGCACGCTGCGCACCCCCTCGGCGATCGGCCCCATTTTGCGGAAGGAAGGCTTGTCGTCACAGGCGATCGAGGACGACTGGCTCGCACGCTTCGTAATGGCCTACGTCCTCGAGGCCGATGCGTGGGTGCGCGCTGTGCTCGAAGGAACTCGAGCGGGGGCGACGGTGTGGGATGGATATGCGGCCATGCAGGTTGCTGAAGCGGCCGCGCGATCACTCAGTTCCGGCAAGGCCGAGAAACTTCCTGATGAGGCTCGTCCTGAAATCTATGAGGCCAACTAGTGGAATGCACACTGAATATGCGGAGATCGGCCAATCCAATTGCCGAAGCGTCTAGTGTGTATCTTTGTGCTGCCCGAGGTCGATCACATGCGTTTTGGGACCTGCGCAACGTTGCTGCGCTTTGCGCATCTTTGTCCCCGTCTGCTTACCCTCCGCTTACGTGGAATCAAAAAGCCGCCCTATTGGGCGGCCCTGTATCTATAATGTTGGGATAATTTTTGGTTGCGGGGGCGCGCCGCCAACTTAACCTGCTCTTTGATGCGCTTAAATTCAGATA
>JBOEHJ010000226.1:0-3811 GCA_050633905.1 Geminicoccales bacterium
CCAGCAATTGGGACATCTTCAAACATGTCGTGGTGCCGGGCGCTCTCCCCTTCATCTTCACCGGCCTGCAGATCTCGATCGGCGTTGCCTGGTTCTCCCTGGTGGCTGCCGAAATGGTCTCGGGCGATCTCGGTCTCGGCTACCTGATCGTCGACAGTTTCATGAACAACGTCACCGTGCCGATGGTCATCGGCATGATCACGCTCGGCTTCGTCGGCTGGATCACCTCGGTCCTCGTCAGAATGGTCGGCAATTACTTGATGCAATGGCATGTCAAGGCGCTGGCCTTGCAGGGACGCTGATGGACACCGTAACCAGAAACGATCAGATGGTTTCGACGAACGGACAACCCGCCGGCACCCGTGGTGCCCTCAGCATTCGCAATGTGACCAAGGTCTACGATCCCGAAGGGGTCAATGTGATGGCGGTCGACGATTGCTCGATGGAGATCGCCTCGGGCGAAGTCTGCATGATCGTCGGTCCATCAGGTTGCGGCAAGACAACATTGTTGAACGCGATTGCAGGCTTCCACTCGATCACCCAGGGCGAAATCCTCCTGGATGGCGAGATACTTTGCGGACCATCGAAGCCGAAGGCCGAGCAGGGGGCTGATCGCATGGTCGTCTTCCAAAACGGTGCGCTGTTTCCCTGGAAGACGCTGGCTGAAAACGTCGCCTATGGTCCGATGGTGCAAGGTGTGTTGCCGAAGGACCAGGCGCTGGAGAAGGCGCGCGACATGCTGGCTGAGGCCGGGCTTGGCACCTATACCAACAAATATCCAGGCGAGGTCAGTTCCGGCATGGCAAGGCGCGCCGAGATTGTGCGCGCGCTGATCAACGATCCGAAAGTCTTGCTTCTAGATGAGCCTTACCGCGCCATGGATGCGCTGACCAAATCGATCATGCATGAAAGCCTGTTGGAAACCTATGACCGCACCAAGGTGACGATCTTTTTCATCACCCACGACCTCGAAGAAGCGATTTTTCTCGGCGACAAGGTGCATGTCGTGACCACACGCCCCTGCCAGCTCAAGAAGACCGTGGATGTCACCATCCCAAGGCCTAGATCTTATGAAACCCAGTCCTCGGAAGAGTTCCGCTTGCTCATGGAAGAGGTCAATGAGGCCGTTCATGAGGAGGCGATGAAAGCCTTCAAAGCGGGCGAACGGGAGTTGGCGTGATGGACGGCAAACAAGGTTCGAGGTGTTCATGACGGATATCGCACAATCCAGCCATGCCCTTCCCGAACGTCCGAAACGACGCTCCGCCCTGACCAGGCTAATCCAGAACCTGTCGCTTCGGCGTGGCATAACCGCCATCATCGCCTTTTTGCTTCTTTGGGAGTTCGGCTCGCGTTTTGATGATTGGTTCGGTGAGGCCTGGCGCTTGCCGATGATCGGTTTGATCCCCCCACCCACCGATGTGTTTGCCGCCTGGCTCGAGGTCATCCCTAAGGCCGGGTATTGGGACAGCTGGTATCAAAGCTTCAAGCGCGTGCTCTCGGGCTTCCTTGCCGCCATGCTGCTTGGCATTCCCTTTGGCCTGGCCCTCGCGGTCAACAGATATTTCCGTGATATCTTTTTTCCGCCTTTTGAAATTCTGCGCCCTATCCCGCCACTTGCCTGGGTCCCGGCCTCCTTGATCTTCTGGCCGACCAACGAGATGTCGATTGCTTTTGTGACGTTCCTCGGTGCGTTTTTCACCATCGTGATTAACGTGCTGGGTGGCGCCAGAACGATCGATGTTCGCTATCTCAGGGCCGCGCAATCGATGGGTGCTTCGCAATGGGATCTGTTCTCGAAAATCATCCTACCAGGCACGCTTCCTTCGATCTTTACCGGGGCTGCGGTCGGCATGGGGATCACGTGGGAGGTGGTGCTGGCGGCAGAGATGATTTCGGGCGGCGGCACCCAAGGTGGTGGTGGCCTCGGTTTCTTCATCTGGAACTCCTACATCGGCGGCTCGCTCGAGCAGGTCGTGGTCGGCATGATCTCGATCGGTATCGCCGGCTATCTCTCATCCAGCGCTATCAGAAAGCTCGGCGATTGGTGGATGCCCTGGCGCCGGCTTTTCTGATCCTTGTTTGACAATTGACCTCGGAGAATTGGGCAGCCCATGGCTGAAACGATCGAGACGATGACAGCCACCAAGCCTGGCGAGGGCGCCTCTTCCCAGGCAGCCAGCGCTACCGCCAAGAGCAAGGTCGAGATCCGCGATCTCTCGAAATCCTACGGCGAGGATTGGGCTGTCGAACAGGTTATCGAGGAGCTCTCCTTCACCGTGCCGCCGGGCGAACTGACGGTGATCGTCGGCCCGTCCGGCTGCGGAAAATCGACCCTGGTCAATCTCGTCGCCGGCTTCGAGCGCCCGGATAGTGGCCAGGTCCTGCTTGACGAAAAACCGATCTCGGGACCCGCAAAGGATCGGATGGTGGTGTTTCAGGAGACGGCTCTCATCCCCTGGCAGACGGCTTATGAAAACATCGTCTTCGGGCCGAAACTACGCGGCGATCTCAAAGGCGAGACCCTGCGCAAGCGCGCAGAAGACCTCCTGATCAAGGTCGGTCTCGGCGAGTTCATGCACAAATACCCGATCCAGCTTTCAGGTGGTATGCAGCGCCGCGCCGAGCTTGCGCGGGCCTTGATCAACGAGCCAAGGGTCCTGGTGATGGATGAGCCGTTTCGCGGCCTCGATGCCATGTCGCGCGGCCTGATGCAGGAGTTTTTTCTCCAACTTTTCGAGGAAAACCGGCGGACAAATCTTTTCGTCACCTCGGAGATAGACGAAGCCATTTTTCTTGCGGATAGCATCGTCGTCCTCTCGAACCAGCCGGCCCGCGTTCGAAAAATTATCAGGATCGATTTGCCAAGGCCACGTGACTACAAAATGCTGAGCTCGCCCGAAGCCTTCGAGTACAAGCGCGAGGCCATGGAGATCCTGCACGAAGAGGCGATGAAGAGCTTTAAAGCTGGTGCAGGCTCGGATATCGCCGACGCTTTCACGCAACGCGGAGATACCGCGCTTTGATCTCTCACTGAAAGCCGCTGCTGGTGATTGACGCCCTGATCTTCCTATCAGCACGCCCGATCGTCATCGCGCTCGCACTTGTCGGTGCCGGCTTGGTGGTCGCCGGCTCGCTGACGGCCAAGCCGAAGAAGGCTGGAGACAGAACCGGAAGCGACGAGCGTCAACGCCCTCTGTCGCGGGGTCTTACCAAAGCTGGATACACCCTCACCGGCTTCAGCATGCTACTCTTCATCGTCGCGGGCTTCATCTCGGACTTGTCGTCATCACCGGATTGAGCGAAGCGATGTCTTGATTGGACAATGGCAAACCGACAACAGCCATCACAGACCGACCTCTCCTCTCGATCGTTGTTCGTAGAAGGTGGGAATCAAACAAGAGTAGCCGTTAACCTCGTCTTAACCAGCACCTTCTATGCTGCAGTCTCTCTTGCTGGCCCATGGGATCCTGGGATTCCGGGCCTTAACCCGCTTCCCTACTGGCGAGCAAATGTCAGGATCCCATGGACCAGGGAATCCGTCCTCTATGGCATGGCTAGGGTTAGAAAAGCGTTAAGCCAGAAAAGACAGCTTGGGCCAGTCGGAACCTGTTGGGAACGACCTCAAATGACCATGCCACATCTGGGTAATCGGACCTCAAGGCTTGACCAACCCATGGCGGTGAGATTTTCTTTTAGATGGAAAGACGAGCGCGCAGACTTAAATTTCGCTATGGGACACCCGGTGATCAGTGATGGCGAAAGAACAACAATGATCCAGCGCCACGATGAGATTTTTCCAATCGACCCG
>JBOEHJ010000227.1:0-9066 GCA_050633905.1 Geminicoccales bacterium
AAAGTTGCTCTGACAAAGCCATAGGACGAGTTGTGCAAAAAGTCTAAAATGTTTCTCTAAGGCGTTCAACTATTGGAGAGCGGCTCAATGAGTTCCGAGGCACCAGGGATCACTTCAAGACAGGTGTCGCTGGCCCCGGCACGTCATGGGAGTGTCGTCACATCATTGCTGAGCCGCTTCCCATTCAATTGAGACCAGCAGCCCTCTCGCATCGTTTCCGGTCGCCATGTGTGATTACCGACGAGAAAGACGACTACTTGGGAGCAGAATCGACCGTCTTCAGCATTAAACTACGATGGCGTACAAACAGCCTAAAGTTGAAGACTTTACTCGAGATGACCGGGGATGGTCTCGAATTGTGGAGAACGGACTTCGATCATCAACTTCCAATCGGCCAAAAACGTTGGCGACGAGTGCTAGATTTATTGGGTTCGAATGCCGACACGAAGAAGCTTGCCGGAACCGCCACTGTGTGTGATGCGGTGCGCCTTCTGGACGATAATCTAGCCAATGGCCATCGCATCACACTCCAGAAGACACGGTGGCAATTCACCTTAGGCGATACAAGTCTCGATGCTGCCGAAATCACGCTGGACGGTCGACAATTCGTGTCGATCGCTGTCGAAAGTAAATTTTCAGCTCGCGTGCGGTCAATGTTAGAAAGCCTTGAGATCACCCGACTAGGATCACCGCAAAACTACACACAATTTGTCGATAAGATGCGGAAACCAGCATTCGATATCCGCTAAGCTAAGCGATCGAAGATACGTTCGACTATGCAGTCCAGATCCAGGTCATGCACCGCATCTCTGTTGCCCTAGGGATGACGGCCTCGCGCTTTTGAAATTTGCTTTCACGGATCGTTACGTCCACCTCTGTGGATCTTGACAGATCGCAGATCTCGTCAATCTAAGTGATTGGATTGGTTAGCAACGGTTGGAGACTTTTGAGATCGTAACACCAACGCGACGTTTCGATACAATTGTTGATTGTCGATCAGGTCCTGCTTCGACCCCATAGGAATTGGTGAGTTCAGCTAAAATCGCGTAATGTTCTCTAGGAATCGCAAAGGGATATTATTGGTGCCGAGCTGTCCTCCTCGAAATCCGGGAAACATCAACGAAGCCGAAATGTGGTCATCGTTCGGAGGTAGGATCTAAGCCATGGGTCGCTCATTTATGACACGTGCCGGTCGGCGGAGGAACATTGGTGACCGCTGCGAGATGAACCATAGTTTTCTTCCTGCAGGTCGGCAAGATGATTGCTGCTGAAGATCTCGTCCTGGCACCGTTCGAAGACATGCAGCATATCCATGACGTACCATTCCCTTGTGAGTTCAAATTCCGCCAGTTTCTAATCACCGGCCCGCCTGGATCGGGAAAGAGCACGCTCGTGGGAGCAATGCGTGGTTGGCCTTATGAAGGCTATGTCGATCTTTCCGTTCCCGGTTGGTGGCGGATCCAAGCCTTGACCTTCAGGCCGCGTGAACTTCATCTAGGCGCCCCTTTTAAGAAGCACCGTAACGCGCTTTCAGTCATCGACAATGCCTGGTTGAACGATGACGGCAGGCTGGAACTGGACTTCCGACGGATCGTGATCCCGTCAACTAAATCCTGGTTTCTCGGAACGGACTGGCGCACCCGTTATGCCTTCGATTTCGTGCTGCCTCCAGCTGACGAGATCTACCGGAACCGGATGGCACGAGCGAAATCCGGGCTGTTTCCCCATGACCGGCATGTCACGCCCGATATCGTCGATCGTCAGGTCACTTTCTATCGGACCATTGCCTGGTATTTCTGGATTTCCGGGATGCATGTCTATCTGCGTGTGGCCTATGGCGGCGCGCCCATGAAGATCATCGAGTGCAAGCGGGCACCCCGCCTGTGACCGACGAGACCGAAACCGACAACGCTGCCATGGCCAAAGCCCACGAGATCGAGCCTGCGGCCAGGCTCTCGCTATTCGAGCGGTTTGTGGAGTTTTTGACGAAGACACCAGAAGGCGCGTTGATCACGGCCACATCGACGCCATTGCGTTTGTCCGAGACCGTTCGACTGACCTTTGACGGCGAACCCTTCATGCTGACGCTTGGAGATGTGGCGCTCGAGCTTCACCAGGATCTGACCGTGACCGGCGATGACCCTAAGGGTGCGCGCGAGTGGATCATCAGGCCGCACCATCGGTTCGACGACGACGTTGCGAGGTTCATCCGTATTCGGCCAGGTGAAACACTGTTGCTGGGACGCGCCGATGACCTGCAGACAAGACTATTCGGGTTCGACCGATCGGTCGCCGACCGGCATGTCAGGATCGCTAGCCGGAAGGGCGAGCTCACGATCAAGCCGCTGGAGCGCGATCTGCCGACCAGTCTCAGGGAGGTCCCGCGGGACACGGCCCCCTGGAAGACGCGTCGTGAGACCTTGATGCGCCTGGCAGACGTCATCGGACATCCCCTCACACCCTTTGACGATGACCGGGCCCTCGATGTGATCCAAGACGTCAACCGCATCATGGCGGATGAGGCCTATCGGGAGCCGGATGACGAGGGAGTACCGGGCGGCATCATCCGGATTCCGGATGCGATAACGGTGGTGATCCTGGGAGACATCCATACGCGTGCCGACAATGTTCTCCGGGTGATCACCGATGGGGGATTGCTGGCAGCGTTAGAGCGCAATGAGGCTTGCCTAGTCTTTCTGGGCGACCTGGTGCACAGCGATGAGCGCGGCCGGCTCGACGACATGAGTTCTTCGGTGTTCATCCTGGACTTTTTTTGCATGTTGAAACGCCGTTTTCCTCGAAATATTTTTTATACCCGCGGTAATCACGAAAGCTTTTCGCCCGATGTCGGCAAGGGCGGTGTGCCCCAAGGACTCTTGCTGCGCAAACATCTCAAGAAAAGACGCGGCAAGGCCTATGTCGGTGAGATCGAGGCCCTGTTCGACAGCCTGGCGTTCGTTGTCCAGAACAGCACCTTCGCCGCCTGTCACGGCGCACCGGTCCGAACCAAGGTCGATCATCATACCCTGGTCAATATTCGGCGCTATCCCGGCATCCAGTACGAACTGGTTTGGAACCGGCTGCGGCAGAGCAGCCGCCCGGTCGGCTATGGTAAGGGTAGCGTCAAGCGTTTTCGCCAGACGTTGAACCTGCCCAAACTCGCGCCGGTGATCGTCGCCCACACGCCCCTGTCACAGATTGAGACCCTTTGGCAGGATGTCGGCGACATCAAGGGACATCACGTCGTTTATTCAGCCCATGCGCATCGCGTCGGCGCCATGGTGATGAGCGAAGGGCAGGCAACACCGCTGGAATTCATCCCGGAACCGGCGCTCGCTTTCCTTGGCGATGAGCCAAATCCTCCCGATACAGCTGTGGTCTCCTCTCCCAAAGAACCGTGAACATGCACGGCACAGGTCCAACCCGAGCGTCTTGGGAGGACGTTCAACCCAAATCCATCCAGGCCGGAAACCGGTCAGCCAGAGAACATGCCGCGCAGCATGAAATAGAACAAAGCTGCGAGCAGGCCGCCAATTGGCAGAGTCATAACCCAGGACATGACGATGCCGCCGATCACGCGGAGGTCGAGGGCGCCGATGCCGCGCGCCATGCCGACGCCGATGACGCCGCCGACCGCGATGTGGGTGGTCGAGACCGGCATGCCCGTGCGCGATGCCAGCACCACGGTCGCCGCCGCCGCCATGGTCGCGCAGAAACCGCGGGTCGGTGTCAGCTCGGTGATCTTTGAGCCGATGGTGCGCATCACGCGGTAACCATAGGAGGCAAGGCCGACCACGATACCGAAGCCGCCAAGCACCAAAATCCATATTGGCAGCTCGGATTTCTGCGCCACCTCGCCGCCGGATTGGACCAGCCCGACCACGGCGGCCATCGGGCCGACACCGTTGGCGACATCGTTGGACCCATGGGCGAACGCCATGCCAGAGGCAGTGAACAGCATCATCGGCACGAACACTTTCTCGACGCTGGCGTAGTGAAAATCCTTGTCCGCCTCTTCGTCGACCTGGACCTTCTGAATGAGGAGATAGCCGATGAAAGCGATACCCAGGCCGATCACCGTCGCGATCAGAAAACTCGCCGGCACGCTGAGCTCGATCTTGAGAGGCTTCAGGCCTTTGAAGATCGTGACCAGGGAGATGATGAAGCCGACCATGAAAACGTAAACCGGACCCCAGCGCTTCGCCGAGAGGAAGGGATTGGGCGTATTCAGGATCAGTTTTCTAATACTCATCATCAAGCCGAACGCGATCATCCCGCCGAGCAGCGGTGAGACGATCCAGCTGGCGACGATCTGGCCGATTTTTCCCCAGCTCACGGCTTCGAAGCCGATGCCTGCAACGGCGAAGCCCACGACCGCACCGACGATCGCATGGGTCGTCGATACCGGCCAGCCTCTGCTCGAGGCGACCATCAACCAGACGGCAGCAGCCAGGAGCGCTGCCAGCATGCCAAATACCAGCACTTCCGGATTGTCTATCACCGGCGCCGGATCAATAATGCCCTTCCTGATCGTTTCGGTGACATGACCGCCGGCAAGAGCAGCGCCTGCAAACTCGAAAACAGCGGCGATGATAATCGCCGTCCTGACCGTGATGGCACCGGAGCCGACCGACGTTCCCATGACATTGGCGACGTCATTGGCGCCTATCCCCCAGGTCATGTACAGACCGAAGATGACGGCAAGACCGATGAACAGTGTGCCGTGCTGCTGAATGATGTCCATGATTTTTTCTCTCTCAGCTAGTGCGCACCCGCACTAGCTCTTTGGTTTTGCATCAACTTATCCAACACATCTAATCGATATGCATTGGGCCGATGCACTATCGCGCCAGCAGCAACCGAAGGCGATTGCCGATCTTTTCCGCATCGTCGGCCAAGGCGCCGATCATCTTGATGAGGTCGTACCAGAACATGACGGTCACCGGCTTCATGTCGTCCTCCCGGGCAAACAGGATGCGAGACAGCTCTAGGCCCATCTGATCGGTGTCGCTTTCGATCTTGCTGAGCTGATCGACCATCTCGATCACGCTATCGGATTCAGGCCCGCGAAAACCGGTCTCCACCAATTCATCCAGACGTTCGATGATTCGATTCGCATGATCGCAGGCATCGACGCTTCGTCGTACCAATTTGAGCAGAGGCTGCTGCATGCCATCGGCTACCTCCATCTTCCGTCCGACCAGCAAGCCTGCGATGTCCTGAGCTGTATCAGCGATGTTGTCCTGGAGATCGAGAACCTCAAGCAGATCACGGCGATCAACCGGCATGAACAAGCTCTTGGGCAAATGCGAGCGCAGTTCGTTCTTGATCCCGTCGGCCTCGCTCTCGAGCTTGAAAATCCGGTCCTTGAATGCCTCGACCTTTTCCTGATCGGCGTCGCAAAGCGCTTCGAACAGCTTGGTGACCTGTACGGCGCATTTTTTTACGGTGCGCATGTGCTCCTGCAGCGGCTTGAAAGGCGAACGCCCGAATAATCCGGCAAATGTCCCACTTCTTACCATTCGTCTTGGTCTCCCCTGATTAACGCCTACCTTCCCGCAGGATTGGCTTAGACGGTCTAAGAACACAGCGATTGGTTTTTTTTAATTTTCTTGTCCGCTTGGAGCTTATTTTCCTCATTTTCTGTTAAAGCGTCCAAAGCAATTCGTCGGCACATTAGGGGCAATGACCAGCTTCTAACAGGTCTCGGTCTTGTGAGCGCGACTTCCAAGGCGTTCCGACCGCTCAACGACCGACCTCACCATGATACCTGTCCCTTCTGTTTATGGGATCGGCCCATAAAGCAGTGATCCTTTCATAGCGATGATGGAGGCCACCCACTTTCGGAAGTGGAACAACGATCTCCTGCCCTGCTGAAGCTGACCGGACGTCAGGAGAATCCTTAGCCAAAGACAGATGAGTACGGGAGCCATGATAGTAATTCAGATACCAGCTCAGAAGGCGCCGAAGATGACGCTCATTTAGGATGATGACGTGGTCTAAACGCTCTCGACGGACAGAGCCAATCACCCCTTCAACGTAAGGGTTTTGCCATGGGCAGCGCGGCGCAATTAGCACCTCCTTGATACCCTTGCCAAAAATCCGGCTTCGAAAGATTTTTCCGTAGATACTGTCTCGATCTCGAAGAACATGGCTGGGAGCCATAACAAAAGGAAAAGCTTCAATCATCTGCTGCGCTGTCCACGACGACGTAGGATGCGCCGTCACATTCACATGAAGAATGCGACGACGATCGTGTCTGAGAATAAGAAAGACGTACAGGATCCTGAAAGTTGCCGTCGGCACCGTGAAAAAGTCGATCGCCACCATGCCCTGAAGATGATTGTTCAAGAACGTCCGCCAGCTTTGGTAAGGCGGTTTCGTTCGCCGGCGCATGTACTTGGACACAGTTGCTTGGGAGATCTCAAAGCCAAGCTTAAGCAGCTCACCACGGATGCGCGGTGCGCCCCAGCCAACATTCGATGCCTGCATCTCGCGAATAAGCTTCCGAAGTTCTCGGTCGACACCGGGCCGTCCCACACGACGGCTCTTTCTCGTCCAATACCACCGAAAACCTTCCCGATGCCATCGGATGACCGTGTCCGGGTGCAATACAAACAGCATCGCTCGCCATTCATCGATATAGCGACAGAAGATCATCCAAAAGAAGCGATCGCCGTGCGTGGGGCGTGCCCGTTTTGAACGTCCTTTCAACATCGCCAGCTGTTGACGAAGGGCAAGGTTCTCTAAAGCCAAATCACGCTGCGGTCGGCAACAGGACCTCAGCCATTCAAGCAGCAAAGTCATCCACATAAACATACTCAGAATGCTGATATCCACACCGGCAAAAAGTCAAGAAATTCAAAACGATCGAATTAATGGAAGGGACAGGCTTGCACCATCAATACGAAAGAATAGCTGCTTGATCATCCATCGATTAAACAGGAGGCACACCCTGAGCCGCCGATCGGTTTCGAAGATTAAATCTAGGTGGATTGGCAATCAGGAAAGTCGAGTATCCGCTCAATTCTAGCCGCGAAGAATCGGCCGGGTCATGCAAGTAGGGCCCCCTTCGCAGGGGATGCAGAGGCCATCGCCGGGAAAAACGTCGACGGTACAACCAGCGTCACGCATCAATGCAGCCGTCTTTGTGAATCCATCAATCATGATGCATTTTTTCGAGGCGGTTGTAAGAACGTTCAAACACAGGCCCTTGCTTGCAATAAATTCTTCGTCAGGAGCCTGCAGCAATGTCATGCCACGCTCAAGCATCAGTTCGTAAAGCGCCACCGGTAAAAGCCTAGGATATACAAGTGCCAGATCGTCGGCTAAAGGGCTCACGATCGACATCAGGTGTAGACAGGCCTGACTGCCTTCATAAACGGGCAGATCAAAGACCCGGATGTTGATCGAGTGGGCTGCCAGAATGTAGCTGAGTTGGTCAATTCCAGGCTGATTGGTCCGAAAGCCTCGACCCACGGCCAATGTTGTGCTGTCAACCCAGAAGCAATCACCGCCCTCGACCGTTCCTGGGGATCTGATTCGGCCTATGATCGGAATACTCAGCTTTTCATAGAGGCGTTCATGGAGGCGGTTTTCATCGAGACGACGAGGTTTGCCCATGCGCAGGATGATGGCGCCGGACGGAATGACGAAGGAGGGATCATAGGTAAAAATAGAATCGGCCAAACCATCGTCAGCGTCATCCAGCCAGACAATCTCGGCACCCGCCTTTAAAACGAGACCAACAAAGCCTTCATATTGGTCTAGGACCAACTCGGGATTGAGTGGATGTGCATAATGCCAATCTACGTGATCGGCATGAAGCATCGCGAGGGGTCTGCGCATAGCAACACGACGTAGAGGGGCAGACATGCTGGTAACACCGAATCGGGCCGCGATATCATTCATTACCTTGCACTCTATGCAAATGCGGGCTGCTTTCGCTAAGTAGCGACAAGGCTTCAGCGGTGTCGATAGCCGTGCAAAACTCACCATGCAAGTTGGCGACCGTCATGTCGTGCACGCTTTGGGGATTATGATCGGTACCGTCCGGTGCCAATCGGTTCGTTGTCGCGCATCCATCATGCACAAGATAGGTGTCGAAACCGAGATTGCCCGCCATCCGCACTGTCGTCTCGACACACATATTCGTGAAAAAACCGGCCACGACCAAGCGTTGAACACCTGCACGACGAAGCTGGATCTCAAGCGACGTACCGATGAACCCGCTATTCACATCCTTTCGAACGACGAGATCGCCATCCCCGGGTTCGAAACCAGGCTTCATCTTCCCGGTCGACAAGGACAGCTTTAGGGGTGAGGCAGGTTCACGGGAGTCATGCATCGTCAAGGCAACCGGCAAGCCATGCTGACGCCACGCGCTCAGCAACGCAGCCATGTTCTCTTCGGCGTCAGGGTTATTGCGGCGACCGTTCTGTCCGCCCCAATGCTCAAGAACATCCACACCTTTTTGCACATCGATTAGCAAGAGAGCGGCTTCACTACCAAACTTCGCTATCACAGGGATGTCTCCAAAACCAGCCGATCATGATATCTTGCAACTCCAACTAATCTCATCACTGATTGCCTCACTAAACGTCAAGGCCTTCGCTTCAGAAATGACGCGATCATTCTCTGATCATGTTTGAACTGGAGGGCTGTTCGAATGGCCGGTCTTGGTACACTTCGCCATCTAAGCTCAGCCTCATCGAACGACAGCTCTTGGATCCAGTATCGGACGCTTCGGATATGTGCGCGCGCCAGCAGTGTCAGACAAAAACCTTGAGGATCGATCGCCCCTCACCTAGCGTCCGTAGATGAAGAACCCATTTCGATATTTCAAGGCATCGCAAGAGGTCATTCGCCTCGCCGTGTTGATGTACATCCGATTTCCGCTATCCCTTCGCAACGTCGAAGATCTCCTGCACGAGCGGGGTATCGATATCTGCCACGAGACCGTTCGGTATTGGTGGAACAAATTCGGGGCCCTCTTCGCCGCCGAGATCAGAAAGCGACGCATAGCAAGGCGAAACTACTCTTTATGGCGATGGCATGTCGATGAAG
>JBOEHJ010000228.1:0-458 GCA_050633905.1 Geminicoccales bacterium
CGGAGGCGGCGGCCTCCAGCGTCGACAAAAGCAGCAGGCCAGACATCCAGCCTGTAATACCAAGCCGCCTAAACATTGACCGTTTTTGCCCATGATCTTGTGGTGATGCTTTTGAGCTGGCCTTCGGTGTTGAGGAAGCTGGTCCAGGCCCAACAGCAGGCATCCACGATGTCTTCGTAGGTTTCGTAGACCCTGGCATTGAGGAAGTTATGTCGGAGAAACTGGAAGAGGTTCTCGATGGGGTTCAGTTCGGGGGAATAGGGCGGCAGGAAGAGCAGCGAGATGTTGTCGGGGAGATCGAGATCGTTGGCGGTATGCCATCCGGCTTGATCGAGGATAATAACAGCATGGGCACCGTCGGTGACCTGCGTGCTAATTTCCGCGAGGTGCAGATTCATGGCTTCGGTGTTGGCATGGGGGAGAACCAAGGCCGCCGATTTGTTGGTTTCCGGACAGGC
>JBOEHJ010000229.1:0-5561 GCA_050633905.1 Geminicoccales bacterium
ATCGTGCTGGCGGCCTCGGCAGCCTTGCTCGAATCGCTCGTTCCGCCCTCCAATGCCGCGATCCTGTTCAGCGCGCTCACCAATGTTCCCGTCTCCAAGACCTTCGCAGCCGGCGTGATTCCGGGGTTGATCCTCTTGGTCATGATGATCCTGGTGGTGGTCTGGAAATGCCGCCACCTGCGCAGTCCCGCACGCGCCACAGGGCGAGAGAAGTTGGCAGCTTTTCAGAGCGCTATTCCTGGTCTGATTACACCCGTCATTATACTGGGCGGTATCTATGCCGGCCTGATGACCCCATCGGAATCGGCCGCCATGGCGGGCATCTGGGCAATCCTCATCGGATTTCTGATCTATCGGGAGCTGACCTTCAGCTCACTGATTGACTGCCTTCGGCAGACGGCGCATATCACCGCTGTGATCTTCGCGATCATCGCAATGGCTACTTTCTTGAGCGTGGTGCTGACCTACTCTCAGGCCCCGCAGACGATCATCGCCTATTTCACCGATCTCGGCGGCACAGCCCTGATGTTCTGGTTCGCGGTCGCCGCGATTTGCCTGATCCTCGGCACCTTCGTTGAGATCGTACCTGTCTTTTATCTGACCGTCCCGATCTTCGCGGCGATCACGTTTTCCCTGAAGCTGGACATCCTCCATCTCTACGTGGTCTTTGTCGCCTTCGCCGGCATTGGCATGATCACCCCACCCGTCTGCGTCGGCGTCTATACGGCTGCAGGTGTGGTCCGCGAAAGCCCGGAAAAAGCTTTTCGCGAAGTACCGCTTTTCGTCATGGTTGGCATCATTTATGGCATTCTCATGGTGCTGCTGCCGGCTGCTTCGACCTGGCTGCCAAGCGTGTTGAATTAGCGCTCGCAACTCTATTTTACTGAACGACGCATTTGCAATGACATTGCCTGCCTTGGGCGTTGTCAACTTGACGATTTTTACTGGTGATTACTACCATTGGCCGAAAATTGGAATCGCAAGTTTTCAGCGTGTTAGCGCGATATGCCATCCCCGAAAATCACCTCACAGAGCCCATTATTTGGTTAAGTTGACAATGCCAACCCATTGTGCCGACAAATCTAGTAGTGAGATCGTCTTCACCGTTTGATGGGGCTCTCGATCATGTGACGGAACGCGCGGATCGACTCGCGCGATGTAGAGATCGATTGCGTCCAACGACTTGCCGATTGACGGGGACTTTTTTCAGCGACGATATGACTGGAAAGTGCGTCGTAGCTTCACTTTGTTAACTCCGAATCCTGCACTAGACGGAGCGGTGCGGCGGCCTTTCTCGCCAATTTAGGCGAAGTCCATCCCTGCGGCCGAACCCAGAAACGAACCCGGAGTCAGAAAAACGAGCACCATCGTATCTTCGAGGGAACTATGAAGGACTCGAAGTGAAATCCATGTGGCTTCGTCCCTTTAAACACGCCGCTTGATGGCGCTTGTGAGGCGCAATGAAGACAGCAGGGACGAAAAATAGAACGCAGGATGGTACAATAGTAGTTCGTTCGACTGGGCGACAAAGCGAAGCGTAGCAGGTTTAGCTAACGCTAAACAAATGAGGAGGCAAAAAGAATGGCGAGAGATGGGATTTCCCCTCCCTTCACTGAGCTTGAGATCAAGACGGCCCCATTCGGGTTTTATGAAGGCTACAGCTTGCCGATCGCGCTGGTCAGCAAGATCAGCATGTCACTCCTGGTGATCTGGGCACTGGTGTGGCCGCTGAGCGCCAATGGCATGCTGTCCACGATCAACGGGAATTTGCTGCAGGGTTTCAACGCCTTCTATATCGTCGCAGTTGGTGGTTTTGCCTTTTTCTGTTTCCTGGTCGCGATTATCCCATCTACGGGCCGGCGTTTGCTTGGTCGGCCAGGTGAGGCCCCTGAGTTTTCCACGTTTTCGTGGTTTGCGATGATGTTCGGTGCTGGCCTGGGCGTCGGCCTGATGGTTTATGCGACCGCTGAGCCACTGGGCTTGTGGGGCTCGAACCCGGAGGTCGTGGCCGGTGCCGTTACGGGCAACACCGAAGAAGCGGTGACGTCTGCTTATCGTTACACCTTCCTGCATTATGGCTTCCATGCCTGGGCGATCTACGTGGTCACCGGCCTGTCCTTGTCGTACTACGCCTATACCCGCGACATGCCGCTCACCATCCGCTCGGCTTTGACACCGATCCTCGGCCGGTTTGCCAATGGTCCGATCGGCCATCTGGTGGACATTCTGGGTGTCGTGGCCACGATCCTCGGCGTTTCGGTGACCATCGGTTTTGGTGTCAGCCAGTTCGTTGATGGCGTCTATTCCATCACATCGATGGAATGGCTGATGAAAGCTGGCGAAGAGGGTGCGCCTAAGCCAAGCACCGTCGGCCTGCTTGCGGCCTTGATCGTGATCATGGGCATGTCGATCATATCAGCCGTGTCGGGTGTCGGGCGGGGCATCAAATACCTTTCCAACCTGAACTTGGTGCTGTCGATCATCCTGCTCCTGATCTTCACGATCTTTGGATCGTTTCTGTTTGCGATGACCAAATTCGGGACAGCGTTGGTCGATTACATCATCCACTTCACAAGCCTGTCCTTCGGCGCCTACGGACCGCAATCGCTTGAAGCGTTCACGGCAGCCTTGCCGGAGGCCGCGAAAGGTCTTCCTGCCGAGGATATCGCCGCAATCTTTGGCGGTGCCACCAATGCATGGGGTTCGCTTGACGCGTTCAAGGAAGCTCTTCCGGCCTCGGTTGCAGCGTTGGATAATGCTGACCAAGTGGCAGCAGCCCTCTATGAAACGGGCAATCAAGGCCGCCAGTTCGGATGGCAATCCGGCTGGACCACTTTCTATTGGGCCTGGTGGATCGCGTTCTCCCCGTTTGTCGGTCTGTTCCTGGCTCGAATCTCAAGAGGTCGGACGATCCGGGAGTTTGTCCTTGGCTGCGTGATAGCACCTGCGCTCGTTTGCTTTGCTTGGATGACCATCCTAGGCGCCACTTCTATCGATTTGGAGCTGTCCGGCGTCGCCGGCGGGGCCATCATCGAAGCCTCCACGACGGCGAAGCTGTTCGCGACACTTGGTCAGATGATCTCAGGCGGGTTTCTGTCCGCTGTTACGATCATGTGTGTGGTGCTGATCCTGACGTTCCTCGTAACGTCAGCGGATAGCGGCATTTTGGTGATGAACACCATCATGTCCGGCGGCGCTCAGGAAACCGGCATCAAGCACCGCATCATCTGGGGGATCATCCTGACATCGGTGATTGGCGCGTTGATCATCGCCGGTAACACTGGAGCCCAGGCCGATCCTTTCGAGGCGCTGAAGAACGCGATGATCATCGGCGCACTCCCCTTCACCATCGTCATGGTGCTGATGTGCGTGTCGCTTGCCAAAGCGCTCTTCCGCGATGGCCTCCGCGACAAGCACGGCGTCGCCGAGATGGCGCCCGCGGAGTAGATTTTTCGTTCTATCGGAGTCAAATACGCCAGCCCTCGCCACCGATCGGCGAGGGCTGTTTTCATTAGGCTCCTGAAGGGCGAGGAACTCGGCCATACAACTCGTCTCCGGCCTTCTTTTCCTTCCTTCGCATGACCGCATTGGCACTGAGCCAGGCAAGCGGTTCGGGCGGGAGGCGGCTTAGCGGCTCGAAGGCCAGCATGTCCTGGATCTTCGGGTTGTTGGCCTTTGCCGCAAGTTCGGCGGCGAGCGTGCCTTTGGTGGTACCGAGGCCGTTATGGCAGCAGGCAGAAAAGACGGGTTTTGTCAGAGCAACTTTTCGAAGCTGCGGTAGAGGTCATCGATCGTTGTCAGTTGGCCTATAAGCTCTGCCACTCGGCAAGAGTGGTGTCTCGGTTTTGCTGGAAGACTTGCTTTGGATAGAGATGACGTTCGAGGTTGAAATGGTTTGAGTTTGATCCATGAGCCGAGAAGAATTTCTGCCATGTCTTCAGATATCGAAAATGGCTCATGGCGCTTTCTCGTCGTCGGAAGGGCTGGTGGGAATTTTCGGCGCGATTGTTGAGCCGCTTTCCAGCTTCCTGCCGATGATCGTTTCCGATGTCGTTCATGGCGGCACGATAGGAGGGCAGGCGGTCTGTCACGATGGCTTCTGGTCGACCATAACGCTTCATGGCCTTCTTTAGAAAGCGAAGGGCCGCCTCTTTGTCTCTGGTTTTGGTAACATAAGCCTCGATCACCTCACCTTCATGATCGACCGCACGCCATAGATAGTGAGTTTCCCCGCTGATGCGGATGAAAGCCTCATCAACGTGCCACCGCCATAAGGAGTAGTTGCGCCTTGCTATGCGGCGTTTTCTGATCTCTGCGGCGAAGAGGGGACTGAATTTGTTCCACCAATACCGAACGGTCTCGTGGCAGATATCGATACCCCGCTCATGCAAGGACGCTAGGTGAGGGGGGATCGATCCTCAAGGATTTTTGGCTGACAATACCCTCGGCGGTGTCGCGACATCGGTTGGTGCGATGCTGAAACGGCGCTTTTACGGCTAGCCATTATAATGAGCGTCAAATCATGCGATCACGCCGTTGTCGTCGAGGACACTTGCAATCGAAGCTGGCACTTTCCTAGCGCCATCTCGGCGGCTCAATTCTCTTGTCAAACGACAAAGCGCCTCTTGATGTTCGCGCGTCTTGATCAAAGCAAAGCTACGCGCAAGCTCCAGCAACATTTGTTGCTGTGGCGCTAAATCTCGCACATGGACCTGCGCACTATTGCCTAGTTCGGCATCCCTGTAAAAATAGTTGATCTCAACACCAAGCGCTTGTGCGATGTGATAGAGGCGACCCGCTGAAATTCGATTGACGCCAGCCTCGTATTTATGAGCTTGCTGATAACTCACACCGATCAAATCGGCCATCTCCTGCTGTGTGAGCCCCAACAACATCCGGCGTTGACGAATTCTTGAACCGACATGTCGGTCGATATCTCGTGTTGGTGTGCGACCGACTGGGACTGTCGACGCTGAGGCGACAAGGCGCTCCATAAGTTTCTCCATGTTTTTTTAGTTCATTTTTGCTAATCGAAATTTTCACTATCAAAAATATGAACATGCTTCAATAGTTTTACACTTTTAGCGATGGTATTTGTGTCGGGCGAAAGGAGCTGCTTCTGACTTGGACTCTGGCGTATCTAATCGCCGGTCTAAGTGTTCCGGTGGATCTGCCAGATATCCCATTTGACCGAACTGGCTTTGTTAACTTGTTGAGCTCTGATGTACAGATTTGTTGACGGGCGAATTCAGGCGGCAACCTTTCGCCATTGTCGGAACGCCTGGTCTCGGAGTTCCTTCATGGTGGGACGGGTTACAAGATGACGGTCGGTGGTGGGCATTGTCACATCTATGAAGTTCATCGGCCTTAGGCTGAGGAGTTGACGATTCAGACGGCAGCAGCCACGTGGTTCCATCGACGACATGCTTCGCCTCTGCATTCCTTCATGGTCTGGCGAGAGACGAGATGGCGATCGATGTTGAAATTGTTGTAGACAGCGGCATGGACATTGAGAAATCGTTGCGCTGATCCAGGGGACTTGAACCGCTGTTGCTTGCGCT
>JBOEHJ010000230.1:0-5342 GCA_050633905.1 Geminicoccales bacterium
CTTTGTCACGAGGCATGGTTCTCGTCGGCTTCCTTTGGTTCCTGCTGCAGCCGCCTCATCAGTTCCACCAGAAAGGCGGTACTGAAACCGAACAGTAACAGCCCATTGGCGGCGCAAAGAGCAGACAAGATGCGCCAGCTTTCGTTGAGGGTGATGTCGCCATAGCCAAGCGTGGTGAAGGTGACGAGTGAGAAATAGACGGCGGGTTCGAGCCCGTTGATCGCGCCAAGCAAGTTGAATATGAATGCCCAGAACCAGACGCCGACGCTGTGGGAGGCGAGCAGCCAAAGGGTCGCAGCGACCAGCATGGTGGTCTTCATGAAATAGGAAGGTGCCGCCGTCAGCCGCTCGCCAAAGCGTGTCAGGCCGGCGATGCCGGCACCGATGAAGGCGGCATGGAGGATGGTGGTGACCGCAATGATGAGCGATCCGATCAGGAGCTGGCTGATCAAGGTGTTGGCTCCAAAAGCAGAATCGAAGAAATAGCACCGTCTCGATGGCTTTTCTTTAGCTGTGATGCAAGCTTCAGATCGGTACAGCCTCACATATGTCGATGTTTTATGTTAGGGCGTGGCATCGTTGATGTCGGAACTGAAGAGATCGATATGACAATGCGTGCCCTGATGCTGCGTTCGAGCCTGATACTCCTTCCTCTGATTCTCCTCGGCTGCGAGGAGGCGGTTGTGGAGCCGATCGAGCGGGTGCGCGCGATCAAACCCTTTACCGTTACCGATCCTGCGGATGGTACGATCCGCCGCTATCCCGGTGAAGTCAGGCCGGCAGAGAGTTCGGCGCTCAGCTTTGCGGTCGGCGGGACGGTGGCCACCGTCGAGGTTAATCAGGGTGATCGCGTGACCGCAGGGCAGGTGCTGGCGACGCTCGACACCAAGCCTTTTGATCTGGATATCGATGCGGCGCGATCCGATCTGGAAGCCGCCGAAGCGACCTACGGCGAAGCCCGGCTGGAACTGGCGCGGAAGACCGAGCTCTTCAAGAAGGATTGGGTTGCCAAAGCAGCACTAGATACCGCCACGGCCGCCGCCGAATCTGCACGCGGATCCGTCGAGGCAGCGCGTTCGCAGCTCGGCCTGGCCGAGCGCAATTTTGGCAAGTCTCAGCTGGTCGCCCCGTTCAATGGCGTGATCGCCGAGCGCGACGTCGATCCGTTCACCGAGGTTGCCGCCGGCAGTCCGGTCTTCGGGATTAATTCCAATGACGGCTTGGAAGTTCATTTCTCCGTGCCGGATGCCGTTGTCGGACGGATTTCAGGCGGGCAGCCCATTGATGCGACGGTCACGACCGTGGAGGGGTGTGGTTGTTCGGGAAGAATCACCGAGATTGGCTCGACCGCAGGTACGGCCAATGCAGTCAATGTGGTGGCGGCGCTGACAACGGCACCGGATGCTTTGTTGCCGGGCATGTCGGCGGAGATCGAGATGAGCCTTGCCGGCGGTGACGAGGGTGCGGCCGGCTTTCTGGTGCCGCTGATCGCCATCGCACCGGGCGATGACGCCGCCGACGGCTACGTCTTCAAATTCGATGCGGACGCGGGTGCGGTCAGCAAGGTCGCGATATCAGGTAATGAGGGGCGGGACAACATGATCGCGGTGTCCGAGGGCGTGGCGGCCGGCGATATCCTGGCAGCGGCCGGCGTGAGCTTTCTGCGTGATGGGCAGAACGTGAAACTGCTCGGCGAGTGAGCGCCTCCCTTTTGGCTGACCAGGACGATCTCCGATGAACATCACCCGCCTCGCTCTCGACAATTCGCGCATCACCGTTCTCGCCATTCTGCTGATCATCGGCGTCGGGATCAGCACGTTCCTCTCCTATCCCAGCGCTGAAGACCCGACCATCGTGATCAGGAATGCCAGCGTCACAGCATCCTATCCCGGCATGTCGGCGGAGCGGGTCGAGGACCTGATCACCAAGCCGATCGAGAGTGCCATGCGCGAGATCGCGGAGATCGACGAGATCGCCTCGACCTCCAAGACCGGTCAGACCCAGGTCGACCTCACCATCCATGACTGGGTCAATGATCTGGATCCCGTTTTTCAGGATATCCGCAACAAGGCCTCGGACCTGGCGAACGAGCTGCCGTCGGGCACGAATGGCCCGTTCGTCGATGACGAGAAGGGTTTGACCTCGATCGCGACCATAGCGCTTTGGGCCGATGGTTTTTCGCTCGCAGAGATGCGCGATGTCGCGCGCGACGTGCGTGATCGTCTCTACACCCTGTCCGGCATCAGGAAAGTCCAGCTGATCAGCATCCAGGAGGAGCAGATTTATCTGGAATTCCTGCCAGCGAAACTGGCCGAATTCGGCCTGAACCCACAGCAGGTGTTCGGCGCGCTGGCCGAACAGAACATCATCGAGCCCGGCGGCACGATCGTCGCCGGCGGACGTAGCGTGCTGATCGAACCGACCGGTGATCTCGAATCCATCGATGAGCTACGTGGCGTGCTGTTCACGATTCCAGACACAGACCGTGTCGCCCGGCTGGACGAGGTGGTGGACATTCGACGGGACTATGTCGACCCGCCTAAATTCCCGGCCTTCTTCAACGACCAGCCGGCGATCATTATCTCGGTATCGACTGCTGAGGGCGTCAACAACATCGAGTTCGGCCAAAGGCTGCAAGCCTTGAGCGACGAGATCCAACAGGAACTGCCCCTCGGCTACGTCCTCGATTACGCCACTTTCCAGCCGGACCTGATCGAGGTGGCGGTGGGCGATGCGGTCAACAATGTCTATCAGACCCTTGCCATCGTGCTGATCGTGGTGATGGTGTTTTTGGGCCTGCGCACCGGTTTGATCGTCGGTTCCTTCGTGCCGCTCACCATGCTGCTCGGCATCATCGTGATGAGCTTACTTGGTGTCGAGTTCCAGCGCATGTCGATCGCTGCGATGATCATCGCGCTCGGTCTTCTGGTCGACAATGGCATCGTCGTCGCCGAGGACATCCGCACGCGCCTGCAGAATGGCGTCGACCGTTTCGACGCGGCTGTTCAGGCAGGACAAACGCTGGCCATCCCGCTCCTGACCTCCTCGCTCACCACGATCTTCGCGTTCAGTCCGATGCTGCTGGTCGAAGGCGGTGCGGGCGACTACATCCGATCCTTGGGTCAGGTGGTCTCGATCCTGCTGCTCGCATCCTGGCTGCTGTCGATGACGGTGACGCCGGCGATGTGCGCTTGGTTCATGCAGGTGCCGGCGGGCGCTGAGACGAGCGCCGATCCTTATGGCGGGCTGATCTATCGGATCTACAAGAACATCCTTTCGCTGCTGCTGCGTTTTCGCCTCGTCTTCATCGCCGCACTTCTCCTCTTGATGTATGGCTCGATCCAGGTGCTCGGCATCGTCAAGACGGAGTTCTTCCCGCTCGGCGATCGCAACCAGTTTCTTGTGTATATGGACTTCGAAGCAGGGACCGACTCCCGCGACGTCCAAGCCGAGCTCCGAAAGCTGACCGCCTGGCTTGCCGACGAGGAGACCAATCCTGAGATCGAAAGCCACATCGCCTATGTCGGCTTCGGCGGGCCGCGCTTTTTTCTCGCACTCAGTCCGGTCGACCCCGATCCCCACCGCGCTTTCGCGCTGATCAACACCAAATCGCCCGATGACGTCACACCACTGATCGATCGGGTGAACGGTTTTCTCGACCAGAACCTGCCAGGCGCGCGCAGCGATGCCAAGCGCATGTGGTTCGGTTCGACCGAGCCTGGGGTCGTGCAGATCCGTTTTGTCGGTCCTGATGCCGATGTCCTCGCAGGCGCTGCCGAGCAGCTGGAGAGCGCCTTTCACGACGTGCCCGGCACGGTTGGGATCAAGCAGGATTGGGAAAACAAGACTCTGAAGCTGATCGTCGATGTTGATCAGGTCAGAGCGCGACGTGCTGGTGTATCCTCGAAAGAAGTCGCCGAAGCGCTCGGTGCCACCTTTGCCGGCATCAAGGTCAGCGATTTTCGTGAAGGCGATAAAATCCTCCCGATTGTCGTGCGCGGCGAGGGCGATCTACGCTTCTCGATGTCAGGCCTGCAGCGCGTCCAGGTCTATTCAGCGAGCCGTGACGATTTCGTCTCGCTCGGCCAGGTCGCTACGGTCAGAGGTGAATGGCAGTTCGGTCGGATCAAGCGCAAGGATCAGCTCCGCACCCTTACTGTAGAGGCGAGAAACCCCTTGCTGTCGGCGCCCGATTTGCTTGCCGCGGTTCAGCCCACGATCGACGGCATCGACTTGCCCGCCGGCACGCGCTTCGAGATCGGCGGTGAAATCGAGGATCAGGAAGACGCCAACGAGAATCTTTTTGGTCTCCTGCCGATCGCGCTCGCCGGCATTGTCATCCTTCTGATCGGCCAGTTCAATTCGATCAGGAAAGGCGGTATCATCCTCCTGACCATTCCCCTGATCCTGATCGGTGGCGTTCTCGGCCTCCTGGTGATGAACGCCCCTTATGGCTTCATGGTTCTCCTCGGCTTCTTCAGCCTCGCCGGCATTGTCATCAATAACGGCATCGTGCTGATCGACCGCATCCAGATCGAACAGGCCGCGGGGCGACCGCCTTATGAAGCGGTCGTGGTCGCTTGTCTCGCAAGGCTTCGCCCCATCCTGATGACCACGCTGACCACGGTGCTCGGCCTGATCCCGCTGATCCTGTTCGGTGGTGCTCTGTTCTACGGCATGGCCAGCGTCATCGCCTTCGGCCTGGTGATCGCCACCATCCTGACGCTCGGCTTCGTGCCCGTGGTCTACACGCTTTTCTTCCGCATCAAGCCTGAGGGCGAGGGCAAAACCTTTGCCACGGCTCCCGCTGGCGCGGAGGCAAGCTGAGCGACGATGAACGACAACACCATCCTGGTCGACAGCTTCCTCGCTTATACGATCGGCATCATCGTCTATTTTGTCGGCCTGCAGCTCAACAAACGGGTGACGCCGCTTCGTGAATTCAACATTCCGGAACCGGTCACCGGCGGCATCATTGCAGCGCTTGCGGCGCTGGCGTTCTTCCTGATCACCGGCCTCGAAATCACTTATGAGCTCGATACCCGCGATCGGCTGCTTGTCTATTTCTTCACCGCGATCGGCATCAATGCACGGGTCAGCGACCTCTTGAACGGCGGGCGCCCGCTGATTGTCCTTCTTGCCCTGACCCTCGGCTATATCGTCTTTCAGGACGTTGTCGGCGTCCTCGGCGCCCAAGCCATCGGACAGCCGAGCGCCGTTGGCATTCTCACCGGATCGGCTTCATTGATCGGCGGGCATGGCACCTCGATCGCCTGGGCGCCCGAGATCGCCGCCAATCACGGCGTCCCCAACGCCCTGGAAATCGGCATCGCATCAGCCAC
>JBOEHJ010000231.1:0-2590 GCA_050633905.1 Geminicoccales bacterium
TGGACAGATTTGTTGGACGCCCGGCGAGCGTAGTCGCTTCGTTTTGCCCTGGGGCGGGTGTCGAACAAATCTCAGGGGAGGAAACCGCGATAGAGGTGACGGGGCGTTGCCGGCTATGGCGATTTGGAGATCATGTGTAGTCGGATGACAGGGCTCACGATTGAGAGGTCGTGGTTTTGGCTGTCTGATAGGGGCGTCTTGGGGTTTTGGTGGCGGGTATTTTTCGTAGACGAGGCGGTTTGAAGTCCTGTTCGGGCGGGAATTCTGGCGTCAGGCCATAGGGGATCGTTGCCAGGCCTTTGTCGGTTGGCTTTGACTTGGTGATCGGTCATGCGGCGTTGATCCTCTCGGTATCGATTTTGTGGTCGGGCGGATCGGCGCCGGGCTCGAAGCTTTCGACAATGATCATGCGGCCGCCGCAGGCAGGGCACGGGAAGCGCAGGATCCTCGGATCGTCATTCTGTTGCGCGGTTTGGTTGGGCTGGTTTGGCGGCGCGGTGTCGAGCAAGGCACGGATGCGATCGAGATTGACGGCGCGCTGGCCATTAGCGAACAGACCGTAATGGCGGATTCGATGGAAGCGGTCGGGTAGGATGTGGATCAGGAAGCGCCGGATGAACTCGGAGGGCGCGATGGTCATGACCTTTCGTTTAAAGCGGCTGTGACCGCGGTAGTCCTTGTATTGGAAGGTGACGCCGTTGTCGTCGGCCTTGATCAGACGATTGTTGGCGATCGCGACCCGGTGGGTATAGCGACCGAGATAAGCGAGCGTGGCGGACGGGCCGTTGAAGGGCTCTTTGCTGTAGACGAACCATTTTTTGGTTTTGAGCGGGGCGAGATAGGCGGCGAACGCCCGCTTGTCGCAGAGTTTGGCATGGGCACCGAAGAAGCGGAGCTTGCCTTGATGATAGGTGGCCTTGAGCTTCTCCAGCATCAAGCGACGGAAGAGAGCGGAGAGGACCCGGACGGGCAGGAAAAATCCGGGCTTGCAACTGATCCAACTTTGGCCGTCAGGAGACAACCCGCCGCCGGGGACGATCATGTGCATATGAGGGTGGTGCGTCATGGCCGATCCCCAAGTGTGAAGCACCGAGACGATGCCGATCCTGGCACCCAGATGCTTGGGGTCGGCGGCGATGGTGAGCAGGGTCTCGGCAGCGGCCTTGAAGAGCAGGTCGTAGATCACCGCTTTGTTTTGATAGGCAATGTCGGCGATCTTGGACGGCAGGGTGAAGACCACGTGATAGTAGGGCACCGGCAAGAGCTCGGCCTTGCGCGCGGCGAGCCAATCCTCTGCTGCGGCCCCCTGACATTTGGGGCAGTGGCGATTACGGCAAGNNGGCAAGAATTATAAGCGATATGGCCACGACCGCAGTCTTCGCAGGCCGCGACATGGCCGCCAAGGGCTGCCGTGCGGCAGGCCTCGATCGCCGTCATTGCCTTGAACTGGCCGAGGCTGACATGGCCGGCGTTGGCCTCACGCCAAGCCGCCCCGTGGTCGCGGAAGATATCCGCGACCTCCAGCGATGATCGCCCCATGAAGGGGGTTGATCAGGCCGGCGTCTTGGCTTTCCCGGCGGTGACGATGACCTCGAATGGGCTCTCGACCTCACGGATCATTTTGGTCGCGACCTTGGTGTAAAGCGCCGTCGTGTCCAGCTTCGCATGCCCGAGCAGCACCTGGATCACACGAATATCGGCACCCTGCTCCAGAAGATGAGTGGCAAAACTATGCCGAAGGGTGTGCGGCGAGACCCGCTTCTTGATGTCGGCGGCTTCAACAGCAGCATGGCAGGCACGATTGAGTTGACGCGCCGAAAGGGGCTGCAGCGGGTCCTGGCCCGGAAACAGCCAGGTGGTCGGCCGCCCTTCACGCCACCAGGCGCGCAGCAAATCGAGCAGCTGCGGCGAGAGCATGGCATAACGATCTCGTCTGCCTTTGCCCTGCTCAACCCGGATCACCATGCGTTCGCTGTCGATATCGTTGACCCGCAAGTTCACGACTTCAGAAGCGCGAAGACCGGCGCCATAGGCGATGCCGAGCGCCGCTTTATACTTCAAGCCTGGCGCAAACGCCAAAAGACGACCGACTTCCTCCTGGCTCAACACCACCGGCAGCTTCCTCGGCCCCCGGACATAGCGAAGCTGATCCACGGTCTCCGCCCGGCGAAGCGTCACCTTGAACAGGAACCGCAACGCTGACACCGTGCTGTTGATCGTCGCAGCACCGATCCCCTCGTTACGCATATGGAGCTGATAGCGGCGAAGATCCTCGAAGTCGGCCTGATCCGGCGAAGCGCCAAAAAATCGGGTGAAGTTCTTCACCGCGCGAATATAGTCTCTTTGGGTCTCTTGCCTGATGCCGCGGATCTTCATGTCGTCGATCATGCGGCGGCGCAACGGACTGATGGCTGTCTCGGTCATCGGAAGCTCCTGTCTCTGTGGATCGATGGCTGTCACCAATGATCCTGGGAGACAGGGCTCCCTCTTCCAGCACTACACGGCTAAGACCGAGCTACGCCAATACCGCTAAAGCGGTTTCGTTCTCTGGCACAAAGCCGAAGCGAACCTTATGGCAGCTATAGCTAAG
>JBOEHJ010000232.1:0-901 GCA_050633905.1 Geminicoccales bacterium
TTGGGATGGGCATCCATGGTTCTTAACCATGAAGAACCTATTCTCTTTTACCATCGCATTTCTAACGGGCACGTTTCGTTCTCGTCTTTACCTTCAGCTTGAGATCGCTGCCCTTCGCGATCAGCTTTCTGTTTATCAGCGGCCAAACCGTCGTCCGGTTGTTGATCAGAGTGATCGTTGGCTTTGGTCTTTCTTAGCCCGGTTTTGGCGGGACTGGCGCACGGCGCTGTTTTTCGTTCAGCCAAGAACGGTGATCCAGTGGCAACGACAACGCTTCCGCGATTATTGGCGTGGATTGAGTTGTCGACCTTGTTGTGGACGACCTGCGATCCCGTTGGAATTACGACATCTCATTCGGCGCATGTGGCAGGCCAATCCCACTTGGGGATCGCCCCGCATCGTCGGCGAGTTGCGCATGTTAGGGATCGATGTCGCGAAGTCGACGGTGGAGAAGTATCGACCGAGAACAGATAGGCCGAGATCCGCCTCGTGGTCGACGTTCTTGAAGCAGCATCTCAAGGATACGGTGTCGATCGACTTCTTTACCGTTTCCACTTTGGATTTACGGGTGTTGTTCGTGTTTGTTATCCTTGTCCACGATCGTCGACGTGTGGTGCATTTCAACGTAACGGAGCATCCAAGTGCGGTTTGGACGGCGCAGCAGCTTGTTGAAGCCTTCCCCTGGGATCAGCCGCCGACCTACCTGATACGGGATCGCGATTCGATTTATGGACGTCATTTTCGGCGACGTTTGCGGGGCCTTGGCCTAAAGGATCTTCCGATCGCTCCCCGTTGTCCCTGGCAGAATGGTTATGTGGAGCGCGTTATCGGCAGCATCCGCCGGGACTGTTTGGACCACGCCGTTGTCCTTCATGAGCGTCATCTGAAACGGCTTCTTCGT
>JBOEHJ010000233.1:0-4298 GCA_050633905.1 Geminicoccales bacterium
TCGGGCTGCGGCAAGACCACCTTGATGCGCATGGCCGGCGGTCTCGATTTTCCAAGCAGCGGGCGCATCCTTCTGCATGGCGAGGAGGTCGAAGGACCGGATCGGCGAAAGGGGATGGTGTTTCAATCCTACTCCTCTTTCCCTTGGCTGACCGTCCGCGAAAATGTTCTTTTCGGAATGAAGTACAGGCATGATCTGAACATTGATGACAAGAGAAAGCGGGCGGATCGCTACATCCAGCTGGTCGGGCTCGGCGATTTCTCGGACTTCTATACCAACCGCATCTCCGGCGGCATGCGCCAGCGGGTGGCGATTGCGCGCACACTCGCCGCGGACCCGGAAATACTCCTGATGGACGAGCCCTTTGGCGCACTCGATGCGCTGACCCGCGAGTTCCTGCAGCTGCAGCTTTTGGACATCAACCGTGAGGAACGGAAGACCGTTATTTTCGTGACGCATGATGTTGAGGAAGCAGTGCTGCTCGCCGATCGGATCATCGTATTCTCAGCAAGGCCCGCCCGGATCATCGAAGACATCGCGGTCGTCGAGACGCTCGGCGATGGTCCGCGCAGCATCGACACCAAGGAGAGCGACCGCTTTTTTCAGCTGCGCAACCGCATTCTCCACATCACCCGCGAGGAAGCAGGGCGTGCCGCCCGGGCGTGAAGAAAAAGGAGGGAGGTCGACATGGATTTTTCCGGAAAGTCGGTGTTGGTGACGGGTGCTAGCCGTGGCATCGGTTACGGCATCGCCAAGGCGTTCGCGCTTGCCGGCGCTGACCTCACCATCGTTGCTGATGATCCGAAAACCTTGGAGGCTGCTGATGAGTTGAGCCAACTCGCAGGCCGCCCGGTTCGAGGGATGATCGCCGACATCACAGACCGCGCGGCGGTCGCCTCGACCATTGACACGCTCGAAAAAATCGACGTCCTCATCAACAATGCAGGCCTTGAGCTGATCACACCGATCGAAGAGGAAGGCGAGGATGTCGAAGCAACCTTCCGCCGGATCGTCGATATTAACGTCAACGGCAGTTTTTTTGTAACGAGAGAGGCCCTTCGAAAAGTCCCGAACGGCGGCCGCATCGTCTTCACTGCCTCAGTCTGGGGCAAGAGTGCCGAGGCCGGCTTCAGCGCCTACTGTGCCTCCAAACACGCCGTGATCGGACTGATGCGCACGCTCGCAAAGGAACTTGGCCCACGTAACATCACAGTCAACGCCGTCTGCCCCGGCTGGGTAAAAACCATCGCCTCCATGCGCTCACTTGGTAAGATGGCTGCGCGCGACGGGCGGGACGAACAGGCCCTGCTCGACGACATCACCGGCACCCAGGCAATCTCCGGCCTGATGCAACCGGACGACGTCGCCGCCCCCTACCTCTTCCTTGCTTCCGACGGCGCCGCCAACATCACCGGCCAGGCCCTCAACGTCGACCGCGGCGAGCTCATGTCATGAATGGCGAGAGCGCCACGGCGATGACTTTAGAAAGCAAGCGCGCGCTCGTGACAGGGAGTGCGCAGGGCATTGGCCGGGCGATTGCAGAGGCGTTGCTCGACGCCGGCGCCAGCGTCGCCATGCTCGACAAGGCCGGCATCCCCGATGCCCCGACGAAGGCGCTCACACTTGAAGCCGACGTCCTCAGTGAAGCGGACGTGCAATCCGCCATGACCAAAGTCCGAAAAGAATTCGGTGGCTTGGATATCGTCGTCAACAACGCCGGCATCCTGCTGGAGCGAGGCCTGCTCGATTGCTCCCTAGACGACTTCGATCAGGTGATCGGCGTCAATCTGCGTGGCCCGTTCTTGGTCGGCCGAGAGGCGATCCGCATGATGGTGGATCAAGGCACTGGAGGTCGCGTCATCAACATCAGTTCCGAGCTTGCCTATCTCGGCCGCGAAGATTTTTCGTTGTATTGCGCCTCGAAATCAGGCGTGCTCGGCCTGACCCGTTCCTGGGCAAGAGAGTTCGCGCCAAAAATTCTGATCAACGCCGTCGCACCTGGCCCGACCGACACCGCCATGCTCGACATCAACAGCATGTCGCCGGAGTGGCGCGAAAAGGAAACCGCGATCCCGCTCGGCCGCATCGGCACGCCCGACGAGATCGCCAAGGTCGTCACCTTCCTAGCCGGCCCTGACGCCTCCTTCATCACCGGCCAATGCTACCAGGTCAACGGCGGCGCCGTAATGCCCTAGGTGGCACGGCCACCTCATGGGTTTTGACCGCCTTCGAAGAACGAACTTGGAAATCTAACGGTATGCCGGCCTCTGTCGGGACGAATGTCTAACACCGCCAAGTCAATGATGTGGTCTTACCACTAGCGCTTGATCGGCATCACCGGCTTGTCATAGTAGGGCAACCGATCAACCCGCGGCTGGTAGCTGCCGCTGTCGCGGGTGGCAATCACGTGGCGGGCGATGTCTTCAAGGGTGGCCAGCCAGACGTCGCCGCGGCCGACCATGTCTTCGATCAGTTTGTCGACTTGGCGCCATCTCGAAAGGCGACCGCTGACGAAGGGATGCCAGACGCCGATCCAGAGGCCGCCTGCCTCATAGGCTGCTTCGAACTCCTCGCGGAATCCTTCCATGGCGCGGGTCGGTGACATCACCTGCATCACATAATCGAGTTCCAGGCTGTGGACATAAGGCGGCCAGTCATCGATGCCCCAATGGGTTGGCAGTTCCACAAGCCCGCCCGCATCGGTCTTCAAGAGATAGGGAATGTCGTCGCCCATCAGCGAGCTGTCATAGAGGAAACCCTGATCGATCAGGAGGTCTGCTGTGTTGTCGGAAAAATGGTAGAGCGGCGAACGATTACCTCTTGGTCTTTTGCCCGTAAAGCGCTCGATCACCTCGATGCTACGCTCCATCCAGTAACGTTCGTCCTCCTCGGATAGGCTGTTCGGTGCCTCGTGAATGTAGCCGTGAAAGCCGACCTCGTGACCGTCGGCGACGATCGCCTCGACCGTCTTCGGATACTGCTCGATACACCAGGCGGGAATGAAAAACGTCTGACGAAGCCCATACCGCCGATACCCCTCCAAAATCCGCGGCACACCCACCTCCGGCCCGTAGCGCAGCATCGACATCGCCGAGATTTTGGAAAGTGAATCCTTGGGATGATCGATATGCAGCAGACTGTCAGCGTCCATGTCGAAGGTGATCGCAGCAGCGCAGCGCGCGCCGTTCGGCCAGGGGATGGGGTTCAAAATCATACCAATCAGCTCCGTCGTTCAATCTTCCAAACTATGTCACATGAAGCCATTGGCGCCAGAGGAGTCGATTAGCTAAGAAGAAAAACAGCGTGAGAAAGCGAAAATGTGCTTGCAGCCGAAGTCGATAATCGAGGTGGCCTCGAAGCTGCTAAATCCTCACACCATCAACTATAGAGAGAACGCCATACCAATCTTGAAACGCTAGCAACAGTTGCGCGCTAACTCCAACGTTCCACCTACCGTCTGAAGGCTTCAACGGAGTTCAACATTGGGCCAGGCTTCGCGAAAGGCGATCGATCACACGTCTAGCTCGCCAGCGACCTGTTTCCAACATCCTTCACTACAGATGTCGCCAATCACCATTTCTCTCAAACGCCGAAGCAGCTTGATAGATGGTTGATTCGGCGTATTTCTTGCCGACCAGCATCATACCGACAGGCAGTCCATCCGACATGCCACAGGGGATGTTCATCCCAGGATGACCGGTGACGTCGAAGGGCGCTGTGTTGGGAAGGATCTCGAAGGCACGCTGGCAATAGAGGGCGAGCGAGGCGTCAGGCGGCGGCAGTGGCGTCGCTTTCATCGGCGTGGTCGGCATCAAAAGGAGATCGTACACGCCGAACATGGCGTCATATTCTGCACGCAGTTTTCGCGCGAGATTTTGCGACTTGGCGTAGTAGTGCCCGCGGTGATGCTTCAGGAAATATTCGCCGATGAACATGCAGATCTTGAGGCTGTCGGAGAGCTCGTCGGCGCGACTTCGCCAATTGGCGTGGTAATCCAGGAGACTGGTGGTATAGAGCCCCTCCCAACCCGTGCCGAAGCCGTTGCCCTTCATCATCTGATTGGTCAGCCCCTCGACCGCAATCGGCGTCCAGATGGCGGCACCGTCGCGGTGCAGCGGTATTGAAATCTCATCGACCGTTGCTCCCAACTTTGCAAACTGTTCGGCTGCAGCGCGGACTTTGGTGTCGACGTCGGCCTCGGAGACCTCGAGCCCGAAACCTTCCTTCAGAACACCGATGCGAAGCCCGCTGACGCCTTTGTTGAGTGCGGCTGTATAGGTGTCGGTGACCGGCGCATA
>JBOEHJ010000234.1:0-4978 GCA_050633905.1 Geminicoccales bacterium
CGAGGCTCGTCAGTCAACCTCACTTGTCTCCGTTGTACTCGAATGAAGTAGACCTCGAGCAGCGATGTTGCCTCGTACCCCGCATGTCGACATGGGGGAGCTGTTGTAACGGCCGATCCCGCCCTTGAAGAAGCCCTCCTTGTCTCGCAGCCAGCACATGTCCTGGGCGACCTTAGGCGCGGGCATGCCCAATACTTTGAAACCCAGCGCGGTGAATTACATGTGCTGACTGCTTGCCGCCCCGTCCTGTGCAGGTATCGCAGGCGGGGGCGCGATAAGCGTTAGCGACCGCGATATGTTTGCCCAAACGGCCGCGCAGATGGTCCAGTATCTATGCGGTCCACGCAATTCTCGTCCAGAAATGCTGCGGCGGATAGGTGCAATTGCCCACGCAAGGCCCGCCGGCGTGTAGTGTGAGCCGCTAAGCACCCGGAGCTCGTCGGTCGTGAAGTCCTTGTGGCCAAACCATTTTAATGAAGGCGTCGACCTCAGTCTGGCGCTCGGCGCAAATGCCGACAACGTCACCAGCCCTATGATGGCACCGCGCTGATCGCAGCAGCCCATCTTGGTCTTTATAAGGTGTACCGCCTGACCTCCTAAGACTCCTATGCTCGCATGGCGGCCTTCAGTTCGAGCCTACGCGCGTGTAGCACGGGCTCAGTATAGCCTGACGGCTGGATCCTGCCCTCGAAGACCAGATCGCAAGCCGCGAGGAAGGCAATCCCATCAAAGTCTGGCGCCATCGGGTGGTAGGCTGGATCAGCCGCGTTCTGACGATCGACAGTTTCGGCCATTCGCCGCATGATCTTCATCACCTCATCGTCGCTGACCACGCCGTGATGCAGCCAATTGGCGATGTGCTGGGCCGAAATGCGACAGGTCGCCCGGTCCTCCATCAAGGCCACGTCGTTGATGTCGAGCACCTTCGAGCAACCAACCCCCTGATCGATCCAGCGCACAACATAGCCGAGGATCCCTTGCGCGTTATTCTCCACCTCGCGGCGTATTTGCTCCTTTGACCACTTGCGGAAATTGGCGATCGGGATATCCAGGAGGGCGTCCACATAGGCACGCCGTCCACCCTTGGCCAACGCCGTCTGGACCGCGAACACGTCGACCTGATGGTAGTGCAGCGCGTGCAGCGTTGCGGCCGTCGGGCTTGGCACCCAGGCGCAGTTGGCCCCCGCTTTCGGATGCTCGACCTTCGCTTCCACCATCGCGGCCATCAGGTCGGGCATGGCCCNNCCACATGCCCTTGCCGATCTGCGCGCGTCCGGAAAGCCCGCATTCCAGTCCAATATCGACGTTCTGGTTCTCGTAGGCGGTGATCCAACCCTTCCGTTTGATGAAGTCCTTGCGGCTGAAGGGGCCTGCCTCCATCGAGGTATGAATTTCGTCCCCGGTCCGGTCGAGAAAACCGGTATTGATGAACGCGACACGGTGTTTCGCTGCCCGGATGCACTCTTTCAAATTGACGCTAGTGCGCCGCTCCTCGTCCATGATTCCGAGTTTCACGGTATATCTGGGTAAGTTCAGCACCGCCTCGACATGGGTGAAGATCTCGTCCGCGAACGCCACCTCTTCCGGGCCATGCAGCTTGGGCTTGACCACATACACCGATCCGGTAGCCGAGTTACATGGCGCCGTCGTCTTTTTAAGATCGTGCATGGCGATCAGCGTCGTTACCAGCGCATCCATCAAACCCTCGAAGATCTCGCCCCCATCGCGGTCGAGGATCGCGGGGTTGGTCATCAAATGGCCGACATTGCGCACCAGCATTAGCGCCCGTCCCTTGACCGAGAACTCGCCGCCATCCGGTGCGGTATAGATCAGGTCCGGGTTGAGGCTGCGGGTAACCATCTTTCCGTTTTTCTCGAACTTCTCCTCGAGGTCGCCTTTCATCAGGCCGAGCCAGTTGCGGTAGGCTACCACCTTGTCCTGGGCGTCCACGCAGGCGACCGAATCCTCACAATCCATAATGACCGAGATGGCGCTCTCCAGACGTATATCGGCCAGGCCGGCCTGGTCGTGGCTGCCGATCGGGTGAGTGCGATCGAACAGCAGTTCCAAATGCAAGCCATTGTTGAGCAGGAGCAAGGCTTCAGGTGCCCGTGGATCGCCGCGATAGCCGATGAATTTCTCTGGCTCCATCAGCGGTCTGTCGTCGACGAGGAGGGCGCCGCCATGTACATGGTAGCGCCTTGCATCCGCATGACTTCCGCCGGCAAGCGGGAAGCCCTCGTCTAGGAACACCCGCGCTCGTGCCACGACCCGAGAGCCCCGACCGCGATCATAGCCGCCTTCGGGCGGGGCACTGCCCATCGCATCGGTGCCGTACAAGCCGTCATAGAGACTGCCCCAGCGTGCATTCGCCGCATTCAGTGCGAAGCGGGCATTGGTGATCGGCACGACCAGCTGAGGGCCGGGCACGGCTGCGATCTCGGGGTCCACGTCCGTGGTCTCGATGGTGAAGTCATCGCCCTCAGGAAGGAGATAACCGATATCGGTAAGAAACGCCTTGTAGGCTTCATGATCATGCGGCTGGTTCTGCCGCTTGACATGCCAGCTGTCGATCTCTGCCTGTAATTCCTCGCGCCGTTCCAGGAGCGCTGCATTCCGCGGCCCGAAATCGTGTGCCAGCGTCGAGAGCCCTGCCCAGAAGGCTGCAGAATCGACACCGGTGCCCGGCAGCGCCTCCTCCTCGACGAACGATACCAATTCAGGCGCCACGCGAAGATTAAGGCGTTCCAGGCGGCCAGGCGCTCGTTCGTTTTTGGTAAGATCGCTCATGGTGCTCTCCAAATCGGACATCAGTGAAGTCATGTAGTGCTGCAGCAATCTCCAGACTGCCAACTGCCGTAGCATCCTCAAAGCCGCTAGGAAAGACGCAGTGATGATCCGAAGTCATTGTAATCCCCGACAGTAGCAGCTCCACCGCGGCCAGGCGAATGCCGATCAAAAAACTGTCGGGCGACAGTCTTGCCCAGATGGGATAGAGGGCTTCGAGCCATGGGAATGGCGGCTGGTCCAGAGCCGCAGGATAGGCTCGGGGCAGGATCTTATGGAGGCGTTGGTGGGTATTGATTAACACCGGCAGGACCGCGTGCTCGGAGGCATCGAAGACGACAACATCGGCAATCACAAGACCGGATACCGCAGCGCTATCGGTAACTATCGCAAGGGGGTTCTTGATCCAGAGTGGTGGCGCTCCCGTCATTGCTCGAATGTCTTGGGATCGAGATTGATGAGAAGATTAAGCGTGACGCGAACCGCGATCACGGTTTCTTTTGTAAGCAGTACGCCAAGGATCAAACACAACAAGCCTGGCGCCGCCTGCCTGTCAGAAGTGTCAATGACCAGCAAAATTCTCACTTTTCAAAGATTTTTGAAGCTCTTTCCTTTGTATTGGTGGTTGTCTATATCGCTTTGCCGATCTAGTTCGACAGCGGATTAGTCTGTCTGCCGATGACAAATGCCATCCTGCTGACAGCATGCTGATCGCAAGTACAGTCAACGAAGGAGGCCGAAATTCATGGGCGATCAGAACGGATCATCGACCGGCAGGCTAACGACCCACGTGTTGGATACAGCAATAGGGTTGCCGGCAGCCGGCCTGAAGGTGGAGCTTCATCGGTTGAATGATGGGGAGATAGCGTTGATTGAAACGATCAGGACCAACGCCGACGGGCGCGCCGATGCGCCACTGTTGTCCGGCCATGACATGGTCAAAGGCTCCTATCAGCTCGTTTTTCATGCCGGCGACTATTTTCGCGAACAGAAGCTCGATCTGGCCGAGCCTTTGTTTCTCGATCAGGTTCCGCTGCGCTTTGGGATCGCCGATCCGTCGAAGCACTATCATGTGCCACTGCTGCTCTCACCGTTCGGCTATACGACCTATCGCGGTAGTTGATTGTAGATGCTTTGCGATTTCCGATGCCGCGATGAAGGCGCTTCAAGCTCAAGCCCGCCAACACATGAACTGATGGCCTAAGCGCCTTGTTCGACCATGAAATCGGCAAAGGCGCGAACACGCGCTGACAAAAATTGCCGATGGGGGTCGATGACCGCAAGCGTCAGTGGTTCGGGCGGAAAATCCAGCAGAATCGGTTTCGGGCGGCCGGTTTGCAAATGAGGCGCGATTTCCCAGATAGGCTTCATGACGATACCTTGACCGCCATGCGCCCATCCGATCAGGACATCACCGTCATCGGCGTCCAACCTAACGGTTATCGGCAGTGATACGGGGTGTCAGGTGTTTTGAGCGTCCAGCGAAACTGAGCAGAGCCTGCATATCTGAGAAGCAGGCATTGATGCGAGCACCCGTTCGCAGTCGGCAATCTTTCGGGCGATCAGGTTCGAATCGGACAGAATAGCCATGCGCACCGTGACATCGATGGCCTCTTCGAGCAGGTCGATGAGATGCACCGAGAGGCGACGGCGCATGTCGATCTCGGGTGCTCTCTTGAAACCGTGAGCGCTCACCAGTTCCATCCTTGAAATGGCGGACATCACGACCATGTCGGCGCTGGCAATACGAGCGGTCTATGCTTGCGTGAAGCTGCTTAACAGAGTGATGTTGACCGAAGGCGTCGGCGTCGGGGCGCGGAGTGAGGGTTAAAGCGGCCTCGAGACCGTTGTGAAACAGTCAGTCGTAGTGCGCGGTGATAGTATGCTCACCTTGGTTGCGGCGGTCAGGTTCATCTTGAAACGGTTACGCTTCTTCTTATCGAAACATCAGCCGACCAAGGAACAAGCGACGAGCCCCGCGGAAAAACCGCGGGGCTCAAGCCTGATAGTCTTGTCTAGACGGTCGCTCAGCTTTTCGAATCTTTCGCAAAGCTTCCTGACGCATGGCCTGCCAGGCCGCCACTGACCTCTTCGGTGGCTTCATCGGCCAACTCTTCCGGCAGGATCAAATTGAGGACGATCGCGATCAGCGCTGCCGGTAACAAGCCTGAGGTCATCAGGATGCGCAGGG
>JBOEHJ010000235.1:0-17296 GCA_050633905.1 Geminicoccales bacterium
CGTTAGAGGCAGAAGTTGGCACTGAGCCGAAGCCAGCCATCTGGCCGAGATTACGCCGGAAGCAGATATTCGGCTGGCATGGCTAAGGTTAACTCCTGCCCCTAATCGGTCACTACGGCTGCAGCTTCACTTGGCTCACGTCGTGGCGCTGGCTTTGCAAGTGCGGTCGCCGCAATGGCAACGACGATGGCGAGAAGAGCAAGTAGACCGAATGCGATCTTAAGCGTCGCCAATTCTGCTAGCGTTCCGATCACAACAGGCCCTAGTAGAAATCCACCGTAGCCAAAGGTCGCGACTCCGGCGACCGCAATGCCTGGATTTTGACGCCCATCATTCGCGGCGCGAGAGAATGCAAGCGGCATGATGACTGCGTAACCAATCCCCATAACGGCGAAACCAAGACATGCGGTCGAAAATGTTCCCCCGACGAGCGCTGTGCCGACGCCTATCGCTGCAACGATACCGGCAAGACGGCCCGCCGCGATTTCTCCCAGCATCAAAATGATCCGATCGCCGAGGAGACGCATCACAACCATGGTGATCGAAAAGACGGTGTAGCCAGCGGCTGCCTCGCTTTCGGTCGCCTCAACGACTGAAACCAGATAAACGGCGCTCCAGTCCGCCATAGCCCCTTCGCCAAGAGAGGCACAGAAAGCGACGACGCCGACAACGAGTAGGGCGCCCTTCGGGATTGCGAAAGTCAAACGGCCGGCGTGGTCGTTCACTCTGTCCAGTTGCCAACCTATGTTGCCAATCCAAAGCAAAGGCATTGCAGCCAGCAACGTGAACACCACAAAATGAGGAGTCCGATCCAACCCCCAAGCCACTGCGAGCACTCCAGATGCCGCTCCTACTCCAGCGCCAAGGCTGAACATCGCATGAAGGCTGGACATGATGGGACGCCCGAGCTGGCGTTCCACCTCAGCGCCCCAGCTGTTCATGGCGACGTCCATAGCCCCATGCGCTGCACCAAACAGAACGAGTGCAATTGCGACGGAAACGACGCCGTCGCTCAATCCGATGAGAATGAGGCTAGGGCCATAGAACAGGGCAATCAGTTTGGTAACAGGTGCTGAACCGTATCGATCCGAAAGGAACCCTGCCACAGGAAAGGCGACAATCGCGCCGCCAGCGAGACCAAGTAGGAGCAAGCCCAATTCTCCTGCACTCAGCGCAAGATCTCTCTGTACCGAGGGAATACGGGACGCCCAGACACCAAACAATCCTCCATTTAGAAGGAACATCGCGGCGACAGCGAGCCTCGGCGTTCGCCACCTAGACATACTCCACCTCAATGTCGGTATCGCGAAAGGCCGAAGCCCAGCCCTTGTCGGCGTCTGTGACGAGCAAGTCGATCGCCGAGCATGGCATCACCCGATGACGGGAGCGTTGGCCCAGTTTTTCAGATCCCGCCATGACAAGGGTTCGCGCTGACACCAAGGCCATTTGACGCTTCACGCCGGCTTCGTCGATGTCATCGGCACTGAGGCCAAAGGAGGGCTCGACACCACACGCTCCGAGAACGCAAAGATCTGCAGCGCAACCTGCAATCGAGCGCTCGGGCTCGGCCCCAACGGTGATACCGCCAAGCTTGCTCAGCCGGCCACCGATCATGATCGTGTCAATGTCCCGCTCCTGCGCAGCCACGGCAATTGTGGGCGCAGGTGTGATGACCATCCCTGAAAAGCCCGCTGGAAGGAGGCGCGCCAATTCGAGAACTGATGTGCCGCCATCGAGCAGAAGCACCATCCCGTCATATATATGGGAAACCACGGCGCGGGCGATCGCTGAGACGTTCGGGGCAACCTGATGCTTTCGAATGTGGAATGGTTTCGATGGTCGGCTGACCGGAACCGCGCCTCCCCTGACGCGCTTGAGCATCCCCTTGTCTTCCATCGTGATGAGGTCACGCCGAACGGTATCCAAAGAAATGCTGAATTCTTCCGACAAAGCAGCGGCGACAAGTTGTGCTCCTCGAGCCAGTCGCTCAGCCAAGAGTGCCTGGCGCACATCGGGGTTGTTCAGGTCAGGTTCCGTCATTCATTTGCGCTCATGATTCCGCAATAGCATGCATAAACATGCAATACTTTGCAAAATAACGCAGGTCAAGATGAACTTTGAATGCGTAGGCTTCGGATGAGCTATTCCGATTGGATCAACGAACTGAGTGCATTCTTATCAGTGTCAATTGCAAGCCAGCGCCCGTTTCTGGCACGAAGCCGAAGCGAGCCTTATGGCAGCTATAGCTAAGATTGGGGACATTCCGGCCGCGACGATGACGATAGAGTCAAATGTTGACCCCAAGCAGGCATAAGGATTGATTCAGATGCACATCGTCAATACAAAGCCGCGCCGAATCCTTGCTCCCATAGCAAGCAGGAAGCGCATCTGAACGAAAAGTCGATTTTCCGGTTATCCTGAGTATGCATGATGTCCCTTATGATGACCTCGAGGGAATCCACAGTCTCTCAGCGACAACTTAGGGGTCCGGATCGAAGATGGGAGCCGGACCATTGGGTCGGATTTTGTATTGAAACTCTCTTTCCCAGGCTCCGTCCTCACCGCCCTGGATGGCCAAGGCTGTGAGGGCAGAGCTCTAAGGAATTAGCGTCCTCCCACCGCACCATCGCGTCTCTTGTCGGCACCTCCGACCAAACCGTCGTCGGTGATCTGAATGATCGACAGGCCGCTGGTCAGAGCCCGCACCGACACCGGATGGCCGAGAGCTTCCAGGCCGGCCTGCAGGCTGACGGCATCGCCCGGGCCGGTAACGCCGGGTACTGCTTCTTCCAATTCGGTGTTGCCATTGCGGTTGCCGTAGTGCGGAATGTTGATCGCTTCTTGGGAATCGAGTCCGAAGTCGATCATGTTGATGATCGATTGCGCTGTATAGCCGATGATGCGAGAGCCACCCGGCGAACCTGTGAGGATCGAGACGTCGCCATGCGTGTCGAAGATGATGGTCGGCGACATCGAACTCCTAGGGCGCTTACCCGGCTCGACCCGATTGGCGATCGGATTGCCATCGTCATCGGCGGGCCGAAACGAAAAGTCGGTGAGCTCGTTGTTCAAGAGAAAGCCGCGGACCATGACGCCATTGCCAAGGGAACTTTCGATCGTTGTGGTCATGGAGAGTGCATTGCCGTAGCGGTCGACGATCGAGACATGACTTGTGCCGCTGGTCTTGGCACGATTGTGTGCGGCCCCTGATGGATCGACACCCGGCGGCACGCCTGGATCAGCCGGTCCCAGGTCTTGGTTAAGATCAATCAGGGATGATCGGCTGGCGAGGTAGTCGTCGTCGAGGAGGCCCGCCACGGGCACGGAGACGAAGTCCGAGTCTGCGACATAGAGGTTGCGATCGGCAAAGGCCAGCCGTCCGGCTTGGGAGAACAGATGGGCTGCTTCGACACTGACAGGCTCCAAGGCGCTTAGATCAAAAGGTCGTAAAATCCCAAGAATCTGCCCCACAGCGATGCCGCCGGAGGAGGGCGGTCCCATGCCGCAGACATCGAAGCCTCGATAGTCGACGCATACCGGCTCGCGCTCGATGACCTGATAGTCGGCGAGGTCGCCGACGGTCATGTCGCCGGGGATGTTTGGATCCGTGGCAATGGCTTCTACAATCGCAACGGCGATATCGCCGTTGTAGAAAGCGTCGGCACCATGCCAGGCGAGTTCAGCAAGCGTCTTGGCATAGGGCATGTTTCTGACGACTGTTCCTGCAGGTTTGGCCGTGCCGTCAGCGTCGACGAAGTACTCGAAGGATGTTGAATCACGAAAGAAGAGACGTGGGCCATCTTCGGGATTGAGCGCTAGCAGGCCGGCCACCTGAGTGCTGGTCCTTTCCGTGAGCTCGAAACCGTCGCTCGCAAGGCGAGCAGCAGGCAAAAAGAGCTTCCGCCAGGGCAAGCGACCATAGCGTTCATGCATGTATTCCATCATCCGGGGAACGCCAGGAACACCTACTGAAAGACCACTTTGCCAGGCGTTGAAGAAGCCGATGGATTCGCCCGCGTCGTCGAGGAAACGCTCACTCGCTGCACTCGCCGGTGCTGTTTCACGCGCGTCGATGGTCGTCAGCTCATCGCTTTTCGCGTCATAGTACACGACGAAGGCGCCGCCACCCAGGCCACTAGATTGAGGCTCAACCAGACCGAGCACAGTCTGCACGGCAACCATAGCATCGACGGCCGTACCGCCGCGCTTCAGCACTTTTGCACCGGCCTCCGTCGCCAGGGGGTTGGCCGTCACCACGATTTCCTTCTCGGTAACCACCGCTTCCGGTAGTGATTGCGCGCCTGCAGTGGACACGAGGGGACCTTGCTGCAAAAGCGCAATGCCCAACGCTAGCAAGAGCGCTTTAGCGCCGTTTATTCTTTCAAGTCTCATTAACGTCCTCCCTCATGTTCGCATTCTGGATGTCTCAAATATTCGTTACGACTTCGCGAGGATAAGTGCTCATCTCGGCGATAGGATCTCCGGCAACGTTCTGATTTTCAGACTCCCGAAGCCTCCCTTTGAATCAATTGTGGCGTACTCCGCGAACGACAAGCGAGAACGATCAAATGATAACGCTGCTACATAGATTTTCACCTCGGAACAGGACTAGCTGTCTGGCTGAGCGTGGCGCCGCCGACCGGCTGCTAAGTATGCCGTGCCCTTGCTGATTTCTGGAGGATATGAGGTTGTTGAACAAGACAACTTTTTTTCGATGGGCGCTGAAAGGTTCCCTTCAAACCCGGTGACGGGTTCAAGATGGGGCGTCCGTTCATGGCAGATGTTGTTGATTGAGTCGGGTGTTCTCGATCGGATGTCACCCGCTCTTGGGCAGCAGGGTCTGATGGCGAGATAAACTTCGGCGTGACCTCGCTCGCCGCGCCAAAAGCGGCATCATCGAGTGTTGAGAGATAGTCTTTCACCGCCTGCAAAGCATCTGGTGGACGATCAGCGGGATCCCATTCATTGCCAGGAGTAGAGCGCTGTTTATTGGCATCGGCCTGGATCAGGCTGGCATCGACGGCAANNGGAAACACCCGGCTAATCAGCCAGTCGTCGCGCCAAGAACGTACCGTCCAGCTGATGAAAGATGATGCTATCCACGGTATCGTCACTGCTGCGCTGAAACTCTATTCGTTGCTTGCCCTGGCCTATGATCGAAAAGACCCGATTCCGATAAGGAACGAGATGGCATGCAGGCCGCCCATCGGTTGAGAGTGTCAACTGATCATCGGCGATGCAGGCAACAACATGTTTGCTGCCGACGGATTGGTAGGTCCCGGCACAGGCTTTCCGGAATGCTGCATCAAGAACGTCGCCGCTAGGCGCACGGGCAAAGACGATGTCATCGACCTCGGGCTCCAGGGGCGCGGACAGCTGGTTGATCCTTCCTGCCCGATCATAGCCAAAGGTTACGGTGCGACGGCCCAGCGAGAAAATCCCCCACCCTCCGGGTATCTCGAAGATGTCGTAATGCCGATGGGTAAGATCACCGCCTCGATCGCGGTAATGCCACTTTAAAGTCCCATCTTGGAACGTAATCGTCATACGGCCATAGGCGTGATGATCGTAGTCGCCGGCATAGTTGGCGAGTGGGCGTGGTGGTGCGTCGGGGTGCCGTGCAGCTTGATGAGCTTGGATCTCGATATCGCTCTCGGCGATAATTCGTTGTCGTTGGGCCTTCAAGCGATCGAGCCAGGGGACCGGTTCCAGGTCCAAGAGGCGGTCGGCCACGGCATAATTGAGGATCTCTTGAACGCGGATGGGCGCTGGCTGCCGATTGGTCATGATAACAATGCCCAGCTGCTGCTCCGGCAGCATCAGCATGAAGTTGCCCCAGCCGTACCAGCCGCCACCATGGGCAATGCATCGCTCACCGCGATAGGTGTAGCCGAACAACCCAAGCCCATAGTTGCGGTTGCTGATCTCCTTAGGCAGTAGTGATCCGGATAGGTCGACGTGTGGCCTGGACAGGACACTCCAGGTGCCTTGCGAAAGAAGCTCCTTGCCGCCAAATCGGCCTTTGGCGAGATGAAAGGACATGTAGTTTGCCATGCCGGAGACCGCCATGTTGAGGCCGGCTGCAGGTGCGGTCGACCGTGACCCGTAGGGCAGGCGCCTGCGGCGAACACCTTCGCTCGGATCC
Organism: Geminicoccales bacterium; assembly: GCA_050633905.1. Classification (GTDB taxonomy): domain Bacteria; phylum Pseudomonadota; class Alphaproteobacteria; order Geminicoccales; family Geminicoccaceae; genus JANQPX01. Next base: position 6,146 of record JBOEHJ010000235.1, read on the forward strand.
CAATCGGCAACCTCATAGGGGCGGGCCGCATTGTCCGCCTGCTCAAGGCCCTCTTTTGAATAGCTAAAACTCTTGATGCCGAGCGGCTCCATAAGCCGATGGTGAATGAAGTCTTCCCATGAACGTCCGCTAACCCGTTCCAACACCCTGCCGGCAACTTCGTAGTGAAGATCGTTCATCTCAAAACGGCTACGTACATCCCCGCTTGGCTGAAGATGTCGGAGTGCTGCAAAAAGCTCATCACGCGATCGATCGGCCGGAACCCAAACAAAATTATGTGACGGCAATCCGCTTCGGTGGGAGAGGAGATCCAGCAAGGTGATGCGGTCGGCGGCGATAGGATCATGCAGCCGGAACTCGGGAAGGTACTCGCGGACCGGCTCGGACCAGTCCAAGACACCATCGTCCACCAGCATGCCAAGGCCAGTGGCCGTGAATGACATGGTGTTGTTACCGAGAAGGAATTGGGTGTCGGTGGTTACCGGCAATCCGGCTTCGACATCGCGCAAGCCATAGGCCTTGGTGAGGATAGGCTCACCCTCATGAACGACAGACAAGGCAAGCCCCGGAACCTGCCATTCTTCCATGAACTCTTCAATAACCGCGTCGAGGCCGGTCAATGACATGTTCGGCATCGGCCTGTCCTTTCCTTACGGCATGCCAATGCGCTCTGAAAGTCGATCGGCGTTTGCGCCTATCGCTGCGTCATCGCTGTATTAATATGACGCGGACAATTTCGAATTTCCATCAAAGTATAGGCGTTGCATTAGATCGACGGTAGCAAATTTACTGCCATCCAGAGTTGATAATACCGAAGCTGGCTGGCGATCAAAATGCAGCCAAGCCTTCTGGCCGGTTTCAGGTGTTGACCGGGCATTGCCGAGGAAGCTCTAGCGTCAAAAAGTGACCCGAAGCGGCCGAATTGGGGCTGGTTGCGGCTATGAAAACCGGGGCTGGACCGAGCTGTTGGTGTCAGCGGCCTGATAAGCCGCTTCCACCAATGCAAAGGTCCTCAGATTGTCCGCCCCTGAAGTTTCCGCCGGGCAGTTTGAGCGCAGTGCGTCAAGCATATGTGCATTCGTGTTTAGAACGGCCTCTTGTGAACCGTGCCAGGGGCGGCTGGTCCAGGGTAGCAGCGGCGAACCGATATTTTGGGATTCTGCCCGCCCTCCATTTGTCGCCGTCATCGTATCATCGTGCGACAGCATGATCGATCCCTCCGGACCTTCAATCTCCAACAGCGTCGCTGGAAATGCGTCAGGGACCCTTCGAGCTTCGTAGGTCGTTTCGACAACCGAGACAGCACCGGATTTGTGACGCAGGAGAATTGTTGCCGTATCGTCGCCTTTGACCAGCGGGTTTCGCCGCTGCGTTTCGCAGGAAACACGCTCGACCTCACCCAGAAAGAAACGCGCCAAATCGAGCAGGTGTATGCCCGTGTCCAGGATCGCAAGCCGGTTTTCCTCTCGAAGATAAGGCTGGCCGCTGTAAATGTCGTAGCCGGTTCGAAATGAAATCCGCGCCCAGTTCGGTGTTCCTATCGAGCCCGAGTCCAACTCAGCTTTGACGCGGCGCATCACGGTGCTGAACCGAAAATTTTCATGGACAGCGAGCCAGGCCCCGTTCTTTTCGGCGAAATCTACAATGGCAACGCACTCGTCAAGGTTCTGCGCCAGCGGTTTTTGAACGATCGACGCGATTTTCCGCTCCGCCGCCTTAGCCGCAAGATCACGATGACTGCGCATCTGCGTCGCGATGTCTAGAAGGTCGAACTTTCGCGCGCCCAACATCTCGTCAACATCGGTGAACCAAGCCGCGCCAAATGTCTCCCCTGCTTTCATGGCTTTTGCAGGGTCTAGATCGCAGACGGCTACCAGGTCAGCCCGGCGGCCCTCCAGATCTTTCCAAGCATGAAGATGGTTTTGCGCATAGAACCCGCAGCCGATTACGCCGACCTTCACCACTTTTTCGCGTTCCAAACCCGCCTCCCATTACAGGTATGACAACATGCATATTCATAGCATTATATTGACATGCCTTAGCAACTGCGTTCCCCTAAATTCCAAGGTGCAAGATGGGTTTCACCAGCACCAGGAACTTAATGGGGAGGAATGAGAATGCGCTCAAAGCGGCTAATCACTACATGCTTGTTCAGCATGTTGCTAAGTGGGGCAGCCATAGCTGCAGACGATGTGGTCGTAGGGTACGCAGCACCGTCGCTCGATGGCGCCCAAGCGCAAATTCAAGGCGGCTTCCTTGTGGGTGCCGAACAGCGTGGCTGGAAGGTTCTTTCGGTAACGTCAGGCGGAGACGCCCAGAAACAGATCAACGATATCAACGATTTCATCACACAAAACGTGGCTGCGATTGTTGCCGTGCCGGACGACAGCGCCGGCATCTGCGTCGGAGTCGCTGCGGCGAAAGATGCGGGCATCCCGTTCTATACTATCGACCGGGCTCCTGCAGGATGCCAGGTCGACATGGTTGTTCTGTCGGACAACTACCTCGGCGGACAGCAAGCCGGCGAAGCAATGGTTGCGCACTTGACCGAAAAGTACGGCTCACCCAGTGGCACGGTCCTGGAGATCACGGGCAATCTTGCGCAAAACGTGGCACAGCTTAGAGGCGCTGGCTTTAACGACGTTATCAACCAACACCCAGAGATCGAACTGATCACCAGGCCTGGCGACTGGGATGCCGCCAAAGGGGTTGAGATTGTGCGTGATGTCGCTTCGGCGCAGCCTGTTGATGGCATCTATATGCACTCCGATTGCGTCTATGCCGCCGGGACGGTTCAGACCCTCAAAGAGATCGACCAATTTGCGCCCGCAGGCGAAAAGGGGCACATCTTTGTCGCAGGGATTGATGGGTGCAGTGACAACCTGGGCCTCATTCGCGAAGGCGCAACCGATCAGACGTCCGGTCAGCCGATCCCAGATTTTGGCACTCTTGTAGCCGATTTCATGGCAAAGCAGTTTTCCGGAGAAACGATTGAACCGGGCGAGGTACACCAGGACGGCGCGCTTTGGTCACCCGGGCGGCTGGAAATGACGGATGTCGGCATGATGCTCTACCTGAGCACCACGTCGATCACCAAAGACAACGTCGACGTTCCCGGTCTCTGGGGCAATCAGTAACCCGCCATTCCAGGCTAACCGCTAGGAGAGTGTAGCGCTCCGCCGCACTCTCCTAGCCCGCCGATCCATGTGGTGCACGCGACAGAGCAACCCTGATAGATCCAAGATCGAAGATCGGCAGCAGGTCCGAACAGGAAGATCAAAATCCATGGCCAGGAAGAGTGTTTTGACACAAGCACGCGAAACACAATTCACCGCAGTTGCGTTGCCAGATAATGAGCTGTCAGGCGCGAACGGGGTCGGGTCATGAGTTTTTTGCAATTGAAGAACGTCAAGAAAAGCTTTGGCGCGATCAACGCCGTTCAGGGGGTCGACTTTGAAATCCAGGCAGGTGAAGCAGTCGGGCTGATGGGCGATAACGGCGCGGGCAAGTCGACCCTAATGAAGATTATCGCGGGCAATTTGCAACCGTCTTCCGGGCAGATATCGATCGAGGGCAACGATACCGTCTTTGCCAATCCGCTGGATGCAAGAAAGCAGGGAATTGAGATTGTTTATCAGGACTTGGCGCTCTGCGACAACCTGACCGCGGCAGCCAATGTGTTCCTGGGCCGGGAACTGCGAACAGGTGTTGGGGAATTCCACAAACTCAATCACGCCGCGATGAATGAGCGTGCCGCAGAATTGTTCAATGAACTGAAATCGGAGACCCGACCCAACGATCTGGTCGAGCGAATGTCCGGTGGCCAACGGCAGGCCGTTGCGCTCGCACGGACGCGGCTGTCAGATCCGAAACTTGTTCTGCTTGATGAGCCCACAGCGGCGATATCGGTGCGACAGGTTGCTGAAGTTCTCGCAAGGATCGCGCAACTCCGGGACACAGGTCACGCTGTCATCCTGGTCAGTCACCGGATGGGCGATGTCTTTGAGGTATGCGACCGCGTAGCAGTGCTGCGGCGGGGGCGAAAGATCGCCGATAAGTCGATAGCTGATACCAACCCCGAGGAAGTAACTGGCCTGATCACTGGCGCACTTGAGGCCGCATAGGCGATAGGCAATTCAACAACAAAGACCCTTCTCTCGGTGGGTGCAAGAGTGGAAAAATCAAATGCTCTTTGACAAGCAACTATCATTCCTGATCGACAATCTGATCTGGATGATATTGATAGTTGTTTTCACGTTTTTTGTCTTCCAGTCAGAGCATTTTCTGACGGAACGGAACATCTCGAACATTCTGACCGCTGCCGCTGTTCTTGGCGTTCTGGTGGTCGGGCAAACTTTCGTTCTGATCAGTGGCAATTTTGACCTGTCGACAGAATCAACCCTAGGCTTGGCCGCTCTTCTCGGCCTTTGGTTGATCGTTCCCGCAGGTGCGCCAACTTTTGGCGGGGGCATTTTTCTAAATCCCTATCTCTCAATCGTAGCCGTCCTGACGACGGGTGCCGCCATCGGCTATGCCGTTGGCTGTCTGATCACGTTTGGGCGGATGCACAATTTCATCGTCACCCTGGCAGTTCTATTGATTATCAGGGGTTTTATGTTGGCGTTTTCCGAAGGCGCACCCGTCAATGGGTTCAATAATCCAAGCGCTGACGTTTTCTACTGGCTGGGTCATCAAACCGCCTTTGTTCTTCCGGGAACTGGGAAAGTCACCGTTGCTGTTGTGGCGACCGGGTTGTTGTTCGCGTTTGGCCATTTCATGTTGCAGCATCACCGTTTTGGCCGTGAACTCTATGCAATTGGCGGCAACAGAAATGCTGCTGAGGCTCTGGGAATTAACGCCGATCGCCGCATCCGGCAGGTCTATATGATCAGCGGATTACTTGCCGCACTTGCAGGCTGGATGTTGGCAGGCAGAGTTGTCTCGATCCAATCCAATCTCGGTGAAGGCTTCATCTTTACAGTTTTTGCAGGGGCCGTGATCGGCGGGGTCAGTCTGCAAGGCGGCCGAGGCACGATGTTGGGCGCTTTGGGCGGTGTCTTGCTGCTTTCGACCATAGACCGGGGCCTTAACCTCATGCATGTGTCGGTGTTCTGGGTGAAGGTGATCCAAGGCTTGATAATTCTGGTGGCCATGTTTCTGGATGCGCAACGGGTGCGTCTGCGCGAGATGAGCCTGACATACGAGGCTGCGAAATCCGAGACTGGCCAATGAAACACAACGTGGAATTCAAGAGCATAAAGCGACGCAAGGTACACGAAGACGTGGCTGAGCAAATCGAGCGACAGATCCTTTCAGGCGACTTGGAAGAGGGTGCAAACCTGCCGTCAGAGCGTGAGTTGATGAAGGCGTTCAGCGTCGGACGGCCAGCCGTTTGGGAAGCTCTGCTTCTGCTGCAGCGCAACGGCTTTATCGACGTGTCCAGCAGCGGACGTTCCTTCGTTACCCGACCCAGAACGGAACTCATCGTAGATCAGCTGTCCGGCTCCGCCCGTTACCTGCTGTCCTCGGAGGAAGGCGAACGTTCGTTTCGCGTCGGTTGTTCGAAGCAGCCATCGCACGCAACGTGGCCGAGATAGCGACACCGGAAGACATCGAGAAAATTGAGGCTGCGCTGGAAGCGAACCGCAATGCCATCGGCGATGTCGAAGCCTTCCGACAATCCGACGTCGCTTTCCACTTGGCGATTGCCGAAATTAGCAAGAACCCCGTTTTTTACGGCCCTGCATACTGCGATTTCTGAGTGGCTGTCTATGCAGCGCAAAGTTTCGCTGCGGGTCAAGGGTGTCGAAAAAAACGCCTTTAAAAGCCATGAAGAAATCTTCAAGGCCATCTTCGCGATATCATCAAGCACTATGAGAAAGGGAGCCGTCGTGATGACGTCTAACTCGCATGTTGTCGTTGTCGAATTCACCCTGATGCCGTCATGATCAACGATCTAACTGATGCACAATGGCTAGTCATTTAGGCCTTGTTTGATATTTGAATTCGGCATTCGTCGCATCGACAGGCCTGTCAACCAAGGATGAAAGCCCGGACTGCTTTGACTTGGGAAAATAACTCTTCGGCATCCTGATGCAATCCTGTCACTCAATATGTGCACAAAGGATGTTCCGTTCCCCCAACTTGAACCTGCGAACGTAGCGCTTACACACTCACACGGAAATCCAGGCTGGCCTCCGTGTCGCTTTACTGGGTGGCGTTGTGCGCTTTGTAAGATTGTTATCCGACCTGTTTTTTTGTGTTTTGAGGAACATTGTCCCTTTGGCAGAAAATGGCACGTTTGAGACCATTGACCAGCTTGCACCGCTCCCGCTGTCATCACCAACATTCACCCCGGAGTTGACGAATGCAGCGCGAGTTCCTGCCCGCCGCATGACAAGCGCTCAACCTTCCGACAGGCATTCATCAACGTCGTATGATCGCGATCGAACAACCTGCCGATGCGCGGGTAGGACCAAAGCAGCTCGTTTCTGCAGCGATACAGCGCAAGGTGCCGTGCCTCGACAACAGGCGCGTCCTGACGCTCGGACAGGATGCAGGATCGCTTCACGCGATATTGCTCGGCGGCGGCGTCGATGATGGCATCTGCACCACTCAAGCCGCTTTCTCCGGCCGTTGCGCGCTCAGCCGTTGCAGACACCGTTCACCCGTCCAGAACGGCCCGCCCGGCAGGCCCAACGCTGCCTCGCCATTGCTGAGCACGACCTGCGTTGCCTGGTTGATCAGGTTGGTGCGATCCGGCGCCGACAGGATGTACAATCGGGCAGAGTAGCGATGGGTTGTTGCTTTCGCATCTCATCCGGGAGCCCTGGTCTCCTCTCGGTACGCTATAGCCAGCCACGCTCATCGAAGGCGGCAAGATCAACGCCCGGCGGAGCGTACCACCCGCCCGATCGATACCGGGCGCCAAGTTTCATAGCGACCTCCTTGTTGCCGTAGGGAATTCGGAGCGGCGTTTCGGTTTCGGCATACCGTCGGGCGGACGGAGACGCGACATCATTCTGACGTCGCCGAGATTTTGTCACCGGCGAAGAAGCTTTAGCCACCGCTGATCGTTTCGGCTTGCCGGTGGCTTTGGGACGTCGCTTGGTGTCGTGGCTCGATTCGATTTTGTTCGCGACCAACGTCCCCGCCGGACTTGTCGATCTGGACTCGGCCGTCTCGCCGCCGGCCTTCCTCGGCGCATGCTGATCAAGAAAGCTGCGGCAAACCGATCCGGACTTGGTGTAGCCGCGCGGAGGCTTGATGCCCTTTTGCCGGGCGAGGCTGACGACAAAACGTTTCATCGCAGGCGTCGGCGGCCGCTCATCGGAGCTCCTGTCGGCTGCCGCACCGAGCAAGGACGGTCCGCCGGCAGCGCCACCCTCCTTGATCCTGCCGATCATGCGAGAGGCGACATTGCACACGGCATCGATCGCGCCCACCATCTCCTGCTTGCCGACGACGACGTCGTCGAGCAGGCATTCCAGCTGCGCCGTCACGCCAGGGTCGACCAAGTCAGGATCGGCCTTTTGTAGAACGCCGAACAGCGCTAGCCCAGTGTCAGTGGGCACGATCGTCTTTCCCTCGGCTGTGAGAAATGCCTGCTTCTTCAGACCGCTGATGATGTCAGCGCGGGTCGCCGGCGTACCGATGCCCTTGGCTTCCTTCAGGCGATCGCGCAACGCCTCGTCCTCGATATAGCGCCAGGCATTCTGCATCGCCTGGATCAGGGTGCCCTCATTGTAGCGCGGCGGCGGCCGGGTCTCCTTATTCTCGATGTTCGGGTTCTGCAACTCTGTGGTCTCGCCGTTGCGCAGCGCCGGCAGCAATTGCACGTCGTCGCCTTTCTCGTCAGCGGGCTGCCAGTCCGGGAACGCGGCGCGCCAGCCCGGATCAATCGCCTGGCGGCCGGAAGCGCGGAAAGCGAATCCCTTGACGTCGAGCACCGCGATCGTCTGCCGGTAGCGAAAATCGGGCATGACGGCTGCAAGATAGGCCCGTGCGATAACGTCAAACAGTTTCTTCTCGTCGGCCGAAAGACGCGGCCAGATCTCGCGCAACTCGTCGACCGAGTTGGCATTGGGAATGATGGCGTGATGGCTCGCGCCTTCCAGGCTCTTGTCATGGAAGCTGCCACTCGCCCCTTTGCGGATGACAGGCGGAGCGGGCACGGGGATCTGGCTGAACGCTTGCCCGACCTGCAACCCGGCGACGATCCGTGGGACGTCCGCGATCAGGCTTTCTGGCAGATAGCGGACCTCCGCGCGGGGATAGGTGATGATCTTCTTACCCTGGCCATCATAGAGCTCCTGCGCTACCTCCAGCGTTTTGGCGGCTGACCAGCCAAAGCGCGCGCTGCAGAACTTTTGCAGCGACGGTAGGTCGTGCAGCTTCGGTGGCCGTTGCCGCTTGTCCTCGATGGTGACGCCAAGCGGACCCTGAAAATCCGTCGCGGTATCGACGACCTGTTGCGCAATCTCCCGCCGGAGGATGCGTTCCTGCGGCGCGTGGCGTATTTTGAACTGGCCGCCCGCGACCTGCGCGGTCGCCACGATCTCGAAATAAGCCTGTGGCACGAAATTCTGGATCTCGAGTTCGCGCTTGCACACGATCGCAAGCGTCGGCGTCTTCACCCGGCCAACGCCGATCACACCTTGCCCTCCTTGGGCAAGGATGACGGTTGCGGTGCGCGTGAGGGACAGGTTGTAGATCTGATCCGCCTGGCGGCGCGCGACAGCAGCGGCGTAGAGGCGACTATACTCACTGTTCGGCCTGGCCCGACCGAACGCCTGCTTGATGGATTGCGGGTCTTGTGCGGTGAACATCACGCGCATGACCTGGCCGCGATAGCGGTAGTGCTCGAGGATCTCCTGACCGATCAGCTGGCCCTCGCGATCGCAGTCGGTCGCGAGCCAGACCTGCTTGGCGGCGCGCAGCGCTGTTCGTATCGCCTTGAGCTTGGCTGCTTTGTTGCCGCCCATTGCCGGGCGGGTGCCGTACAGCTCTTCAGGCCGCAAAAGTATTGGCGACCAGCGTTTCCAGGCCGGCTCGACATCCTGTGGCTCCTGCAGGTCGAACAGATGGCCTTCGGCCGGAAGAATGGCGCCGTAGCGCGAGCCGACCGCGGCGCGGATGTCTCTCGCCTGGCTGGACTTTTCGGCAATGACGATCTGATCGGCCATGATGGATCAGTCTGGGCAAATGGTTTCGACGGCATCATCATATACCCGGTTCGCCCAATTAAGCGGTACTTCTTCTGCGAGATGATACGGATGACCGTCACCGTCTACGTCTCGATCGCCTGCGCTAAGGGCGGCTAATGGCACGTTTGAGAAGTAAGCCTTATGGCCGCTTCTGATCGCGAAGCAGGCGCTGGAGTAATGCCGTTAGCTTCCGCACCTAACCGGTCCCGAGATCAGGCTTCTCCAGCCTTTGACGTGCCTGTTAAATGGGCTAGATCGCTTGCAGGTAAAGGCCGACCCAGGAAGAATCCTTGCCCGAGGTCGCAACCCTGAACCGTTAGGGCGTCAGCTTGCTGCGCTGTCTCAATACCTTCTGCTGTGACAGAGAGTTTGAGCGTCTGCCCAAGGCTTATGATGGTCTGAACGATCTCTGCAACCTTCGGATCGGAGTCCAGGTCCGTTACGAAACTACGGTCGATCTTCAGCTTGTCGAACGGAAAGCGCCAGAGGTAAGCCAAACTCGAGTAGCCTGTTCCGAAATCGTCCATGGCGATGCTTATGCCAAGATCCCGAAGACGATGAAGTTCGGCGAGCACCCGTTCCGTATCATTCATCAAGAGGCTTTCTGTGATTTCGAGCTCAAGCATTTCAGGGGAAAGGCCAGAAACTTCCAGAGCAGCCTGAACAGAGGCAACGACATCTGATTGAGAGAATTGAACCGCGGACAAGTTGACGGCGACCTTAAGTGGCTGCTCCCAGCTCTTAGCCTCTCTGCATGCGGTTCGCAGCACCCATTCACTTATCGGCAGGATCAGACCGGTTTCTTCTGCCAGTGGGATGAACTCGTCCGGCGGAATATTGCCGCGTTCCGGATGCTGCCATCGAAGTAGGGCTTCGTATCCCGTGATGCGCTGTTCGCGTAGATCGAAGAGCGGTTGATAGTGGAGCTTGAATCCATCATTGTCGATGGTCTGACGCAGGTCTTGCTCAAGCATCCGCCGAGACCGCAGCGCTTCGTTCATGCCAGGCTCAAAGAATCGGAAGGTGCAACGACCATCGCGCTTAGCTTGATATAGCGCTGCATCCGCCGATCTCAGAAGATCGTTCGCAGTCTTGCCGTCCTGTGGTCCTAAGGCGATACCGATGCTCACCGTGCAACGCATTTCGTGACCGTCCAGGTCATAGGGCTGTGCGAGCACTGATGTCAGGCGCTTCGCCAGGTCGACGACAGCTTCGACATTGCAAATTCTGGTCTGGACGATAGCGAACTCATCACCGCCCAGCCGGCCCACAAGATCGATAGATCGCAAGCTACCTTGCAGTCGCTTGGCAACAATGCGCAGCAATGTATCACCTGCGGCATGGCCAAGCGTATCGTTGATCTCCTTGAAACGATCAAGGTCGATCGCCAGCGCTGCGACGTTCTTCTCTTGTGTTTTCTGCAACGCATCCTGAAGCCGATCGTTGAAATGGCCACGGTTGGCTAGGCCGGTCAGCGGGTCATGATACGCAAGATAGCGCGCCTCCGCGTCGCTGGCCTCTCGGCGTTGCATTTCTTGCCGCAGATCGAGGCTTCGTCGAATGGAGAAAGCGCAGGCGGCGATTGTTGAAAAAAAGCCGAGAATTAGGATCTCGTCGAGCTCGTATTCTTCATACTGATGAGCCCAGTTGACGTAACGCTCCAATAGGTCCTGCTCGGCGCAGATCATGTAGGCGATGATGGTCAATACGCTCAAGATGAGGAATTCGATGCTTGCCTTGCGACCACCAATCCAGCGCGCCGGAACATCGATCCATGTCAGTAGCTTCATCTCGTCACCTACAGATCAGTCTGCAGGTACCTTAGGGAGATGAGCTTAATTCCCGGTTAAGAGTGCCAAAGGTTGGTTATGGCACGGAGCGGGAACGAGGCTTGTGGCCGTTTTCAGGTGTTGACCGGGCATTGCCGAGGAAGCTCTAGCGTCAA
>JBOEHJ010000236.1:0-7527 GCA_050633905.1 Geminicoccales bacterium
AAAAGGGCTGTTGTCGGGCGAGCTGCTTAGCTATCCATGAGCTGTTTGCGGCGAACCGCAAGCAGCCTTGCAGGCCGACAACTGACTGCTCAAACAGACGACAAGGGTGCCGAATCCTGTTTTCGGCCAGCTTATTCCCATAACCAACTGATAGGGCTTGGTTTTTCCATTCCAACAGGGTGATGGTCGGCCTTTCTAGCCAAGAACCGAATTCATCGATCAAACACTCCGGTTTTGATCGGCTTTTGTCTTCTCAGAATTTTCTCGTAATCCAGCATTAAGCGAGATGATTCCGTCGTTTAAACACCGAAGCTCAAGCGTCAAGTTAAAGAATGATCGAACATGGCATCGACGGGTGATTTGCCCCAGGCTTACGCACAACAGCACATTGCAACCCCTGGACAACCATGCCAAGCTGGCCTCGTCCATGACTTAGGTGTATAAAAAGCCGGGCACCAAGAGGAGGGCGATCGCGATGAAGGAAGCACACCAGGCGTAATGATCAACCTGGTGGTCCGGTCGACCTCCCGAACGTGATTGGCTATTGTCAGGCCTTACCAATAGAGAAACGAAAGGACATGGCACTACCCGTCAGACTTCAAGAGGTCGTCGACGCCATGGACGCACCAGTCGATGGCTGGATGGCCTACATCAATCGACGGACCGGCGAGATCGTCTCGTTCTCAGAAGACGACGTCGCGTTTTATGATGATGACGACGATCATGATCTCATGCCTGACTGGCAGACTGAGATGGTTGCAAAGGCCAAAGAGGTCGAAGCATCTGATGACTTCGTCCAGCTGCCCGACAAATTTGACATCAATGAATATGCGATCATGGACCGGTTTTGTTACACCGTCGATAATGACACCATTCGCCAAGAGCTTCTGGATGCCATCAAGGGAAGCGGTGCCTTTCGCCGTTTCAAGGACATGATCCGCCGCAGGGGGCTCGAACAAGCCTGGTGGAGCGATCGCGACGCTGCCATCAAAAAGATCGCTATCGATTTCTTGGAAATGGAAGAAATCCCTTTTCAGCGCAGCTAGGTTACGGCCGAGGGCTTGATATCACCTGACCTATGAGTGGCAGCTTTCCATTCCGTTTTTGAACACAAGGCACTACCTCACGTTTTTCACTCTCTGTGCCAGGAAGAGACATGCCGACTAGTGTTGTCGGATGCAATCATGATCGGGAGGGGCGGGGTGCCTGAACAAGTCCGAGTTGGCGACATTCGCATCCAGCGCATAGTGGAGACGGAAGAGCCTTTCCTTCCGATCAGCCAGATGTTTCCTCGCGCACGCGCCGAAGCAATCGCACGCCACCGATCCTGGCTCGAGCCGTGGGCGCTCTGCCCCGATAGTGGACGGGTCATTCTGCCGGTACAAGGCTACCTGATCGAGACGTCACACCACACGATCCTGATCGACAGCTGTGTTGGTAACCACAAGTCAAACAGGTTCTTCGAACCCTGGCACAATCGGCAGAGCAACGTCTGGCTGGAGAGACTGGCCGCAGCCGGCGCCCGACCAGACGACATCGACTTTGTCCTCTGCACCCATCTGCACCTGGATCATAGTGGTTGGAACACGCAGCTGGTCAACGGACGCTGGTTGCCGACCTTTCCCAATGCAAGATATCTGTTTGCCCGTGAGGAGTTCAATCACCGCCAGGGGCTCGATGACAGCACGTTCATCGAGAATGTCTTACCGGTTATGGAAGCCGGGCAAGGCGTGATCGTTGCGATGGATCATGCCCTCGACGATGAGGTCTGGCTGGAGCCCACACCTGGTCATACGCCCGGACACGTCTCGATCCACTTGACCTCACGCGGGCAAAGAGCGGTGATGATGGGTGATATTATGCACTCGCCAGTGCAATGTGCCGAGCCCGAATGGCACTGCATATCCGACGGTGATCCCGACCTCGCTTGCGTCACCCGTCGTCGTTTTCTTCAACAGCATGCCGAGACCGACACCCTTATTCTGACCGCCCATTTCCCTTCGCCATCGGTCGGCCATGTGGTCTCCAAAAACGACAACTTTCAATTTGATTTTCGGTGAACGAAGCCGTCATCGTTTCCCTGCGTCGACGAGCCGTGACCGTGAGGTCGTCGCGATTCGTTCCAGGTCGTCGTCAATGTGGAGCCACGTCAGACGTTGCGAATCATGGGCGTGAAGTTGCGGAGCAAGATCGTCGGCCTGGTCGAGAATTCCAAGAGCGATATAAACCTGTCCCGGCAGATATTCGTACCGCCCTGCGAGAGGAGACCCGCAGACCGTGCAGAACGAACGCTCCACGCCGGGGTTGACGGTCACTTTGCGCCCGTCGCTCGGCGAGAACATTACCGCCGCCTCATCGAACGCCGCAAACGCCGCGACAGGCGCACCCGTCACCCGCCGGCAGTCAGTGCAGTGGCAGTAGGCGATGGCTTGGGGCGTTTGCGTCGCGCTGAAGGTCGTTGCGCCGCAATAGCACCTGCCGGTAATCGCCGTCGCTTTGTCACCGTTCGCCTTCGTCATGTTATCCTCACACTGCCGATGATCAACAAAAGTCGCTCTTCTCCATCGCTTGGTTTCGACCTCTGCATCCATTCTCGAATGTCACATGGATGTCTAAGTCTCAAAACCCCCATGTGAGAGCCACGGAGCTGTTGAACCGCGCCCACGACCCCTTACTTTCCTTCCGAAATGGGTCAAACGTGTGAACCAGCATGCGATCCTGTAGCGCGGGCTATGCGCCAGTAACCGACCACGACGGCCAGATCTCGTCCGTTGTGCCTGTTTTCCGGCACAGTCTTGCCGGAAGCCTTATGGAAAGGTAGTGCCGTAAGCTGCCTCTGTCAGCGCTAGCGCAACATCAAACTCTTTCAGCAGGCCAGCTTCCAAATTTGACGTTGAAAAGCGTCCCTCTTGCCTTGGTAGTTTGCCGATTCGCCAGGAATTCTATCGTACTTTCTCGCAGACATAAGTCGAGACAGATGTCGAAATAGAACCAACGGTCAAAGGCCCCATCGGTTTGCGGCGAACCGCAAGCAGCCTTGCAGGCCGACAGCTGATTGCTCAAAAAGACGACAAGGGTGCCGATACCTGTTTTCGGCCGGCTTATTCCCTTAACCAACTGATCGGGCTTGGTTTTTCCACTCCGACAGGGTGAGGGTCGGCCCGTCTAGCCAAGAACCGACATCATCTATCAAACAATCCGGTTTTGATCGGCTATTTCTATCAATGTACAACCGTGAAACGATTGGAGCGTGCAAGCCTTTTAGCGCATAGTCACGATGTCACATTCGGCCCAAAGTATGGAGATCGGCATGCTGAACATAAGAGATGTGCGCACAATCATGGTCACCCCAGATGTTGGCTCGCCAACGTAGCCAATTCGCTTAACGAGCGTCTGCCAAGTCTGAAGGAAAAGTAGAACCTTCCGCCCGCTTCTGCCACCTGATCGAACCACCAAAAATTCACCTGCTCCGGAGAACTTCATGTCGAGCGACGTCTATCAACGCACCCTTGGACAGGCTGGCGCTATCGATCGCGCCGGCTACGACGAGGGTCTTCGTCAACATATGCTGCGGGTCTACAACATCATGGGCCTGGGCTTGCTGCTCACAGGCGTCGTCGCCATGGTTACGGCGAGCACGCCTGTGCTTTACAACGCGATATTCGGCACACCGCTTCAATGGGTGGTGATGTTCGCCCCACTAGGTTTCGTGCTCTTCATCTCGTTCAAGGCGGACAGCATGTCGGCTGCCAGAACGCAGACCCTGTTTTGGGCATTCGCCTCCGTGATGGGCGTGTCCAGCGCCTGGATATTTCAGGTTTATACCGGGGCGAGCGTGGCGCGTGTGTTCTTTATCACGGCGGGCCTATTCGGTGCGATGAGCCTCTATGGCTACACCACCAAACGCGATCTTTCGGCCATGGGCTCATTCCTGTTCATGGGTTTGATCGGTGTGATCCTCGCCTCCGTCGTCAACATCTTTCTCGCGAGCACGGCGCTGCAGTTTGCGATCTCGATCATCGGTGTTCTGGTCTTCACCGGACTAACCGCCTATGACACCCAGCGCATCAAGGAACTCTATGATGAGGGCGCCGGCAATGAGAGCATGTCCAAACTCGCCGTGATGGGCGCCTTGTCCCTCTATCTGAGCTTCATCAATCTGTTCATGCTGCTCCTGCAGTTCTTCGGCGGCCAGCAGCAGGAATAGCCCTTTCGACGATGAGTTGAGCGCCAGAGCGGGGCGGGCTTAAGCCCGTCCCGCGAACATCAAACGCCGCAACGCCTGCTCGATAACGAACATCTCGCTTAAATGCTGACACCGCGGTTATGTCCCGGCGGCATGAGGAAGATATGGCCGATCCGACGACCATCACGATGGACCATGATGCCCAAAGGCGGTTGCCTCTGGCTTTCTTCCTGGCACTGGTCACGGCCATGGCTCTCACCCTCGGGTTCGCTGCGCAGCTGCCCTACGTAGCCGCCGGCGAAAATATTGCTTTTGTCTTTCCATGGATCCCCAGCCTCGGCGTTGATCTCGCCTTCCGGCTGGACGGGCTCGGCTTGATGTTTGCTCTCTTGATCAGCAGCATCGGTGTCCTCGTGATCCTCTATGCCGGCGCTTATCTAAAACATCATCGGGATCTCGGCCGGCTGCAGATCCTGCTGCTAGCGTTCATGCTTTCGATGCTTGGCCTGGTGACGGCTGATCATGTCATCTTGCTCTTCATCTTTTGGGAGCTGACCACCGTCACCTCCTTTCTGCTCGTCGGTTTCGATCATGGGAGCGCCAAAGCGAGACGTTCTGCTCTTCAAGCTCTGTTGATAACCGGCGCAGGCGGTTTCGCCCTCCTGATCGGTCTCATTCTTCTGGCCGAAACCAGCGGCAGCTATCGTCTCTCAGGCATCCTAGCTGCAAGCCCAGCTTTAGCCGCCGATGCCCTCTATCTTCCGATTCTCGCGCTGATCCTGATCGGAGCATTCACCAAATCGGCGCAGTTCCCTTTCCATTTCTGGCTGCCCAACGCCATGGCAGCGCCGACGCCGGTCAGCGCCTATCTGCACTCCGCCACCATGGTCAAGGCCGGCATCTACCTGATGGCCAGGCTGCAGCCGACACTAGGCGGCACTGACGCCTGGTTTTATGCGCTAACGATCGCCGGCGCCGGCACGGCACTCTGGGCATCGCTGATGGCGCTTCGTCAGACAGACCTAAAGCTGATGCTCGCTTGGACCACAGTGATGGCGCTCGGCACGCTCACCATGTTTTTGGGCTCGGATGTCCGCATCGCGGTGCTGGCTGCGATGACCTTCCTGATCGTGCACGCTTTCTATAAATGCGCGATGTTCCTGGTGATCGGCAATGTCGACCACGGTGCTGGCACCCGCGATATAAGACAGCTGGGCGGCCTTGTCCGCGCCATGCCCATGACAGCATTGATCGCCACGGCCGCAGGGCTGTCGATGGCTGGCTTTCCACCGTTTCTCGGCTTTATCGGCAAAGAGCTGAAATATGAGGGCGCGCTAGCGATCGCAGAAGAACCCTTCTTGATCGCAGCAGCTGCCGTCGCTGCCAACGCCATGATGGTCGCGGTCGCCATGACCATCGTCGTTCGGGTTTTCTTTGGCAAAGAGACCCCAAAAGCCGGTAGCACATCCCACGAAGTCTCCGCGATGATGTGGCTCGGACCATTCACCCTTGCCGCTGCCGGTTTGGTGACCGGGGTTTTTCCGGAGCTGATCGCAAAAACCGTGATCGAGCCTGCGATCACCGGCGTGCTGCGCGAGCCTAGCTCGGTAAAACTATCGCTCTGGCACGGGCTCAATCTGCCGCTTCTTTTGAGCATCGTCACCGTTGCGATCGGTACGCTGCTCTTCTGGCAGGCAAGGCGCGTGCGTGCCGCGATCGATGCCCTGGTCCTTGCTTTGCCCCTGACCGGAGATCGGGCGTATGACGCCTGCATGGACGGGATTCAGCGCCTCGCCATGGCGGTTACCGGCCGCCTGCAGACCGGGGCCCTTGGCCACTATCTGACCGTGGTGTTCGCCGTCATCGTCCTCGGCGGCGGCGCTAGCCTCTACGCCTCGGGCTTATCAATCGATCTGGATCAGGCCACGCCGGTCCCGGCGCTCGCCTGGGTGGTCGCTATCATCATGGCTGGCGCCACCGGCGTGGTGGTGATCAGCACGTCAAGGCTGCTGTCGATCTGCGCTCTCGGCCTAGTGGGTATCGGCGTCGCACTCATCTTCTTGATGTTCGGTGCGATCGACGTCGCCATCACCCAGCTTATGGTGGAGACACTGTTCGTCGTCCTGATCGCCATCGTCCTTCTTCGCCTGCCGAGCTTTGTTGGTCTCGCTCACCCCGGCAAACTCGGCGGCCTGCGTGACGCCGTCATCGCTATCGGCGCCGGCCTTGTCATAGCGCTGGTCACGATCGGCGTCGCCCTTACCCCGTCCGATCTCGAGATCACCCGCTTCTTCGAACAGGCGAGCTACCCGCAAGCTTATGGCCGCAACATCGTGAACGTTATCCTCGTCGATTTCCGCGCCCTCGATACGTTGGGGGAAATCGCGGTGGTCGCGACGGCAGCGCTTGCGGTGATCGCCCTTCTCAAAGTTCGCCCACGCAGCCCAGCGGCCGGAGGTGGTCGATGAATTCTCTGATCCTCCAGACGATCAGCCGCTTCCTCGTTGGTCTCATGCTGCTCTTCTCGATTTTTCTTCTGCTGCGCGGCCATAATGAGCCCGGTGGCGGCTTCATCGGTGGTCTGGTGGCGGCCGCCGGCATCATCGTCTACGGCATCGCCGACGGACCGGCAGCAGTTCGAAAAATTCTCAGGGTCGATCCGCGCGTGATCGCGATGACCGGCCTTCTCACCGCCATCATCGCCGGCCTCGTCCCAGTCCTGGTAGGCACGCCTTTCCTCACCGGGTTATGGACCTTCATCGGCGCCACGTCTGGTGACAAGGGACTGGCGATCGGCACGCCACTGCTCTTCGACATCGGTGTTTATCTAGTGGTGATCGGCGGCGTGCTCGGCATGGTGATCGCCCTCGAGGAGGAGGTCTAAGCCATGGAAATCCTCCTAGGCTCGCTTGCAGGTATCATGATGGCGGCAAGCGTCTGGCTGATGCTCAGCCGCAATCTCGTCAAATTCCTGCTGGGTCTGGTGTTCATCGGCAATGTCGCTAACCTCGTCATCTTTGCAAGCGGCGGTCTCACCTATGGCGCTCCACCCCTGATCGCCGACGGGGCGAGCGTGCCGGGAGAGGCGGTCGCCAATGCCTTGCCCCAAGCCCTGATCCTGACAGCGATCGTCATCGGTTTCGGCCTGGTCGCCTTCACCCTGGTGCTCGCCCTTCGTGCCTATCAAGAGCTTGGCACCGTCAATGTCGACGCCATGACCCTCGCCGAGTCAGCGGCCTCCAGCGGTGATAAGAAGGCTGAAGTTACGAATTTGAGGCCAGCGGCATGAGCTGGCTCCTGGTCGCCCCGATCCTCACCCCGATGGTTACCGCCGCCTTGGT
>JBOEHJ010000237.1:0-3443 GCA_050633905.1 Geminicoccales bacterium
CATCGGCATAAGGCTTGAAGTCATTGCCGGTCACGAGGTCGACCTGGATGCGGCCCGTTGCAGGGTCTAGACGGAAAGCTTCGCTTTGACCGGCTCGAGGCTGTATCTCGCCGACGCCCGGAATGTCCAGGACCGTGCCGACCTGCACCAACGCGCCGTCGGCTGAGACCTTATCTCGATTGGCCTCCTGTATAAGGCGCCATTTGTCCTGATCCCGATAAAACCCATAAGCGATGGATGAGAGGCTGTCGCCGGCCTCCACCACATAAGGCTGCCCTGCGCCAACTTCGTCCGCCTCGATCGCCCCAAGGACCAAGAAAACCATGGAAATAGGTATCTTGTGATTGATTACATACATTGTTCTGTTCGCGTCCAGAGATCAATGCTGGTTTGGTATGAGAAAATCACAAAATTTGCAAGACATTTTACCTATAGATCGTTGCGTGACGTACTGTGATATCAGCTAATCCTCCTGACCAGAAGTGACAATTGTTCCTCAGTCTTCCTCAACTACTGTTCTCATATCCCTGTGTTCGCGGTAGGGATGGTCGTTACCGACCGCCCACCTGCACTGATCCCAGGGAGCGGCACTCCCGCACTAGGCTCCTACTTCGGGTGTCTGGCGGCAAACCGCTCCTGAGGCCAAGGGTGAAGGATCCGGGGTTTGGGGAACCATTCATCGACATGCTTCTCTGCTCTCCGCCACTCAAAGCGGTCCTTTTGGCTGCGTCGCCGAGCCTTGCGCAACCAGAGGCGCATGATGTGCAGAAGAAATGTACAGAGTGTTGGCCCGTTTGTCGGGACGGCATGGTAAGCAAAGTAGCCTTTGACAACTTGCGCCAGCCATTGTCCCTGTTCAGGGATCGGCTGGTGCATGCGCCGTCGTAGTTCCTTCTTGATTTCTTTGAGCTTCGCCCGCAATCGTTCCCGCTGGCTTTTCCGCCGAATGACGAACTTCCCCCACCAACTGCGACCGCAGATCAAGGTATAGCCTAAGAAATTAAAGGTCTCCGGTTTGTCCAGTCCCCACCCTGCCCGATTGGACGCTGCAAAGCGACCAAATTCAAGCAGACGGGTCGGCATTATCAACTTAGCCAAGTAATGGGCTCTNNTTAAGGTGGTTTTTTTTGGGATGACATATCGCGCTAACACTCTGAAAACTTGCGATTCCAATTTCCGGCCAATAGTAGTAATCACAAGTAAAAATCGTTATGTTGAAAACGCCCAGCTGCCTCGATCTTTACGAAATTTTCATCGCGAAGCGCCTACGATCCCGAATCTTATCACCTTAATGCTACGGAGACTGCGCATGGTAAAATCAGATAATAAACAATAACTCCAAATGAATATACTGCCATTTAATTGCCAAAAATGTGGTCATAAATTCGTTCAGTCTACGATAATTGGCGACAGATATTCTTATTATTGCCCATGTGGCAATGTTATATTATCAACGGCTCTTCTTGATTATCTTGAGCCTTGCCTCGATAAGGACGGAAAACGAGCTAAGTTGGTACTCGATATGATTGCTGAAGCACGGAATCACAACAATCTGTCCCCCTACATAAATACTGCCGTTTTCGATCGTCGTCTTGCCGCACAACAACAGGAACAAATTTGGTGGAAACGTCTGTTCAGCCTTTGCAGACACGGAACGTGAACTTACGTGACTAAAACTCTCGGCACGGAGCGGGAACCGACTTTGTGGCAAAAATCGGAGGTAAACCGCTCATTCGTCGAGCAAGGCCAAAGAGTGCTTTTGCCCCCAAGCCGCTGCAACAGACCAGAGTTCGCTTTCAGAAGCCCTTCTTTAACTTCTCAAGTCTATGATACTTGCGGCTGAACGCGCCACCGCATCTAAAGCCTCGCAAGAGAGGGCTGCAGCGACATGCAAGATATTATCATAGAATCCATCCGCGCTGTTGTCCTGATGGGCATTCTTGTTTTCCTTTGGCGTGCTGGGAAGGATCGATTTGAGCATACTCGCGAAGGTTGGAGTCTTGTTCTTGGTGGATTTGGGCTTCTCTTGTTCGGAAGTATCATAGATATCACAGATAACTTCGAATCCCTTAATCGATTCATCATTGTCGGCGACACGGAAACACAAGCAATTTTGGAGAAATTCGTTGGGTTTTTGGGTGGGTTTTTCGTTTTAGCAATCGGTCTTTTTCAGTGGATTCCCAGCGTCCAACGCTTAACGACAGAAATCAACGAACGCGAGCAAGCCGAAGCAGCCCTCGCCCAAACCCATGCCGAGTTGGAAGACTACGCAGAAGAACTCAACCAGTCTCTCCAGAAGGAAAAGGAACTCAGTGGTCTACAACGTCAATTCGTATCGATGGTGTCGCATGAATTTCGGACGCCACTCGCGATCATCGACGGAAACGCTCAAAGGCTGCTAAGGCGCAATGGCGAAGCAGTGCCAGAGCGCTCGCTAAAGGCGCTTGGAAAGATACGCAATTCTGTCACACGGCTGACCGAACTGATGGAGAGCGTCCTGGCTGCCGCTCGCCTAGAGGATGGTCGGATCAAATTCGCCCCAAGTCTATGCTCGTTGGCCAATATTATTGAAGAGGTTGGTATG
Organism: Geminicoccales bacterium; assembly: GCA_050633905.1. GTDB lineage: Bacteria > Pseudomonadota > Alphaproteobacteria > Geminicoccales > Geminicoccaceae > JANQPX01. The sequence goes on from JBOEHJ010000237.1 coordinate 2,585, forward strand.
AGCTATGGAGAGCTTTATCCCAATCACATATTCAATTTCGATCTGAACCGACTGCCAAAACAAATCGTTGTCGATAGTAAACTCCTCCGACAGGTTTTTTCAAATCTCATTTCTAACGCCGTGAAATACTCGCCGGGAGCGCTCCATGTCTGGATCGACGGATGGGTGGACGATGATGGCAACATTATCGTAACCGTGCGTGACGAAGGGATCGGCATCCCAGCAGTGGAGCAAGAGAGGTTGTTTGAACGCTTTTTCCGTGCGAGCACATCGACTGGGATTGCTGGCAGTGGTATTGGTTTGCACCTAGCGTCTCATCTTGTCCAAATGCATCATGGAACAATCGATTTCGAGAGTGTTGAAGGGCAGGGAACAACCTTCAAGGTGTGGCTACCAGTAACTGCAAACATCGATCCAGAAACTGAGCCTACTCAATCGGAAATCGATGGAGCTGCACCATCCGTAATTCCTGTGGACGTACTAGAGACTGCGATGTGAATGTAGCTGCTCTCGGTTTTCGTGGCCTCCGCATCAATTGCGATTAGCGTGACGCGATATCTGCATTCAAGATCGCTGGAATAGACACGCCTGATACCAAGTTGTTTCACCACCGAAGCCGTCATTGAATGTCCGCACCTGGCAGATTTTGTTGATTTAGTTGGCTGTACTTGAGCGAACGTCACCCGGTTTGGCATAAGGCTATGGGTTCGGTTGTGGGTCCCGAATAATCATGCAGCTTCGCGAAGATAGTCGTGATGCAGCCCTTGGACTGCAGGGAACTCGATGATTTTGCCTTGCTCAGGTCTACAGATTGCCCGACCATCAGGCGCATCCATTCGAAGTGACCGGTGCGGACGCC
>JBOEHJ010000238.1:0-1425 GCA_050633905.1 Geminicoccales bacterium
GATTGGAGCGGCCGGGCTCGAAGCTCGCCTGTTATGAGCGCTGGCTCGATCGGGTATGGCTGCCAGACGCCAAGGATCTTGGCCTTCACCAACTCTACCGATCCCTGGATCTCCTCGCCGAGCATGGTGCTGCAATCGAAGAAGAAGTGTTTTGGAACAGCGCTGATTTGTTCAAGCTCGATGTCGATCTGGTTTTTTACGATGCGACCACCGCCTGGTTCGAGACGGACGATGAAGACGTCGCCAGCCATGAATGGCGGGGCCTCACCTTCGAGCCGCTTCGAAAGCGCGGCCACAGCAAGGAAGGACGGGACAATGATCCGCAGGTGATTATTGCCTTGGCCGTCACCAGGGAAGGCATGCCAGTTCGATCCTGGGTCTTCCCCGGCAACACCCCTGATGTCACCACTATTGCCAAGATCAAAGATGATTTGCGTGGCATGCGATTAGGTCGGACGCTGTTCGTCGGTGACGCCGGGATGTACTCGGCCGCCAATCTCAAGGAACTGTCCAAGGGGGCTGGCCGCTACATCCTTGCCACCCCGATCCGATCGGTCAAAGAGATCAAGGACGAGGTTCTCTCTCATCCCGGCCGTTATGCCGACATCGCGCCCAATTTGCGCGCCAAAGAGGTCTACATCGGGGATGGCGAGCGAAGGCGCCGCTACGTTCTCTGCCTGAACCAGGATGAAGCCGATCGCCAGAAGTGGCGCCGTGCCGACATTCTGAAAACCCTCAAAGCCGAGCTCGATGCGCTGAAGAAGGATCATCCCAAGGCCGCCTGCCGCCTGGTCGCCTCTAAGCGCTATGGCCGTTATCTCAACCTTGATGACAAAGGCCGTCCTTATCTCGATAAGGCCAAGGTCAAGCGCGCCGAGCATCTCGATGGCAAGTTCGTGCTGACCACCAACGACGACACCCTCTCGGTCGCCGACATCGCGCTTGGCTATAAGAGCATGTGGATCATCGAGAGCTGTTTCCGGAAGATGAAAACCACCGGGCTCGAGGTCCGACCGATGTTCCACTACATGCCGCAGCGGATCACGGCGCATGTCAAACTCTGCGTTCTCGCCTTGATGATCCAGCGCGCCGCCGAGCACGCCACCAACATGACCTGGGCGCAGATTAGTGACACATTGGAAGGTCTAAAGGCTGTCCATTGCCGCATCGAAAATCAAGCAATTGTTCAGGCAACGAATCCGACCAAAGCGGCTCTCGCCATCCTGAAAAAGTTAGAAATATCAAAGCCTAAGACGATCATCAACGTCGCCTGATCCCAAAATTACCTCGATTCCGCCTAGATACACGCCTAAAAACGCGCCATTACAACATGCTGAAATTAAACGAAAAATTCACGCGTTTAACTAGGCGTGTCAAACGCGGGTCAGCGAGGGGAGGCGCTTTGGGGTCGTGGTGACACTTTCC
>JBOEHJ010000239.1:0-660 GCA_050633905.1 Geminicoccales bacterium
AGCCCGAGCCTGACGGCGGTGGCCGCCAATGCCACCGACCCGGCGGGCGACAGTATCGCCGACATCCTCGTCGACGGCTCAATCACCGATGCCGATGGCAGCGCCGTTGAGGCGATCGCGCTGACCGGCGTGGACGAGGCCAACGGCAGCTGGGAATTCTCCATCGATACCGGCGCCAACTGGACCGCGGTCGGCGCTGTCTCGGACAATGCGGCGCTGCTGCTGGACAGCAGCGCGATGCTCCGCTTCATCCCCGATCCCGGCTTCGGCGGCAGCGCCACATTTATCTTCCGCGCCTGGGACCAGACCGCCGGCAGCAGTGGGCAATCCGGCGTAGACGTGTCCACCAATGGCGGGACAACGGCATTCAGTATTCTGAGCGACACAGCTTTAGTCTCGGTGCAAGGCACGGCACCGGACTTGAGCTCCGGTACGGAATTTCAAGTCAACACCACCACAGCGGATGAGCAAAAGGAGCCCTCGGTCGCCGCTCTAAGTGACGGCGGCTTCGTGGTCACCTGGCAGTCCAAGGACCAGGATGGTGACCAACACGGTATCTACGGCCAGCGCTATGACAGCACGGGCTCCACCGTTGGGTCGGAGTTCCAAATCAATACGACCACGGCGGACGAGCAAAAGGAGCCCTCAGTCTCCGCCCTA
>JBOEHJ010000240.1:0-9919 GCA_050633905.1 Geminicoccales bacterium
CTCCTCACCGGCAAACGCCTCGGCGCGGCCGAAGCGCTGACGTTGGGTTTGGTGAACGAGGTGGTGCCACGAGATCAGCTCGACGACGCTGTCACCAGCTGGGTCAACGATATCCTCGCCTGCGCGCCGCTCAGTCTTCGGGCGACCAAGCAGGTCGTGCAGAGAACCGCGCACCTGCAGCCCGAGGAAGCTCATGGCCAGAGGCTGCCGGCGCTGATCGAGGCGCTGAACAGCGAGGATGGCGAGGAGGGTGTTTTAGCATTTCGAGAGAAGCGAAAGCCTGTTTGGAAAGGCCGCTAGGCATGGCCTACGTCATCGCTGAAACCTGCATCGACGTGAAGGATGGCGACTGCACCAATGTCTGCCCGGTGGAGTGCATCTACGAAGGGGGGCGCATGTATTACATCCAACCGGATGAATGCGTGAACTGTGGGATCTGCGTCTCGGTTTGCCCGGTGGAAGCGATCTTCGACGAGCGTGTGCTGCCCGAAAAATGGCAGCGCTTCATCGCGATCAATCGCGATTTCTTTGGCGATGAGGTCACCGGCTGGGGCGAGCCCGGCGGTCTAGCTCCTGAATTTCGCACCGAAGTCGATCATCCCTCGGTTTCAGAGACGCCGCCGCAATAACATGCGTCCTAGGATCCATGCCGCCGTCCTCCGCTATCTCGATGAAGTCGCAAGCTCTGGCTCGATAAGACGAGCATCAGCCAAACTAAACGTCGCCTCATCGGCAATTAGCCGGCAAATCTTGAAAGTCGAAGACACCCTTGGTGCGGCGATCTTCGAACGGCATCCGACCGGCCTTCGCTTGACCCCGGCGGGCGAAATTCTCCTTCGCCACACACGCTCGACCCTGTCCGATTTCGACCGCATTCGAAGCGAGATCGATGCGCTCAAGGGCATCAAGAGTGGCCGCGTCAAAATCGCCTCGCTCGACAGCCTGCTGGTGCGCTTTTTGCCCGATGCCATCCGCGATTTCCACACCGCACACCCCGCCGTCACCTTCGACGTCGAAGGGATGGGGCCAGGCGACATTGCTGGACGGGTCGCAAGCGGCGATGCCGATCTGGGCTTCTCCTTCGATCTTTCCGACCATACCGGCGTCGAGCTTCTCGCAGAAGTCCCGACCCCCTTGAACGCTATGATGGCGAGCGATCACCCTCTAGCAGGACAGAAAGCGCTGTCACTTGAGGAATGCGCCAGGTTTTCTCTGTTGTTTCAGCAGGACACACGGCCCATTCAGGCCCTCATGGACAACGAGATGCTGACGGCAAGGAAGGTCCATGAGCCCTTTCTCAGGTCCAACAGCCTGGCGCTTACCAAGGAGATGATCCGGCATGGGCTGGGCATCGCCTTCTACACACGATTGGGTTTTGCCGAAGAGCTGGAGCAGGGCGAAATCGTCAGTGTCCCGCTGATCGAAAAAAGCCTGGCCGATCTCCGCCTCAGCATGATTCTCACCAAGCTTCGCCGACCGAACGTCGCTGTTTCCGCCGCCATCGATCACTTCCGCAAAGCCTTGATCGCCCTTAAAGACCTTCAGGCTTAGGGCGACGCGCAGGCAACGAGAGTATCACACCCAGCATTCGGTTCCTGCCCACCATCAGCCCAAGTCAGGGCTCCGCCTCGACGATCGAGCCGAAGTTCGGCGTATGCTGGACCCCCGATCCTGCCTGTGCGACTGTCAATGTCGCAACAATCCAGGGTCACAGCCGCTTGGGCGGGGAGGGAGGAGCATGCAGACGATCAAGTCTGTCGGCGGGAAACGGTATCGCGAGAGCTTTGGCCGGCATTATGAGGACTTCGCGGTCGGTGACATCTACGAACATCGTCCGGGACGAACCATCAGTGAGGCCGACAATACCTGGTTCACGCTGTTGACCATGAACACCCACCCCCTGCATTTCGACAAGGAATACGCTAAAGCCTCGGAGTTTGGGCAGATTATCGTGTCCTCACCGCTCACGGTCGCCTTGATGGCCGGCATGAGCGTGAGCGATGTCAGTCAAAAGGCGATCGCTAACCTCGGCTGGACCGATATCAAGCTGACCCATCCGGTTTTCATTGGCGATACGCTTACTGCTGAATCCGAAGTTCTGGACAAGCGCTCGTCGAAATCGCGGCCGCATGCCGGTATCGTCAAGGTCAGAACCACCGGCTTCAATCAGGACGGTGTCGTGGTTTGCACCTACGAGCGTACCATGTTGATCGCGAAAGAAGGCCATAGCGTCGAAGAGAAGGTCGAATATTAGTGGGATGTCCCCATCATTTGATTCTCTCCGTTATCACCAAGTTCGACGATATGTGCCTACGTTCTTAAGGCCGGTGAAGGGACCTATGACTTGAAGATTTGTAGCGGAGATGGGGGAAGAAACGGATGACGGCGCATCCCCGAAATGATTGGTCCGCGGACGACGAGGAGGCGATTCTCGAGAGCATCGAAAAATGGGTCGAAGCCGAGGTCCGCCCGATCGCCCGCGAGCATGACCAGGCGGACGACTATCCGCATGATCTGGTCGAGCAGATGAAGGAGCTGGGTCTCTTCGGCGCCACCATCTCACCTGACTATGGTGGGCTGGGTTTGCCGGCCTCGACCTATGCCAAGATCGTGACCAAGGTCGCGTCCGTCTGGATGGCGCCTTCCGGTATTTTCAATTCACATCTGATCATGGCGTCGGCCGTCGAACGCTGCGGCACCGATGAGCAAAAGGCGACATGGCTGCCGGAGATGGCGCGCGGCGATCTTCGCGGCGGCATTGCGCTTACCGAGCCCGATGCCGGCACCGATCTGCAGGCCATTAAAACCAGGGCTGATCGGGATGGCGACGACTATGTCCTGAACGGTTCCAAGATGTGGATCACCAACTCGATGCATGGTGACTGCCTGTTGGTCCTTGCCAAAACGGATCTGGAGGCAACGCCTCGCCACAGAGGCATGAGCGCATTTCTCTGTAAGCAAGGCGAGGGGTACGACGTCGCGAAGAAATTGAAGAAGCTTGGCTATCGCTCGATCGATACTTGCGAGCTGGTCCTTGATAACAAGCGGGTGCCTGCGTCGGCCCTGCTCGGCGGCGAGGAGGGCAGGGGCTTGCAGCAGGTGCTGGGCGGCCTTGAACTCGGCCGGATCAACGTCGCTGCGCGGGGTGCCGGCATCGCGGAAGGTGCGCTTCAGATGGCGACACGCTATGCCCAGGAGCGCGAAACCTTCGGCAAGCCGATCGCTGAGCATCAGGCGATCCAGCTCAAGATCGGCGAGATGGCGTCTCGCGTCGCTGCCGCCAAGCTCTTGGTCGAGGACGCGGCAAAGCGTTATGATTCCGGTGAACGCTGCGACATGGAGGCGGGCATGGCGAAATATTTCGCGACGGAGACCGGCGTCTATTGTGCGGACGAAGCCATGCGTATTTTCGGCGGCTACAGCTATGCGCCCGAATATGAGATCGAGCGCTTTTATCGGGACGCGATGCTGATGTGCATCGGCGAGGGCACGAATGAGCTACAGCGTATCATCGTCGCCAAGCAATTTGTCGAGCGCAACAAAATCTGAAGGCGCCGAGCCGTGGCAAGGGGCGATCATATCCGATGAAGCTTGATGGTATCAAAGTTCTCGATCTGTCGTTGTTTTTACCGGGGCCGCAGATGACCGCGATGATGGTCGATCACGGTGCCGATGTGCTGAAGGTCGAGCCCAAGGCAGGCGATCCGTCCCGGCAGATGGCGCCGTTCGAGAGAGACCAGTCCGTCTGGTTTCGCACGATGAACCGTGGCAAGCGCTCAGTCGCCCTCGATCTCAAGTCCGAGGCCGGCCTTACCAAGCTCTATGACCTCGTCAGGGAAGCGGATGTTTTTGTCGAGGCGTTCAGGCCGGGTGTCGCCAAGCGTTTGAAGATCGACTATCCGACGCTGTCTGCCCTGAACTCGGGCCTGGTCTATTGTTCGATCTCGGCGTTTGGCCAAGAGGGGCCGCTGTCTCATCACCCAGCGCACGACATGGCGGTCGAAGCTTTTACCGGGTTCATGAGCGTCAATGACGACCGCGCCGGCGCGCCGGTGGTGCCGGCGGTGCCGGCCGCTGATCTCGCAGCCTCGCTCACGGCACTTTCCGGCGTGCTGATGGCGTTGATTGGCCGAGAGAAGACAGGCAAGGGCGATTATCTCGATATCGCCATGTTCGACAGCCTGGTGCCCTGGTGCGGGCACATGGCCGGTCCGGCCATTGTCCATAAGGAGCGGATACGGTCCGATCAGCAGCGTTCGCTCGGCGGTGCTGCGTTCTATCAAGTTTATGAGACCGCCGACGGACGTCACATTGTTCTTGGCGGGCGAGAGGAAAAATTCGTCCGCAACCTCCTTGGCGCGCTCGATCGTCCTGACCTGATCGAGGCCTGCCTCGGTGAGGCAGGCGAAGGTCAAAGGCCCGCGGTTGCATTCCTGAGCGAGACGTTCAAACAGAAAACCCTCGCTCACTGGATCGGCTGGTTCGAGGATGTGGAGGTCTGCTTTGCGCCGGTGCTGGATTTCGTCGAGGCCTTCGAGAGCGAGCAGATGATGTCCCGTGCGATGATCCTTGTCGGCCCGAACGGTGAGCATGTGATCGGCAATCCGATCAAGTTTCTGGAAGAGCCGGCCTCGGTCTCGATGGAGGCGCCGGCGCTCGATCAAGCGAGCGACAGCGCATGACCAACTATTTCGCGCATCTGGATGTCGATCGGCTGCTTGCGGACTATCCGGTAGGGGCGGAGTTTGTCGCCACTTTTAGCCGGTTGAGTCGGGATGAGCTGCGTGCTCGGCAGGAGCGCCGGTTTGCCAATGTCATGGCGCGTGCGTGGAAGATCCCATTCTATCAGCGCCTTTGGCGCGCCGTTGGTCTCGAGCCTGGCGATATCAGGAGCCTCGACGACATCGCCAAGCTTCCCGTCTATGACAAGGCGGACATCATGGCCTCGATCGAGGCCCACCCGCCTTTCGGCGATTTTGCCGGGTGGCGTTTGGACGGTGGCCCGTCTCAGCCTCCAGTCATCTTCCACACCACCTCAGGCACGACCGGCAAGCCGCAAACGCTGCTGTTCGGCCCGAAAGGTCGTGAAGTCGGCAATCTGCTGGTGGCCAGGATGTATCAATGGCAAGGCCTGGCGCCTGGCGATGTCGTGCATTCAGTTTACGGTCATGGCACGATCAACGGCGGGCACTATATCCGCGAGGCGGTCACACATTTTACCGACGCGCTCTTCGTCCCCGCCGGCACCGGCGCTGAAACCCGCTCAACCCGTCAGGTCGAATTGATGCGCGACTTTGGCGCTAACGTTCTCGTCGGCTTTGTCGACTATCTGAGAAAGCTCGCCGACACGGCGCGCGAGATGGGTCTTACGCCAGGCGAGGATATCGAGATCCGCATGATTTCCGGCCATCTCGGCATGGAGGATCGGTCTTTGGTCGAGACGGCCTGGGGCGGCGCGACGGCATTTGATTGGTATGGCGTTGCCGATACCGGCAGCATAGCGGGCGAGGGGCCGGATCGGGACGGTCTTTATGTCTGGGAGGATGCCCATTTTCTCGAACTGCTCGACATCGAGGACGGTGTGGCCGTCACCCCAGGTCATAAAGGCGACATGGTTTGTACTTGTCTCTACAAGGACGACATCTTTCCGGTGATCCGTTTCAACACCCATGATGTCAGTGCAGTCAGGACTGGGACGAACGCGACCGGCATGGTTTTCGAGCGCATCGAGGGCTTTCTCGGTCGCTCCGACAACATGGTGAAGCTTCGCGGCATCAATATTTTCCCTCATGCGGTTGGGCAGATCCTTGACGATGAGGACGCCTTCAACGGCGCCTTCGTCTGCTTCATCGATCGCGACCGGAACGGTCGGGATGAGATGACCGTCATGGCGGAGACCAAAGGTCAGGCGAGCGAGGCGTTGCATGATCGATACCGGGAAAAACTGAAACGCGGCCTCGGTGTTGGTGTCCTGGTCACGTTGGTTCCCGAAGGAGCGACGGCCGTCCACACGGAAATCGATCGGCGGCAAAAGCCGGTCCGTTTGATCGATCGGCGTTCCCGGTGACCGCAAGCGCCCTTCGCCGGGCTTATCTCGAAGGGCGCTGTGATCCTGCCATTGAAGTTGGGGCCTGTCTGGATCGATGTGCCGAGGATGATCTGGGTGCTCTGATTTCCATGGATCAACAAGGTGCTTTGGCAGCGGCTGAAGCCTCGCGGGAGCGCTATCGAGGCGGCAGGTCGATCGGTATTTGGGATGGTGTTCCCTTTGTCGCCAAGGACAATATCGCCGTCGCGGGGCTGCCCTGGACAGCCGGTATGAACGTCTATCGCGACCGCATTGCTGCGGAGGACGCCGAGATCATCGCGTTTCTGAAAGCTGAGGGCGCGATCGTGATCGGCAAAGCCAACCTGCACGAAGCAGCACTTGGCACGACCAACGACAATCCCTGGTTCGGAAAGTGCCACAACCCTCATCGGCGTGGCTACACGCCGGGTGGCTCGTCCGGCGGATCGGGGGCGGCGGTTGGCGGCGGGCTCGTGCCGCTCGCGCTCGGCACCGACACGCTGGGTTCGGTCCGCGTGCCGGCAGCCTTTTGCAGTGTCTATGGTTACAAGCCGGGACCGGACGTGCTGTCACAAGACGGCGTCACACCGTTATCGAGAGCGCTGGATACGATCGGCTTGATCGCAGCTTCGGCAAAAGATTTGGAAACCTACGGCCGGTCGCTCGCAGGCTTGCAACGAGAGGCCGATGCCGCATCGCCGCTTGTCGGCATTCTGGATGCTGCCGCCCTTGCCGCCTGCGCGCCGGCCGTTCGTTCGCTTTATGATGAGGCCGTGGCGGCTCTAAAGTCAGCTGGCCTCAAGCTGGAACGGGTGCCTTGGTTCGAGAACCCGTCGGCGAACCGGAGGGCGGGTCTCGCCCTGGTCATCACCGAAGCCTATGCCGAGCATGGTGAAGCATTGGTAGCTCACCCCGACGGTTTCTCGGAGGAACTAAGAGGATTTTTGATGTTCGGTCGGGATTTTTCACCGGAGAAGCTTGAAGGCTCTATGGAAACCATCAAGAGATTGCGACGCGAATGGCCGAAACGCTGGGCAGGGGTTGATGCCGTGCTGACGCCGACAACGCCCTATCCCGCCCACAGTTTCGAGGACCCTGCACCCGACGATCTCGCCGACTTTACCGCCGCCGCCAACCTGATCGGTCTTCCCGCCTCCAGTCTTCCCTTCGGCTGCTCGACCGATGGCATCCCGCTTGGCCTCCAGCTGATCGGCAAGCGAGGAGAGGATGGGGCGTTGCTTGCCCATACGGTTGGTCTCGACGGTGTTCTCAACCCGACCGGTCGATCGACGCTAAGGGGGAAACGCCTTTGTTAAAGAAAGAGGGCATGGCATGGCCCGATGATGCGCGGCTTGCGCTTTCGATCGTGGTCAATGTCGAAGAGGGCTCGGAGCTAAGCGTCGCCCGCGGCGATCCCGGCATGGAACCGGTCGACGAGCTCGGCGTCTTCGTCAAATCCGCGATCCGCAATTTTGGCAATGAGAGCAACTATCTCTATGGGCTAAAGGCTGGAGCGCCGCGGATCATCGATCTTCTGATGAAGTACGACGTCCCGGCCACCTGGACTGTTGCCGCTCAATCCCTGGAGATTGCTCCCGATCTCGCCAAGGCGATCATCGAACTCGACCATGAGCCTGCCGCGCATGGCCTTCGCTGGGTGCACCAATTCAAGATGGAGGAGGAGGAAGAGCGTGCCTTTATCCGCGGTGCCGCCGACAGCATCGAAAAGACCTGTGGACGAAGGCCGGCGGGCTGGCTAAGCCGTTATCTGCACACGGCGGAGACCAGGCGGTTGCTCGCCGATGAAGGCTACAGCTATCACATGGACGACTATTCCGGTGACGTGCCCTTCATGGCGCCTGATCAGCCCGGCATGGTGGTCGTGCCCTATCAGCTCGATACCAATGATATGAAAATGTGGGTGAACCCCGCCTACACGCCTGATATGTGGCTGGACTATGCGAAGCACACATTTGATACGCTCTATCAGGAGGGAGCGGAGACGCCGCGCATGATGTCCCTCGGGTTGCATCTTCGGATCCTAGGGCGGCCCGGCCGCATCTGGGCATTCGAGGCCTTCTTGCAACATGTTGTCGGACACCGCGATGTTTGGGTGACGACGCGGGAAGCCATCGCTCGGCATGCTCGCGCCAGTCTCTTAAGCGGGGGCGATAACGACGGACCGGCGAGGGCTGGCTGACCCGATCCATGTTTCGATTTGGATGATGAGATGGCAACAGGGCGCTTCGACATTGAGCGAAAGCGACAAGTCATCTTTACCGTTTCTACCCTGAGCTTTCGGATGTTATTTGTGTTTGTCGTCCTCATGCACGATCGTCGTCGGATCGTGCACTTTCTTTGAGAGGCTGCATGACTTTTCGTGACCCACAACATCATCGTGGCGAGCTGGATGATCTCCGGCGATGTTTTGAAATAGCGGAAGGGGCGATCTGATCATCGCCAGACGTTAGGGCAGGGGGGAATACATCTTCAAGCTGGGTTCCCTTGAAAGCGCCCGAAGCGCTCCGTCAAGCTACCCGATGTCACCAATAAACCCGACTAACTATCTATAAAGCAATTCTTTCTACTCTGCATCTTGCGGAGGTTTTCTGCAAATGATGGAGCATGAGGATTCGCCGCAACGACACTCTTTTGTACCTTTATCGCGTTCTCAAAGTCGCCGTTGAGAGCATACGCGCACGCAAGGGTGTCCTTATTGTTAGCTGTTGGGTGTAAAGCGACAACTTCTTTTGCCAACATTAGCGCTTCCATTTCGCGACCGAGATGCTGCAATTCGCTCCTACTCGCAAATAACCACGCTACGTTGTTTTTCGCTTTTGGCCATGTTGGGAACAACCTGATCGATTGCTCATAGTCGTCCAGCGCATTTTTAAAATAGCCTTGTTTCTCCCAATCAAGACCACGCGCGAAAAAAACATACCCAATTAGTTGTTCCTTAGTCCATGCGAATCCGTATAAACTAGTTTGAGCGTCGCCACTTCTTTGGTTTTCATCATTGGGATCCCAATCAACAGTATTTCCGTCTTTAAGGGTCCATCGAACGAAGTTATGATCACCAAACTCTCGCGCTGGGCTGTACGAGGGCACTTCGACTTCGACCATTGAAACGGGAAGGTCGAGTTTCTCGGCAACGCTCAAAAAAATGAAACCCCCGGTATCGCAGTCGAACAGTTTTGATTTTGAGGATAGGACCTCTGTCAATGAATGAGGATAGATACCGGTTTTGTGGTGAAATCCGTTGGTTCTTATCGCGCGTGCAATCGCTTCGAAAGTCGCGACAGCTCTCTTCTTCTCGTCGGTAATCTGCCTCACGCCTGATTTATCGACTTCCTCGACAGCTAATTCAAGCAAGCTATTCAGTTGGTTTTTGACAGTATGTCGGCCAGGTATATTTGATTCAATGTCGAGAATGATATGTCCAATATTGTCTGTCTCAACATATGAGAATTCAGATTCGCCACCTTCTGACTTTGCGACTTGACTGAAACAGATCCATATGGAGACAATTAGGCTGAGAATTTTAAAACACTCATTCAAATGTTTCATACTTTGCTCCTCAATAAAATTCGACGATAGCTCAAAGCCCCACAGTTCTGCGTCATAGTGCGACACGTAGCTGACGACCAATATATCACGTCAACGAGAGTATCGATGTCCGAACACGAGAAAGTCTTGGGGTTCGATCACAGAATTATCAATTTCAGGTTGGGATCGAGGGCGATGTCACTCAAATTGGCGCTGTCAGCACAACGTTGATTGCTCGTATATGGCCGTCAATGGCCGCAATTTCATGCAGCGATCAACATACGCCACTCCTGAAGCGCTGACACC
>JBOEHJ010000241.1:0-3538 GCA_050633905.1 Geminicoccales bacterium
GAGAACAAGATTGGCACGATGCTACCCTGCAATGTGCTCGTCCAGGAGCTGGAAGGCGGTGACGTCGAGGTCTCCGCCGTCGATCCCGTTGCCTCGATGCAGGCGGTCGACAATCCGAAGCTGGGCGACATTGCCGCCTCGGTCCGGGGCAAGCTTCAAAAGGTTGTCGAAGGCCTCTGACTCAGCCGACTGTCCGGGCACTCACAAGGAATGGATCTCAGCTGCGGAATTTGGAGCGCGCAGCTGTTCGGACGTCGATCTGGAGCCGTTCGTCATCGATTCTTCGTTCGGCGAACTTGCTATCCAATTGTCGCCAGGCTCGGAAAAGTATCGAGGAGCCAGTAGGAAAATGTGGAAAGATAGCCGGTCATCATTGCGGCCCCCATGACCACCATCACGAGGCCAGCGAACATTTGCAATGACCGCCCGAACCGGCGCATCACGCGCATACGCGCGACGAAGGCGCCGGTGAAGGCTGCCGCTATCAGAAAGGGAAGACCAAGGCCAATAGAATAGATGGCGAGCAGGATGATGCCTTGAGACATGGTGGCCGAGGCCGCACTAACAGTAAGAATTGCCCCAAGAATCGGGCCAATGCATGGTGTCCAGCCGAATCCGAAGGCCAATCCAAGTAAATAGGCGCCAAGCGGACGGCCCCCCGGAATGTGCTCGTGGAACCGCAACTCTCGATCGAGCCAAGTCAGCCGGAGCAGCCCTATCATGAACAGACCGAAGACGATAATGATGCCGCCGCCAACGATATTGGTTTCGTAGCGGTATCGGAGCAGCAGTTGGCCCAAGGCCGTAGCGCTCGCCCCCAGAGCCACGAAGACGGTGCTGAAACCGAGCACGAAGAGCAGGCTCAATCCCAGCGCAGGAAGATTCGCTGCAGGGACATCTGATCTCTCCATGCCATGCAAGCTCGTGCCTGCTACATAAGAGACGTATCCAGGGACGAGCGGCAGCACACAAGGCGACAAAAAGGAGATTGTCCCAGCCGCGAATGCGGTCAGAACGCCGACGCTGGAAAGCTCAACCATGAAACGACATTTCCTACATTTCCGGTTTCAGCAACCTGGATCTGCGGTCGCTCTGCCATTTCGAACACCAAGTCATCAGCCAGCAACATCGTTGAGACGTTCCGCCGGTACCGATCGGCATCAACGGCCTCGACACTCGGCAGCTCGTTGCGGCTAATTCGGCGGCTCTTTTGCGGCAAGACCACCAATTTGCGCGATGATTTCGATAGGGCCAGCCCGCTCGAAGACAAGGGTCAGCGGTAGCTGTTCGCCTTCGACAAGCGGCTGCTGCAGGTCCATGAGCATGATGTGCGCGCCGCCGGGCTCAAACGCGAATTCGCTCTGTGACGGGATATCCGCAGCCTCGAGCGGTGTCATCTTCATCACGCCATCTTCAACCAAAGAGTCGTGCAGCATGGCATGTCCGGCCTTGGGCGACTCGACCGCAAGCAGACGGTCTGGTTGATCTCCAGCATTGCGGATCGTCAGGTAGGCCACGGCCGGCCTCGATATGCCAATCGAAGCACGCGCCCACGGTGTGTCGATCTCGATATCACCGACCTGTACGCTGTCCCCTGCAGCCGCTGATTCAGTAATGACGAGCGTGAGGAGTAAGCCAGCAGCGACACGTTGAATATGATACAGCATGAAGACCCGTTTTGTTTATGAGAGATTTTCCTGGATGCCTGCGACGATTGTCTCGACATCATCCTGATGCGAGAAATGCGTGACGTACTCGCCATCGGGACCCATCAGGTAGAGAAACGCCGAATGGTCCATTGAATAATCATCCGGCGCATCGGCATTTTCCGCTTTGCTGTAGTAAACGCGCATTGCCTTCGCCGCCGCGGCGACCTGCTCGGGGCTGCCGGTCAGTCCGATGATCCGCGAATCGAAGTTGGCGACATAGTAGGCCAGGACTTCCGGCGTGTCGCGCTCCGGATCGACGGTGATAAACAGCGGGGCAATTTCATCACCACCTTCGGCCAAGCTTTCCATCACCGCCGTAACCGTGTTCAGCGTTGTCGGACAAATATCAGGACAAAAGGTGAAACCGAAGAACACAAGTTGCCAGCGCCCCTTGAAATCCTCATCTGTCACCGAACTCCCGGTATGATCAACGAGGTCAAAATTGCTTTTGATCAGCGCGGAGGATGTTGCCGTGCTGCTTCGGTTGGCAGGGCCGTCATCATGCCAGAGGATGCTATAAGCAAAGAACCCGGCCCCGAGCAGCGCCAGGGCGCCCAGGCAAGCAATGGTAAGAAGTTGATTCTTGGCCATCATCAGGTCGACCCCTCATCGACGAATTCACCCTTTTTGAGAGCTTGCTTCCGATTTCGTGATTGGCTCATCGGCAGTAGCCCAGGTTGAAAGAGTTAGCGCAGGCTGACATCATAGGATCACTGGACCAGCGGATCGATGGCAGCTTTGACCTCGTCAAATGACGAGACATGAGCCAATATCTTGCCATTGATGATGACTGTCGGTGTCGAATTGACATCGTACTCATTCTGGCCGTCCAGGCGCATTTGCAGCACGTAGTCGGTAAGCTCCTCGTTAGAGAGGCAGGCTTCGACGCTTTCCTTGCTGAGACCACCGACCATGCCCAAATTGGTGAGAGCCTCAACCGGATCGTTGCTTCTCGACCAGGCAAACTGCTGGGTGAAGAGCGCATCGATGAACGTAAAGAATCTGTCATCCGGCGCACAACGGGCAAGCAGAGAGGCTTTCAAAGCAACTTCATCAAGAGGGAAGTCGCGATACACGAGTTTCGCTTTGCCGGGCTCAATGTACTCGGTCTTGATTTTTGGAAGAATTTCCGCGTGAAATTGAGCGCAGTGCGGGCAGGTCAACGAGGCATACTCGATGATGGTGATCTCGGCGTCATTGTCGCCGAGGACCTTTTCGGACATGGCGCCGGGAAAGAGCCCGGGTTCCGAGGAGTCCGCAACGGCGGAGGACTGGATCATAAACGTGGCGATGCACGCAACGGCGGCTTGTTTGAAGGTCATATCAGCTCCAAGTATCTGAAAAGGTCGTCAAGGTACTGTTGCGCCGGCATCCTCTTCCACGGGCCGTCGATCGATCAGACCACCGAACATCAAGAGAACAGCTCCTGTGACGATCGCAATATCGGCCGTGTTGAAGGTTGGCCAATGCCATCCGGCAGCATGAAGATCGAGAAAATCGATGACGGCGCCGATCCGAAACCGGTCGATGATGTTGCCGAGCGCTCCGCTTATGACAAGGCCCAGACCAAGAGCTTCGATAAAGGTCTGGGCACGCAGAGCCCATATTGCCAGCATAGCGACAATGAGAAGCATGAGCCCGGCAAGCAGTGCAGGCGCATCGGCAAATGTCTCGTTGAACAAGCCGAAACTCACGCCGGTGTTGAAGCCGAGGCGAAGATTAAAGAAGGGCAGCACGGGAATAACCGTGGGCGGCTGCATCACGACGTTCATGATCAGCCATTTCGTGCCTTGATCGACCGCAAACCCCAAGAGAGCGGTCCACAGCAC
>JBOEHJ010000242.1:0-1106 GCA_050633905.1 Geminicoccales bacterium
TGGTCTTTCCGGTCTTGGGTGCAAGCACCGGTATCTTGGTGTCATCGCAATGCAAATGGGTCGCTGTCAGCGTCGATTGATGGATCAATTCAGCGATGGGGCGAAGTTCGGCGATGGCCGACCCTGTCCAGTTGATCAAGGTCGAACGAGGAATGTCGATACCAAGTCGGGCGAACATCTCGCCTTGTCGGTGCAGAGGAAGGTGGTCATCGAACTTCGAGACCAGGATGTGACTGAGAAGGTTAGCACCAGCCATGCCTCGCTGGATTGGCGTTGACGGAGCTGGTTCCTGAACGATCTTCTCGCACCGTCGGCAGCTCTTCTTCAGCCTGGCGATCTGCAACACCTTGAGCTTGGCGCTGACAAAGTCGAGTAGCTCATTGATGTCTTCACCGAGTAGACGAAGCTCACCGCCGCAATCCAGGCAGGTGTCGCCGGGATCGAGAACACTACGCTCTCGCGGCAGATGAGCCGGCAGTTTCTTGCGACCGCGTTTCTTCTTGCCCTTTTTGTCCCCGTCCTCGGCCTTATCATCAGCGTCGCTATTCGCTTCAGCCTTTTCGGCGGCACGTTCGGTCTGAAGATCTTCGAGCGCCAATTCCAGCTGATCGATTTGATGCTGCAACTTCTCCGATGACTGGCCAAACTGGGAACGCTTGAGCTTGTCGAGATTGAGCTGCAGCTGCTCGATAACGACGTCACGGGCTTTCAACTGGTTCTTGGCGTCCTCGAGTTCAGCTGCCTGTTTGGCGATGATCGCCTGCAGGGCAGCAATGTCGTTAGGGAGTTGGTCAGGCGCCAAGGTCATCCATGGATTTTACCCAGTTTCCATGGATAAATACAGTCTTATCTTGTTGAAATTGAACGGCGAATCACGCAATGCGGCGGGGCGGAGAACTCCACGCTGGCCTTCTCCAGTCAATGCCCTCCCACAACATCGCGAGCTGAGCCGAGGTCAACCGAACAACCCCGTCTGCCGGCGACGGCCAAGGGAAGCGGCCGCGTTGCAGGACTTTGTAGTAGAGACAGAACCCTTGCTGGTCCCAATACAAAAGTTTGACCCTGTCACCTTTGCGACCACGGAAGGCGAAAACAGCTCCACAGCA
>JBOEHJ010000243.1:0-4693 GCA_050633905.1 Geminicoccales bacterium
CAGTCAGGATGCTCAAGAATCTAACTAATAATCAATACCTATAAATATTAATCGCAATGTACATGATAATGGCACCAAAAATCATTGATCCATAAAATGTGACTCTCAGTCTTCTAAATATTGCCTTCATCGTATGTTTATCGTGTATTTTTCTATTGGTGAGATATTCGCCAAACATTGGCGATTGAAATGATAGTATTGCATCATCAGTGGGATTTCGCAGCAATATCTGAATCTCGTTACTTCTCTCAACCATGATCGAGTGCGTTCCTTGCCGAGTAGCATCAATAAACCAAAATAGAACAATCGCTGGTATACTTAAGAGTAGAATATTCTCGTTGCTCTGATGCATGGAAAGGGCAAAGATCGCAGAGAATGAGGTTACAGCCTATGTTCTCGATCTTGTTTTTTGATCCATTTCATGCTTGATAATCTCTTGGGCATAGCTCAATTCTGTCATAATGATTTGAAGTTTTCTCTCTACCGGGATCATCTTATCTTTGAAGTTCATCTCTTTGTTCGCGTCGCGTGCCAATTCACCGAGTTCGGAATTGAAGAGTTCAGGATCGGACTGAGCAGGCATTAATTCCTCCGAGCATGTTTACCGTAACGCCAGGATGCGCCGGGAATGCTCCCCTAATTGAATTGTGGATCGCAGATTTCCGCACTGACATTAAGATTCTAAGCGGAACCACCGCATGCGGCAACTGGCTCAAGGCACGGTGTCCATCTAGTCATTAGAAATACAACGTTTACAAGCCCAAGAAATACTAGCCCCGTCAGGTAGATTATCACATATGCTCGAAATGAAACCCCATTCGCCTCTGAAAAATCAATATCACTATTGGGTGATTTTTCCTTATCGTTTGGAGAAAACCGACGCCAGAAAAGATTTTGTAGATGGCGATAGCTAGTTTTTATTTTCGCAAATCTGTCGAGTTCATTCCAAACGACAAACATGCCCAGAATTGAAGCCAATACTCCGAGGCCCGCCGGGAACAGCATCCAACAATTAAGCGCATTCGTAAGGTCATCCCGCACATAAGGGATAGCAGCAAGCACGACGACAGCGAATGAGATTTTGTAAACTGTACGCCAGCAAAGATCATGTCGATATTTGTACTCATCCCAAAAGTATTGCAGTTCTTCGGCCGTTGGGGAATCAGTGTCTTGGTAACTGTCATAAGGCATGGAACCAATCTCTCATCAAAATTTCTATTGCCGAAATGGTAGCAGGGTTCGCCGACGACGGTATGTCTGTTCTTGGCACATTTGAGAAGCAAGCGTTGCTGCCGCTTCCGAGCGCTAAGCAGACACTGGAGCAGGGCCGCTAGATCCCGCAGCTGAACCCGGTTACTCTAATCATGCCTGTCTGGCGCAAAAAAATGTCGAGCGGTGTGAGCAACCCGCCCAAGATTGCCGTTGAAGCTTGACCTTAGGTTGAGACGGCAAGAACCATCAGGGGCCGCATGGCTGATTGAGCAAAGGCGCAGCCAGACGTTTGGCGCTCAGCATCGCCCGCTGCCCGTGAAGAGGCCAGCATTGGGTGAGACCTTCGATCACGAGCGTCAGGTCCTCGATCACATCGTAACGGTTGATGGCGGCGGCCAGCGCTTCGGCCACCTCCTGCTTATGCCGTGCCAGCATGGCGCGCAGCGCCGTGTTGCCTGGCGCTGCAGCGACAGCCGCATGGAACAGGCAGCCATGGGACGTTTCCTCGTCCATCCAAGCGCCGATGCGATCGAAGAATATCGACAGTGCAGCCTCAGGGCGCTTCGGCAGATCTGTGGTGATTTGAGCGAGGTAACGGCGATGACGGTGCTCGAGCGCTGCGAGCATCCTCTCCTCACGCGTCGGAAAGTATTTGTAGAGCGTACGAAGACTGACATCGGCGCCGGCGCGCAATGTCTCGATGTCGGTCTCGGCGAAACCGTGCCTGGCAAAGGTCCGCTCGAGACCTGCTGCGATCTTGTCCTTCATCATGGTCATGCTTGACACAGGTAGAATTTTTCTTCTACCAAGACAAGTAGAGAATTTCCTCTACTTTGGAGGTGAGAGAATGGCAGGAACCGGAACGATGACTGGTGTCGTCCTGATCGGCCATGGCGGTCCCGAATGTCTCGACTGGCGCGAGGACCTGCCGGTCCCGACGCCCGGTCCCGGCGACGTACTGATCCGCGTGGCTGCCGCTGGCGTCAACAACACCGATATCAACACGCGGACGGCCTGGTATTCGAAGAGCGACTCTGATGCCTCCGATGCAAGCTGGTCAGGAAAAGCCCTCACCTTCCCGCGCATCCAAGGGGCCGATGTTTGCGGAACCATCGTTGCGGTCGGTGACGGTGTCGATGCGAAACGCGTGGGCGAAAGGGTTCTGGTCGAGCCCTGCCTTCGCGAGGCCGATGGTCAAAGTCTGGGAACACCCTGGTATTTCGGCTCCGAATGCGATGGCGGCTTTGCCGATTACACGCGTGTCGCTGCACGGCATGCTTGCAAGATTGAGAGCTCGATGAGCGATGTCGAGCTCGCGTCCTTTCCCTGCTCCTATTCTACGGCGGAGAACATGCTCACGCGCTCGGGCGTAACCGCGGGCGAAACGGTCATGGTCACCGGCGCCTCGGGCGGCGTCGGATCGGCTGCGGTGCAGCTCGCCCATGCACGGGGCGCCAAGGTGGTCGCGGTGACAAGCCCCGCCAAGGCTGAAGCACTTCGTGAGCTCGGCGCCGAGACCACACTCGACCGGGAGATGGATTATGCGAAGGAACTTGGCGCGAACGCTGTCGATGTCGTCGTTGATCTGGTGGCCGGAACCAAATGGCCCGCGCTTCTGGACGTGCTGCGCCCCGGGGGGCGCTACGCCGTCTCTGGCGCCATCGGGGGGCCGATCGTCGAGCTGGACGTGCGCACGCTCTATCTGAAGGATCTCTCCTTTTTCGGCTGCACGGTGCTGGAGCCCGAGGTCTTCAGCAATTTGGTCAAGCGCATCGAGAAGGGCCAGGTCCGCCCCCTGGTCGCAGAGACCTTTCCACTGAAGGAAATCACCGCCGCGCAAGAGGCTTTTCAGGCCAAAGGATATATCGGCAAGATCGTGCTGGCCTTACCCTGACAGCGCTGGGAGCCGGAAGGATGGCCGACACATTCGCATCCATAGCCGCCTTCATCCATGGGCTTCGATATCGAGACTTACCGCCAGATGCGACGCATATGGGCCGCCGCTGTCTGGTGGACCTTCTGGCGATCTGGGCCTCCGGGATCGAGACCAAGCCCAGCCGCGTCGCGCGCGATCACGCTTTTCGCCGTCATAGCGGCGGGCAAGACGCCGTACCCATGCCGTTCGACGGGCGGGCGGTCAATCCGGTCGGCTATGCTTTCGCCGGGGCGGCGACCATCGATGCGGTTGACGGCCATGACGGTCATGAGCAGTGCAAGGGCCATGCGGGGGCTGCCATTCTGCCTGCGCTCATGGCCGAGCTCGGCGCCGCGCCCACCTGCAGCCTGAATGAGCTCCTGACCCACCTGATCCTCGGCTACGAGATCGCGATACGCGCCGGACTGTCCCTGCATGCGTCCGCACCGGACTACCATTCGTCCGGCGCTTGGAATGCGCTCGGTTGCGCCGCCGTTACTGCCAGGGTTCGCCGCTTGTCGCACCAGCAGACTCGTCACGCCCTCGGCATCGCCGAATATTTCGGGCCCCGCGCGCAGATGATGCGCTGCATCGATCATCCCTCCATGGTCAAGGACAGCACGAGCTGGGGCGCCATGACCGGCGTCTCCGCTACCGATCTGGCGGAGAGCAGCTTCACCGGGGCGCCGGCGATCATCTGCGAAGGCGCCGATGTCGCCTCGTTCTGGGAAGATCTCGGCGAGCGCTGGCGTATTCTCGAGACGAATTTCAAGGCCTACCCCGTCTGCCGCTGGTCACATCCGCCGATCGAGGCTGTCCTGGCGCTGATGCGGGAGCAAGCCATCCAACCCGAGCACATCGAGGAGATCATCGTCTCGACTTTTCACGAGGCCACCCGCCTCGCCAACCCGCGTCCCACGGATGGCGACCAGGCCCAATACAGCCTGCCTCTGGCGGTGACGCTGGCCCTGGTCTACGGCACGATCACGCCTCAGCACGTCCTGCCCGAGAGCTATGACCGGCCCGAGATCTGGCGTCTGGTCGACAGGGTGCGGCTGGTGGAAAATTCGGCCTACAGTGAGGCCTTTCCAGAAGAACGCTATGCCGATGTCACGATCGTTCTGCCGGACGACCAGCGTCTCTCTTCCATCTGCATGGCGGCGCGCGGCACAGGTGATGCACCTCTCAAGGATGCCGAAATCCTCGCCAAGTTCGATCGGTATGCGACACGCGCATTATCTCAGACCAAACGAGATGCCATTGCTGGAATCCTAGCGTCACCGGAGCGGGCCCCTTCACCGGCCGAGCTAGTAAGATTTCTTGCGCCTGAGCCTAGAAACAACTGAGGGCTCTATAGTGCCAACAACGCTAGTACACATGCTCGTCGTCGAAACCGTAATCGCTGCCGCCAGCTCATCCCCTCAGATCGCTAGTCGGATACGTGCGATTGAGATCAACGTCAGACACAACATGTCTCAACCTATAGTGACTGCAGACTTAGAGTGCTGCTCGACACATTCGTCTAGGTGCCTAGGGTCTTCTTTTGGCACGATTCGGAAGAAGCGG
>JBOEHJ010000244.1:0-7610 GCA_050633905.1 Geminicoccales bacterium
CCGGTACGATTTTACCGGTGCGCTCGGGCAGGCTCGATTGCTGGAACTCGTCGGCTTGGGCGAGGTGTTGTTCACGGCGAAATTTACCAGCGAAGACGGCGTCGGTCGGCCGCGAGCCACGCAAGCCATCCTGCCGACCCGGCGAAAGCGGGACGCATCAGAGACCTTTCAGCGAATAGCCGGGCTAGACGCCAATGCCTGTTCAAGCTGCCACAACGATCCGATACCCGGTGGTGCCGGGGATTTTTCCAGCAATGCCTTTGTCACCGAAGGCTTCACCTTTCCCGACCTCGACACGACCGATCAACAATTCTCCAATGAGCGCAACACCAATCATTTGATGGGTTCAGGTTTGGTGGAGCTGCTCGCGCGCGAGATGACGGTGGACCTTACGCTCCTGCGTGACCAAGCGCTGAAGACGGCTCGGGAAGAGGGACGTCAGGTCGACGTTCGCCTTTCGACAAAGGGGGTTGATTTTGGTCGTCTCACCGCTTTTCCGGATGGCATGATCGACGGCAGCGCGATTGATGGTGTTGATCCCGATCTGGTGGTTCGCCCCTTTGGCCATAAAGGTGTCATGACATCGCTTCGTCAATTCACGATCAACGCGCTTAATCAACACCATGGCATGCAGGCGGTCGAGCGCTTCGGCAGCCGCTGGACCGACGATCCCGATTTTGATCGGGACGGGGTCGAAGGTGAAATCACAACGGGCGACGTCTCGGCGCTGGTCGCCTGGCAGGCAACACGGCCGCCGCCAATCGAACAGTCGCCAAAGAATGCCGATTGGGCCGAAGCCGCACAACGTGGAAGCACGCTCTTCGACCGGCTTGGCTGTCCCGCCTGTCATAGCCGGGCTCTTCCGCTGGAAAGACTCGTCTTCGCCGACCCCGGGCCTTTCGACACGGCGGGAACCCTTCGGATCGATGAGGTCGAGGCCCAAGCGATCTACGATCTCCGACTGCTTGAATGGCATGGCCGGCTAGAGAGGAATGAGAATGGTGCCTACCTTGTGCCGCTGTTCGCGGATCTGAAACGGCACAAGATGACGGATCATAAGGTGGCCGGTTTCGGCAATGAGCTTCTCTCCCAACGGTTCGTCGAACGGGATGTCTTTCAGACCACCGAGCTTTGGGGTGTGGGCTCGACCGCGCCCTATGGCCACCGTGGCGACATGACAACGCTGGATGAGGCCATCCGCGCCCATGGCGGTGCTGCGCGATCGAGCCGGGACGCGTATGTCAACGCGGCATCGGAGGAACGAAGCCACCTCATCGCCTTCCTGAAGACGCTGGTCATTCAGCCGTGATAGGCCGATTCTTGTGGGCGTCGACCCTTTTCATGACACTCAGCGCGCAGACTTTGGCGAGCGAACCGACAATGTCTCTCGATGTGCCGCTGATGATCGAAGAAGCGGCAGCCGCCGGGATTGATCATCGCTATACTGGTCCTTGGGAGTTTTTCGTTGGCGGCGGGCTTGCCGCCTTCGATTGCAATGGCGACAGGTTTCCTGATCTTGCGATTGCCGGAGGTTCCGATGCCGCCAAAGTGTACGTCAATCGCAGTGCAACTGGCGGCAAGCTTGCCTTCGAGGAGGTCCCTGAAGCGATCCCGTCGGCTGCCCAGACCATGGTTACGGGCTTCTATCCGCTGGACGTCGACAATGATGGCATCAAAGATTTGATTGTACTCAGGGTCGGCGAAAATCAAGTCCTTCGCGGCGGACCTGACTGTTCTTTCAAGCCTGGAAATCGTGCCTTTTCCATCGATGGCGGGCGGGGGTGGACCACGTCCTTTTCCGCCATCTTCGAAAAGGACCAACCTTTCCCCACGCTTGCCTTCGGTAACTATGTCGATCGTGCAGCACCTGGTACGCCCTGGGGGACCTGCGACGAGAACAAGCTGATGCGTCCGCGCTCAACGGAAGCGCCCAACTATGAGGATCCTGAACCACTCACACCGGGCTATTGCGCGCTTTCCCTGCTGTTCACTGATTGGAATCGGTCGGGAACGCCATCGCTTCGGATCACCAATGATCGTCAGTACTATCGAGGTGGCCAAGAGCAACTATGGCGCATCGATCCCGGCCGACCGGCGCGCCCCTATCGGTCGGTGGACGGTTGGAAGCCTCTCACCATCTGGGGCATGGGTATCGCAGAGGCTGATCTGGATGCAGACGGCCTGCCTGAATATGCCCTCACCTCGATGGGCGACACCAAATTGCAGAAAATTGATGATGAGGCTGAGATCGGCAGACCGACCTATCGGGATATCGCGTATGAAAGAGGTGTGACGGCTCATCGTCCATACGCCGGCGGCGACCTCAAACCGTCGACCGGCTGGCACACGGAATTCGCAGATCTCAACAATGATGGTCGCCTCGATCTCTACATCGCCAAAGGCAACGTCGAACGCATGCCGGACTTCGCGGCCTTTGATCCGGACAATCTGTTGCTTGGACGGTCGGATGGAACCTTCGTTGAGGTGGGCGAGCAGGCGGGGCTTGCGCTTCAACGACGTGGCCGCGGCGCTGCCGTCACCGACTTCAACCTCGATGGCATGCTCGATCTTGCCGTGGTTAATCGAGAGGAACCGGTAAGCCTTTTCCGTAATACTGGCACCGAATTTGGAAAGTCAGCGCGACCAATGGGCAACTGGCTCGGAATCGAATTGCGCCAGGAGGGGACAAACAGGGACGCTGTCGGTGCATTGCTTTCGATTAAGTCGGGTAATGAGAGCCGCACGCGGGTCATCCAGATCGGCGGAGGGCACGCTTCAGGCCGTCTTGGTTTCGTCCATGTCGGGCTTGGCGTTGCCGAACGCGCCGAGATTCGCATCCGCTGGCCATCAGGCGACTGGAGCGCAGGCTATCGCGTCTTCGCCAACAATTTTGTGGTGATCGACAAAGGCTTGTCCGATATCAGATACTGGTATCCGCCTGCGGACTGATGGGCGCCTTTTGCGCTTGCGCCTCAGCCCAGGAGATCGCCTTTCCCACTCGGCTTGGTCAGTCCCGCCTTGCGAGTGTGGAGATATGATTATCTTGGTTGGGGATGACAGCGTTTGGCGAACGCATGGCGCGTTTCGCCACCCTTTACGCCGCCGCCTCGAACAACCCCAGCAAGTATCGTTGCCATCGTTCCTCCACAACCACTTCACCATCATCGAGCTTGGCCGTCGATATCAAATCACCACCGTGCTCAAGGGCTTTTGGCAGCTAGAATCGATTGCGTCGCAATCGAGATCGTTCCTAACATGAACGCCAAGCGACAGACATGGAAAGTGGCCCTCGAAACGCCCAGCCGCCGAACTCTGTCTTTCCGGTCAGGCGCAGCTCGCTTAAGTGATCAAAAATCATAGGCAGCGCAACGTCTCCTATCAGACTGCGAGCGACCCAGGCACCTGCGCAAAAATGGGGGCCAGCACCAAAAGCTATGGACGCTGTATGGTTTCGAGTCATGTCAAACTGATCCGGCTTCTCGAAAACGGTCTCATCCCGGTTGCCGGACCCGAACATCAAAAAAACCCGATCATCGGGCTCAAGCATGACGTCGTGGAGCTTGTAGTGCTTGGCAATAAGGCGGGGCGACATGCCGATGGGCGATATCCAGCGGCAGTATTCCTCGAAGGCATCGCGCCAGGTCGCTTCGCCGTCTCGGATCAACTGCAGTTGTTCAGGATGCGTCAGTAAAGCCCAGACCACGCCGGCAATGGCATCGCGCGGCTCGTTTTGTCCGCCCGAGATCGCCAGTTTAACGTTGGCCCTGGTTTGCTCCTCAGAAAGATCTGATTGAAGCAGCACGGCTAAGATCGAGTGGTCGGGTTCGGCCCGCAGGATTGGGATCATCTCGTCGATGTAACGATCAATCGCAGCCGTGCAATCGTGGCATCGGGCTTGGACATCCGGGCTGCCCGCATAATTGGCACAGCCGTCAATCATGCCTTGGCTAACTCGATCCATTTCCTGCCATGTAATGTTCGTGAGCCCTGTTACAATTTTCAGGGCCTCGCCGGAAAGGCGCATGGCGATGTCACGCACCATGTCGGCCTGCCCTGACGGTCGAAGCTCTTCGACGATCTCGTCAGTGAACGCTTGAAAGGCGTTTTGCCAAAACGTCTTGACAGTCCTTGGCGACAAGGCAGGAAAAACGACCTTACGCTCAGACGTATGCGCGGCTCCGTCCTTGCGCATCATGTTCTGGCCCATGAGCTTAGTCATCAACCCTTCAGGCTGGTCGGACGAGAAGATCTCGACTTTCTTTTCGTTCTCAAAAATATCGTCACGCCGCGTTATCAGGGTCGCACCCAGTTGTGGAACATAGGCGACAGGTGCTTCGGCGCGCATACGCTTGAGGTCTGGATAAGGATCCCTCCAGAAAGCCTGCGGCTCGATGTCGAAGACCGGTGCTTTTGACATGATGGCTTCCCCGGCAGATTGCCCTTCTATGTTGACATGACAACATGTGGCGAGTTGTCAAGTCAACAAGTCCGGTGCAAAGATCGGCGCAAACGTGGAGAGGTTGATGAAAGACGTCGACGGTTTACCGGATAAATACTTTTTAGCGCCAGTTGATGAGGCCGACGTGAATGGTCAAGCGTCAACGCTGAGCTTTTCGCGCGCGACAACGGTCTTGTTAACATTCGCTGCCAACCGGTTTGCCCGAAGTACTGGGCGTCTTTACCAGCAACAATTCGGCATTGGCGCCATGGATTGGCGCATGCTGGTTATGTTAACAAAGTCACCGGGTTGCAACGTTACCAAGGCCAGCAGGACGATCGGTATCGACAAAGGGGCGGTCAGCCGAAGCCTTGCTCGGCTCGAGAAGGCGGGGCTTGCTATTGCCGCCGCCAACGCATCGAGTGAACGTCGACGTGACTGGACGCTGACGTCAACGGGCCGGGCGCTGCACAATGAGGTTCTTGCCGTTGCGCTTGAGAGACAAAGAAAGCTTCTGACCGGCTTCACCCTAGCCGATGTGGAGCGTTTCAATCGATACTTGTCTAAGTTTTTAGAAAATCTTGAGGATATGCAGGGCGATACGGAGCTCGGGCAGTGAGCCTTCGATAAGGCATTACGTAATGCCACAATCACATGATGGCTAAGCAACGCCTCGTAGGGGACAAGAACCGAGGAGACTGACGATGAGCTGGAACCCCGCACTCGACCCGCAATGCCCGACTGGCGACCAGGTCGACAAGATCGAGACGATGATCGTACCGCGCGCGAAAGACCTTGGGGACTTCGAGGTGCGGCGAGCACTGCCGTCGCCGAAACGCCAGATGGTCGGCCCCTTCATCTTCTTCGACCAGATGGGGCCCGCCGAATTCCTAACCGATCAGGGCATCGACGTACGTCCTCATCCGCATATCGGCCTGGCCACCGTCACCTATCTGTATGATGGCTCGATTCAGCATCGGGACAGCCTCGGCACCAACAGCGCTATTCATCCGGGCGAGGTCAATTGGATGATCGCGGGCAAGGGCATCACCCATTCCGAACGCACGTCAGCCGAGGTCAGAGCGCGTCCGACATCGCCGCTCTACGGCATCCAGACCTGGGTCGCCCTGCCGGAGAAGGATGAGGAGATCGATCCCGGCTTCGAGCACCAGGCGAAAGACGCCCTCCCCTTCATCGAAAGTGAAGGCAAGCAGGTGCGGCTTATCCTCGGCTCACTCTATGGCGAGAAGGCGCCGGTCAGAACGTTCTCGGAGATGTTTTACGCCGATGCGATCCTCGACGCCGGTTCTCGCCTGCCGCTCACGACCGAGCATGAGGATCGCGGCCTCTACATCGTCGAAGGCGAGATCGAGATCGCCGGCACCCACTTCGATGCCGGCCGCATGATGGTGTTCCGCCCCGGGGACGAGATCACCATCACCGCAACTAAACCCACCCGACTGATGCTGCTCGGCGGCGAGACCCTGAACGGTTCCCGCTATATCTGGTGGAACTTCGTCGCCTCCTCCAAGGAAAAGATAGAGGCCGCGAAAGAAGCCTGGCGCGAAGGCGACTGGCAACAGGGTCGCTTTCACCTGCCGCCCGACGATAAGGACGAGTTCATCCCCGCACCGGATTAATCCCTGACAGAGGCGCCAGCCTCAGCCCTTACCGTCCATGTCCGTCGGTAGCATGTCGATGAGAGCCGACGCCTGCTGGAGGTGCTGAACACAAGGCTCGAAGGCCAGGAATGGCTGGTGGGCGACTCCCTGTCGATCGCCGATTTGGCGACTTATTCCTGGGCGCGCGCCTATTTTTGGGCCACGGTATCGGTCGAAGGGCTGGATCATCTGAATACTTGGTTCGCGCGCCTCGATGCCCGCCCGAAGACCCAGGCCGCCCTGCAGCTGCCGGAACCGCGACCCTCCGCCTTCGGCATGAGCGACATCGAGGCGGCGGCCGCCAATGCGGCGCGCTTCAAGACCTGATGGGGAACGCCATGACCGAAACTGAACAAGGCCCGGATCGATCACCGATCCGTATCGACATCATCTCGGACGTGGTTTGTCCCTGGTGCATCATCGGTTTCAAACAGCTTGAGAAAGCCCAGGCTGCAACGGGACTGCCGGTGGTGATCTACTGGCATCCGTTCGAGCTGAACCCGGAGATGCCCGAGGACGGCCAGAACCTGTTCGAGCATGTCCAGGACAAATACGGCTCGACGCGCGAGCAGAGTCTGAAGTCACGGGAAAAGCTGACAGCGCTCGGTGCTGAACTCGGCTTCACCTTTGATTATGCCGACGACACACGCATGGTGAACACCTTCCGCGCCCATCAGCTCCTGCATTGGGCTGCCACCATCGATCGACAGCATCAGCTCAAGCTCGCGCTGTTCGACGCCTTTTTCGCCGAACGAAAGGACATCGACGATCCGAATATCCTAGCCGACGCAGCGGACATCGTCGGTCTCGATCGGACTGAGGCCCGAGCCGTCCTGGCCGACGCGCGCTTTGCAGAACAGGTGAGGAAACATGAGACGTTCTGGACATCGCGCGGCGTCGACGGCGTGCCGACTATGGTGTTCGACGGCAAGCAGGCCCTGGTCGGTGCGCAAGGTGCTGAGAACTATGCGACGATGCTGACGACGGTTGCGGACGAGCATGTGCATTTGAGCCAAGGCGGCCAAGCGATCGTCAGCGCGGTCGACCAAGGGGGGGAAGGGTAGCGCATAAAACCGAGGAACGACCCCATGGACCTTGTGGATTTGATGAACAGCGCATTTCGATGCGGCGCCAGAACAAGACGCGGCGGGACCTGCAAGGCTCCGGCTGTCAAAGGCAAGCGGCGTTGCTGGTATCATGGCGGGGGCGCCCGGAAGTGGCGCCCCGATCGGCAATCAGAATACACTGAAGCATGGTTGGTGGAGTGCTGAGGAATTCGAATTTCGACGGACGGTCAACGCGATCATCAGGGAAGGGACGGAGTTGGTCGAGAAAGTCTAGCCGCTTGTTTCTAGTCTCCGGGCAATATCGAAAAAGGTGATGCGAACTGGCCAGGCGACTTTTCCCGATGCCGAGTTCCGCACGGAACGTCTGGTGTTCGGCCCGGGCGGCGGTGCGCCGATCGAAGCCCGCTTTTCCGACAGTGATCCGAAGATTCTGCGCGAACTCGG
>JBOEHJ010000245.1:0-32483 GCA_050633905.1 Geminicoccales bacterium
TCCGAGGCCAACGACACCAATATCCGCATGGTGCGACATTACTGGGCCGCCAAAGGTCATCCCGACAAGAAAAAAATCATCAGCCGCAAAAATGCCTATCACGGCTCGACGCTGGGTGCCGCCAGCCTCGGCGGGATGAAACCAATGCATGCTCAAGGCGGGCTGCCGATCCCGGATATTCATCATATTGATCAGCCGGACTGGTATGCCGAGGGCGGCGAAACCTCGCCTCAAGACTTCGGTTTGGAGCGGGCAAAGCAGCTGGAAACAGCCATCCAGACATTAGGTGAGGAGAGCGTCGCCGCCTTCATCGCCGAGCCAGTGCAAGGGGCCGGCGGGGTGATCATTCCGCCGGAGAGCTACTGGCCGGAAATCCAGCGCATTTGTGATGCCTATGACATTCTTCTGATTGCGGATGAGGTGATCACTGGGTTCGGGCGGACCGGCAACTGGTTTGGATCAGAGACCTTCGACATAACGCCGGATATCATGACCATCGCCAAGGGGCTAAGCTCCGGCTACCTGCCAATCGGCGGGTCGATGGTGAGCGATGAGATCACCTCGGTCATTGGCGCTGCTGGCGAATTCAATCATGGCTACACCTATTCAGGTCATCCCGTAGCCGCCGCCGTCGCCTTGGAAAACCTGCGCCTCCTGAAAGAGGATAACATTGTCTACTCCACAAAGCACGAAACCGGCCCCTATCTTGCGGAGAGATGGACAGCACTTGGTGACCATCCGCTGGTGGGCGAAGCGCGTATCGTCGGCATGATCGGTTCGCTCGCGCTCACCCCGGACAAGACCGCAAGAGCCGCTTTTGCCGGCGAAAAGGGGGTTGTCGGTCTCCATTGCCGCAATCGATGTTTCGCCAATAGGCTGGTGATGCGTCATGTCGGCGATCGCATGATCATCGCACCTCCCCTGGTGTTCACCACATCCGATATCGACGACCTGATCGAACGCGCATGGATCTCTCTCGACGAAACCCTGACCGCGATCAAGGAAGAGGGCTTGCTTCATCCGGCCTAATGTTTTTTCTCGAGAAATACGCCAGCGGTGTGTTTGATACAAAAGAATCCCGACCCCATCCCAAGAAAGGTCTGCATATCCCTCGGGTTGCCTGGCTCTTTCTTCGAAGGCCGCGGAAATCAATCGATGTGGTTATACCACTAATTCGCCAGGCGAAATTCCTCAGGGACAAAGAAGAGGTGATCCACCTCGTCGCTGGCAGCTTCGTGGCAGGTCCTGCAAAACTCCACTTTCTCTGCCGCGTCGCCACTGGTAACGCCAAAATAGCTGCCATCGGGCATGATCATGCTATAGCGCCAATCGCGCCCTTCCGGGCTGAAGCCAGGCTCCATTTTTTCCATCAGGAACAACGGTCCAAGAAAGACGTCGCCCGTATCGGTGACGGCAAACGAATCCTTTGCGAGCACCGAGCCGACCGGCAAGCTGTTCACTTCGGACAGGCGATCATAATCCCCAGCGATCGGGTTGGCATAGTTGTTGACATAGCGATTGCCATGGGTTGCTGATTGATAGGGCGTCGCATTGTAGCGTGGCCATCGTTGGTATCTTTTAGAACTTCTGTCCTGGGAAAGCCCGTAGGCATTGGTCATATCGTTGGCGATGCCGTCATAGATCTCTTGGGCCTCGTCCTGGGTTAGCACGCCCGGCATTTGGACATGGAAGTGTCCGCCGGAGGGCGATTCTTCATTGGCGAGGCTGCCTGGACCGAGCAATCCCACGGCGATCAAAATCGTGCTCAGACCGATAGCTCGTTGCCACCTCTGGGGAGCCTGCTGATACGCTCCCGACGTATTCTGGTGCATGCCCCCCCTTCCCGGTTCCCGAATGCGCGATCCTGATCAACTATCTTAAGCTGATCGAAGTCCTTCCGGTGCTCACTTTGTCTCACAGATTTTCACAAGGATTTGAAGCTCCCATACAATCGTGAGGCTGCGCCAACAAGGCAACAAGGGCAAGAGCGACCTCAAGCTGCTTTCGCAGCCTCGATCATCGGCAGCAAGGACCGCTTGATCCGGGCCCCGTATTGACCAATCACCTCAGCCGCCAGCAAGCTGCCAAGACGCCCCGATGACGCCAGTGACATGTCATGGGTAAGGCCGAAGAGAAAACCGGCCGCGTAAAGATCTCCTGCCCCGGTGGTATCAATGACCTGGGCAACCGGCGCAGCCTCGATGGCAAAGCTCGTCTCAGGCGTGACAACCACCGAGCCCTTGGCTCCACGGGTGAGCGCTGCAAGCTCGCAATGCTTTTTAACCTCATGAACCGCGTCTTCGAACGAGGGTGTCTGATAGAGGCTCATAATCTCATCTTCGTTCGCGATCACGATATCAATATGATCATTGATCAACGGTACGAATTCGCTGCGCCACCGATCGACACAGAAAGGGTCTGAGAGGGAGAGTGCGACTTTGCGGCCGGCATCGCGGGCTATTTTCGATGCCTTGAGGCAGGCTTCTTTCGCTTCAGGCCTGTCCCAGAGATAGCCCTCCAGATAAGTGATCTGGCCTTTGGCGACAGTGTCTTCATCAATATCATCCGTGCCAAGCTCGACGCAGGCGCCAAGGTAGGTTGCCATGGTGCGCTGCGCATCAGGCGTGACGAAAACGAGGCAACGCGCCGTCGAGGGCCCGCCCTCCAGCGGCCGGCTTTCGAAGTTGACGCCAACAGCATTGATATCATGTCGAAACACCTCGCCAAGCTGGTCGTTTTGCACCTTGCCGATATAGCTGGCAGCACCGCCGAGACCGGCCAAGGCGGCCATGGTATTGGCACAGGATCCGCCGGACACTTCAACCGCTTGTCCCATGGCACCATAGAGCTCGGTGGTTCGGGCTTCATCGATCAACGTCATCGTTCCCTTGGCAAGGTCGAGACGTTCAATCAACACATCAGGCGTTTCCGCGACAACGTCGACAATGGCATTGCCAAGTCCCACAACATCGATCGACCCATCATTCACTGTCATCAAAGCTTCCCATAGCGCGATCCAAACAAGGCGCCGCAGTATAGGGATGACCGGCGAGAGCGCAATCCATGGTTCCTGATCGCCTCTCAGGCGTGCTTGGGATGCTCGTACATGGCCAAGACCGAAACCTGCGTTCTATTGATCTTCGGTTGCATTTTGCGACTGCCGATGGACGCTATGATCATCATTTTCCAATTTTTTTATGTTGGAAAGCCTATTTTAACGGGCGAATTGGTAGAAATGATGTTGGATTTGCCGTGGTTCGGTTTGACTAAACAGAACGGCGCCATTAAGCGTCTCATAACGGAAAAAGCTAAACCTTGGACTTTGGTTGATTCAGCTTGAAATTTGGTTCCTGAGGATTGCTAAAAAATGTTCCGTAAGCGAGACGCTGACCCGATGGCCAAGGAAGATGAGGGTGATACCGATCTTCCGGCCGATGATATATCCGAGACCGATACGCCTCCGCTGGAGCTGGAAGAAGTAGAACTGGTTCCGTCAGAGCCGAAGGCTATGTCGAAACAATCGGACACGGATTCCGAGCCAACCGCTTCGGCGTTGGCGGACAACCACATTGATTTATCGGAGAGCCAGCCTTTGTCTGCATCACCGAGAATTTCTCCTGCCGCTGAAACATCAACGACAGGACAAAGCAGCGATGCCCAAGCCAATAAGCGATTGATCGTCGGCCAGGGCATAAGACTGAGTGGCGAGATTAATTCCTGCGACCGCTTGGTTGTCGAGGGTGAAGTCGAGGTTACCCTCAACGATACGCTTGCATTGGAAATCACTAGCTCCGGGAAGTTTACCGGTGGCTGTGAGGTTGAAGAAGCGGATATCAGCGGTATTTATGAGGGCGACCTCACTGTCCGCAACACGTTGTTTGTCCGTGGATCGGGCCGCATCACCGGCACCATCCGTTACGGTCAGCTTGAGCTTGAGCGCGGCGGGCAGATTGCCGGTAACATTAGCGTCCTTGGCAATGAGTCGACGGCCAGCAACGACATTGCTAGAGCCAAAATCGCCAAGGCACCGTTGTTCGGGGAAGGCAAATCGTCCTGAGGACATCCTCAAGACCCTTTTGCCTCTTCCCCACAATATTGCCTGGGTAGATCACCAGCCCGTCGAACGACGTTGTCGTTCCCCCCGACATGCACCGACAGAATCGGATTGCCCTGTGGGGGAAAGGGCTGGGTCGACCTCCGCCAAAAATACGTTAAGTCTCGCGCCAAAGGCCGTAGGATCGGGAATCATTAGGCGGGGAAATAAGTTGCTTCCCCCCTTCCTGGCTTGAAAAAAGCCGATCAACAGGCACATCATCCACAACGCCCTGATGGCCGCGTAGTTTCCATGCGGAACGAATGGAAAGGCAGCTCCGGTCAATCGCTGACAGACCGTCCCAGCCGCCAAGCGTCAAAATACGATCCATATCCTGGCGGTAAATCTCGAGAGCGCGGCGCACTCCATCCTTGCCGGCAACAGCCAAGCCGAAAAGATGCGGCCTGCCAACAAGACAGGCCGTCGCGCCCAGCGCCATCGCTTTGATCACGTCGCTACCGCGTCTTATGCCGCCATCTATCAAAACCGGCACCTGATCCCCCACCTGGTCAACGATCGCCGGCAAAGCGCGCACCGACGAGATCGCGCCATCGAGTTGCCGTCCGCCATGGTTCGAAACAATAAGGCCATCGATGCCATGCTCGAGAGCGAGGCGTGCCTCGTCGGGATGCAGAACACCCTTCAAGAGCAACGGCCCGGACCAGATCGAGCGCAGCCAGTCCACATCCCGCCAGCTCATGGTCGGATCCAGCAGATCGGCGACATATTTGGCGAGCGAAAGAATATCCGTGCGCTCGTCCGTGACATAGTTCGCCATCGTGATCTTCGGTTTGCTCATCATCTTGAACAGCCAGGGCAGATGGCGAACCATGGCCAGGCCGTCTCGAAGCTTTGGCTTTGGCGGGATCATGAAACCATTTCTGATATCCCGCTCGCGCTGTCCTAAAACCTGGTTATCAATCGTAAGAACCAGCGCCTTGTACCCTGCCTCACGTGCTCTTTCGGCAAAGGATTTAACCAGACCACGATCGCGGTACATAAATGTCTGAAACCATTTGACCCCGGTCGATTGGTTGGCAAGGTCTTCAATGGTCACGGTGGAGCCGTGGCTCATCGTGTAGATGGTGCCGGCATCACTTGCCGCCTCGGCCGCGTGAACTTCACCGTTGGGCCAGACCATCCCGCTCAACCCCGTCGGACCAATGATCAACGGCAAAGAGAGCCGCTGACCAAAGAGCTCGATTGAGAGATCTCTGGTCGAGGTCCCCATCAAAGGTTGGGGAACGAACTCGAAATCGGCGAAGTCGTCTTCATTCCGCCGCCTGGTCACCTCATCCTCGGCAGCACCATCGATGAAGTCGAACACCATGCGCGGCAGCCGGCGCTTCGCCATCTCACGCAACGCTGCGTTGCTGTAGGCCGTTTTCTCAAGTTGCATAAGCGCGTTGGGCCTCCAAACGACAATCGCTGATGATGTGGATCAAACCAGCAATCACCAACCTCGACAGATCAGTCATGATAGTACTTGTGCTCGCTATGATCGATGAAGGAACTACATATCAAAGCTGTAAGAACGCGACAATCATGCGCCATATAACTGATCCTGCCGACGCAACCCGCGAGCGATATGGCCGAGCGCTGCTCTTTA
Source organism: Geminicoccales bacterium (assembly GCA_050633905.1). Classification (GTDB taxonomy): domain Bacteria; phylum Pseudomonadota; class Alphaproteobacteria; order Geminicoccales; family Geminicoccaceae; genus JANQPX01. The sequence goes on from JBOEHJ010000245.1 coordinate 5,703, forward strand.
CAACCCAGCCCTATTCATCGAGCCAGAACGTGTCCGGACGATACATCCCGAAATGAGATCCCGGCTCCCAGTTATAGACACCTTCCGCCGGGACATTGCGCAATGCCTTGCGTGCGACGACGGGCTGCAGTACGCCACTGACCAGCCCAATAGAATAGACCTGGTCATTGTAGATTTCGAGCATCTCGTGCCAGATCGCCTCGCGCTCAGCCATCGAGGAAGCCACCTGCCAGGTTTTGAACAAAGTCAGCAGCTGTTCGGCTTCCGGCATGTCGGGGGCTTCGCCAGCCTCACCCTTGGTATCCCAATGCTGCCCCCATTTGGCCCATTGATACTGATCGAACTGGGAGGTCGGTGCGAATTCCCAAGGGCTCATCTCCGGCGTCGGGATACCATTCTCCAAACCGTAGGAGATCGACATCAAGGTATCGCCGGCAAAGATGCGATTGCGCAAAATCTCCCGCTGAGACGGCTTAGCATGGATTTTCATACCGATCTTCAGCCAGGCCTCGGCCACCAGTTCGAGAAGATCGGTTTCCTCGGTTTCCTCGCCAGCGGTCTCGACGATCAACTCCAACGGCCGGCCATCGGGAAGAAGACGAAGTCCGTCCGATGACCTTTCCGTAAGCCCGATCTCGTCAAGCAGCTGGTTGGCTTGCTCGGGATCAAAGTTCGACCACTTAAAGCGATAGTCTTCCTTATAGAGAGGACTTTGCGGCAGCACCGTGTTGTTACCGCCCATCGCCAACCCGAAATACATGATCTGATTGATTTCATCGCGATCGATCGCTAGGGACAAGGCCCGCCTGAACCGTACATCGCGCAGGAGCGTTCGCCAGGTCTCGTCGCTGGCATTCAGGTTCGGATAGAGCGCCAAATGCGCCCCTCTCGCCGTCTGCCAAAGGAGCGTATTGAGCTTCGAGCGTTCCTCATTCTCGCGCAAGAACGTGTAGTGCTTGAAGAACAGCCCCCGGGCCTGAAGATCCGTCTCACCCGCCCCCGCCTTGATCGGGATCAGCTTGCTGTCCACGACCTCCAGCGTCACACGATCGAGATAGGGAAGCTGCTGGCCCTCTTCATCGACCCGATGGAAATTTGGATTACGCTCGAACACGAACCGCGTGCTGGGCGGCTTTGTCATCAACCTCCAGGGCTGCAATGTCGGCAGATCGGGATTGTCGAGCTTGTAGAGATTGTCCCGCCTTCCATGGAGCTGCGCCCAGTCCCGTGCATTTTCTTCCGCGACTAGCTCCGCGAGCTTGGCCTTGTCAGCATAGGTCTCGTGGAACTGTTTTAGGTAATGCGCTGGCATATAGATGAATTGCGGTGAAGCACCCGCCAAGGCTGGCAAAAAGAGTGGGTTCGGCTTCGACCAGCTATACCGAACCGTATGGTCATCCGGGTATTCGATCGTCGGCATCTCGCCATCGACGATGAGCTTGGCAGGCGGGCCGGTGGGGCTGAGCGCCATATTATTGGCGATATCTTCCCACCAATAGCGGAAGTCCTCTGAAGTAAAGGGATTGCCATCGGACCAAGCATGGCCCTTTCGAAGATGGAGGGTGAAGATCCGGCCCTCCTCAACCTCGATGTCTTTCAGGATGTCCGGTTGGAGATCGAGCTCCGGGGTGTAGCCGACCAGCCGCGCATAGCCGTATACGACCATGAGGCGCGTATCTTTGGCCTTGCCTACGAGGGTCGACAACTCGCCGCCGGGCTTGCCGATGCTCAAGCCTTGGCTCTCATCAAAGACCACGATGCTCGGTTCGTCTGGCGGCCCTGCAATGGCGGGCAAGGACGAGGCCATACCCAATGCAACCGACATCAACACACCCCTGGCGATCATCGAACGCATCAAAGGAGCGACGGGGGAAAACGTTGGTTTACGCAGCATTAAGAACAGATTGGACATCAGCGTTCACACTCATTCTGACGGTATGGCCATCACCTAAGTTGATTAATTCGGTTGGTTCCATCCCAAGCGTAAAAGGAGCAGGCCAAGCCGTCGGTTCGGACGCCTTGCCTAGCATCAGTGCATCGAAATCCAATGGTTTGGCAAGATCGGGCTCGGGCACGGCAGCAAGCAAGGCCTTCGTGTAGGGGTGGAGGGGTCTTTTGAACAATTCGGCCGTCGGTGCCATTTCAACAATCTGCCCCGCGCACATCACGGCAATACGCTGACAAAGATATTTCACCACGGCAAGGTTATGTGAGATGAAAAGGTAGGTTAGGCCGAGTTCGCTCTGCAAATCCTTCAATAGATTAAGGATCTGTGCCTGAACCGAAACATCGAGCGCCGAAACAGGTTCGTCGCAGATCAAAAGCTCCGGCTGGAGTGCCAGCGACCGCGCAATGCCGATACGCTGACGCTGCCCGCCTGAAAAGCTATGCGGGTATCGGCGCAGATGGCGTATGTCCAGGCCAACAGCCAATAACAGCGCCTTGACGCGCTCGCGCCGCTCCTCCTGATCACCAATCGAATGGATAACGAAGGGTTCGGCGACGATATCGTACACCGTCATTCTCGGATTGAGCGAATGGAACGGGTCCTGGAAAATGTACTGGATCCGACGCCGGAGCCAGGGCAGATCCTGATCATTCAGGTTCAAGATATCGGTGGCTTGTTGGTTTGCCCGTCCCTCACCTGGATCGCCATCCCCCTGGTCATGCGCAGCATGAAAAGTGATCTGCCCCTCATCAGGTGCGGTCGCACGCATGATCATCTTGGAAACGGTGGTTTTCCCGCAACCGCTCTCGCCGACCAGGCCGAAGGCTTCGCCGCGAGCGATCGTGAAACTGACGTCGTCGACAGCTTTGATCTCGCTTGCTGGATCACTGAACCAACCACTTTTCCTGATGCGAAAAGACTTTTTCAGTCCCTCCACCTTAAGGATCGGTTGGGTACCCTGCTGCTCGCCCCGGTCCTGGCTCGGAAGATTGTCACCGACCGCAGCGGTCAGCAGATTGCGCCCGGCCGATGGTACTTCGCGGAGCGGCGTCAGGCGTTCATCCGCCCCCATGGAAAGCGTGGGCACAGCATGCATGAGTGCTTTGAGATAGGGATGCTCAGGGGCACGCAAGAGCGCGTCGGACGGTCCACTTTCCATCACCCGGCCGCGATACAGCACCACGACGTCATCCGCCATATTGGCCACCACGCCTAAATCATGGGTGATGAAGAGGATAGCCATGTGGAACTCCTTTTGGAGTTCCTGCATGAGCTGCAAGATCTGGGCTTGGATCGTGACATCAAGGGCTGTGGTCGGCTCATCTGCAATCAGAAGGGCGGGATCGCAGACCAGCGCCATCGCGATCATCGCCCGCTGGCGGAGACCGCCTGAAAGCTCGAAGGGATAGGTCTGATACGCCCGATCAGGGTTAGGGAAACCAACCTTATCGAGCATCGCGATGGTGCGTTGCTTGGCGGTTATTTTATCGACGCCCGCATGGAGCAGCAACGCCTCGCCTATCTGGTCGCCGATCGTGTGGAGCGGCGATAGCGAACTCATCGGTTCCTGGAAAATGATCGAAATCCGATCACCGCGGATGCTGCGCCTGATCGGGTGGTCATCACCATAGGCGGTAAGATCCAGAACCTCGTCCGGTTGCTCGGGGTCGCGGAACAATATCTGACCACCGCTGATCGAAGCGATGCGCGGCAAAATTCCGAGAATAGACTGGGAAATCACCGTCTTGCCAGATCCACTCTCGCCGACCAAAGCGACGGTCTTGCCAACTGGTATCTCAAAACTGACGCCGCTTACGGCCTGGAGTTTCCCTTCGGCAGCCTCGAAATCGACTTGTAGGTCATTGATGGCTAAAAGCGGCTGGCTCATACGGACTCTCGTCCCCTCGGAGCGACGCGTTCGAACAAATAGGGCGCTGGGCATAGCCTGGCTGCTGGATGACGTCCTAAAACCGTGAACAATTCATCAAAGAATGTCCAGCCGATTTCGTCCATTTCCAGATGATGGGTTAGCAAGCCGATCGGTTCTTCCGGATCCAGCATGTCGATAAGGCGGCGCAAAACAGCGTCTTCGCCGAGAAAGCCGCGCGTACCACGCCAGTCCACAGGATCAACATGGGTATTGACCAACCGAACCCCGGCAGAAGCCTCCAGCCCCTCGCGCTGGCCATAAACCGAAAGCCCCGAATAGCCGCCAAGCCTCAAGCGGGTGAAGAGCGTCTTATCGATCCTGTTCCAAGGCGGAACGAGCACCGGCAAAAACGACGAACCAAAGGCATCTTCGAGAATGCTGAAGCCTTGGCGCAGTTCCAAAACGATCTCGTCGACCGGGCGCCCGCCAAGTTCGATCGACTTTGCTCCCGCCTCGGCATGGTTGGTATGTGCGAAGCCATGTTGCAGCACCGTAACTTGGGTGGCGGCAGCGATACTGCCCTGGGCTTCGGGCTCAAGCCAAGCTGGCACCACTGCAAGTGCCAGGGGTGCGCTGTGACGTTCGGCAAGATCCAAAAGTCGATAGAGAGCGGGATGGGTGCGCCCGGCATCGTCATCGCGCCACCAAAGCCGGATCGTTTCTCCCCGCCGAGCGGCGGCATCGAGCGTTGTTCCGAGTTCGAGCCAGCCGCTCAACTGTACAGACGGGCTGCTGGCTCGGGCGCCACAAGCTCGCGCACAAAGCGGACAGTATTGGCCATCCCGTCGAGGTCGATATCGATGACCTGCGGCGGTGGGCGATCAAGAGCAATATCGACGGCTTTGGCTAGACTCTCAGGTGTCAAGGCAGCCTCTCGAACGGTTTCGGCAAAACCTAACCCAGCCAGACGCTCGGCGCGCAATGTCTGCTCTGTCTCTGCTGCCGTTTCAAAGGGTACCAACACCATACGCTTACCCAAGCGCAACCCTTCAACGACCGTGTTGTAACCGGCTTGTGAGATAGACAGAAGACTGTTCGCCAGCCGCGCTTGAAAATCCTTGTCCGGGCCGGTCAGCGTCACGCCTTCGGGAAGTTGGGATCGAAGGGCATCAAGCTCCCCCTGATCGGCCTGTCCACCCGCAATGATCCGCCAGGGGACATCCTTCAGACGGGAAAGAGAGCGCGCGGCAATGGCTGCTTGGATCAGTTTGCCGCCAACGCGCCCACCGCCGGTCGAGACCAAGACTTCAGGTGTCAGCATGGTGTCACGCTTTTCAAGATCCGCCACGGTTTCGGTCACATAGCCGGTATTGACGATCTTGCTTTCGATCGCCTTCATATGTGGAAAAGTGAGATCGAAGGGTACGATCTGCGGGTCAGTATGGACCAGCACATAATCGTAATATTTTTCGACCGCATCGCGCATCCAGTCATAGCGCTCGGTCTCGCCTTTCGCGACCAGGATATCACGCACGGAACTCAAGATCCAAGGCCGCGGACGAAAGCCCGCCGTCGCTTCCAAAAGCCGTATCAATTCCGTCCGGAAGGCACGCCTACCGAAGGGAAACATCTCTGTCAGTACAACCCTCGGCCGCGCGCGCGCAAACACCGACATGAGCTTCGCACGGCGCTTGGCCAGGAAGACCTGGCTGATCGGCTCACCATTCATATCCACCATGGCGCTGAATTGCCGATCGCGCGCCCGGATTGCAGGCAATTGTTCGAGCTTGACGCCGGTAGTCGAGATCCAATCCACCGGCGGGCCACCGCTGACCAAGGTCACATCAAGACCGTCTGCGGCCATCGCCTCGGCAAGGGTTGCCGCGCGTTTGAAATGCCCGGTTCCGAGCATATGTTGAACCCAAATCAGAACCTGCATGGAATGTCGCACCAAGATTGAAGAGGAAGCCAAGCACTTACGTGTTGTCCGATCGAATGCCGCCGATGAAGCCAGCCGACATCACCATTCGACGCTTGCGCCCCATCATCGTTGCCAGATGAACAACGATCTTTCGCCAGATCCGCTGTTATCATCATCGCCAAATCACCCCGTCTATCACCTCGCATGTCACCTCGGTTGACGACCTCATTAGACAGAGACGCGACCAGGGTTACGTCTCGCCTTGAAATTCTCACCCGCCTCGACCAACGCCTGGTCTAATCTGGCACTAGCCTCAGCGACACTGCGTTCGCTCTCGACAAACGACGCCGCCGCCCGTCCCATCGACTGTCGCTTTGTCGGGTGGTCAAGCAGATCGGCAAGCGCCTCGGCAAATGCCATCGGATCACGCGACGGCGTCAATAGACCCGTTGCCGCATCGCGCACCACATCCGCGACCCCGCCCTCACGCCCAGCGACCACCGGCAAGCCACTAGCCTGTGCTTCGAGGATAGCTAGGCCATAGGCCTCCCGAATCGCGGGCCAAGCATAGACATCTGCAGCCGTGTAACAAGCCACCAACTCCTCTTCCCCTAGAATTCCTGCCATTCGCACACGTTCTGATCCAAGTGACAGGAAACATTTTTCTACCGAGGGAAGAGCCGGCCCACCTCCCACCAACAAAATTTGCCAAGACCGGTCAAGCAAGCATTCAAGCGACCGGGCAAGGAGATGGTAGGATTGATATTTCACATCATCGCGCATCATGCCAACCGATAATAACCATGGAATGCTTGTATCCAGGTTAAAGCGCTCGGCGATCATCCGCCGATTTTGCTCCCGACGCGGCCTTGCGTCGACAAACGGCAGGTGATCAAGAAACGGCGGAAACCTTTTCAAAGTCGTTGGCGCTTCGATTAATGGCGCCAAGCCCGCATGATCGACCTCGGTAAGCGCCAGAACGACATCGGCTTTGCGAACTACCTCGTGGGTTGCGCGATGCCCAAGATCCCATGGACCACCGGCTTGCTTGGGGGCAAAGGACGTCTCGATCAGAAGATATGGAATATCCAGCGCCGCACTCACCGCCGGTCCCAGCCAATCCGGCGATTTATGATAGGCATGATAGGTGACCCAGGCTTCGGGCCGGTTGGATCTGGGCAGGGCAAGATAGCGCTTGATCAGCTTTGCGGCGATCTGTTTGCCGATGGATCTTATCCTTTGCTGACGTTCGGTATCTCCTTCCCGATCATAGCTGCGGAAATGGCTCGGAAGATCGACCTCATGCTGCTGACGGTTCAAGCTTTGGATCAGGAGCCTTGCCATGCGTCGATCCCCTGAGGGTACGGGATGGCGAGGTGACTTTAGCGGCGCGTAGAAGGCAAGCCGGCGCGCCATTCAGGCGGCCGCTTTTTGATCGATCTTCAGATCGGCATGCAGGCGCGCCGCCAAATGATCGAGGCCTGGATCCATCGCGAAATGATCGAGCACATTTTGCCGTGCTGCCTTGCCAAATCGTTGTCGCCGCTGCGGATCACGGATCAAGGTCTCAAGGGCTTCCGCCAGTGCCTGGGGATCATCGGGCTGCACCAGCAGGCCATTATCGCCATTGGTGATAATCTCTGGTACGGCGGACACATCCGTCGTGATCGCCGCCAATTCCTGGGATCCCGCTTCCATCAGGACATTCGGCAATCCATCGCGGTCGCCATCTTCAGCAATCCGGCTCGCCAGGACAAAGAGATCGGCCTCCCGATAAGCGGCGATCACTTCGGTCTGGGCCTTGGCACCTTGCCAATCGATGCGCTCATCAAGACCGAGATCGACGGCTTTCGCTCGAATGGCCTCTTTTTCAGCCCCCCCACCGATATGCGTATAGCGCCAATGCAAATCAGCAGGCAGTAACGCCAACGCTTCTAAAAGCGTATCAACACCCTTTTTCGCCACCAGCCGCGCAACACTGAGAAGCATCACCGGTTGCTCCGGATTACTGCCATCAGGCAAGGCCCGTTCTGCAGGCTTCGGGAACCTCGTGGCATCCAGGCCATGATAGGTTAAGAAGACCTCTGCCCCAGGGGCCAGACCTTGGAGATAGCTGCGATTCGCGGCCGTGCAGGTGGTCAGCCAGCGGCAATCCTCAAGCTTTTCCCTAAGTTCCCAAGCGGGCGAGGTCCAGATGTCCTTGGCATGGGCGGAGACGGTATAGGGCAACCCTTTCAGCAATGCGGCGTATCGGGTGACCGAAGCGGGTGTGTGCAGATAATGGACGTAGAGTAGGCGGATAGAGGCGGGCAGCTCGGCGGCAAACACAAGGGCCTGACCAAAGCGGCGCACGCGGTTCGCCGTGAGATCACGACGAAGATCCTTGAGCCAAAGGGATCGAGTGGCTTTGTAGGATGGCCGCTGCCGCATCGTCCACCAGGCTTTCAAGACGCGTAGCGGCTCTTGATAAAGATATTCCGGAAGATAGCGCACCGGTGCTGTGATCTGCTTGTGGATCGGATGGATCGAGGGATCATAGGGATGACGCAGTGAGACGATCTCGATCGAAAGGTCTCGCCGTTCGAGGCCCAGGATCTCTTGTGCTATGAAGGTTTCTGATAAGCGCGGATAGCCCTTCAGCACGAGGGCAATGACCGGTGTTTTTATTGATGTTGCCGAGGGCACCGGCTGTCTCCCCCTAGTGATCAGACCGTTTGCCGAACTGGCGCGCCGGTACGCGATTTAGCCCGCACCGGCAGCCAGGGCCTTGCGAGGCGCGCGATGCGATCTAGACCGCCAAGGAATGCCGGAAGATCGGGCACCTCCTTCGGTTGCCAGTCAGGCAAGGTGGCAAGCTCGGCGGCCATCAGCTTCGGATCGCGCTTGCCATGATCCGGCAGCACCCTCACCAGCCCCAATCCCTCAGCACGCCTTGCACGCAGGAGCTGCTCCTTGCGCGGGCGGGTTCTCGGCACGATCAAGGCCGGTTTACCAAAGGACAAAATCTCGCAAAACGTGTTGTAGCCGCCCATCGCCACCACGCCGATCGCCCGTTCCAACAGCCTCTCAAAGCGGGCTTCGAAGGTGATCGCATGGACATTGTCGAGCTTGGCCGCGCGCTCTTGAAAGGCAATGCGGCGATCCTGGTCCATAAATGGCCCGAACACCAAAAGGACCGGATGTGGCAGATCAGGCGATGTCTCATAAGCGCGTAGCACCCAATCGATCAGATTTTCGCCATCGCCGCCACCGCCTGTGGTCACCAGGAGGTAGGGATCACTCGGCAGTTCGTGCTCACTGGCATTGGCTGGCGCCGCCGGCAGCTGGCGGCGGAGATAGCCGGTAAAGGTCACTTTATCAGTGAGCTCTTCCATACCGGGCAATTCGGTCAGCGGATCGAAAATCTCGGGCAAACCATAGATCCAGAGCTCATCGTAAAGCTGTTCCAAAGCGGGAAAAACATTCTTTCTCTCCCATTCCTCAAGCAGCGCGCCCGGTTCGTCCATGACATCGCGCAAGCCAAGGACAAGACGGGTCCCGCGCTCCTTCAGCATCACCAGCGTGTCGCTTACCTCGCCACGCAGCCCGAGCGGCTCCTTATCCACCAGGAACAAATGCGGATCGAAAATCTCCGCGGTATGCTGGATGATCGAGCTTCGCATTGCCAGGGTCTGCTCGATATCCAGATGTAGGTTCAGCGACGTATAATTGCCGTTCCTGAGCTTGATCACACCCGGAATACGCACAAAGTCGACACGCGCCTTGAAGTCAAAGCTGCCGATGATCGGTGAGCCAGAGAGGATCAGGATTGAAAGCTGGCGGTAGCGTTCGACCAGATGATGCGCGATGGCGCGACACCGACGCAAATGACCTAGGCCAAAGCTGTCGTGACTATAGATAAGCAGGCGGGCGGCTGAACTCATAGGCGAATGGACTTCACTAATCCTGAACTTGGCAGGAGACTGGCGGTCATCGTGCCCCCGCACAAGGCGATACCGACCAAGTTCGCTGACAAGTGATCGGGATTGGCAGAGTTCTCGATGACTGTTGCAGGGATGAGCGCCTTTTCGATGGCGGTGTCGGAGCCTTCTCGGCCCTCTCGTGGAATGTCTACCATCGTCGATCCCGTCGCGCCTGGTTCAGCCATAGAGCCCAGACAGGCGGCTACCCTGCGTTCTCCAGGCCTTGTATCCCTTGGGCATGACACTAATTATCCGTTCCGCCCAGATCGGCTTCAGATTGCCCGCTGACGGATTGATAGCGCTTTTGTTTCAACGCGAAAATAGCTTCTTCGACCTGCCGAACGCCCGACACGCCAAAAAAGCCGACCTCGCGCTCACCAACCCGCCTTTTGCCCTGGGGATCATGATGGTGCTTTAACTTGCGGATTTCTTCTCGGCGAAAGATGACATCCCCGCTGCCATCGCGATGTTCCCGACGCTCGACCACATCGATGTCTTCTGGACCATAGCTGGTCACCCGACGTCTCAGGAGATCCCGGATAATCAGCAGCCGCTGATCGGAAATGGCATAGACGGTGCGCTTGTTGTAGATCGGCCACCACCAGGGTGCCGCCGCTAAGCCCAGCCCACCGATAACGAAGGGCAGACCGAGCAGCAGGAACCCGGCGGAGGTGGCCGCCGCCTTGCTCAACCAAGCCAAAGCGAGCAGCAGGAACAACCAGCCAAGGATGCTGATCGGCAGGCTTCGGCGGCGCGCGTTTCTAGGCTGCGAGCTATCCGCCCATATCAAGACTTCACCCGACACCAATTCCACCTTCGCAATCTCGAGCGGGCTCGCAGGATCAGGCGTTGTCAGCGCCTCGCTGGCAGTCATCAAAATTCCTCTTTGTTGTCTCGGTACTTGTCTTGTCAATCGTCATCAGATAACCAGCCAAGCGACGTCAACCCCGTCAATTTTACAAAAACAGCACCACTTACCCCAACACATAGCAGAAAAAATGCGCTAAAAGTGCCGAACGAGCTGTCCGCAGACGATGCCATCCTGGGTCTCATCGTCTCGGCAATGATGGGGCAGTTGATGGACCGAAGTATCTTTGGCTACATTTTACGGCACAGCAAGGCGGCACAGCTAACGATATTGGCGTTAACTGCTCTCTCATTTCCGTTCCTCTATATCAGCCTCGATCTGCCCAAGACCATCATCAACGATGCTATGGCCAGCCGTGACGGCGGCAGTTTTTTCGGCATCGAGCTGGATCAGATCAGTTACCTCTTCACCTTGTGCGGTTTGTTCCTTGTCCTGGTGCTGGTCAACGGCGCCTTTAAATATGTGATCAACGTTTATAAGGGCATCGTCGGCGAGCGCATGCTGCGCCGCCTGCGCTATGAACTTTATTCGCGCATCATGCGCTTTCCGCTGCCTCATTTTAAAAGGATCTCCCAGGGCGAATTGGTGCAGATGATTACAGCCGAGGTCGAGCCGCTCGGCGGCTTCATCTCCCAGGCTTTCGCACTCCCGGCCTTCCAAGGCGGCACGCTGCTCACCATCCTGATCTTCATGTTCGCCCAAGACCCCATCCTCGGCCTTGCCGCGATCGTTCTCTACCCGTTCCAGATCTGGATCATCCCCAAGCTTCAGCGTCAGGTAAATCTGCTGGGCAAGGCAAGGGTGCGCCAGGTGCGGCGCTTGGCTGAACGTGTTGGCGAAACCTCCCAAGGTGTGCGCGATATCCGCGCCAACGACACCACCCAATATGAGCGCGCCCGCTTCGCCAAGGAGCTGGGCATCGTCTTCGACATTCGCTTCGCGATCTACAAGAAGAAGTTTTTCATCAAGTTCCTCAATAACTTCCTGGCGCAGCTGGCCCCCTTCTTCTTCTATTCCATCGGTGGCTATCTGGTCATTCAAGGCGACCTGACCCTAGGCGCTCTCGTGGCCGTGATCGGCGCTCATGAAAAGCTCTACGCACCCTGGAAAGAGCTCTTGAGCTACTACCAGCTGATGTCGGATGCCCGGATTAAATACGATCAGGTGGTCAGTCAGTTCGACCCGGCCGGCCTGCGCGACGAGGCACTGCAATCCCAAGATGTCGATCAACCGCTCTCAGTCACCGAGACCAAACTGATCGCCTCCAATCTGACGATCGCGACGGACGATGGTGCAACGACGCTGGATGGTGCGAGCTTCAATGTCGATTTGCCCAAACGGATCGCGATCGTCGGGCCGACTGGTGCTGGTAAGGAAGATCTCACGCTGGTTCTTGCCAATCTGCTCGACCCCGATTCGGGCCGCGTCATGATCGGCGAACAGGAAATCGGCAAGCTCGCCGAATCAGTAACAGGTCGTCAGATCACCTATGTCGGTTATCCAGCTCAGATCTTCTCAGGTACGATTGCTGACAATTTGCTGTTTGGCCTGAAGAACCGGCCGTTACGCACCAAAGAGCTGGAAGGTGCCGAAGCTGAAGCCCAAAAGCGCGCCCTCATTGAGGCGAAACGCTCCGGCAATTCGGAATTTGACGCCGATGCGGATTGGGTCGATTTCGATGCGGTCGGGATCACCCCCGAAGAGAGTTTGCTACCGGCCGCCCTAAGCTCCCTCACCAAGGTCCAGCTGGACCGGGATGTCTATACGATGGGTCTTCGCGGCACCATCGATCCCAAGACCCAGGCCGAGCTCGCCGAAGCGATCCTGAGTGCGCGCCATGCCATGGGCGAAAGGCTTCAGGACCGAAAGCTCGGGCGCCTGGTCGAGGTCTTCGATCCAGCTTTGTACAACAGCAATGCAACGCTCGCCGAAAATCTGCTGTTTGGTGCGCCGATCGGTGACAAGCTGCAGATCGAGCATCTGGCTTCCCAAGCCTATGTTCAGGATGTGCTGCAACAAAGCGGCCTCACCGAAACCATGGTGGAGGTCGGTTACACCCTCGCAAGCACCATGGTCGAGCTCTTCGCCGATCTGCCACCCGACCATGATTACTTCCGTCAGTTCAGCTTCATCAGTGCCGAGGATCTCCCGGATTATCGAACACTTGTCGGTCGGGTCGGCGCCAATCAGCTAGAGAGCCTGAGCGATGAGGATCGTCAAAGGCTGACCGCCCTCACCTTCAAACTTATCCCCGCACGCCACCGGTTGGATCTAGTCGATGAGGACCTGCAGGCCAAGATCGTTCAGGCAAGGCAGCTGTTCCGCGAGCAACTGCCTGCAGATCTTGTTGATGCGGTTGATTTCTTCGATCCTGATCGCTACACCGCCGGCGCCAGTATCCAGGACAATATCCTGTTCGGCAAAGTCGCTTACGGCCAGGCACAGGCGAGTGAGCGGATCAGCGATCTGATCACGACCGTTCTGTCCGACCTCGACCTGCGCGGCCGTGTCATTCAGGTTGGATTGCAAGCGGAAGTTGGTGTCGGCGGCGCCCGCTTATCTCTTGCACAGCGACAAAAGCTGGCTCTTGCCCGAGCACTGCTCAAGCATCCAGACGTGCTTGTCGCCCATGACCCGACGGGTCCACTGGATCCGAGCGAGCAGCTGGCGGTGATCGAAAGCCTTATCGAAGAATTCGAGGGACGTACGCTGATCTGGTCGCTCAATCGTACGGATTGGGCAGAGCGTTTCGATCATGTCATCGTTATGCGCCATGGCCGTATCGTCGAGCAAGGTGCTTTCAACGAACTTAACCATGACGGCAGCGTGCTTCATGACATGGTAGCTGCCGAATGATGTCAAAAAGGGAGAGGGACATATGAGTTTGGCCAAGGATATGGAGGTTCTAAGGAGCATCCCGCTATTCGCTAAGATCGAGCCTGCCAAGCTGAAGCTCCTGGCCTTTACCAGCGAACGGCTCAGCTACATGGCAACCGATGAAATCTGTCGCGAAGGCGAGGCCGGCGACGCTGCCTATATCATCCTCGAAGGTGAGGCTGATATTTCGGTGAACACGGATAACGGCCCAATGACCGTGGCAACACTCGGCAAGAACGACATCATCGGTGAAATCGCGGTACTCTGCGATGTACCGAGAACTGCGACCGTCACCGCCAAGTCCGATCTAGAAACGCTCAAGGTCGCCAAGGAAAACTTCTTTCAGCTGGTCACGCAATTCCCGCAGATCGGCATTCAAGTAATGCATGAGCTTGCGAACCGTCTGCATCATACCACCCAGGACCTGACCAAGGCGAAGGCCAAGCTTGCCGCATTATCGTGACCCGTTGACGATGGAAGACTCGCCGATCACTAGAGCCTCGGAGCCCGCTGCCACCATAGCCTGGCTCTTGGGTGAAGCGAAGCAATTGCCGAGCGGCCCCTCCCTCTTAAAGGCACTCAGCCTTCGACTGAACGAGATCGGCCTGCCCTTGGCGCGCTCGTCCTTTCATGTCAGGACGTTACATCCCACACTCTTCGGCCTGGGCTTTCGCTGGTATCGTGGCCGCGATGAGATCGAGGTGTTTCATGCAGAGCACGGCGTTCGGGACACGGATCTCTATCGACGCAGCCCGCTTAGGTTGATCTTTGATGGCGATGTCGATGAAATCAACCAACCCCTCGACCTTGATGAGGATCACTTCCAATTCCCCTTCTATCAGGACCTGAAGTCGGAAGGTTTCACCGACTATCGGGCCTTCGCGCTCACCTTCAGCGATGGCAAGACCCAAGCCACTACCTGGACGACCGACCAGGAAGGCGGCTTCACCGATGCGCAAATCGGGCTGATCAAGCACCTTCTTCCCATCTTCAGCCTCCTGATCGAAATCCACCTCAATCGTCGGATCGCGATCAATCTGCTGGACACTTATGTCGGGCGGAAGGCAGGCGAGCGGGTCTTAAGCGGCCAGATCACCCGGGGCATCGGCGACAGTGTCGAGGCCGCCATCTGGTTTTCCGACCTTCGTGGTTTTACCGCCATGTCCGAGAGCCGGGGGCGGGATGAGCTCCTCGGATTGCTCAATCAATATTTCGATCGCATGGCAGTACCTGTCGAGAAACATGGTGGCGAGATCCTGAAATTCATCGGGGATGCCGTGCTAGCGATTTTTCCCCTTGGGGACGGCACCGGGGGTGATGCCTGCGAGCGCGCTTTGAACGCTGCCATTGAGGCACAATTTGCGATGACCAGCCTCAATGAAGAACAAGCTGATGCGGACGGTAGCGAGCTAGCCTGTGGCATCGGTCTTCATGTAGGCGAAGTGATGTATGGCAATATCGGTTCAACCAACCGGCTGGATTTCACCGTCATCGGCCCAGCGGTCAATCTCACCTCCAGGATCGAGGGGATGTGCCGAAAGCTCGGACAAAATGTTCTGATCTCCGATGATTTTACCAAGCGGCTAGGCAAGGATGTGCGTCGCCAATCATTGGGCTCGTATCAGCTGGCAGGCGTGCGCCGCGAGGTCGAACTGTTCTCACCTGATATGCCAGAGAACTCATTGGCATGAAGGTTCTCAAAGGCATCGCACGGCAGTTCGGCTATGAGTTGACACCGCTCAAGAAAAAAAAAGCCCTCAATGCCCAGCTGATCGCCATTCTAAAGCATCACCGGATAGATATGGTGTTGGATGTTGGCGCCAATGTCGGCCAATACGGCCGGAAGCTTCGAGATTGGGGCTATGACGGCCGCATCGTTTCTTTTGAGCCCCTAACAGGCGCCCATGAACGGCTGACAGAGCAGGCCGGCAGTGATCCCCATTGGTCGATCGCCCCTCCCATGGCGATCGGCGCCGAGGATGGGGAAATCGACATCCAGGTTTCCGCCGAAACCGACATGAGCTCAATCCTGCCGCAAAATGATCTTTTGAAACAAATCTCCCCGAGTTCGGCAATCCAAGCCACGGAACGCGTCGACCTTCGCCGCCTCGACAGCGTGGTCGGCGATTTCGTCAGTGAAGGCGACCGCGTTTTCTTAAAGATCGACACCCAAGGCTTCGAGCCGGACGTTTTGAAGGGTGCTTCGGCATTGGTCCCGGAACTCATCGGCATCCAGCTCGAAATGTCTCTCTTGCCACTTTACAAAGGCGCCCACGACTACCGCGCCATGATCGAGCAACTAACGACCGAAGGCTTCGAACCTCACCTAATCCTGCCCGGCTACTTCGAACGCAAACTCGCAAGACAACTCGAAATCGACGGCGTGTTCATCAGATCCACAGAGCTGGATGAAGCTTCATAACACTTGGCAAAAAGCCAGGACCGGCCACCGTCAAGCCTCTTATTTCAAAAGGATCAATCCAACACCTAAGCGTGTGTTTCATCTTCTTGTACCTCTGCTCTTCTTCCTCTTCTAGGGCCTTCCTTTTTTGCTCTCGCTCCATTGACTTCCACAACCCAGGACAAAAAACACTCTCTTGGCTCTCGTAGAGTCTGGAAGGGGTCAAAAGTGAGCTTTAGGGGTAGCGTCTGGTATGCGCTTGGTAGCCGCCAAATGGTCAGGTGGCATACGGCATGACCGGTTTCAGAGGTATTTCTGTCGCAAGATTTCTGGCAGAGCCGTACTAACTCAACGATCTGATCGCACAAACTGGGTAGCCAAGTGGTGAACTGCTGTTGCCTTTGGGAACCACCCGATGAGGTGCATTCATGTCTCGACGTTTGATTGCGCGGGATCATCATCGAAGAAAAGATTGGATAGCCGTCCAAGCTTCCGACATCCTATTTTCGACATGCCACTTGCCCTACGGACGCTTTGCCTTGGTCGACCACCCACATCAAAGGACACTAGTCCTCATCGCCGCTCTCATCCTGTCTCTGGGCCTTGGCTCGATCCATGCCTTCAGTGTCCTTCTCGATCCCCTCGAGATGCGGTTTTCCGTTTCTAGGGCTGATATTGCGCCTGCCTATTCAATCGGACTGGCAAGCCTCACATTCGCTGTACTTATCGGCCATCGTCTTTTTCGCCTGGTTTCTCCCGCTAAACTGGCTTTGCTCACCTATCTGATAGCGGCAGTCGGATTGGCGGTTGCGTCACTTGGGACACATATTTTTGCTCTCTGGGTCGGCTACGGATTGGTCTTCGGTTTTGCTAATGGCGTGGGCTATGGTTTCGCGCTCTATCTCACAAATCTGGCTTTTGATAGGAATCGGGGGCTCGCCATGGGCAGCGTGACGGCTGTCTACGCCGTCGGTGCTAGCGGTTTCGCGATCTTGATCGACAACTGGATCAAACTTGCAGGCGTTGATGGCGCGCTTATCGCGCTTTCGACAACGCTTGCCCTATGCGGCGTGGTCGCAGGTGCAGCCTTGTGGTGGTCGCGTTACGGCGTCGATCTGGCGGACCAGCCATCCGATCAGACTGTCCAAGCCACAGTACTCGATCGACCACGACTATTGCTCTGCTGGCTGATCTACGGCACAGGCGTTGCTGCTGGCCTCATGGCGATGGGACATGCTGCCGGCATCGTCACCGCAGCCGACGGCACCGCAAGCGACGGCGTGCGCGGCGTCATCGCCATCACCTTCGCCAATGCACTCGGTGGTTTCTCCGCGGGGTATTTCGCAGATCGTCGTCCTGCTCATATTCTCTTAGCGACATTGGGTGCCGCTTCAGCCCTAGCGTTGCTGATGCTGGCGATCGCAACACATACCATGCTGGTCATCGCCTTGCTGGCGGTTGTCGGTTTCACCTATGGAGCGACCATCGCCCTGTTTCCCATCGTTACCACCCTCATCTTCGGGCGTGACGATTATGCACGCGCCTATGGAAAAATCTTTACCAGTTGGGGCGTGGCGGGGCTGATCGCTCCTTGGCTCGCTGGGGATCTTTACAGCCGAACCGATGGCTACGGCATTGCCCTTCTGATCGCTGCCTTCCTTGCTGTATCGTCAGGTGCCTTAAGTTGGCTGCTGGCCGAACCGAGCGCCGGACCTCGAACGCGGTGAGGTCCGATGGCCGGGAAAGCGGAAAAGCCCCTGAGGTGCACGCTCGCCTAGCGATCGATTTCAAGGAATGGGAAACCGACAACGCTGAGTTCGAACAGGAATTCGAGCTCGTCGTGAAGGTGTTGCGCTCAAACGAAGGCGCCCAAGAGAAGCCTCCCACGCAAAGGCTCCAGCAGCCAAAAAGGTCAGAGTGCAGCGCCGGCGTGCTGATCCCTTACGTCTGCTTCCTGCCTGCAGACTGTGAGGATTCAAGCGCACCGATGCCTAAGGCCTCGTCGGCTGGTAAACGATCGCCTGGATCGGTGTGGGCTTTCCCCCGGTTGCTGGATTGAGCGCTTCCGGGCAATTCGACAGGACCGCCAGCACGTCCATATCGGCGCGCAGATCGACATGATCACCGGGCTTTGAAACCCCATCAACGATCGCAACTTGACCGTTGTCGGCGACCGGCACACGCATGAAGAAATTGACATTCGGCACGACATCACGCGGCCCTAAACCATTGCGTGCCAGCTCCTCTTCGAAGTTCTGTTGACAGCACCTCGGATTGATCTGGCCGTACCGGACTTCGTCCAGTGCAAAGGAGCAGCATCCGAAAATCGTGTCATGTCCGCCACAAGTGTCATCAATGATCGTCATCATCTGGCGCGCGCGAACCGACCAAAGAGACGATCCCTTGCCCAGATAGATCTGGCCTTGGATTTTGATGGTGTTTGGGGCGTGATAGCGCTCCTCAGGATCGTCAGCATTGTAGCAGAGAAAGTCGATCGCTTGCTGCCCCTCCAGATCGATAAGGCGGAGAACTTCACCCCTGGCTATGCGTCGACTCCAGGGGTAACCGGCAGACACAATTGTATCCTCGAGAACCTTGGCGTCGGAAATCATGGAGTAAACCCTCTGAAATGATGCGGGCAGATCGGCCATCATGACGACAATGGAGTAATATTCACAGGCCCATCGAATGCCTTGAAAGCGAAATCATTAGAGGCGGCATCGGATCACCTGCGGAATCTAGCGGCTCAGCTCCAGTGTCTGCTTCGCACCCGCAAGCGACCGAAACGCCAGCTTCTCAAAGGGGCCTTGAATGGCCGAAGCTGCTCCTCAGCTGACGCGCCATCGTGTTCCTCGACCTTCGGGAAAGGCGCTAGAACAAGAATCCAAAAAGCTGTCAGCGTCTATATTCTTAGACTCTTATGTTAAAACATCTCAGGGTCTATATCCAGATAGTATTTGGCCATTTCTAACGCTGCATTTTCTGCATCAATTGCTTCAGTATTTGAAAATGCTACAAACCAGATTTTTCTATCGGGTACTTTTGCAATGACTGTATTGAAGCCAGCCCACCCACCGGTGTGTACGATCACTTTGTGTTTGTACATTTCACCAAAACTCCACCCATATCCATAGTTAACCTTGTTGCCATTATTATCCTGGACGGCGGAAAAAACTTTTTCAGTCATCG
This sequence comes from Geminicoccales bacterium, assembly GCA_050633905.1. GTDB lineage: Bacteria > Pseudomonadota > Alphaproteobacteria > Geminicoccales > Geminicoccaceae > JANQPX01. The sequence continues at coordinate 24,739 of JBOEHJ010000245.1, forward strand.
CTGGGCCAATTAACGTATTATTTTCAATAGCATGTATCCAGGCTTGCATATCGGCTAGCGAAGTGTAGACACCACCCTCTCCTTGCAGTGCATTGCCAGTATTAAAGTCAATATCTTCGAAGAAAGGCCATTCTGAGTATGATGTCGCCTGGTTCGAGATGTTTGACGGGTATTCGAAAATAGCTGTGTTTTTCATATTCGCAGGTTCAAATATGCTATTATTTATGAAGTCAGGAAATGATTGACCCGTGGCGTTCTCAATTAACAAGGGAAGCAGACTATAGCCCCCATTGCTGTATTCGAATCTATCACCTGCTTTAAAGTCCAATTTCTTAGCATTTTTGTAAAACGCATACACATCATGATTGCTAATTAAAGGTTTTTTCTTATTGGAACTCCAGAGGTAGCTTGAATAGTCTGGCAATCCACTTAGGTGATGAATCAGATGTTTGATTTTTATTGAACTCATATAATTGGGCAAGTCATGAAAATACTGGCTGATATAATCATCGCTGGACAGTTGCTTTTTTTCCTCAAGTATAGCAATGCACATCGCTGTAAATTGCTTTGATACAGAAGCCATTCCGAAATTTGTATCATAATTGATTTTTTCTTTTGTTTTCAAATTACTAAGACCATAGCCGTTCCTAAATTTGGTAGCGCCATCCTCTATCACCATCACTGCCAATCCGGGACAATGCTTGTCATCGTACTGAGCAAATCTCTTTTCAAACGGAAGGATATCAGGCTTGTCGACAAGCATGAGAGTCTCGCTTTTGTTATCAAACTGGATAATCGAGGCATACTGGCAAGCGGATCATATCATCGCTGTATCACAGCTATCTGGGCAAGGGCTGCCATTGCAACCCGGCTGCAGCCACTTGCGCTAGCCAGTGTATGGCGGCTTTCAGCGGCGAACCGGCCGTAAGGCTTACTTCTCAAAAGTGCCATCAAAAGCAGCCATCGTAGGAGATGTGCTGTTGACGATAAAAACATCGTATGTTTGATATTATCTTATGAATGAAATGTTGTACTACGATTTGAAAGAAGTGTCCGGCCTGTCGCCGAGTTTGTCGACACAGATCGCACGTGAAATAGGACGTCGGGTTGTTGCAGGAAGCTACCAAGTCGGCGAGCTCTTGGAAGAAGAAGGCACACTAGGAGCCCGTTACCAGGTTAGCCGTTCAGTCGTCCGCGATGCCGTAAAGATCCTTGTCGGCAAGGGACTGCTCGAAGTTCGACGGGGTATCGGGACGCGGGTTCGCGAACGGCTTCGTTGGGGACTGCTTGATGACGACGTTCTTGCCTGGCATCAATCGGCGCCGCTGCAGGCTGATTTCCTGCGCCAGCTCATGGACCTTCGTCTGGTCATTGAACCTAAAGCCGCACGCTGGGCGGCTGAGCGCGGCACAGACGAAGGTCATGCACTCATCGCCGATGCGCAAGCGCGCATGGAACAGGAAAAGGGATCGATTGAGGACTTCGTTATTGCTGATGCCCTCTTTCATCGCTCGATTCTCTGGGCAGCGAACAACGAGCTGCTCTTGTCGATGGAAGGGGTGATCTATTCGGCCCTTTTAAACTCGATTCGCCTTACCAACAGCGACCCGCGCGAGAACGAAAAATCGATACCGTTTCATCGAGCCGTGACCGATGAGATCAAAAAGCGAAATGGCGTCAAGGCAGAACGACAGATGGAAAAACTGCTTGCGGACACCAACCGACGTCTGGCAGCGTTTATGTAACAGGTTTCCTGCATGGCTCACCACAATGAACGAGGGTGTCGTTTGAAGCGGGCGCCATGCCAATTCGAAGAGCAAGTCAGGGAGGACAATATGCTCAAGACAATTAAGCTTCATGCGATCGCAGGTGCTGCGTTTTTAGCGTTGGGCACCGGAAGCGCAGCGCCGGCGTTTGCCGAAGACATGGTGGCGTTTTTGCTACCGGAGAACGTCAACCCGCGCTGGGAGAGCCAAGACGCCAAGTTCTTTCTTGAGTCGATGGCAGAGCTTGCCCCGGATGTGAAGGTCGAGGTGTTCAACGCCAATAATGACACGGCGACCCAGCAGCGGCAGGCGGAACAGGCGCTGACACAGGGCGCAAAGGTTCTCGTGGTCATCCCGATCGACGGCGAAAGTTCGGCGATCATTGCCGAAAGTGCAGCGGACGCCGGCGTACCGACCATCGCTTATGATCGCATGATCAATTCCGAGCACACCTCCTTCTGGGTGCAGGCCGATTTGGAAGGTATGGGCTTCGATCAAGCGCAGCATGTGATCGACAACACCAAGGAAGGCGATACGCTGGTGCTGTTGAAGGGCTCGCCGACTGATCCGAATGCGGCCGTGATCCACAATGGCCAGTTGCGCGCATTGCAGCCGCTCTTTGATTCCGGCGAGCGTGTTCTCGGCTATGAGAACTGGACACAAGGATGGGATCCGGCAATCGCGCGTCGGTCAATGGATCAGGCGCTGACCCAGCTCGACAACAACGTCCAGGGCATCGTTTCCTCCAATGACGGCAATGCCGGTGCGGCGATCGCGTCCCTTGCCGAGCAGGACATGGCTGGGAGCGTTCCAGTCTCGGGTCTGGATGCGACCGTGCAGGCGCTGCAGCTCATCCTGCTTGGCGAGCAGACCCAATCCGGCTGGCGGCCGCTCGCCGACATGGCGAAAGCCACGGCTGAAGTCACGGCTAAGCTGGTCGCCGGTGAGGAATGGAAGGACCTGGCGCCGGATACCGTACAGAACGGTGTCGGTGCTGACGTGAACTTCGTTTCGGTCGCCTCTTATTCGGCCGTTGGCGAAGAGGGGGTCGCCTATGTGATTGAGAACGATACATCGATCACTAAGGAAATGGTTTGCGAAGGTGCCGCTGCCGACACCGATTTCTGCAAGAACTAGGGACATGGCCATTTCATTTGGTTTCTGCTGCCATCGCCTGGATCGTTGGTATGCTGCCAAGCTTGAGACCGAATGGGGCTGGCCTCTCATGTTGACGTCAGGCCAGGATCGGCCATGACCTCGGGCAGCGAAACGGCGGGGCGCAAAGCTCCGCCGGCCCATCTTCGAGCCTCAAACGTGCGAAAGCGCTTTGGCGGTGTCGAGGCGCTCAGCGGCATCAACTTCGAGGTCGCGCGCGGCGAGGTCATGGCGCTTGTTGGCGACAATGGTGCCGGCAAGTCGACGCTGATGAAGGTGCTCGCAGGATCACTGGTCGCCGACACGGCGAGTTTCCAGCTCGACGGGGAATCGGTAACGATCCAATCGCCACATGATGCCGCCGGTCTCGGCATCCAGATCGTCTATCAGGATTTAGCACTCTGCGAAAATCTCGACGTCTCCGCCAATCTCTCGCTTGGCGCCGAACCGGTCGTCGATGGCTGGACGTTCCTCCCTCGCTTTCTCCGTCCGATCGACGACCTCACGATGGAAGAGAAAGCGATCGCCGCGATCGATCGTTTACAAGTGAGGACGCTGAGTTCCGTGCGTGCCAAGGTCGGCGGGCTGTCCGGCGGTCAGCGCCAGGCGATCGCGATTGCTCGCGCGGTGGGAGCGGAAAGTTCGGTCGTGCTACTGGACGAACCGACAGCAGCACTCGGTGTCGCCCAGACCGAGCAGGTGCTCAATCTCGTCAAGCGGCTGCGCGAAACCGACCATGCCGTCGTCTATATCTCGCATAATCTGAAGGACGTTTTCGAGGTCGCCGATCGTATCTGCGTCATGCGACTAGGCGGGAATGTGGCCACGTTCCGGGTGGACGAAACGACCCCTGACGAAATCGTCGTCGCGATGACCACCGGGCTGGATGACAAAGCCGATCATGCAGCCTGAAGCCAAGAACTCCTTTGCCGACAGCTTCCGTCAGCTGCGCGAGACCAGGTTCGGTTCATTCGTGCCGGTGCTCCTGGCTCTGATCGCGATCTGGGTCTATTTCGGACTGACACAGCCCGCGTTCTTAAGCCCAAGAAATTTCTATTTCTTGTTCATGCAATCCGCCGTGGTCGGCACGCTCGCCGTTGGCATCACCGTCGTGCTGCTGCTCGGCGACATCGATCTATCAGCCGCGGCCACCGCCGGTGTTTGCGCAGCCCTACTCGCCGTCCTGATCGTCGCCGGCGTGCCTGGATGGACCGCCTGTATTCTGGCGATGATCCTCGGCACGATGATGGGCACGGCCCAAGGCCTCCTGGTCGCCTATGTCGGTATTCCTTCCTTTGTGGTGACGCTCGCAGGCCTCCTCGGTTTTCAGGGGCTAATGCTGAAAATCCTCGGCATCCAGGGCGCCATCAACATGCGCGACCCCATCGTCCGCGGCCTGACCACCGTCGCCCTTCCGCCAACACTCGGTTGGTTGCTGGCAGTAACCTGCCTAACTGGCTTTGCTGTTGTCCTTTTGAGGCGTCAAAGCCAGCGCCGCGCGCGTGGCCTCGAGCTCGAGGGTGCCGTCGCCCTTTGGGGGCAGATCGCGTTCTTCGGTATTCTGTTGGTTGCAGCTGTCGCCACCCTCAACAGCTACAAGGGCGTACCGCTCCTAGTTGTCCTGTTGATGGGCTTGACGGCACTCCTCGGTTTCATCACCACATCAACCCCATTCGGCCGTTCGCTGTTCGCCGTCGGAGGTAATGCTGAGAGCGCTCGACGCGTCGGCATGGACGTGAAGCGCATCCGCGTCGCCGCCTTCGGCATTGTCGGTCTGATGGCGGCCATTGGCGGCATCGTTGGTGCTTCCCGCTATGCCTCCGTCTCCTTCAACGCCTTCGCCGGCGGCCCGCTACTGCTCGAAGCCATCGGCGCTGCGGTGATCGGCGGCACCTCACTCTTCGGTGGGCGCGGTTCCGTGTGGAACGCTATTCTCGGCGCCCTGGTGATCGGTTCGCTCGGCAACGGTCTCGATCTCTCTGGTGCCAGCGCCGCCGACAAGCTGATGTTCTCTGGCGGAATTTTGCTCCTGGCCGTCGCCATCGATGCGCTGTCGCGCTCGACCAACAGCACATCACGCTAGGGAGGCATAGCATGACTGGACTTACTTTGGACGAGACCCAGCGGAAGCTACTTGATGCCCTCCTGGACCTGATCATTCCGGCAAGTACCGATGGTCGCATACCGGCAGCCGGTGCGCTCGGCGTGGCGGCATTCATCGAACAACGCGTCGCCACCACTCCTGACCTCGGCCGGCTCATCCTGCATAGCCTGGCGAAGACGGCCGCGCTGGTCGATTCGGATGGCATCCGTCTCGATGCAGCGCTCGTTGCAAGGCTCGAGCGAGAGGAGCCCGCCTCCTTCGAAGCGCTGCTTCGCGAGACCTATAAGGGCTACTACAGCCGTGGCGATATCCGGGCACTCCTCGGCCTGTCGGCCAAGCCGGTTCATCCCGACGGTTACGATGTTCCCGAACAGGATCTCGATGAAATCAGAGCGCTGACAGCGCCGGTCAAGAAGCGGGGCCGATGCTATCGCGTGACCTCGGAGTATGGAGGGAGCGCGCCATGAAGAACGAACCCGTCGACGTTCTGATCATCGGTGCTGGTGCTTCCGGAGCGGCGATTGCCTGGTCCTTGGTCGAAACCCGGATGCGCATCCTCTGCCTTGAGCAGGGGCCGCATTTGCTTGATAAGGATTTTCCGAGTCGCAATGAAGATTACGAACTTGCCCGCTACGGCTCCTTCAGTTGCGATCCGAATGTTAGGCAACTTCCTCAAGACTATCCGATTAATGTCGACGACTCGGAGATTTCACCGGTTAACTTCAACGCTGTCGGCGGCTCGACGATCAATTTTTTGGGGCATTGGCCACGTTTTCACCCCTCCGACTTTCGCGCCCGCACGCTGGACGGCGTCGCTGATGACTGGCCGATCGACTACGCGACATTAGAGCCGTTCTACAACATGAACGACCGCAATACCGGCGTTTCGGGCCTGGCCGGCAATCCCTCCTACCCACCCTACGAGCCTCCCCTGCCGCCCATTCCCATAGGCAGGCTCGGCAAGACGCTCGCCAAAGGCTTCAACGAACTTGGCTGGCATTGGTGGCCATCGGACGTGGCGATCTTGAGCCGGGATCAGGATGGCCGCTCGAAATGCGTGAATGCCGGCACCTGCGATCTCGGCTGCGCTGCCGGCGCTAAGGGTGGCACCAACTTCACCTACTGGCCCATGCTGGAGAGCACCGGCGTCGAGCTTCGCACCGGCTGTCGTGTGCGGGAAATCCTGGTGAATAAAAACGGCATGGCGAGCGGCGCCCTTTATCACGGTTCCGACGGTCGGGTGCATGAACAAAACGCCGAGATTGTCATCATCGCCTGCAACGGCGTCGGCACGCCTCGTCTCCTACTCAATTCCAAGTCAAAACAATTCCCGGATGGCCTTGCCAACCGCTCAGGGCAGGTCGGCAAGAACCTGATGTTTCATCCGCTGACTGGCGTCACCGGCGTGTTCGACGAGCGCATGGATGGCTTCAAGGGGCCGATGGCCTGCTCGATCCTTTGCCAGGAATTCTACGAGTCCGACCCAGACCGGGATTTTGTTCGTGGTTACGGGCTCTATAGCGGCCGCTTCACGACACCCATGACCTATGCCCTCGGCGGTTACGGTATCGACGACCCGGTCCCCTGGGGCGAACAACATCGAAAAATCTTCGATGAGATTTATCCCTATTGTGCCGGCCTCACGGTCGTGACCGAGGACCTTCCGGAAGAGACCAACAGTGTCACGCTGGATCCGGACTTGACGGACAGCGACGGTATTCCCGCCCCAAAAATCACCTATAAAGTTGCAGAAAACACCTGGAAGATGATCGCCCATGGCGAGGACCGCGCCGAGGAAGCGCTGCTCGCCGCCGGTGCTAAAACAATCCTCGGCAAAGGCAGCAAGAAGGTCTGGTGGCGCGCGGGCTGGCACCAGATGGGCACCTGTCGGATGGGTGATGATCACGAGTGCTCTGTCGTCAACGGTTGGGGCCGCTCCCACGACGTGAAGAACCTCTTCATTGTTGATGGCAGCATTTTCGTCACATCAGCAGCCGTGAACCCGACCTCGACCATCCAGGCCCTTGCCCTGTATATCGGTGACAGCATCAAAAACAACATCACCAATCTCTTCGATTAACCGCGCACAACGGGAGGCGTCGACTTTAGACAGTACAGCCCTTTCTGTCCGCCTGCATTCAAGGCCCCGTTGACGAAAATAACCAAGCACACCGCCCATCTGGTCGAGGTCGAGACTGATGAAAGCATAACCGGTTGAGGTGAATGCTTCGGCCCCGGCAATATTGCGATGCCAACAAGACAATCGTCGAGAAGGTCATCCACTATCAAAAAACCAAACGAACTTGAGAGTCGCAGAAAATCTGGTTTTTTCGTGTTCTTGGGACTATTCAGGCCACTCAACAAACAGCCGGAACATGAAACTTTTCGAAAAAAATTAAGGCTCCCGCCACCCATTCAATAGAACAGCATCACAAGACAACATCAGCCCGACCCACTTGGACCGTGACAGCATCCAGCCAGCGGGTGCTACCCGCCTAGTGACCGAGGATTTGGCTTAGGAAGAGTTTGGTCCGGTCAGACTGAGGATTGCTGAAGAATTCCTCGGGCTCGTTCTGTTCGACGATTTGGCCCTCATCCATGAAGATCACACGGTGGGCCACCTGCCTTGCAAAACCCATCTCATGAGTGACGCAGAGCATGGTCATGCCGTCTTCGGCAAGCTCGATCATGGTGTCGAGGACTTCCTTGATCATCTCGGG
>JBOEHJ010000246.1:0-2187 GCA_050633905.1 Geminicoccales bacterium
GATTTCAGAGCGTTATTCGTGGAAACCTATTTTTCTGTATTCGGCGTTGGTGTCAAGCTCCTCAGCAATACAGGCTCCACGTTTTCTTCCAACTTTCCAATAGTGCGCTCTGCCACAGATCCCACTTTTCTGTACGAGGTCAGCTCGAGACTGCGCTCGAGTTCGGATCTGGTCGGATCACGCAAGTCATTTTATGGATGTGTTCGCATGATGCGACGACGAGCGGCGTTACGACTTCACGCGGTCGGCGCGTCCCTGTGACAGGGCAGCGGCTCCTTATTCATCTGTATGCGCCGCTGCGCCAGGCGGCATCGAGTGCGCTCCAACGAAACTCTGATCCATCGATCCGCATATGGTGCATGACCACGGCCAGCTTACGGTCCAGGGCGACCTTGGCCAGCTTGTAGCCCCGGTGTTGCCGGGTCTTGAGCCCCTGGCTTTGAGCGAGCGGAACCGGCCTCGAGCCAGCATGGTATTTGCCGCCTCGTACAACAGGGTTCGGGTCATCTCGTCGCCGCGTTTGGTGATCCGTCCATGTGATGATCCGGCCATGACGATTGACCTCGCCGGATTGATGTTTGCTTGGCGCCAGTCCAGGGATCGGCCCGACGGATCGCGATTTCACGAAACGTCCGGGCAGGTCGATCGCGCTTTGAAAAGTCGACGCGACCACGGGGCCAGCCTCGGGGATCGCCATCCAGCGCCGGCATAGCTCACAGTCCCTGACCATCTCGAGAGCCCTGCGGTGCAAGACATCGAGCTGTTTCACGACCTTGGCACGTAGCCTCGACAAAGGCTCGACGATCGCCGGCAAGGACGGTTGATCCTCCGCCAGTTCGAGGGCGCGAGGCGCAAACTCTTGCGGGGACACCTTGCCAGTCTTGAGGCCAAAAACCTTCAGCGACCCACGAAGCTCGCTCTTCAGAGCACGGCGCCTGCCGGCCGGCAGCCGGCGCAGGTGAGCAGCATGCGTATCTCCTGACGGGTCTTCGACTTGACATGAACCGGCCGAAACCAGCCGGTGCGCATCACCTCGGCAATGCCGCGCGCATCATGGCGATCGGACTTGCGGGTCATCGCCGTCATGGCCGCTTTACTACTCCGGTGGGCAAATGTGGTGATCGTGCTACTCCAGACGGTGCGCTGACGATGCATCAAGCGGGCTCGCCTATCACTGTGTTTGGCCACCGCATTAGTAAGGCGCCGGCTCTCGACACAAATCGCCGGGAAGCCGGCTTTCACCAGGCCGTCGAACCGCCGCTGCGATAAGGGACAAGCCTCCATGCCGATCCGTTTGAACGGGAGATCGGCCTCCTCGAGAGACTTGCTGAGGGAGGCGGGACCACCTGGCGTCATGGCCTCGTAAAGACTATCGCCATCCTGATCCATGATGCAGACGGCCGTCAATTCCAACCCGATGCCTAATCCGGTATAGTTTGCCACGATCACTTCTCATTCGATGCTTGCGGCTGTTTCCAACAGACCTCGTTCAACATCCTGAGAAGTGACCACCATCGACCGGCATTTGAAATTGGCCGGCCTGAATACCCGATTTTATTGAGCATCGATTATCAGTATTGACGGTTTCTTAACCCGNNAAGAGATATGGCAGAGCGAGGTTAACGCAGGGTTAACAGGAGGGGCGCAGTCACAGCTTGGAAGCGGCCCAACAAACCGGTCATTTTCAAGTTGGGTTGGCGCAACCACACAATAGAGCAAGCTGTTCGCCGCCACCCGATCCAGGTCAAGCGCCAGCACTTCCGCGAACTATGTCAGTGCATGGCTTTCGCCTGGCGCAGCCCGTGGCCTTGGTCGCGAAGGCAAGCAGCCGTTCATGCTCTTCTGCTTTCGATGACATCTGGTCGATGCGCGCCCTCAAGCTCTCGGCCTCATCGGTCGGCAGGCCGGCATGCTCGGCGACCGTTCTCATGCGCTCGGCGAAGATGCGCGCTTTGTCCAGCCGGCCCCGCGCGAGATTGCGCTCGATCAGGGCTGCATAGGTCGCCATGATCTTCCGGCCGAGCGTTTTGGCCGCCGTCTCCGCTTCGCCGCCAAGCGTCATCAGCTGATCGACAACGCCAAGCGCCGAGGTGCTGCCCTCCGGTGCGATCGTCAGGTTATACGCGGCGATGGCCTCTTCACCGCGGCGCATCAGATCGACAATCACGCCCGCAGCGTTCGCAACGC
>JBOEHJ010000247.1:0-7785 GCA_050633905.1 Geminicoccales bacterium
GAGCCTCTGTGTCTCCAGAATAATGGAGATAGTCGAGATTCTGATAGCTGCACCTTTTGCAGACTGGCAAGCCGATGAAGAAGGCAATGACCTCGGAGCGCCGTGTCCTCGTTCTAGGTGGTGGCGTTATTGGGGTAACCTCGGCCTACGCACTCGCCAAACGTGGTTTTGAGGTCACCGTTGTCGAGCGCCAGGATGGTGTCGGCCTCGAAACCTCCTTCGCCAATGGCAGCCTGATCACACCGAGCATGGCCGATCCCTGGGCCGCACCGGGGCTACCGTTGAAACTCTTGAAATGGATTGGCCGCGAAGAGTCGCCATTCCTTGTCCGTCTTGGGGCTTTGCCGGGGATGATGTCTTGGGGCCTCAAATTTCTCGCGAACTGCAATCCGAAGGACTGGAAGCGACACACCGAAGTGATCCTCCGGATCGCGCAATATAGCCAGAACCGGCTGAACGCCCTGACCGGTGAGACCGGTATTCGCTACGATCGGATGTCCGCTGGAACGCTTCGGCTGTTTCGCGACGACGTTTCCATGGCTGATGCCAAACGAAGTGCCGAGATGGTCGGCGAGCTTGGTGCGCCATATCGCGTACTCGATGCTGCCGAATGCGCCGTGCTCGATCCGGCTCTTGCACCAAGTGTCAAAAAGATCGCCGGTGGCATCCATTTCCCAGACGACGAGACCGGGGATGCCTTCAAGTTTACGTCAGCGCTCGCCGCGTTGTGTCGCGAAGTCGGCGCTACATTTCGTTTTGGCGAAACGGTCGAATCGATCGACGTCGATGGAGGTCGGATTGAAAGTGTGACGACATCCAACGGACGAATGGAAGCCGACGCTTACGTGATCGCACTCGGCAGCGCCAGTACGGAGCTCTTGCGCAAGATCGGCATCAAGATTCCAGTCTATCCGGTGAAGGGTTATTCGCTGACCATCGATATTACAGGATGGAACAATGCGCCGACCGTGCCCATGCTTGATGACGGCAAGAAGATGGGAATCGTTCGCCTCGGTGATCGCCTGAGACTAGCGGGCACAGCCGAGTTCACAGGCTTCGACACAAGCCTCAACACGGCGCGTGGTGCCAACCTGATCAAAGGTGTCACCGAACTGTTTCCGGATTGCCCGAATATCGATGAAGGGCGTCATTGGGCGGGGCTGCGACCGATGACGCCGGACGGCATTCCGATCCTCGGTCGAACGTCCATTGACAATCTCTTTTTGAACGTTGGCCATGGGCATCTCGGCTGGACCATGGCGGCCGGATCCGGCGATGTGCTCGCTGCATTGATTGCCGACGAACAGCCAGAGATTAGTCTGGATGGCATGACATTGGATCGATACTGATCGGCCGGTAACACGTTGTTGCCATTGACAAGAACGCTCATCGGCCGACCTTACCTTTATAGCACCAAGAATTAAAACGCTCCTTGACAAGGGGTAATGGGAGGCATCGCAATGTTGAATTGGCAGACATTTGCTCGATCCTTGGGCCTGTTGGTGGCAAGCTTAGTTTTGGCATTTTTCACAACAACCGCCTCGGCCGAACCGCCGGCTACATCGGAGCCCGGTATGCTCAAGGTCGCGCTCAATGGCGACATGCCGATGACCGGCCTCAAGGACGGCAGACTGATCGGCACCGACGGCGAGTTGATGGTCTTGATCGCCGAGCGTTTGGGTCTGGAAGTCGATCCTCAGCTGATGGATTGGTCCGCCGAGATCCAGTCGACCAAACAGGGTAAGGTCGACATCATGCACGGTGCCATGGGCTGGATCGAGGAGCGCTCCAAGATCATGCTTCTGACCGACCCGATTTACTATTTCGGCACGTTGCTTGCTCAGAAGACGGAAAACAACTGGAACACCTTCGAGGACTTGAAGGGGCGAAGTGTGGCGACCGTCTCCGGCTTTACCCTCGTTCCGGAGCTGAAGGGGGTAGAGGGCATCGGCGAGGTCAAGCTTTACGATACCACCGACGGTGCGCTACGCGATCTGATCGCCGGCCGGGTCGACATGGCCATTCTCGACCCGCCCTTGATGCAGCTCGCGATCAACGAGAATCCGGATTGGAACCTACATCAGGTCGAGCTGCAGCCGGAGCCGGACACCTACCCGATCATGTCCCAGAAATACAACGTGATCTTCGGCATCAATTCGGAACTCACCGAATTGCACGCCGCGGTCAATGAAGAGATCGGCAAGATTTGGGCGGACTGCACCAATGTCGAGGTGATGGGCAAATACGGTCTCGGCGATAAGAGCTGGTTCCTTCCGCCGGCCGCCGAGGACAATATCCGGATCGGCGTCGATCGCCCCGAAGATTGGGATGCACCCAACGCCGACCACTGCTTCTAGTCGGGCGCCGACTGCGTGGTGAAGTCTTGCTTGGGGCTTCGCCGCGCACGACCTTGACTGAATCCGGACATGGTGCCCATGGATCCGTTGCTGCGCATCGTCGACTTGCACAAGAGCTTCGGTTCGCTCGAAGTTCTAAGTGGCGTGAGCACCGAGGTTGCCCGCGGTGAAAAACTCTCGATCATCGGTCCGAGCGGTTCTGGCAAGACGACACTGTTGCGTTGTATCAACTATCTCGAAAAGCCGACCTCGGGACATATTTACATCGGCGACAAGCTGATCGGTGAGAAACAGGTCGACGGCAAATTCGTCCATTTGAGTGATCGAGAACTCGCTGAGGAGCGCGCCGAGATCGGCTTTGTGTTTCAGCGCTTCAATCTCTTTCCCCATCTTTGCGCACGCGACAATGTCACGGTCGCACCAAGGCGTGTGCTCGGCGTACCGAAGGACAAAGCTGATGAGCACGCCATGGCGATGTTGGAGAAGGTTGGTCTTGCCCATAAAGCCGATGAATTTCCCGAACGCTTGTCAGGCGGTCAGCAGCAGCGAGTGGCGATCGCCAGGGTACTCGCTATGCAGCCGAAGCTGCTCCTGTTCGACGAAGCCACCTCGGCCCTCGATCCAGAGCTGATTGGCGAGGTCTTGAAGGTGATGCGCGGACTTGCCGATGAGGGCCGCACCATGGTGATCGTCACCCATGAGATCCAATTCGCTGCCGAAGTTTCGGATCGGGTGATCTTCATGGACGGTGGCAACATCGTCGAGCAAGGTCCGCCAGAAAAGATCCTGAAGAATGCTGCCCAAGAGCGGACCCGTACGTTTCTCAGCCAGATCATTGAGCGCTGATGGGCGAGTTCTTGACCAAGCTTTGGCAGTGGTCGCCCGAGGTCCTGCCGGTGCTTTGGTTTGCAACAGGTATGACCGTGGTCGTCACGGTCGGCGCTCTCTTTGTGGCCTTGATTCTCGGCCTTCTGATCGCTCTGATGCGCATCTCGTCGATCCGCTGGATCCGCTGGATCGCGCTCATTTACACCGATGTGCTGCGCGGCACGCCGGCATTGGTCCAACTGTTCATCATCTATTTCGGCCTCTCCGATCTCGGCATCGAATTCAATCCGATCACAGCCGCGATTGTCGGCCTCGGCATCAACGGTGCCGCCTATGTCGGTGAGATCTACCGGGCGGGGATTGAGGCGATCCACAAAGGCCAGATGGAGGCCTCTCTATCGCTCGGCATGACACCGCTGAAGGCCATGCGATTCATCATCCTGCCCCAAGCCGTGCGCATCATGCTGCCGCCGCTTTGCAACTACGCGATCCTGCTGGTCAAGGACACGGCGATCATTTCGACCATCGCAGCGCCCGAGATCATGTTCGAGGCGAGACGTCTCGTGCAGGCTACCTTCATGCACAGCGTCAGCGGTCAGATCTATCTGATGTGCGCATTCTTCTATCTGGCGCTCACGCTGCCGCTCTCTCACGTCGCGAAGCGCCTGGAGCAGGCCAAGGAGCGCTGGCGATGATCGAGTTCATTGCCGGCTATCGTGACTATATCTGGGACTGGTTGCCGGAGATGGCGATCGCTTCCCTGCAGACGCTGCAGCTCATGGTGGTGTCGTTTTTCCTCGCTTGTGGCCTTGGCATGGTCGTCGCCCTCCTTCGCATATCCCGCTTCGCTGTGCTTAGAACGATTGCCAAAATCTACATCGGCTTCTTTCGCGGCGTGCCGGTTCTGGTCATTCTCTACTGGATTTATTTTGCCCTTCCCGAAATGGGCTACGAGGTTCTTGTGATCTCGTCCTACACGGCTGCTATTCTCGGTCTTGGCATCCATGGCGCTGCGTTCCTGGCCGAGATTTTCCGCTCCGGCATCGAATCTCTTCATCGCGGCCAGATGGAAGCAGCACTTTCCCTCGGCATGACGCCGGCAAAGGCGATGAGCTATATCATTCTACCCCAGGCACTCCGCGTTGTCGTACCGCCGATTGCCAACTACACGGTCGGCCTATTGAAGGAAACAGCACTTTGCTCGATCATCGCAGCACCGGAATTGATGCTGCGTGCCAAGGATCTGGCATCGTCCTCTTTCCTACCGATGCATGCGTTCGTGCTGGCAGCGATTTTTTACTACATCATGAGCTTTCCCCTGATGCGTCTGGCTGAATATCTAGAAGTCCGTATGGGAGCAGGGCGATGAAGAGTTCCAGAATTACCAAGATCGAAGCGCTGTTCCTTCGCTATCCATTTCCGACACCGATTCGCTACGTCTATAGCGGCGGCGTGGTCGACAATATGGATGCTGCCTATGTGCGCGTGACGACGGAGGACGGCGACTACGGGCTCGGCGAGATCACCCATGGTCAGTTCTGCTACGAGCCGATCATCGGTCTCGTGCAGCATTTCGACCGGCTTCTAAAGGGCAAACCCGTCGCGGACATCAACCTTCTTTACGATCTGATGTATCAATCCAGCATCTTCTGGAATCGCCAAGGGGTTGGAATCGGCGTGATGGGCGGCATCGACATTGCGCTCTACGACGTGCTGGGCAAGCTCCTTGATCTACCCGTTTACCAGCTCCTAGGGGGACGTTGCCGACAGCGCACGCGGATCTATGCGAGCAACGGTCTGTTCAACGCGTTGGAACCACTGGTCGCAGATGCAAGGCGCGCGCAGGCATTCGGCTTTCGGACCTACAAGATGCGCGTAACCACCTCCGACACCATCGTTCCTTTAGTCGCCGGTCTGCGCGACACCGTCGGTAAGGACATGGACATCATCGTCGATGCCGTGCAGGGGTCATGCGCGGTTCCCTGGTCGCTTTCGGTTGCCAAGCGTCTCGCCCGCGAGCTCGAACCTTACGGCATTCTTTTCCTGGAAGAACCCTGCCGGGTCGAAGACATCGAGGGCTATGTGGATCTTCGCCGCTCGTCCCCGGTCAGCATTGCCGGTGCTGAAAGCATTCCGACCGCACTCGGCTTCAAACCCTATCTCGATCAAGGTGCTTTCGACGTTGTGCAATTCGATATCGCAACGTCAGGCTTTACCGAAGGCGCCAAAATCGCTGCGCTTGCCGGCTTGTATCGAAAGCCGGTCGCCATCCATTCCTGGGGCACGATCGTCAGCTGTCTTGCCGGCGTCCATATGGCCCTTTCGACACCGGAATGCGTCATGACCGAATATTGCTTCATGGACCACCCGCTGAATGACCTGATATCGACCAAACCCTTTCGTCCAGCCGATGGGTTCGCGATGGCACTCGACGCCCCAGGTCTCGGCGTCACGTTCGATGATGCTCTGCTGAAACGCTATCCCTACGACCCATCGATCAACACGATGATCTCAACAGCGGAGCAGCATTTCGAGTTCTAGCCTAAAGACCACCACTCAAAGGGCGCAGCGCTACGCCAAAAGCCTTCGGTGTAAACGGTCCAGCGCGTCGCTGGTCAGCCGGCGACTTCCAATTCATCCACGGTCTGAAAATATCGGCTTTTCGACCCTTTCTGGTTTTCATAGATGGAGCCCTGATGGGGGGCAGGCGGCAGCGGCAAGCGCACCGGCACTTCGGCCATCCGGGGCTCGATAGTGTCCTCGCCGCACAAGAGGCTATTCCGGTATTCCTTCCAGGGCTGGTTCGCGGCCATCATCGGCCAGGCATCGGCGGCGCGGTACTGATGGAGGAGGAGGCGACGCGGTTTACCGGATGTATTGGTCGCCGAGCCATGGATGGTGCGCGCATGATGAATGGTGATCGAACCGGCGCTTCCGGTAAGCGTTACGGCCTCGGCGAACTCTGCTTCGCCTCGGCTCGGATCTATGGCTCCACAAAAGTAACCATCGACATGATGATCGAGGATGGGGCCTTTGTGGGAGCAGGGGATGACCATCAGCGGCCCGTTGGTCTCGTCGACGTCGTCGATCATGATGCCGACGGCGGCGAGGTCGTCATTGGTGTGAGGGTAAAAGGCCCAGTCCTGATGCCACTCGACCGGCGCGCCGTAGCCTGCAGCCTTGAGGTTGAGCTTCGAGACGTCGAAGCGGATCGACGGTCCCCAAAGCTTTTGCAGCACGGCAAGGATGTTGGGATGGGCGACCATGCGCGCATAGGCTTGGTGATGCGCATGTGGCGTCTTGATCCGCCGGACGCGCGGTTCGGCCGGGGAGTGGCTGTCCTCCAGATCGTAGATCTCGTTATGCTCGGACACGTGGCGGGCATCCGCGACGAATTTTTCTGTGACTTGCCTGAGCTCGGCCACATCGTCCGCACTGAGCACGTTGCTCACGACGAGATAGCCGTTCTCATTGTAGAATGCGACATCTTGCTCGCTGATCATCGCCAAGCCTCCTATTTTGCAGAGTATTCACTCGCATCCTTACTATCGGTAATCTGCATCACTTTTGACAACAAAATCAACCTGAACAGTCTTTCGGTCAGGATATTGTATTCGTAATATCAAATTCAATTATAGGCAAATTCAATAGTAATAACATAAGTAAAAAGTAGTTCTAAAATATAGGCAATGCGATATAGTATTTTCATTGAATTCAAAAGACAAACAAACTGATGGGGAGGTTCTCACATGATCAAATTGCGGGTGAGGTTCGCTTTGCCGGCTCTCATGGTGTTTGGATTGAGCCTAGGCGTATCCCCCAGCGAAGCAGCTGATTTTTTCGAAGGCACCGATTCCGGCTTTCCCGCTCCTGAAGGCGATGCAAGCGTCTTGCCGCCGGACTCGAAGCTCATGCGGCTTTGGGACGGTGGGTGCGTTCTGACCGAAGGGGTGGCCGCTGGCCATGACGGTTACATGTACTTCAGCGACATCACCTTCACCTCGCTTTGCAAGGATGAAAACGGTCTCTATCCGCAGGCCGGCAATATCTGGCGCTACGATCCCTCGAGCGGCGAGACCATCGTCTACCGGAGTCCGAGCGGCATGTCGAACGGCATCAAGTTCGATGCCGATGGCAATATGATCGCAGCGCTCGGTGCCGACTATGGCGGCCGGATGCTGGTCAAGACCGACATGGAGACCGGCAAAAGCTACATCCTCTCCGGCCTTTATGACGGCAAACCCTACAACGCGCTGAACGACGTTACGATCGACGAGCAGGGTCGGATGTACTTTTCCGATCCGCGCTATCTCGGCCATGAGCCGATCTTCCAGCCGGGCTACGCTGTCTACCGGCTCGATCCCGATGGCACCGTCAGCCGCATCATTACGAACGGCGGTAAGACCAATGGCGTGCTTGTCTCGCCAGACCAGAAGACGCTTTACGTCGTCTCCAACGACAACGGCTTTTTCGACTTCCAGCGCCTGACCGAGGGCGAGACCACCTCCCAGGGACGTCACGTGCTCCAAGCCTATGATCTCGCCGAGAACGGCACCGTGAGCAATCGCCGGGAGCTGGTGGACTACGCGCCCCATAGTGG
>JBOEHJ010000248.1:0-3758 GCA_050633905.1 Geminicoccales bacterium
TCCAAGACCTCGCCTTCATGATTGACGGCCCGCCAGAGATAAAGCTGTCCCCCGTTGATCCGCACGAAGACTGCATCGACATGCCATCGCCACAATGAATAGCAGCGCTTACGTATCCTGCATTTTCTGATTTTCGCAGCGAATAAGGGACTGAATCGGTTCCACCAATCGCGGACGGTTTCATGGCAGATATCGATGCCTCGTTCGAAGAGAAGGTCTTCGACGTGTCGAAGCGACAGCGGCTATCGCACGTACATTAAAACAGCGAAGCGAATGACTTCTGGTGACGTCTTGAAATATCTGAATGGGTCCCTCATGCCAGGACGCTATGGGATGGTCGATAGATATTCAAGGGGTTTTGTTTGACAGAGCCCAGAGGCTCCATCAGGTCTCAAATGATGAACAAGGATCCCACCTCGTATTGCCTGCAACCGTCGCTAAATCGCCGTTCCAACGGAAATTCCTTCGCGGTTCGGCTCTTCGGCGAGAGCCAGTCGCTCCCACTATTGTAAGCATCGCTGCTCACCACCGCGATTTAGTATCGTGCCGATAGCTCATGTCATTTCACCCACGCCCTGTTGAGGTAACGTTGCGTTCCCAGGTCCGTGACCGAAAGCAGCGTTTGACCATTCAGTGCGTTGATGGTTTGGCGTTTCTCGGCCACGGTTGTCCTTTCAAGCTCGCCAATCAAGGCTTCCTGAAGCACCCGCCCATCAATGCCCTTCGGCTCATCCATGTTTAAGAGATGAAGAACGGTTGGGGCGATGTCGATATTGCCTGCAGGGCTTGCTATGGCTTCGTGTGTCTTGAAACGAGATCCGCCGAGCACCAAGACATTGTTCAGCTCGTAGGCGCTGAGGCCACCATGGCAGCCACCGCCGACCGGATAAGGCGCGTCGTGTGACGTCGTTCCCTCGATCCCCCATGCACTCGTTCGATCCGTGCTCCGCATCATTAGGTAGATGTCCGGTGCTCTTGGATGGTCAGCACAAATTTCGCTGATCATAAGGGTTCCGCTCGTACCGCTCCGCGTAAAGATCGGCCCGCACCAAGGCTGTAACATGAGCCAGGGAACAAGAGCCTCGACGAGGCTATCGTTGTGATCACGCGCCCAGATGCCGCCGGCATTGCCGACGACGACTGTGTAGTCAACGTCTTTTCCCGGCGCTGTCGCCGAAGCAAAGCCCGCTTCGTTCAGCAAGGCCGGAAGATCGAGCGGCTCGCCTTCGAGACTGATCTGTCCATGATCGGACATCGCGATGATCTGGAGGTTGCCTGCTCCAATTGCCGTCTGTTGCGTTTCGAGGATGCGGCCGAATCCGGCGTCGACATGTCGGATCGTGGCGAGTGACTCGTCACTGCCGATTCCCTTGTAGTGAAAACTCTCGTCCGGCTCGCAAAGCCAGAGCAGCATCACATCAGGTGCGACTTCGGGAAGGATGTAATCGAGGTAAGCATCGACCGCCCAGGTGACCCAGTCGATCGCCGGCAGTTCGTAGGTCGGCATGGGGCCGATGCGTTCGATGATGCCGGCGAGGGCTGACACCGGCACCGTCGCCTCCGGACAGCGCATGGCAAGGCGAAAGCTGTCGAAGTGTTCGGCGGTATGATTGATCAGCCGCCCGCCGCCTGGTGTTCCGGCACTCAAGCATGCGAAACGTCGCCCGGCGGCAGCGAGCCTCTCACCAAGCGTTGGCATGGTGATGAGGCCGCCTGGAGCTTTCGCAAAAGCCTCCTCGATCTGGGCGTTCACACCGGTGTCGATAACCCGGTCTGGGCGGATCCCCGCATCGGGAAATTTGTTGCCGACGATGCCGTGTTTTCGTGGGTAGCAGCCGGTCAGGACCGCTGTTTGATTGACCCGCGTCTCGGTCGGGAAGGTGGAGCGGCAGTTTTCGAAGCGAACCCCTCGGTCGGCAAAAGCAGAGAGGTTCGGCATGAGATCGGGTGTGACGAACTCTGGCCGGAGAGCATCAAAGACAACGATCAGAATTTTCGTGGTTTCAACACTCATGGTGACGTCACGGTACCAGAATCTCGCGCACGGTTGCGCCATCGTCCAGGCGATCAAAGGCAGCGTTCAAGTCTTCAAAGCCGATCGAGCGGGACATCAGCCGATCCACCGGCAATTTGCCGTCTTTGAACAAAGCAAGAAATCTTGGGATGTCGCGCGGTGGGACGCAGCTTCCCATATAGGAACCCTTGAGCGTGCGCTCTTCAGCGGCGAGGCTCAGATGCGAAACCGTGAAGGCGGCATCAGGGCCGGGCATGCCGGCGGCCACCGTCGTGCCGCCTCGCCTGGTGACGGCATAGGCGGTTGCGAGGGCTCGCGGTGAGCCTGCCGTTTCAACCGCGATATGGACACCGCCATTTGTCAGGTCGCGCGCCGCTTCGAGAGCGCCTGCTTCGCTTGGATCAATGGCGTCATGCGCGCCGAGTTGGCGTGCCAGATCGAGCTTGCTCCGGTTAATGTCGATGGCGATGATCCTGGAAGCACCTGCTGCCACCGCCGCCAGCAAGGCGCTCAGGCCGACACCGCCGAGACCGACAATGGCGATGGACTGGCCAGCGCTGAGCCCAGCCGTGTTGACCACCGAACCAACGCCCGTCACCACGGCGCAGCCGAATAACGCAGCGTGCTCGAACGGGATCGACTTATCGATCTTGACCAGTGCGTCCTTCGAGATCACGGCGTATTCGGCGAAGGCGGCGACCCCGGAGTGATGATGGATGCGCTCGCCGTTTCGATGAAGCCTGGTGGTACCGTCGCGCATGGTGCCGGCTGCATTGGCGATGGTTGCTGGCTGGCAAAGGGCCGGCCTGCCTTCCCGGCACATATCGCATCGACCACAGCTCGAGACATAAGATGGCACGACGTGATCGCCGACCTCGAAACCTTCGACATCAGGGGCGAGCTCGGCGACGATTCCGGCGGCTTCATGGCCGATGACCATCGGTGTCGGCTTGGCGCGCTCGCCGTTGATCGCGACCAGATCGGAATGACAGAGGCCGGCGGCCTCAAGCTTTACAAGGACCTCGCCAGACTTGGGCGGATCAAGCTCCAACTCTTCGACGCTAAGCGGCAGGCTTTTGGCATAGGGCTTGGGTTTCGCGTTCTCCCAAAGAACGGCTGCCTTGATCTTCATGATCTCGCTCCAGAACTTTCCGGCCTCGGCTCAGCCACCACGCTCGTCGGCCGTCTGATCAAGCGAGGCTTCGAGGATGTCCAATCCTTCGTCGACCAGCTCAGGCGAGGCCGTCAACGGCACGAGAATGCGGATGACGTTTCGCGTCGGCCCTGCCGTCACGAGCACCAAGCCCTTCTCCAGCGCGATTGCGGTGATACGCGCGGTGAGATCACCATCCGGTTCGTGAGTCTCGCGGTTCTTGACGATCTCGAAGGCGTTCATGCAACCGAGGCTGCGAACATCGCCGATGAAGTCCAGCGTGTTCTTTCGCGCTAGCGCCTGCAATCTCTTATCGATCTGTCGACCCAGTGCGAGGCCGGCGTCCAAGAGCTTGTCGCTGTCGATCACGTCGAGGACGGCAAGGGCGGCGGCGCAGGCGAGCGGGTTGCCGCCGAACGTTCCGCCGAGGCCACCCGGCGGCACGGCATCGACGATGTCGGCACGACCGACAATGCCGGACAGCGGCAGGCCACCGCCGATGCTCTTGCCGACGCAGGTGAGATCGGCGGCGATGCCGAAATGCTCCATCGCGAACATCTTACCGGTCCGACCCATGGCGCTTTGGATTTC
>JBOEHJ010000248.1:3768-14459 GCA_050633905.1 Geminicoccales bacterium
CGGCGATCTGATCGGGCGGCGCATCGCTTCGGAACAACGTCTCGAAGGCCTTGATCGTGTCGTCGAGGGTGACGCCGTGATAGGCATCAGGAAAGGGGATGCGGTAGATCTCGGTGGGGAAAGGCCGAAACCCGACCTTGAACGGCACCATGCGCGCGCTCAGTCCCATGCCGATATAGGAACGGCCGTGATAGCCGTTGGTGAAGGTGATGAGTGCCGGACGTCCGGTATGGTAGCGCGCGATCTTGACGGCATTCTCGACCGCCTCGCCGCCGGCGGAAAAGAATAGGGACTTCTTCGCGAAATCGCCGGGGCAAAGCGCATTCAGCCGCTCAGCNNAGCGCGATATAGCTCTCATAGGGGCTGACCTGAAAGCAGGTATGGGTGAGGTCATCCAGCTGAGCCTTGATCGCCTCGACCACCTGCTCATGCCGATGGCCGACATTCTGGCAGCCGATGCCGCCGCAAAAATCAATGTAGCGCTTGCCAACGACATCCCAGACTTCGGCATTGTCGGCATGTTTGGCCGTGAAGGTCGCCGAATAGGCAATCGCGCGCGCTACGCTGTCATCGCGACGTTTCTCGAATTCTTCGTTCGTGGCCATGATCAATCCGTCATTTTTGTAACTTGCCTGAGCGGGACAACGGAATTGCCCCGCTCAGGGTTGATGTTGTGGTCACACCGCTAGGGCAGGAGGTCCTGCACCTCCTCGACCATCTCTTCCTGNNAGCGCTTCCATATCGTCGGCGTCACCAGTCACGATCGACTCGAGCATGTCGTAGACGACCTGGGTGATCGCGAGTCCGTTGTCGCCGGGATAGGCGATCCAGTCGCGCAGCAGACCGGCCTGGCGGACGGCGGTGTGCTTGTTCGGGTTCTCCTCGTAGAAGTCGGCGAGAAGATCGTTCGCGGCCTTGTTCGGTGGCATGTAGCCGGTCGTCTCAGCTACCGCCGCGGCACCGACGCCTGATGTGGTGAACTTGATGAACTTCCAGGCCGCATCCACAACCTCGGGATCATCAGAGTTCGAGACCAGCATCGCCGCATTGCCGCCTGCCGGCAGGCCCTTCGGCGCTTCGCCCATGCCGGGGAATTCACCGGTCTGCAATTCGAAGTCGCCCTTGGACCGCTCGATCGCGCCGACAGCCGATGTCGACCAGAAGTGCATGGCGACCTCGCCTGCGGCAAAGGGCTTGCCGGCGTCGCCGACCGACAGGTTCAGCATGTTGCAGCCGCGGAACAGCTTTTTCATCGTTTCAAGAGCCGCAAGACCTTCGGGGCCGTCGAAATTGATCTCGCCGTCTTTCATGATCGGCGTGTCCTGACTCCAAAGCAAAGCCTGGTAGAACCAGTTACCGGTGATGTTCCAGCCCCAGAAGAGCGGGTTTTTGAAACCGGCTTCGTGCAGCTTGCCGCAGTTGTCGATGACCTCGTCCCAGGTCGTGGGCAGCTCGGTGATGCCGGCTTTTGCCAGGGCATCCATGTTGTAGTAGCCGACCGGCAATGACACCGCAAAGGGGAGTCCGTATACCTCGTCATTGAAGGTGCCGAGATCGAGCATGGCCTGATGGTAACCATCATTCTCGAAGTCAGGCTCGCCCGCGATGAACGGCTCAAACGACTTGGCTATTCCTTTCTCGACCAGAAGCGCCTGCCGGTTAAGACCCTGGAAGCTCACATCGGGAAGCGTATCGGCGACCGCTTCGCGCAGCACCGAGTTGGTGGCGTCTTCGTAATTCTCGTAGGTCGCGCGAAACTCCACCTCGATGTCGGGATGCGCCTTTTGAAACTCAGGCATGATCCGCTTGAAGGTGACATCAAACAGGGCGGAATAGGGATAGCCGACTTCGATCGTTACGGCCTTTGCCATGGACATCATGGCGAGCGAACTCACGGCCATCGCAGCAAACGCGGTTTTCAGTCTCATTCGTTTTCTCCCTGTTATTGAACAACCAGTTTTCTCTAACGGTAACCTTACTTCATGCCGGTCATGGTGATCCCCTCGATAAAGCGGCGTTGCGCCAGGAGGAAAGCCACCACCAACGGAGTCACGATCACCGTGGTCGCGGCCATCATCGGGCCGTATTCATTGCCGTCGAGATCGGACTTGAACATACGGAGGCCAAGCGGTGGGGTCATCAGATCGCGATCGCCAGTGATCACCACGCGCGGCCAATAATAGTCGTTCCAATGAGCGACCACAGAGAAGATGGCAAAGGCCAGGAGGGCCGGAATTGCGGTCGGCAGCATCACCCGCCAGACGATACTGAACTCGCTCATTCCGTCCATGCGCGCAGCGTCGATGAGATCATCGGGCACGGTTTTGAAAAACTGACGCATCAGGAAAATGCCGAAGACGGAGATCGTCCAGGGAACGATCAAGGCTGCGTAGCTATTGGTGAGTCCTGCCTTCGCAAGCATGATGTAGAGCGGCAGTGCGATGGCGTGAACTGGGATCAAAAGGCAGAAGATCACCAGCCCGAAGACGACATCTCGCCCCCAAAACCGGAGCTTGGCCAGTGCATAGGCGCAGGGCAAGGCCACGATGACCTGAATGACGAAGATCGAGACCGTGACGATCACGCCATTCAGCATGTAACGGAGCAGCGGCGCTTCTTTGAAGGCTGCGGTGTAGTTATAGACGATCGGGCGCATCTCGCAGGCTTCAAGCGGCTTTCCTTCCTTGATGCAGCGGCGGTCGGTCATGATCTCCTGGCTGCCGATCAGCCCGCCGGTATTGCTCTCGATTTCAGCGGGCGACTTCAGCGAATAGGAAATCATCAGATAAAAGGGGAGGAGCACGATGACGGCGCCTGCGAGCAGGATCACATGCTTCATCGCTTCGGTGACCCAGCTTCCTTGCTCCGTCATGGCCAGACCACCCATTCGCCCATGGCCTTTTCGTAGGAAGAGTGTCCGCAAGCTATGTAGAGACGAGCCCGCATACCCAGGAAATCCAGGCGCTTTCTTCGACAACGGTCGAAAGTCAATGACGTGGTCACACCACTAGGCATAGTGCACCCGCCTGTTCACGAAGTAGACCTGGATCAGGGTCAGGAGCAAGACGAAGGCCAGGAAAACGATTGTGATCGCGGAACCGATGCCGAGCAGGTTCTGCTTCACGCCTTTTTCGAACATGGCGTAGATCATCACATAGGTGGACTTGCTCGGCCCGCCGCGGGTCAGCGCCTCGACCGTATCGAAGACCTGGAAGGAGCGGATCGAGGTGATGGTGACGACGAACACATGGGTCGGGCCGAGCATCGGCCAGGTCACCAGCTTGAACCGCTCCCAGGCGCTATCAGCGCCATCCATCAGGGCGGCGTTGTAGAGTTCGCGCGGGATCGATGTCAGACCGGCCAGATAGAGCACCATATTGAAGCCGAAAGCTTGCCAGATGCCGATGAACGAGATCGTGCCAAGCGCGTAGGTCTTGTCGCCGAGCCAGAGCGGAAAGTCCTCGGCACAGGATTGTCCGTACCAGCTGTTCAGCGGATCGGCACCAAGCCAGGAGCTGGTCAGGAGCCCGTAGATCCAGCCGATGTCGCAGCCGCTTCTGAGGACATCGTTGACCACGCCGACCACGGGATGCAGCGCGAATTCCCAGACGATCGCCATCGCCAGCAACGTCGCCATGACAGGTAGGAAAAAAATGGCCTTGTAGGCCTCACCGCCGAACCGAAGCGATGAAATCAAGAGGGCGGCGCCGAGCCCGAGTGCCACCGACACCGGCACGACCACTAGCACGTAAGTCAAGGATGCGGTGAACATCTTATGGTAGCTGGAGCGGCTGGTTAGCTTTTCATAGTTCTCCAGACCGACCCACTCGAAGGTCGGGTTGCCAAGGCTGTAGTCTGAAAAGGATAGGACGGCTGCGACGAAAACAGGCGCGATCAGGAGGAGAGCCATGAGGATGACGGCCGGGGCGACGAACCAGATATGGGCTCTCGAGTGAACCATCAGGCGACGCGCTCCGTTTTTCTGTCACCATTGGTGATGAGACGCTTGCCATCAGCGCCGAAAAACAGGGCCTTGCCGGGATCGCGGCCTATCCAGAGCTCATCGCCGATCGACCTGTCACCCGCCTCATGGGGCCTGACGCGAACAATGATCCGATCAGCGACATCCTGAAGCGCGATGTGCAGATAAACGTCCGAGCCGAGATTTTCCTTGTAGGTCAGCCGTCCAGAAAAGCAGCTATCGTCTTTCGCTGCACGCAACTCCAGATGCTCCGGTCGAAGCCCGACCGAGAGCTTGCCAGTCGCCGTCGGCTCTGCAAGATGTCTGGCGAAGGTGACGCCCAAGCTGGAAAGACGGCCGGATACGTCCGCCTCGGCCGGCAGAATATTGATCTTGGGGCTGCCGATAAATTCAGCGACCCGAATATCCAATGGGTTCTCGTAGACGTCATCCGGCTTGCCGATTTGCAGCATGTCGCCTTCCATCATCACAGCCATGCGGCTGGACATGGTGAGCGCTTCCGCCTGGTCATGGGTGACGTAGACGAAGGTTGTGCCGAGATTGCGGTGCAGCTCCGCCAGTTCCGAGCGCATGTGAACCCTGAGCCCTGCATCGAGGTTGGATAAAGGCTCGTCCATCAAGAAGGCAGCGGGCTTTCGCACCATGGCCCGCCCCAAGGCAACACGCTGACGCTGGCCACCCGACAATTGGCCAGGTTTGCGATCGAGGAGTTCATTGATCTTCAATGTCTCAGCGGCCTCGCGAATAACGCCGTTGATCGCGTCGATCTTGGCTCTCCGCCCCGGCATGAGTCTGCCGATCAGCGGCAACCGCTCCGAGAAATCTAGATCGCGGAGCAGCAGTGGTGTTGCCAGGTTCTGGTAGACGTTCAGATGCGGATAGAGCGCGTAGGACTGAAACACCATAGCGAGATCGCGGCGGCTCGGCCGGACCTCGTTGACTGACCTTCCGCCAATCTCGACATCACCGCTATCCTGGTTCTCCAGCCCGGCAATAATGCGCAAGGTCGTCGACTTGCCGCAGCCTGACGGTCCGACAAGGGTCAGAAACTCGCCATCGACAATGTCGATGTCGATGTCATTGATAACGCGGGTCGCTCCGAAGCTCTTTTGGATGTTTCGAAGCGTGATTGCCGCCACAAACGGTCCTCCCAACGGCCCACTGTGAGCCTTTTTTCTACGCGCCTTCGGCTAAATACTCATCCAAACTGTGTGACATTTGAATGTCAAAGCCGTGACGCTTATGGGTAGGCTACCCCATGGTCTTTCCATCTGTAAAACAGAATATGGTGTCGCTCTGGCTGCGAAGGTCATACCTAGCTGCCTGGATCGTGTGTGTTCTGGTCTTTGAGCCCTGTGGTTCAGGTCGAGACCGTTTCTATCGTCGATGAGGAAGAATCAAAGGGCGTGCGCTGCCTCGGATAGGTTACTCAGTTTTTGCATCGCAAGGTCCCTTCCGAGCATGGCGAGACCACAATCTGGCGCTGCGATCAGGCGTTCCTTGTCGATATGACGAAGGGCTGTGCTTAGCCTTTCTGCGATTTGCTCGACTGGCTCGAGGTGGCTCTGTGCGATGGCGACAGCGCCGAAAATCACCGTCGATGATTTGAATTTCTCGAGCAACGTCAAATCATTGTAGCGATGCGCGTCCTCGATCGAAACTTGATGGATGGACGACTGGTCAACCGCGTCCGCCAGCTGAAAATAGCAGGTGGGGTCGGCTTTGTGATAGTGCTCATCGTCGAGATGCTCGGGGTAGCCGCAGCACATGTGCATGACGCGCGTGACATCGTCAGACACCCCATCAAAACAGCGATCCAGGCATTCGACACCAAAATCGAGGGCACGTTCGACATTGCGCGCAAAGAGGGGCTCATCAACCTGAATGTAGCGGCAACCGGCCTCCGCAAGTGCTCGAATTTCGAAATTCAATGCATCGGCAAGATCGAAGGCGAGCTGACGCTCATCAGGGTAGAATTGATCGACCGTCGTATCCATGATGGTGGTCGGGCCAGGCACGGTAATCTTGACGGGACGATCGGCAAAGGATTGCGCGGTCTCGAAATCCCGATCCAAGAAATGATTCCCCTTCGGCGTGATCTTGCCGGTGATGGTCGGCAGCTCTGCGCTGTAGGCGCCATCACGCAGAACGGCCTTGCTCAGATTCTCGAAATCGAACCCCTCGAGATGCCGGCAATGATAGTGAATGTAATTCTCACGCCTCTGTTCACCATCAGTCGGGATGTCGACACCGCAAGCAATCTGATCCTCGACAGCCGTCCGCGTTGCCTTGACGAACAGAGCTTCGGTTTCGGCATCGGCTGTCGACATGGCTTCGGTATAGCCTCGCGTGATCAAGCTGCTGTCTGATGTCAGTCCCTGATCAATCTGAAACCAGTCCCGAATGGGCAGATCGTCAGGTTTCGGATAAGCTCCAATGCAAGTCGTACGAATGGCCACCAGGGTCTCCCTTAGAAAATTTCGTGTGCTCAGCTTTAGAGGCACCTTGCCTAAACAACAAGCTGTCCACACCTGAACTTATGACAGCGCTGACCCTGCCCCGACGAGTACGAATATTGATCAAGTCTCGCGGTCTGTTCCGGCGCTTGTGTTCGCCTTGATCGTAGAGCTAAAGAGTGGTCTGGAGAGGAAGGAAAACATGGCGAGGTATCGGTACTCAGCGAACACCGGGTATCTCTGGCAAGAACTGCCGTTTCTTGACCGCATTCGCCGGGCAGCGGCGCATGGCTTCGATGCCGTCGAATTTCATGACGAAGGCCAACAGGTTGACCGTGAAGCGCTAAAGGATGTGCTCGCCGAGGCAAGCTTGCCCATTGTCGGGCTGAACGTCCGCATGGGCGACACGACCGGCAGCGCAGCCATTCCAGCATTGGCTGAACAGACCAAGCACGATATTGCCGAGGCGATTGATCTGGCAGAGAGCATCGGTGCGGGTGGCGTTCACGTGCTGGCCGGCAAGGCCGAAGGCAAGGAGGCGCATCGGACCTATCTCGACAATCTAACATTCGCGCTCCGCAACACGGATCTGTCGATCCTGATCGAGCCGGTTTGTTCGGAGCAATTGCCTGGATATTTTCTAAGAACGGTCGAACAAGCCGGAGACGTCCTTTCGGATATCGGCCATCCACGTCTCAAGATCATGTTCGATTGCTATCACGTCTTCCGTGAAAGCGGGACGCTCCTCGAGCCTTTCCATCGTCATGTCCATAGTATCGGCCATGTGCAAATCGCCTCGGCCGAGGGACGAGCCGAGCCGTTCCCTGGGGCTCTCGATTACGGCACTCTTTTACCAGCTTTCCAGGACGCGGGTTACACAGGCTTGTTTGGCGGCGAATACCGCCCTCGGACAACCACAGAAGACGGCCTCACCTGGCGCGATAGCATTCCGTAGCGTCAATTTTCAGAGACGCCGGCCCATCAAGAGGGGGCGTCTTTGATGGCGTCCTCGATGGTGTTCAGAGCCACTTCCATTTGCTCTCGCGTCGGCACAAGCGGCGGTTAAGGCGTCAGAACCGACCCCATCGAGATCTTGAAACTGAGGCCGTTTTCGAGACAGCGGTAGAACACCGCCTCGGCCAGATCCTTCGCCGGTTCCTTGGTGCTGCGATCCTCGACCAGATCGATGCCCATGAGAAAGCCACGTCCGCGGACGTCGCCGATACAAGCGTGACAATCCATCATGTCGTGGAGGCGCTCCAACGCCCATGAGCCAACACTGGCTGCATTCTCAACTAGGTCTTCCTCTTCTATGATCTCGATGGTCGTAAGGCCTGCCCGGCAAGTCACCGGGTTCTTATCATGGGTATCATGACCGACGGCAAAGTTGCCGCACACAACGCACCAATCCAGCGCCAGAAATCCGCCCGACTTACCTGACGCAGCGCTGGCAATTTCGTGCCGTTCGATCAGCGAGACATCGGCACCGTCCAGGCTCAAATAATAGGCAAGGCAGGCGCCAATGACGCCACCGCCGCAAATCGCTTCACGCATGGGCACGGCCAGTTCAGGTCGTCAGACTACAAAAATCCGAGGAGATAACGGCTTGAGGATCTATGGCTCGAGGCTGAGTTGCCGAACTGGACAAGACGGCTCAACATGACTCTAGCAATCAAACCTCCTGGGAGCAGAGCGCGTCATGCCGACCTATGAACTTGCAGCAAGCCCGGATAATGTTCATTGGGGTTACTTCGATGCCTCCCTTCCTCCCGTCTTGGAGGTCGAAAGTGGCGACAAGGTTACGCTAACCAGCGTCTCGGGTGGGCCGGATGTGGTGCCGAAGAGTGGCTTCTTCGTCCCAGACGCGCTCCATGACATCCATGCGAGCGTTCAGCAAAAGCTCCAGGGACATATTCTGACCGGGCCGGTCGCCGTGCGCGGTGCCAAGCCTGGACATGTCCTCGAAGTGCGGATCCACGACATCCTGCTGGTTCAGGATTGGGGCTACAACGCGATACGTCCCCTTGCTGGTGCCCTACCGCAGGATTTCACCGAGACCCGCCTGATGACCATTCCACTCGATGCTGAACGTGGTGTCGCGACCCTGCCCTGGGGCACCGAGCTGCGCTTGCAGCCCTTCTTCGGCGTTATGGGCGTCGCGCCGCCGAGGGAATGGGGGGCGATCACCTCAATCATCCCGAGGCAACATGGTGGCAATCTCGACAACAAGGAACTTGGTGCCGGCGC
This sequence comes from Geminicoccales bacterium, assembly GCA_050633905.1. Classification (GTDB taxonomy): domain Bacteria; phylum Pseudomonadota; class Alphaproteobacteria; order Geminicoccales; family Geminicoccaceae; genus JANQPX01. The sequence continues at coordinate 12,454 of JBOEHJ010000248.1, forward strand.
CACGCTCTATTTGCCGATCCATGTCGAGGATGCCCTGTTCTCCGCCGGAGACGGCCATGGCGTTCAGGGTGATGGCGAGGTCTGCGTCACGGCCATCGAGACTGCGCTTAAGGGAACCTTCGAGCTGATCCTTCGAGCGGATCTCAGCCTCTCCATGCCGCGTGCTGAAACCCCAACCCACTTCATCACCATGGGGCTGAACCCGGATCTCGACGATGCGGCCACGGAAGCGGTGCGGGACATGATCGCGCTGATCTGCGAACGCACGAACCTTTCGGCGGAAGATGCTTATACCCTTTGCAGCCTGGCCGCGGATCTGCGGGTCACCCAGATCGTCAACCACCACAAGGGTGTTCATATGATGCTCGAAAAGTCGTTGGTCCGGGCACCGTGATTGATCATCGATGAGACTGGTCGCTTGGAACTGCAATATGGCGCTGCACCGAAAGGCTGAGGCCCTATTGGCGCTTCAGCCCGATATCGCCGTCATTTCCGAATGCGCCGAGCCGGGGCGCCTTCGTCGCATGGGCTGTTCGACCTGGATTGAGAACGAACCTGTGTGGATCGGGCATCATCCTACAAAGGGCCTGGCGGTCTTCACATTCAACGGCTATCGGGCATATCTGTCCGAAAGCTATTGGCCCAAGCTTCGGTACATCGCACCGGTGCACATCAGTGGTCCCACCACGTTCAACTTGCTCGCAGTTTGGGCGCAAAATGCCAGCGGCGGGGTCACGCGAAAGCATCAGCTGGGACCGCTCCGTCGCGCACATTCCCGTTATCGTGGCTTTCTAGAAGATGGACCCGTGGTCCTTGCCGGCGACTTCAACAACAATGCGATCTGGGACAAGCCGGGTTGGCGCATCAACCACATGACCATGGTTGAGATCCTGAAGAATCGAGACCTCGTCAGCGCCTATCACGAGATCTACCGTGAAGCTCACGGCGAGGAAAGCGTGCCGACGATCTACTGGCGCGATCGCACCCGCGACGGGCCGACCTACCATATCGATTACATATTCCTGCCAAGCACATGGCTGAGCGCTGTCGATGCATTTGATGTCGGTAGGTTCGATGACTGGTGCGGCAATGGCTTGAGTGATCATGTCCCTCTCGTCGTTGATATGTCGCTGTGATGGCAGTAGGCTTGAGGTAGCTCCAAATCGATGCTCAGCCGCGCCTAATTTGACGTTTCGATTTTTGGAGAAGCATCATGGTGGACATTCGACCCATCACAGAGAATGAGCTCGATGCGTTCGTCGACCTCATGGATGTCGCTTATCTCGGGGACACCAATAAAGACCGCCGCAATCATTATCGCAGCATCAATGAGCTCGATCGAAGCTTCGGCGCCTTCGATGGCGATCAGCTGGTCGGCACGATATCGGCCTACAGCTTCGATCTCACCGTTCCTGGTCATCGCACTTTACCAATGGGCGGCACGACCGTTGTCGCCGTCCGGCCGACGCATCGGCGTCGCGGCATCCTTCGGCGCATGATCGAGGTCCATCTCGATGATGTCAGGCGGCACGCCGAGCCGCTCGCCGGACTTTGGGCCTCGGAAGCCTCCATCTATGGCCGCTTCGGTTTCGGCTGTGCCATCGATTTCGTCATGTTCGATATCCGCTCGAACGCTGCAACCATCGACGGCCCCTTCGATGATCGTGTCGAGATAAGGATGGTCGATAAGACGTCATTCGCCGAGGCGGTGCCGCTTATCTACGAAGCAACGCGAACGAAACGACCAGGCGCGCTCACCAGAACATCCGTCTGGTGGAATGCCCGTCGCCTCGCTGAACCTTCGGGAAGCGATGGTGCCAGCAGTTATCGGTATGCTCTTGCGGAGCGGGAAGGGCAGCCGGTTGGCTATGTCTACTATCGAACCAAGGATGTCGATCGTGACGGCGTTGCAGCCGGCGAGGTTCACGTCGTCGAACTGCTCGGGCTGGATGTCGACGCCGAGTTGGCCCTTTGGCGTTTTCTTTTCGGCATTGATTTGACGACTA
>JBOEHJ010000249.1:0-1062 GCA_050633905.1 Geminicoccales bacterium
ACGAAGGACCGCTGATCCTGGTGGGCGGCGGCTCAGGCATGTCGCCGCTCTGGTCGATTTTTCAGGATCATGTGGAGAGCGGCGAGAAGCGCGCTGTACGCTTCTTCTACGGTGCCCGCACCCAGGCGGATCTCTTTTACCTCGATGAGATCAAGGAGCTGGGCGCGAAGCTCGACGACTTCGCGTTCATTCCCGTTCTGTCGGATGCCGCGGATGACGACGACTGGAGCGGCGAGAAGGGCATGGTTCATGAAGTGCTGCAAAGGCACCTCGCCGAACTCGATCTGTCCGATGGCGGCGATGCCTACACCTGCGGTCCGCCGCCGATGATCGATGCCGTTATGCCGATGCTGATCATGTCCGACATCGAGGGCGATCACATCTTCTTCGACAAGTTTACCCAGGCCAGCGGGTAGGTAGCTGCCGCTACTCGGTGCAGTAGCAACAGCGGCCCGGTGCAAGAGAGCAAAGGAAGGGAAAGGGGACAACCATGGCGACCAATCCAGCAGAAGTGAAATCGGGTGCGGCGGGTGCGGCGCAGTTCGCCGACAGCGACAGCCGGAAATATCGCTACTTCGAGCCGAGGGGCAAGCGGGCGACCCACTACGAAGACATGACCGTCGATGTCCAGCCTGATCCTGAACGCTATCTGATGCAGGACTGGATCATCTCCTTCCCGGACGGCAAGGGCGCCTATGTCAAGGAGTTCACGGCGGCCCAAAGCTCCAACTGGCACGCCTTCCGTGCCCCCGATCAGGAATGGGAGCGCACCCACTATCAGCGCCAGTCGACCATCGAAGGCATGATCCAGAACGTCGTGCAGAATGCGCGCCGGGCGGGTGCGCCCAAGGCGTTCGACGCGGCCTGGGTCAAGGTGCTGCAGAACCATCTCGGCGCCTGGAAGCATGCGGAATTCGGCCTCGGCACGTCGCTGATGCAGGCGCAGCGCTACGGCTACACCCAGATGATCAACAATGCGGTGCTCACCAACTCCAGCTACAAGCTGCGCTTCGCCCAGGATCTCACCCTCTACCTCGCCGAGATCGGCATGGACATCGACGG
>JBOEHJ010000250.1:0-800 GCA_050633905.1 Geminicoccales bacterium
TCAGCATACCGACACCACGGGATGTCCGGATGTGTCCGTGCCATCCACAAGTCGAATGCGTAATGCATAAACAGATTTGAAAGAATAGGGCTGACGACACCTCCTTGAGGCGTGCCACACTGGCGCTCAACCCTTGTTCCATCTTCCTGTTCCATAGGCGCTGTTAGCCATCGTTCGATGTATAGCAGCGCCCATGTGCATGTCACATGCTTGCGGACCGCCCGCAGCAAAAGCTCGTGGTCGATGTTGTCGAACAGTCCTTTGATGTCAAATTCTAAAACCCAGTCATATGTCCAGCACCGCTTGCGCGTCACCCCTATGGCATCATGCGCCGATTTCCCCGGCCGATAGCCATAAGAATCTGCCAGAAAGATGGGTTCCAGATCCGGCTCAATGAATTGTTTGACCACCATCTGAGCCACGCGATCAGCTACGGTGGGCACACCTAAAATCCTCTGGCCTCCAGACTTTTTGGGAATGGAGACGGCACGCACCGGCGGTGGAAAGTAGCTGCCCGAGCTCATCCTATTCCAGATCTTGTAGAGATTTCTCCCCAAGTTGGCGTCGAACTGCTCGATCGTCTGACCATCCACACCGGCCGCACCCGCCTTGGATTTGACCGCCTTATAAGCGTCGTACACTTGCTTCTTGCTGATCTTGAACGGCTTGTCTGTCGCATGCATCAACGTCATCCTGTTACCAGTTGTTTCGACCATACGACCACCTGACCCGATCCCTTCGCTCCAGCCCCATTACAGAGCCTTCATCGCTACTACAAATCGGTCCGCCCCAATGCTCTG
>JBOEHJ010000251.1:0-749 GCA_050633905.1 Geminicoccales bacterium
GCTCATTCAGGATGATGACGTGGTCTAAACACTCTCGACGGACAGAGCCACCGGGAGAAGGTCATCCAGAAAAAGCGATCACCACGCGATGGACAAGCTCGCTTCGAGCGTCGTTTCAACATCGCCAGCTGCTGACGAAGAGCCAGGTTCTCTAACGCGAGTTCATGCTGCGATTTGAAGCATGATCGTAGCCATCCGAGAAGCAAAGTCACCCACATAAACATGTGCAAGCATGCTTTAACTCGAACTGAAAAAAGTCAAGAACTTCAATGCGATCGAATTTATGGGATGCAGTGTGCTGCAGAGACAAAGAGGAAAGGAGGAAAATGACAGATGTCGTGAAGCTGCGTGAGAGATGAGGGCGGGCCCCTCGAGATCGGCTTTCAGGAGCAGGTCTCAAACCACTCCAAGCGGCTGCGGTAAAGAGCCGTGGTCGTTAGCGTTGGAGTAAAAGCTCGAGGCGTGACCTTGAGCAGGTGTGCATTCGAAAGACGAACGAAAGTGAACCCACCGAAGACGCGTCGAAAAGAATTTGGTGTCGTCAAAACGAGGAGTGTGCATTTCTTCTCGGACAAGTCTGTCAGGAGCCTGATGACGGGGCAGACGGCGGCCGGCGTAGAGGGGGCGTGAGTTGGATGCAGGCTTTTGCGCGGAACTGCAGGAACCAGTGCTCTGATGTTAAGGGAGAAGCCCAAGCGGCGACAACCGCGAGGCGAGAGTACCGAAGCAGAGCATTGGGGCGGACCGAT
>JBOEHJ010000252.1:0-1067 GCA_050633905.1 Geminicoccales bacterium
TAGCCTCTAGGGATAGTGTGCTGCACACAATGCAGCACAGGAATGCGAACGACGTCGATGACCATTCTTAAGCGTGGGAGCATCTTTCAGCTCAGACGGCGTGTCCCTCGGCGTTATGCTGCGATCGAGCCTCGATCCACGATCTGGATCAGCCTGCATACCGACAGCCAAGAGATTGCTGAGATTAAAGCGAACCGGGCCTGGGCGCAGATGATCGAAGGATGGGAAGCTAGGCTCGCTGGAGATAACGCAGATGCAGAGGCCAGGTTCGCAGCCGCGCAGGAACTTACTGCCGTTCGCGGATTTCGATATATGGATGTCGATCAGGTTAAACGTCTGCCGGTGGGTGAGCTTGTTGAGCGGGTCGAAGCGATCGACGCGCCTAACCAAGCCGAGGCAACCGCTCTCCTTGGCATGGTGCACGAGCCTGGCATCACCATCGAGAAGGCTCTTGAGCTTTATTGGGGGCTCACCAAGGACAAGACCTTCGGCAAGAGCGAGGATCAGCTGCGTCGCTGGCGCAATCCTCGGATCAAGGCAATTCGCAACTTGATCGACGTGATCGGCGACAAGCCGATCGATCAGATCTCACGCGACGACATGCTCGATTTTCGGCAGTATTGGTTGGAGAGGATCGAGAGCAAAGGGCTTACCGCCAATTCTGCGAATAAGGATCTCATCCATCTGGGCGATATTCTAAAGACCATCAATCGGATGAAGCGCCTGGGCCTTGACCTGCCCTTGGGCGAGCTTTCCTTCAAGGAAGGTGAGAAACGAAGCCGCCCCCCTTTTTCGGACGCTTGGATTAAGGACAAGATCCTAGCGCCCGGCGCTTTGGACGGTCTCAATCCCGAAGCGCGGGGCTTGTTCCTTGGCATGGTCAATACAGGCTACCGTCCGAGTGAAGGGGCAGCCCTCACCAAGGAGACGATCTGTTTGGATGTTGATGTGCCCCATATCCGCATTGAGCCAACCCGTCGGCAGCTGAAGAGCCACTATGCACGCCGTGAGATTCCCTTGACCGGGGTTTCGCTCGAAGCCTTTCAGTCCTTCCCGGATGGTTTCCC
>JBOEHJ010000253.1:0-504 GCA_050633905.1 Geminicoccales bacterium
AGGCCGATGGCTTCACCGGCTTTAACGCCATGTACGAGCCTGATCCACTGACCCAAGAGGTTCAGGTCAAAGAGGCCGGATGCTGGGCCCACTGGAGAAGAAAATTCTTCGACTTTCAAAAATCCATCGACTCACCGATTGCCAAGGAGGCGCTCGATCGGATCGGCAAACTCTACGACGTCGAGCGGACGATTACGGGCAAAACCAAAGACCAGCGCCAGGCTATGCGTGACATCAAGAGTCGCCCTTTGACCGAAAGTCTTAAAACCTGGCTCGAAGCCAGGCTCAAGGAACTGCCGGAAAAGTTCGAGCTCACCAGCGCGATCAACTACGGCCTCTCAAGATGGGATGCCTTCACCCTGTTCTTGGACGATCCAGCCGTCGCCATCGATAACAACGCCGCTGAACGCGCCATCAGACCTCTGGTCATCGGACGACGCAACTGGACCTTCGCCGGCTCTGATCGCGGCGCCGAAAATGCTGCCACCATCATGACCATCATCG
>JBOEHJ010000254.1:0-24370 GCA_050633905.1 Geminicoccales bacterium
CCGAGTGGAAATAGCGCACGATCTTGTTGAGCGTGCGTTCCATTCCGAAAAACTCATCTTTGAAAAAATTATGCACCTTGATCGGCTCGTCGCCAAACAAGCGCTGAGTTCGCGGATCATTTTCTGGATTGATCTCGGTAATGCCCGGCGCCATCAGCATATCGTACATGCGCCGATGTGACGAATTGGCGAGCGACGAGTCTGCTTTCACTTTTTCCAGATATTCCAGGAAAGTGCCTTGCCACCTTTCCTGTTGGCGTTCCTCGCGATCTTTTTGGATCACCTTGGCGAAATCGATCGTCTGCTTGGCCATTCACATCACCTCGCTTACTTGGGCGCCTTAGCTACATTCGGAAAAGCGCCTCGATCCTTCGGTTCAGAACTGATTTGCGGGGCCATCGCCGTCGACGATCGTCGATCGGAAATGATCAGGTCTGATGATGAATATCTAACCCCGTCTTTTCTGGGGCCTTTCTTTGATTCGAAGGGAAGTGCTGCCATCGGTTGTGCAGCATCCAAACTGTCTTGCTGCTGATCGTCCCATCCTGACTGTCGCTCTGTCACCATTACACCGGTCGCCCGTAATTGGTCATCGACGTCGTCATATAATGAAACAGCTTGTCTCCGGGATGAACCTGCATTTGGCATATTGTGATACCTCTTACCCTCTATCGCAAAGAGGCTGGTTCAACAGCATCATGACATGTTCCATGTTCGTCCGTTGCATTGTGTTTAATGTAGATCGCCTGAGGCATTTGGCGAGCAAAGACGTGCATTTATCCGCTAACAAAATGGAACCTTCTTTGCTGGCATTTTTGCTAAAGTTGACATGAATATACCCACGTAAAGTTGTTAAACTTGCTAAGTTAGATATTCTTCTATGATTTTTGCGATTTTGGAAAAAAGGTTCCTTTATTTTTCAGGCGCATGAATTTTTACTATCAAAATTGGTATTTCACATCAAGAAAATACTCGTTTGTTGGCTATTTTTGTTTGTCATTTGATTTTTTAATTATTTTATTATTTTAATAATATTTAAATATTTCTTGATTTTTTAATGTAATATAGAACATATTAAATTTGTGTAATAAATAGCACTTTCACTTGCAGGTGGTATTTTTTTTCTTAAAAATCAATGTTTCAATATTTTTGTTCGTCAAATCTCTGTGATTAGGATTTAACCACTCTATGGTCTATTGGTTAATGCTTCGTTAACATTCCTCAATCAATGCAAGCAGGATGTGGAATGGACGAGAGGATGTTGTTCGTATCGTGGAGGCGACGAGGAAAAGGCCATCCTGCGCAATCTTCGGTGGCTCGTCCTTCAAAATACATTATATGACAAACACTTAGGGGTAGATCAAGCATGGAAGCTCGCGATGCCTGGAGGCTATCGGGTTTTTGCCATTGATTCCGATGTTGCTGGCCAGCCGAACTTCGCATCTCAGGGCTGGATAGACCTCTAGCTCACCCGCAAGAGTTCGACCAGTTGTGGATGAATGTCCGCATTCGCTGCGACAATTGTGCCGGTATCTGACCAGTGCTGCTCGCCTTCGAGATGGCTGACGAGACCACCGGCTTCAGCGACGATGATCAAGCCCGCGGCGATATCCCAAGGCTTCAGCCCATACTCCCAAAAGCCATCGAAACGACCGGCTGCGACATATGCAAGGTCCAATGACGCTGTGCCGAGCCTGCGCACTCCTGCCACCTTATCGGCAACCCTATCGAGTTGTTGGGCAAAGCCCTTTTTACGCCCAGGCCAATCCAGGACGGGAATGCCTGTACCGATCATTGAGCGATCCAGGGCGTTGCGTTTCGACACACGCAGCCTTCGGTCATTGAGGAAAGAGCCTGCACCTTTCTCGGCAACGAACGTCTCGTCCTTCAGCGGGTCATAAACCAGGCCCGCAATGATATCGCCATGCCATTCTAGGGCGATGGAGACAGAGAAATGCGGAATGCCGTGCAGAAAGTTCGTCGTGCCGTCAAGGGGATCGATGATCCAGCGGTGCCCATCCTTGCTCGGGATCTCACCGCTTTCTTCGAGAAGAAAGCCAAAATTTGGCCGCGCGCGCGTAAGTTCATCCCTAAGGATCTTCTCGGCCTTGCGATCAGCGGCACTGACGAAGTCTCCTGGTCCTTTGATCGAAACCTGGAGCTGTTCGACCTCGCCGAAATCACGGATCAGATGCCTGGCTGCCTTGCGTGCAGCCTGATCCATGACATTGATATTGGCCGAGCGTATCGGCGGCATGAGCGTTCCGATCCTGTTGGAGAAGGCTTGGAGCTAAGTCGTTGCGGTCGGCTATGCCCGTTTATTTCGCGCGTTCGACATAGGATGAATCGGCAATGCTCACCACGACCTTGGTGCCGGCCTCGATATGAGGGGGGACCATGATGCGTACACCATTGTCGAGGATCGCGGGCTTGTAGGAGGCTGCCGCTGTCTGGCCCTTGACCACCGGATCAGCTTCGACAATTTCGAGAACCGCAGTCTCCGGCAACCTTGCGCCGAGAGAACGGCCTTCGAAGCTTTGTACGACGATCTCCATGCCTTCTTGGAGAAAGGCGGCTTGATCGCCGATCAGGCTCTTGTCGATCCCAATTTGCTCATAACTTTCCTGATCCATCAGATTGAGCTGCGTGCCTTCCTCGTAGAGAAACTGATAGGTGTTTTCCTCAAGGCGCACCCGTTCAACGGTTTCGGCGGCTCGAAAGCGTTCGTTGAGCTTGGTGCCATCGACCAGATCTTTTAGCTCGACCTGCTGATATGCAGGGCCCTTGCCTGGCTTTACATGGTCGGTTTTGACGGCGACCCAAAGCTTGTCTTTGTGTTCGAGCACATAGCCCGGCCTTATTTCATTGCCGTTGATCTTCATCGTCTCACTCATCCATCAAATGGGCCGCACCGGCAGCTCTTGCGAATGTACTGCACAGCCTTCAGAGGCTGGATCGCGAAGGACGATCCATGCGGAACGCTCTATCTAGCGCAAGGTGGACGTCAGGCAAAGGGGCATTCGGCCGGATGGCTCTGATCAGCCTTAGTTTTTCTCGATTGCTGCCCTCAGGTCGTCGGCGGCCTGAAGTGGGCTCTCGGCATGATTCCATAACGCTGCAGACACACCAACAAAATCGGCGCCAGCTCTTGCAAGTTCATGCGCATCGTCTGGGTCATCGGCGTAGGTTAAGCAGGGGAGCAGGAAGAGCTCGCCCCACCAGTTGATCAGATCGAGGATGTCCTTCGGGGCGTGTTCGCCAAAACGCCCGAAGGCGACATAATCGGTTCCTTCTTCACCGGCGCAGATGGCGTCATGGCGTGAAAGCCCGACATCAGTGCCCAGAATGACATCTTCAGCCATATTTTTTCGAAGGCTGCCAACCAGATCGGGGGTGCTACTGTGAAGGCCATCGGCCGCCAGAGTCTTGGCCAGCTGCAGATCATCCTGCACGAAGAAGGCGGTCTGATGAGTGGCGCAAACATCGCGAAGCTGTCGTGCTACCGTTTCATCTCGATCGTCGTCGAGCGGTAGCAAAAACGCCGCCGGCTGAACCCTTTCGAGAACAGCCGGCAGCACCGGTACCCAAGATGCTGATGGCTTGGATGGTCCTATCAAATAGAGCCGAGTTTCGATCTCGTCCGGATCAGAACTCGGCTCAACCAAGACCTCAGCTCTCGCCGAGATAGATCTTGATGACCTCGTCGAGTAGCGCCAGCGCGTCCGCCTTTGGACGCTGGAAGCTGTTGCGGCCGATGATCGAACCGGAGCCGCCGCCATCTCTGATCTGACGGATCTCGTTCAAGAGGCCTTCAGTATCCTTCGCTTCACCGCCCGAGAAGACAACAAGGCGTTTGCCGGCGAAGGATGCTTGCATCACATGCTGAATACGAGCTTTGAGCGTCGAACGATCGATGTCCTGGCTCTCATAGACCTTGGCGGCTGCCGATAGATCGAGATGATCGGTTGGCGGCTTCACCTTGATGATATTGGCGCCCATCAAGGCCGCCATATGGGCGGCATAGGCCACAATATCGAGGGCGGTTTCACCTTCTTTGGTCACTTTGCCACCGCGTGGATAAGACCAGGTGACGACAGCAAGCCCATGAGCTTTGGCTTCGATGGTGAGCTCTCGCAGCTCTTCCATCATGTCGTAACAGGAATCTGAGCCCGGATAGATGGTGAACCCGATGCCGACGCAACCCAGGCGAAGGGCGTCTTCAACACCCCCGTGCACAGCCTGATCGGCAATGCCGTCCGCCAATGAATTGGCGCTGTTCACTTTGAGGATCGTTGGGATTTGACCGGCATAGGTATCAGCACCAGCTTCCAACATGCCGAGCGGTGCGGCGTAGCCGGAAAGACCCGCATCGATCGCCAGCTGATAGAGATAGTGGGGATCGTAGGCTGCCGGATTGGCGGCAAAGCTCCTGGCGGGTCCATGCTCGTAGCCCTGATCGACGGGAAGGATCACCACCTTGCCGCTTCCGGCGAGGCGACCCTGCATCAACAAACGGGCGAGATTGGCCTTCACCCCTGGGCATTCACCTTCGTAGCAAGACAAGATCTCCTGTACCTTGGTGGTCATCTGCATTGGTCGCTTCCTATCAATTGAGCTTTTTTTGGAACACCGCAAAATTCTTGACCGAAGTCAATTTAGTCACCCGATCACCTGCCTGGATCGCGCGATGCGATTTCCATAGCTGGAGGCTGCAACAAGGGCAAGCTTTCTCCTCAAAAGTCCTGATCTCTGGTCGTTCTTTCGGGATCATGGCCTCGCCGGATCAGCGCTGCATTATATATAGAAAAGTTGAAGCTTCATGAAGAGGCCAGCCATCTGCTTGGGAACGCCACCAATCGACATGATCGGCCAAGGCCAAGGATCGCTTGCTGGTCATTCACCTGGAGTGGCCAACAAAAGTACTTCTGTTTACCGAGAATTGACCATTCCGGATCAAGGTTGCTGGTGCAGATTGCTCTAGATAGAGGCTTTCGATGCTGACCCGTCGTTTTTTTCTTGCCACTGCTGGTTCGACAGCGGCGCTGACCGCCGCCGGTGCCGCAGCCTATGGTTATGCGACCCAAATCGAGCCCCATTGGGTCCAGACGGTTCATCGACCTTTGCCCGTCAGAGCGCTGCCGCCTGATCTTGAGGCGAAAACGCTCGTACAGCTGAGCGACATTCATGTGGGGCACAGGGTTGATGACGGCTATGTGCTCTCGGTCTTCGATCATGTCAGATCGCTCGATCCCGACATCGTCGTCATCACCGGCGATTTTGTTAGCCATTATCGCGGCATTGTTGATCAGGCAGCGCGTGTCTATCCCAACCTGCCCAAGGGACGTTTCGCCACCCTTGGCATCTTCGGTAACCATGATTACGGCAAGCGGAGCCAAAATCCTGTTTTGGCGGGTGTCCTGCAGGATATCTTCGATCATGCAGGGCTGACGATCTTGCAAAACCGCTCGATCGATATCGAAGGCTTGCGTATCATTGGTCTCGACGACCGCTGGGGGCCTTACTTCGATCCCGCACCGATCATGGCGACGGTGAGGGCAGGGGAACCGGTGGTCGTGCTCAGTCACAATCCGGATACTGTCGATTTGCCTATTTGGGGCGAGTTCGATGGTTGGATTCTAGCCGGCCACACCCATGGCGGCCAATGCAAACCACCTTTTTTGCCGCCCCCGCTGCTTCCCGTGTACAATAAACGATATGTCGCCGGGGCTTACGAACTGGCCGGCAATCGATCTCTCTATATCAACCGTGGTGTTGGCCATTTGCTCAAGGCCCGTTTCAACGCGAGGCCTGAAGTCACAGTGTTTTCCCTGACCAGGGCGGCTTGATCTGAACTTTGAGGCGCCATCTTAAAGTTATCGAGCGTTTCATCATGTTGTATCCGGCTTAGAGATCAACATCATGATGGCCGAAGATGACCTCAAAGACGTCCATCATCGCCTCATCCAACTCGGCGAGCGTTGCTCGTCGTCCAAGATCGATCATCGACGTGACGCCGAACTGTTGTAACCCGCAGGGAACGATTGAGGTGAAGTGATCGAGGTCCGGATCCAGATTGATGGCAATGCCGTGGAACGTTATCCATCTGCGCACCCGGACGCCGATCGCGGCGATCTTCGCTTCCTGGCCGTCGTCTTTCACCACCCAGATGCCAACCCGGCCGTCCCGTCTTTCGCCATTGATGTCGAACGTGCGAAGTGTCTGGATAATCCACTCTTCGAGCTGCCAGATATAGTGCCGGAGATCCCGGCCGCGCCGATTTAAGTTGAGCATCATATAAGCAACGCGTTGGCCGGGGCCATGATAAGTATACTGGCCGCCGCGCCCGGTTTTGAAAACCGGAAAGCGGTCCGGTACCAAGAGATCATCCAATTTTGCACTTGTGCCAGCCGTGTAAAGCGGCGGGTGCTCCAAGAGCCAGCCAAGCTCGTCTTCATTGGCTCGTCCCATGGCCTCGACGTGATCTTCCATCGTGACAAGAGCGTCTGGATAGGAGACGGGATGATCGCTTCGCTGCCAAGATATCGTCGATCCCTTCGTTCCAGCCCTTGTCGGCGCCTCGATCATTTGCTATTCCCCGATTTCCTTGAACGGTTGAACAACCGTTTCATCGAATGTGTGCGGTCGTGGCGGAACTGGTAGACGCGCAGCGTTGAGGTCGCTGTCCCAGAAATGGGGTGGAAGTTCGAGTCTTCTCGACCGCACCAATTTTTCCTTTCAGAATAGGTTATTGATCTGGTCGGCTCTTCCTGGCGAAGAGGCGCCCTTGTTGCTTAGCTCGGTCCATGCGCTCGGCAGATAGGGTATTCCTATCATTCTGTCATCGGATATCGTTCTACCTCCGTAAGGTGACCTCGATCCAGGTTGCTGCAGCCATCTTCATCCCGAGCGGGGCGAATTTCACAAGGCCTCTCATAATAGTGCATCGACCCCAGGATATCGATTAGATATGTTGAGCAAAGTTAAAGCCAAACCAATGAAATCCTGCACCGGTTTCGTCAACACATGAACGCAACGGTGCATGGTCAGTACTCAACAGTTTTTGGAGCGGTGTCCAGATGACCGATCAGCTGGGCGAAGATGCCCTCGACTATCACCGACGTCCTGTGGCTGGCAAGCTGAGTGTGGTTGCCACCAAACCTCTGGCGACACAACGCGATCTGGCTCTGGCTTATTCGCCGGGCGTCGCCACGGCGTCGATGGCGATCAAGGAGGATCCATCAGAGGCTGCTAGCCTCACTGCCAGGGCCAATCTGGTCGGCGTGGTCACCAATGGCACAGCCGTTCTTGGCCTGGGTGCAATCGGTCCGATGGCTGCGAAGCCGGTCATGGAGGGTAAAGCCGTCCTCTTCAAGAAGTTTGCGGGGATCGATTCGTTCGACATCGAGCTCGACGAAACCGATCCCGACAAACTGGTCGACATCATTGCCGCCATGGAGCCGACTTTCGGCGCGATCAATCTCGAGGACATCAAGGCCCCAGAATGCTTCGAGGTGGAGACCAAGCTGCGCGAGCGCATGCGCATCCCAGTTTTTCACGACGATCAGCATGGCACCGCCATTATTGTCGCCGCCGCCATCATCAATGGCCTGGAGCTGCTCGGCAAAAAACTGACCGATGCCAGGCTCGTTGCTTCCGGCGCGGGTGCGGCCGCCTTGGCCTGCCTCGACCATCTGGTGGCGCTCGGTCTCAATGAGGACAATATCACCGTCGTCGACATCGAGGGCGTGGTCTTTGAAGGGCGCGAGGTCCTGATGGACCCGTACAAGGCTCGCTTCGCCAGAAAGACGGATCACCGCACCCTGGCTGAAGCGATCGTTGACGCCGATGTTTTCCTCGGCCTCTCGGCACCTCGAGTTCTGACCAAGGACATGGTCAAGGCCATGGCTGATCGGCCGATGATCATGGCGCTTGCCAATCCCGTGCCGGAAATAAGCCCAGAGGAGGCGAGGGAAGCCAAGCCTGATGCGATCATTGCGACCGGTCGCAGCGACTATCCCAATCAGGTTAACAACGTCATCTGCTTTCCCTTTATTTTCAGAGGTGCTTTGGATGTTGGCGCGGTCACGATCAATCGTGAGATGATGATCGCCTGTACCAAAGCAATCGCCGATCTTGCCAAAACCGGCGCGCCAGAAACCGTCGCAGCGGCCTATGGGTTGACGGATCTGAATTTCGGGCCGGATTGCATTATCCCCAAACCCTTTGATCCCCGCCTCGCCGTTGAACTGCCATTGGCGGTTGCCAAAGCTGCCATGGAGAGTGGGGTGGCCTCAAGGCCGCTTGATGATATCAAGGCCTATCACGATCGCTTGTCGCAATTCGTCTTCCGCTCAGGCTTCATCATGAAGCCAATTTTCGATCGTGCGCGTGAGCGCCCGATGCGTGTGGTCTTCAGTGACGGCGAGGAGCCGCGCGTCCTGCGTGCGGTTCATGTTTTAGTCGAAGAGGGGTTGGTGCGACCGATCCTGATCGGACGCCCCGATGTGATCGCATCCCGGGTCAAGCGGCTCGGTCTGCCTATGAACATCGAGCGCGACGTCGAGCTTTGTAACCCACAAAGCGACCCACGCTACAACGATTATGTCGCGCATTACCGCGAAAGCCGTGGTCGCCAGGGTGTCACCCCTGAAGCCGCAAGAGAAATCGTCAGGACCAGGACGACGGTGATCGCTGCGGTGATGGTCGATCGCGGCGAGGCCGACGCCATGATCTCCGGACCTACGGGTCGTTTCAGCAGCCATCTGGAACATGTCGAAGGCATTCTCGGTCTGCGCGAGGATATGCGAGACATGTCGACGGCGCATCTGGTTATCCTCGACAATCGACCACTCTTTATCGCCGATACTTATGTTTCCTATGAGCCGACGGCGGAAGAGCTTGCCGAGACCACCATACGCGCTTCCGATTTGGTTCGATGGTTCGGTATCGAGCCTAGGGTAGCACTCCTGGCCCATTCGAATTTTGGCACCCGGCCATCCCCCAGCGCATCCAAGATGCGCGAGGCCCTGGCGTTGTTGCGGGAGCGGGCACCCACGCTCGAGGTAGATGGCGAAATGCATGCTGATACAGCGCTTTCTGCGGAGATCCGCCTTAAAATCTTACCGGATTCAACCTTGAGAGGTGATGCCAACCTTCTCGTCATGCCCGATCTGAATTCGGCGAATATCGCGTACAATCTCTTGAAGGCAGCGACAGGATCGGTGTCCGTCGGTCCCATCTTGATGGGGCCACTCAAGCCAGCTCATATCGTGACCGCATCCGTCTCGGCGCGCGGCATCTTCAATTTGGCAGCGGTGGCGGCGGTGGAAGCCCAACTCGTAGGGAAATGAAGAGGACGTGAGCGACGCGGCGGCTGAGGAACAATCACCTGATGGCAAGCAGGGCCTTTCAGATGAGCTGATCCGTGAGGTCTGTGAGACCATCGATGTCGGCTTGATTGCCGATGCCGCATCGCTCGCTACACACCTTCATGTCGCCGACCAAGCCGATCTTATTGAGCAACTCAGCGCTGAGCAGCGCGAGCTTCTGCTCACCGAGATCCGCGATGACTTCGATCCGGAGCTTCTCTCCCATCTCGATGAGACCGTACGTGGCGAGCTGCTCACGGTGCTCAGCCCAGAAGAGGTCGGGGCGGCGATTGCCAAGCTCGAGACTGACGACGCCATTGAGCTCCTCGAGGACCTTGATGAAACTGATCAGGCGGCCCTGATCGAGAGCTTGCCGATACCGGATCGCGTCGCGGTCGAGCAAGGGCTTAGCTATCCCGAGGACAGTGCCGGCCGATTGATGCAGCGTCAGCTGGTGGCGGCGCCCGAGTTCTGGACGGTTGGACAAACCATCGATTATCTGCGCGCCGACAGTGCCTTGCCGGATGACTTCTATGACATCTATATCGTCGACCCTAGATTTTGCCCGGTCGGCTCAATTCCTCTGAGCAGGATCCTTCGAAGTAAACGTAGCGTCCATCTGAACGATCTCACCATGAAGGAGCTGCATACGGTTCCCGTCGAGATGGATCAGGAGGAAGTCGGTTTTCGCTTCAGCCAATATGATCTGGTCTCAGCGCCGGTCGTCGATGCCGATGGGCGCTTGGTCGGCGTGATCACCATCGATGACGTCGTCGAGGTGATCGAAGATGAAGCCGAAGAGGATATTCTTCGTCTGGGTGGCGTGAGCGAGACCGATGTCTTCGCCTCGCCACTGCGCACCACCTTTCGCCGTTTTCCCTGGCTCCTGATCAATCTTGCAACTGCCGTTCTCGCCTCCATCGTGATCGCACAATTCGAAGAGGCAATCGGCAAGATCGTCGCCCTTGCCGTTCTCATGCCAATCGTTGCTTCGATGGGCGGCAATGCCGGGACCCAAACCCTTACCGTCGTGGTCAGAGCCCTTGCGGTTCGTGAGGTGACCACCGCCAATGCATTGCGGGTGATGATTAAGGAGTTCATGGCAGGCAGTCTAAACGGCCTTTTGTTTATGGTGGCCGGTCTCATCATCGTTTTTCTTTGGTATCAAGATCCCATCTTGGGCCTTCTCTTCGGCCTTGCTATGGTGGTCACGCTGGTGGCTGGCGTGTTCGCCGGCGTCTGCATCCCGTTGATTCTCGATCGTTTGGGCTTCGATCCCGCGGTATCATCGGGTGTCTTTCTCACCACCGTGACCGATGTCGTCGGCTTCTTCGTCTTTCTCGGCTTGGCATCGCTCTATCTTCTTTGATTTATCGGATGGCTCGAAACCAATGACCGACGGCAATTTTTTCCTTCTTGATCAACGCGATGACGGTGTCTGCACCCTCACTCTGAACCGCCCGGATATCCACAATGCCTTCGATGATCGGTTGATTGCGGATCTGACGGCATGTTTTGAACGCCTGGGCAAAGATGGATCGGTGCGTGCCGTCGTGCTGACGGGAGAGGGCAAGAGCTTCTCCGCTGGCGCTGATCTCAATTGGATGCGGCGCATGGCCGGCTATGGCAAGACCGAAAATCTTGAGGATGCTCGGGGGCTCGCTAATCTCATGACGACCCTCGATCGCTTGCCGAAACCGACCATCGCCAAGGTGAACGGCGCTGCGCTAGGCGGTGGTGTCGGGCTGGTCTGTTGTTGCGATATCGCTATAGCAAGTGATCGCGCGGTTTTTGGCACGACCGAAGTCAGGCTGGGCCTGATCCCGTCCGTCATTGGACCTTATGTGGTGGCCGCGATCGGTGGGCGCCATGCTCGAAAAATCACCCTGACCGGCGAGCGTTTCGATGCATTTGAAGCGCTTAGGATCGGCCTTGTTCACCAGGTCGAAGCATCAGGCGAACTCGATGCTGCCGTTGATAAGGTTCTCGATGACCTTCTCGCCAGTGGGCCGGAAGCGATTGGGGCTGGCAAAACGCTTCTTCAGAAGATTGTTGGTCAACCGATCACCGATGATCTGACCGAGGAAACGGCAAGAACGATCGCCGATCTTCGTGCAACGCCAGAAGCCAAAGAAGGCCTTGGCGCCTTCCTCGAAAAGCGATCGCCGGACTGGCGTCGATAAGATTCCGTTCGCGATCATGCCCTTCTTTATCCCGAATTGATGAGTGAGCCTGATCGAGGCGATTTTTTTCGTCTGCCGATCGGAAGTAGGGCGTTGGCTCAGCATGGAGAAATCCACTCGGGATGACCTGGAGCGCGTTCTTTTCCGGGGGTCTTGAGAGTCTGCGGATAGATCGGAGCTAGGATACAAAAGAAGCGCATTGAAAGTGTATCTTGGTCATAAATATTTTACTTTTGGTTGATAAGTTTTTAACCATCGCGCGTTAGACCTTGACGCTGAGTTGCCCCAAGCAGGGCTGACACTCAACAGCGACAAGCAGCGCCCGCATTTTAGCCGGGTTAGGAGTGAAGCCATGGGTGCCAATGATCCAGTGGCGACAGACGAGCAGGTGATTTTCTTTCGGGACGGTGTGACGGGCCTTCGCGGTATCACTGTGTTGGATCCTAGCCAGCCCGAATTGAAGGTGGGTGCCTGTCGGCGTCGGCCTTATGATGACGAGGAGCGTGCGCTCGCCGATGCGCTGCGCCAGGCACGGGGCACGGCTGCTAAGGCAGCGGCAGCAGGTTTGCCCGTCGGCGGCGGATGCACGGTCCTTCTCAACGATCCGATAGCCAACTCTATTCCCGCAAGGTGGCATGCACTCGGTCGGGCCGTTGATGATCTAAAGGGGCGTTATCTCCTGATGCCTGATCCTGGCGATACAGCCGATGACATGGATGCGGTGGCCTCGGTCACGTCTCATGTTCTTGGGACCAGCGAAGACGGCAGACATGACCCGGCCATGGCGACAGCGCTCGGCGTCCTGCGAGGGATCGAGCTTGCTGTTCGCCAAAAAATGGGTCGGGAAAGCCTTAGTGGTCTTCGGGTCGCGATCATGGGACTTGGTCCATCCGGCTATCACCTGGCCGAGCAACTTCGGCTTAGAGGTGCAAAAATCGTGGTCGCTGACCGCGATCCCAGGCGGACTGAGCGAGCCGTGCGTGAGCTCGGTATTTCCTGCGTTGCCACGGAAGAAATCGTTCATCTCGATGCGGATATCTTTGCTCCCTGCTCAACCAAAGATGCTATCAACGACGATACGCTTCCCCATCTTCGCTGTAGCATCGTGGCGGGAACGGCAGATGATATTCTCTCGTCGCCGGCTCATGGGCGGGGCCTCCATGAGCGTGGCATCCTCTATCTGCCTGATTTCGTGATCACGGCTGGTGGCCTGATCAGCCTTGTGGACCCTCTTGTCGCCGTCGGTTTCGATCCTGATCGCGTGAAGGCGGGGATTGACCTAGTGATGAGCGATCTAGCGGGCATGATCGATCGGGCCGCGCGTGAAGGACGCCCAACCAGCGAGCTTGCCGAGGAATTCGCAGAAAACCGTCTCTTCGGTACTGATGATAGACGTGCGATGACGGATCTGGCTCTTGCTGGATAGAGTGTTTCCTGGGCTGCCGCCGCTTAATCCTTATCGGGAAATGCTATAGCTCGGCAGCCCTTCTTCTTAGACAGCTTAGACGTTGACCTTGCAATCGGTGATGACGAGAGAGAACGTCATCAGCTTTTGAACCAAGGTTGGCCAGCCAGCTTCTTAACAAAAAACGTTTTTCTTTCGCCAGGAGCTCTGATCTGCAAAGCCCAGGACGACTGCGGAGACAATTGCCAAGTCAGCCAATATTCGTTCAATCTATAGGCCATCATGAATGACGCTGATCTTGCCACCGATCCGAAACTTGCCGAGCGTATCGAGCATGCGTTCGCCTATCCCTTTGCCAGGCCCGCCTGCTCCTACCTTTTCGCCCAAGGTCGGATGCATCCGCTTCCCCCCGATTTCGTCGAGGGACGACATGCTGTCGTCGCATCGGGATCGAATGCAGCCCCGGCACGCCTCGCCGCTAAATTTGGCGACGATGATGGTGTGATCCCGGTGACGCGGGCGGTGCTCCATGATTTTGCTGTTGTCTTCGCCGGACACTTCACCGCCTATGGGGCGATTCCGGCAACCCTGGTCCCGTTTCCGGGGGCAAGGACCGATGTCTGGATCACCTGGCTGACGTGCGAGCAGCTAACGCTTATGCATCGGAGTGAGGGGGTGATCGGCTGCCGGGAAGTTGCACAGCGCTATGACTATCTTGTGTTGGAAGGGCTTGATCTTCGCCCGGAGCGCATGAGTAGCCTTTCGAAAGCCGGCGCTTATCTTTCGCGGCGAATGCTGGCACCCGAAGGACAACCAATCCGCTTCGCCGAGGCGTTGTCACTGGATTGTTCGCTCAAGGCATGGCCGGAACGCCGTCTTCTTCAGGCGACCCACCGTCTCCTACAGCCCTCCCAGAGTTTTTCACGCTTTATGTCAACGGTGCTACGTTCGCCCAATGATCGACAGGCTTTGTTCGAGGACCTGACGCCTCATACGATCAGGCGGTCGTGCGACGGACCGTATCCGGCTATTTCATGATCACCAACATTTGTGGTTTTCTTTGAAGCGGAACGAGGTTCAAAAGGAGGAGAGCGCTATGCATTTTCCGAGCGGCAAGACACATCTCTATGCCATCCTGGCTCATCCGGTCGCTCATGTGCGTGCGTCCGAATTTTTTGCACCGATCATTGCTAAGGAGAAGCGGGATGCCTTTCTCGTTCCCCTGCATGTTCTACCCGAAGACCTTTCGGCGATGGTGCCGATGCTGCAACGGATCGGCAATCTGAAAGGGGTCGTGATTACTATTCCCCATAAGGAAGCGATGGCCGGGCTTTGCGATGAGATGGGGCCGAATGCGCAACTGGCGGGTGCGGTAAACACCGTCCGGTTCGAACCGGATGGCCGGTTGATCGGTGATATGTTCGATGGCGTCGGGCTGGTCAATGCCGCGCGTGCGCATGGAATCGAACCCAGAGGTGCGAAGGTCTTGATGGTGGGTGCAGGCGGTGCTGGACGGGCGATAGCACTCGCCTTCGCCGATGAGGGGGCTGCCAAGATCACAATTGCTAATCGCACGGAGAGCAGGGCGAAAGACCTTGCTGCCATCGTGCAGACGGTTTTTCCCGACTTGGACGTGAAGGCGGGTCCCGCCGATCCCGGCGGCCATGATCTGATCATCAACTGCACGTCCCTCGGTCTCAAGCCCGGCCAGCCGATGCCGGTCGATCCGGCAGGCCTCACCACCGATATGAGCCTGATCGATATCATCGCCCCTCGTGATACGGAGCTGATGGAGGCGGCGCGCGCTATTGGCTTGAAGAAGGTCATTGGCGGAAGGCCGATGGTGGAACATCAAGTCATTGCCCAGCTGAATTTTCTCGGTGCTCCACCTCTGCCAGATAACTAGCGCGTGGTGAGAATTTTGAGGGAGCGAACATCCGACAACCAAATGTTAATCTGTGATGCTAACATTAAAGCGTATGGTCCATGCAACCCTAGGAATCCGCCCGCCCAAAACAGATGAAGGACTAGGCTCCGACCTCTCAAGATCGTATGGACCAGATAAAGGAGTGTTGGCTCCGCGCGCTAATGTCTTATCCACGGTAGAAAACGATGCGGTTGAGGACTTATCGCAAAGATCTTGGGTAGTCAGTACAGATGACCTATCCCAGAGTTCTTGTCAAAAGTTCCCAAGCCTGACCCGACTAAAGGCCGCCTACCAATCAAAGCCAGAGCTGCTTCTTCGAAGGCGCTCCCAAACTCAACGATGTGGTCACACCACCAAAACGAAAGAATACCTTATTCGGCTTGCGGTCGGGCCAACTTCTCACTAAGTCCGACAGGAGTGATTGATCAAGCGAGGGATAAGGGGACGATGGCGCTTCGCTATATCAGCACCCGTGGCGGGGTGCAGGCTACCGGATTTGAGGAAGTCCTGTTCACAGGCCTTGCCGCCGATGGTGGCCTCTATGTCCCGGAAACCTGGCCGCGCCTTGATCGCGATCACCTGGCCAGCCTGCAGAATGCATCCTACCAGGACGTGGCTAATGTCGTCCTGCGCCCCTTCGTAGGCGATGCTCTCAAGCCTGAAGACCTCGAGCGCCTGATCGAGGTCGCGTATCGCAGCTTCAGCCACCAAGCCATAGCACCCGTCAAGCAACTGGCCGCCGGCGAGTGGGTGATGGAATTGTTTCATGGTCCGACATTGGCGTTCAAGGATGTTGCCTTACAGTTGCTTGGCTTATTATTCGAGTATTTTCTTGAGCGTCGGGATGGGACGATCACGATCGTAGGCGCGACCTCGGGCGATACCGGGTCGGCGGCGATCGCGACCACGGCCGGACGCGCCCATATGCGCACCGTGATCCTGCATCCCAAAGGCCGCGTTTCGGATGTGCAGCGCCGACAAATGACCACGGTCGAGGCCGCCAATATCCACAATATCGCGATCGAGGGCAGTTTTGACGATTGTCAGGCTCTGGTGAAGGCGATGTTCAATGATCAGGGATTTCGTCAGCGCCAAAATCTCTCGGCGATTAACTCGATCAATTGGGGCCGGATCATGGCCCAGATCGTTTATTTTGTGACCGCGTCCTTGGCGCTGGGTGGTCCTTGGCGCAAGATGAGTTTTTCCGTGCCGAGCGGCAATTTCGGCGATGTTTATGCCGGCTATGTCGCTGCCAAGATGGGCTTGCCGATCGAACAATTGATTGTTGCAACCAATCGGAACGATATTCTCGCCCGCTTCTTCGACACCGGCGCTTACAGTGCTGGCGAGGTGGAGCCGACGATCAGTCCGAGTATGGATATCCAGGTTGCCAGCAACTTCGAGCGTCTGCTGTTCGATCTCTGTGATCGGGACGGGGAGCGGGTGGTGGAGCTCATGGCAACCTTTGCTGAAGCGAAGAGCTTTAAGGTCGCCGATGATCAGCTCGGACAAGCGCGAGAACTGTTCGTGGCGCATCGTGTTGATGAGGCCGAAACCTCGGCGATGATCAACAGGATGCATGACACGACTGGTGAAGTCTTCGATCCGCACACCGCTGTCGGCTTGGTCGCCGCCGAGGCATACCGCTCCCATGGCGCAGGTGCCGAGACACCAGTGATCACGCTTGCGACCGCGCATCCGGCGAAGTTCCCGGATGCGGTCGCGCAGGCGACCGGTTTCCGCCCGGCCTTGCCGTGTCATTTACAAGATCTCATGACCAAGCCTGAAAGGCTGACCGTGCTTCCCAATGATCTCGCAGCCGTAGAAGCTCATATTGACCAATTACCGATGGCGAACTGATGACCGAAAATACCAGGATTACCAAACTCGATAACGGCCTGCGCGTGGCGACCGAGACCATGCCCAGCGTGCAAACGGCAAGCGTGGGTGTCTGGGTAGATGTCGGTGCCCGTCATGAGCAGCGAGAGGTCAATGGCGTCGCCCATATGCTGGAGCATATGGCTTTCAAGGGAACGAAGCGCCGATCCGCCCGCGTGATCGCCGAGGAAATCGAGAATGTCGGCGGTCAGCTCAATGCCTATACCTCGAAGGAAAATACCGCCTATTACGCTCGGGTCTTGGCTGACGATTTGCCGCTTGCCGTGGATATCCTGGCCGACATCCTGCAGAATTCGACCTTCGAGCCGGAAGAGCTGGAGCGGGAGCGCGGGGTCATCCTTCAGGAGATCGGTCAGACCCAGGATACCCCAGATGATCTGGTGTTTGACCTGTTCCAGGAGACAGCCTTTCCCGATCAACCCCTTGGCCGTTCCATCCTCGGCCCAGCCGAGATCGTAAGCGGCATGCCGAGAGAAGCGCTCACCGGTTACATGAACGAGCATTACAGACCGGAACGCATGGTGCTCTCGGCAGCAGGTAAGGTCGATCACGATCAGCTGGTCGATCTTGCCAGTAACCTTTTTCAGAACCTTCCGGGTGCTTCAGCAACCAAGGCTGCCGAGCCCGATGCTGGCGCTTATGCAAGTGGCGATTGTCGTGAAAATCGTGATCTCGAACAGGTCCATCTAATCCTTGGGCTGCCCGCCTTTTCCTATCATGATGATGATTTTCATGCCCTGCAGGTTTTATCCGTGATGCTTGGCGGCGGCATGTCCTCAAGGCTGTTCCAGGAAGTCCGGGAAAAGCGTGGACTTGCCTATTCCGTGTTCTCGTTTGCCGCATGCTATGGCGATACCGGTGTCTTCGGGATCTATGCCGGTACTGGCGAGGAGCAGACGGCCGAGCTTCTGCCGGTGGTCTGTGACGAGTTTCTCGGCCTGATCGATGGGCCTTTAGAAGAGGAACTTTCTCGCGCAAGGGCACAGCTCAAAGCCAGCTTGATGATGGGGCTGGAAAGCTGCTTTGCGCAAACCGAAGACCTGGCGCGGCAATTGCTGATTTTCGATCGTCGCATTCCGCAGGAGGAAACTATCGCGGAGATTGATGCAGTCGATGCCAAGGCGATCAAGCGGGTGGGAACTCGTTTGTTGGCAGGCGCCAAGCCAACGCTGACGGCCCTTGGCCCGATTAAGAACCTCCCTTCATTGGATACCGTGGCGAAGCAGTTTCGAGCCGCCGCTTGAGAGGTTGTTGGCAAGACCCAACAGGATAGGATACGCCCGATAAAGATCTTTTAGTACGTTTGCGAGGTATCCCCCGCTATTGTCGGCCCCATGACGGTGGGCTTTAATGCTGGCCATCAAGTAAGAAATCAGGAAGCGCGGGATGACTGACGCCGATCGTTCGCCAGGCGGTGGTTTTGGTTTTGCCAGAACGCCGACTCCTGGAAGACGGCCGCCACAAGCCAAGAACAAGCCGGCGTCGAACAAATCGACGTCGTTTGAAGGTGCTTTCACTGAGCGCAAGGCTCAGCCGAACGTAACAGGATTGAAGCGGACGCAAGATCGTCCAACTCAAGATCGAAGCGCTCAAGCTTCTTCAGCCCCAACTTCCTCGGCTCAAGATGAAAAGCAGCCGGCATGGCTAAAAACGTCGCCAGGTCCGAAGGAGGATGAGCCGGAGGTCTCTTTGGCGTCCGAGGAGACGAGTGCCGCACCAAGCGGTTCAGGGCGAAAGCCGATGCTGTTGGTTGCTCTGGGCCTCGCCGGCTTGACCTACATCCTTGCCGTTGCCGGTTTTTTGTCACTTCTAAAGAGTTTCTAACATGACCCGGTAGAACGTCCGACCGCTCGGCGTTGCGATTGGTGCAGGCGCCTTGCTTGAAAAAACTCACCCCATAGTGAGAACGATTTTTCCGGTGCTCTTGCGTTGGGCCAAGGCTTCGAAGGCCTCGCGGAAATCGTTAAGTGGCCGTTCGATGGAAACATGGGGCTTGATCTTGCCATCGACATGCCATTCCAGAAGTGTTCGAAAACCCTCTTGCACCCGTGCGGGGTCGTGGCGCCGATAGCTTCCCCAATAGAAGCCGATGGTGCTGACATTCTTGACCAGCAGGATATTGGCTGGGATCTGCTGGATGTCGCCGCCGGCAAAGCCGATGATCAGCAACCGGCCTTCCCAGGCGAGGCTGCGCAGGGACGCGTTGAAGACCTCGCCGCCGATCGGATCGAACACCACATCAGCGCCGCG
This sequence comes from Geminicoccales bacterium, assembly GCA_050633905.1. Classification (GTDB taxonomy): domain Bacteria; phylum Pseudomonadota; class Alphaproteobacteria; order Geminicoccales; family Geminicoccaceae; genus JANQPX01. The sequence goes on from JBOEHJ010000254.1 coordinate 19,033, forward strand.
TCCATCGGTCAGCTCCTTGATCCGGGATCGAAGATCCTCGTTGGCGGTATCGATCACATGATCGGCGCCATGCGCCTTGACGACCTCCAAACGTTCCTGACCCCGAGCAGTGCCGATGACGGTGGCGCCCAAAGCCTTGCCGCATTCCACGGTCGCGAGGCCCACGCCGCCAGCACTGCCGTGAACCACTAATGTTTCCTTTGGCAACAATGTGGTTGCCCATTGAAGGGCGCCGAACGCGGTGCCGTAGGCGATTGCGAAGCCAGCGGCGGTGACGTCATCGACCTCGTCGGGTAGGGGAACTACTTCGCTTGCCTGGGCGATGGCCGCCTCGGCGAAGCCCCCATGGCTGACGGTCGCCATCACCCGCTGGCCGATCTGGAACCCCTTGACATCCGAGCCCAGACGCTCGATCCGACCAGCAATCTCCATGCCCGGTGCAAAGGGAAGATCCGGCTTTTCCTGATACTGACCTTTGATCATCAGGAGATCGGCAAAATTCAGACCGGCGGCGCTGACCTTGATGAGCACTTCACCTGACGATGGTTCGGCGAGGGGAAGCTCGCCAAGTTCGAGGCTGTCGATACCGCCAAGTTCACGGCAAAGCAATGCGCGCATGATATCTCCTCAGAACGGATAAGTAGGCGTTGACAGGCCCAATGTTCTTTCTCTATGCGGCAATCGGCGACCAATATTCAATGGCGTTCTTTTGCCTCTAGTCAATCGAGCCAAAAATCACCTCGCCATCCTTGATCGTCGTCTCGACTTGAATGTCGTTGATGGTCCCAGTGTTTTGCAAAGGATTTTTCGAGAGAACAGCAAAATCCGCCGACTTTCCAGCTTCGATGGAGCCAAGATCGTCTTCGCGAAAAACTTGCCAGGCTGCATCGATCGTATGGGCGCGGAGAGCTTGGGTGGGCGTGATGCGCTGCGCCGGCCCAAGTACATGGCCGGACGATGTCAAACGGTTGACCGCAGACCAGATCAACGGCAGGGGACGCATCGGGGTCACGGGGGTGTCGTTATGCATGGTGTAGCGAATGCCGCGTTCGCCTGCGGAGGCCATCGGGCTTATTCGTTCGGCGCGTTCGGGACCCAGAAAAAAATCGCGATGCCGATCCCCCCATACATAGACGTGAAAATTAAAAAAACTGACCGACAGACCGAGTGTTCGGATCTTGTCCAGCTGGTCATCACGCAAGGTCTGACCGTGAATGATGGTGTGGCGGTGATCGGTTCGCGGGTGGCGATCTTGTGCAATTTCGAAGGCATGAAGGACGTCGTCGCCGGCGCCATCGCCGTTCACGTGGATGTGGATCTGATGGCCGGCTTCGTGCAGCTTTGTGATGTGCTTGGTCAGCGCGTCGCGCTCATAGACGGGATAACCGCGATAGTCGGCATCGCCGCGAAAGGCTGTGTGATAGGGCTTGCTCATATAGGCGGTGAACACCTGGATGGACCCGTCCGAAAAGAGTTTTCGCGGGCCAATTTTGAGATGACGCGGATCGGGCACGTCCAGCTTTAGCCGTCCCGCCGCGATATCGGGCTCCAGATGGGCGTCGGGCAGGACGGTCATGCGGATCTTGGGTTCGCCGTCTCGCGCAGCAGACAAAAACTCGGCAAGCAGCGGCCCGTTGCTCCAGGCATTTTGTGCTGACGTGACGCCTTGGCTGGCATACTCATCGGCTGCCCAACGAAGACCCTCGCGGAACCGCTCCCCTGTCGAGCTGAACATGGCAGCGGAAATTGGTCCCATGGCCGCTGGCTCTTCCAGGAGGCCAGTGGGCTCGCCGGTGATCGGATCCTTTTCGATATGCCCGCCTTGGGGCTGCGGCGTTGAGCGGTCGACACCGGCGCGCCGCAAGGCTTCGCTATTGCCAACGCAGGCATGGCCGCACATGTGCATGACCACCACCGCGTGGTCTTTCGAGACGCGGTCCAGCTCAGCGGCCGTGGGAAAGCGCTTTTCGTCGACCACCGTCTGGTCGAAGAATGTGCCGAAAACCCATGCGCCCCGGGGTGCCTTGGCGACATGGTCGGCGAGGCGTTCATAGACTTGATCAAGCCTAGTGACATCGCCGAGCGGCGGGCACATCAGATCGACACGGTGCAAGGCGCAAAAGCCGCTTTCGGGGAAATGCCCGTGGGGGTCTATGAAGGCGGGGATCATGGTCTTGCCGCCAAGATCGATTTTTTTAGTTTGCTCGCCTGATCGTTGCAGGACGTCCGTCTCGGACCCGACGGCGAGAATACGCCCGTCAGCGACGGCGACCGCTTCGGCTTCACTATCTCCGTCATCCATTGTCAGGACCGTCCCACCACGAAAGATCGTCGTTGCTGGCTGCAAGAGATGTCCTTTCACGTTGGGATCAAGAGTGGTGGCATGACCATGTGCTCGGCCATCTCGTCGCCGCCAAACTCGATGATCCCCGCCGCGTCAGACGGCAGTGAAGCCGCCATCGATCATGATGGTATCGCCGTTGATCATATCCGAGGCGGACGAGGCCAGGAAAAGAACGAGATCGGCGACCTCAACCGGGTAACCGAAGCGCCCCGCCGGGATTTTCGCCTTCATCGGATCACCCTTTTCAGGCTTACCCCAGACCTGCTCGCCCATGGGTGTGAGGATGACGGTCGGGCAGACGGCGTTGGTCTGAATATTATGCTTGGCCCATTCGCACGTCATGACTTTGGTGAGCGCGTTCAAACCATTTTTCGAGGCGGCATAGGCGCCATGGTCGTCAAGAGCGATGACGCTGGTCTGCGACGAGACATTGATGATTTTTCCCGATTGTCGCGCAATCATCTGTGGGGCCAGTGTCCTCGCGGTCAGGAAGGGTGCTCTGAGATTGACCGCCATGATCTCGTCCCAGTCCTCAATCGTTGCTTCGAGCAGTGATGCCACCCTGGCGATGCCGGCATTATTCACCAGAATGTCGATTTGTCCGAAATGGTTGAGCGCCTGTTTAGCGGCCTCGACGGGGCCGTCGGTCGTGCCCATATCAGCCTCGATGGTTAAGCATTCACGCCCTGCTGCTTCAACTTTTTGCTTTGCCTCACCGAGCCCGCCTTGATCGCGCGCCACAGCCGCGATGTCGGCGCCAGCCTCGGCAAGAACCGCGCAAATCTCAAGGCCGATGCCTTTGGAAGCGCCTGTCACCAGTGCTTTCTTCCCGGTGATTGAAAAACGGTCGATGTAGCTGTTCATGAACAACGCCTCCCTTGATAAGATTACGCCAAGTCATATCCTTCGGTATCTTTTCGAAAGACTGGAACTCGAGCTTTGTCGGCAAGCATGACGTAGCGCTCGCCAGGCGTAAAGCCTACGACGTTTCGATCAAACCTGCTGATGCCAGCCGAGCGCAAATAGACTAAGCTTTTCTCCATACTGGCCGCCTAAACAGCCTTGAAAGAAGGACGTGGGATGAGGAATCGTGAGATCGGCCGCAAAAGCCTTCGCTGGAGCGCCTTGCTTGGTGTTGTCGTTGTGGCGAGTTGCAGCCAATCGGGATCAGATCAGGTCGGTTGCTTTCCGACCGAGGCTGATGCGCTTGGGCCTTTTTACGTTGCCGGTACCGCTGTCACCGATAACCTCAATCGTTTCGGCAAGTCCGGCGATTACGTGCTGGTGGAAGGTATGGTTCTTTCAAGTGCTGACGATAACGTCCCTGTCGCGGGAGCATCGATCGAAGTATGGCAGACCGATGGCGCCGGCGATTACTTTCCGGAGGACAATGGTCATGTCGACGATTATGACGATCAGGACATCGATTTGCGCGGTACGGTCGAGACGGATGAGCAGGGGGCATATCGTTTTGCGACCGTGGCGCCCGGTGCCTATTTCCCGAGGCCACGGCACTGGCACTACCGGATCACGGGACTTGGATATCAAACTTTGGTGACCCAGCTCTATGTGACCGGTGACGGTACAATCCGGCAACCGGGCGGCGACTGCCGGCATGCCGCGCTAGAGGCGACGGAACAGGGATTCCTCTACGCAGCGCCTACAGTTTATCTGCAACCAGAATAGAACCCGTCCGAGAGTTCACGATGTGACCGTGCCACCCGCTGTGGTCGTACCACTAGAAGCGAGGGAGGTCAGGGAAGCGGACCTCGCCGTTGTGAACGTGTAAACGGCCAAGTTCGGCGCAGCGATGCAGCTTGGGAAACACCTTGCCAGGATTGAGGATCTGGGTCGGGTCAAACGCACATTTGACCCGTTGCTGCTGGTTGAGATCCTCCTCGCCGAATTGCACTGGCATGAGATCACGCTTTTCGACGCCGACGCCATGTTCACCGGTTAGAACGCCGCCGACCTCGACGCAGAGCTTCAGGATGTCGGCGCCGAACTCTTCGGTACGCTCCAGCTCGCCCGGCTTATTGGCATCATACATGATCAAGGGATGGAGATTGCCGTCGCCGGCGTGAAAGACATTGGCAACCCGCAGACCATATTTTTCCGACATTTCGGACATGCGTTTCAGAACATAAGGCAGCTTTTTCCTCGGGATCGTGCCGTCCATACAGTAGTAGTCCGGCGATATTCTGCCGATCGCGGGGAAGGCGGATTTTCGCCCCTGCCAGAAGCGCTGGCGTTCATCCTCGCTCTCGCTCACCTTGATGCCGACGGCGCCGTGTTGGCGGGCGATGGCGGAAACGGTCTCGATCAGATGATCGACTTCGACCGCCGGACCATCCAGTTCGCAGATCAAGAGGCCGTCGACATCGAGCGGGTAGCCTGCCTGACAAAACGCTTCAGCCGCATGGATGGCGGGGCGATCCATCATTTCGAGCCCGCCCGGAATAATGCCGGCGGCGATGATCGCGGCGACGCAATCGCCGCCCTGCTCGTTGCTCGGAAAGCCCATGAGCATGGCCCGCGCGGTCTCGGGCTTCTTCAGGATGCGGACCGTGACCTCGGTGACCACGCCCAACAGGCCCTCGGAGCCGGTCATCAGGCCGAGCAGGTCATAGCCCTCGCTGTCCAGATGCTTGCCGCCGAGCCTGACGACGTCGCCATTGGGGAGCACCATCTCGATGCCGAGCACATTGTTGGTGGTAAGGCCGTATTTCAAACAATGCACCCCGCCGGAATTCTCGGCGATGTTGCCGCCGATCGAGCAGGCGATCTGCGAGGAAGGATCGGGCGCGTAATAGAAGCCCTCATGCTGTACGGCGTTGGTGATGCCGAGATTGGTGACGCCGGGCTGGGCCGTGACCGTGCGGTTTTCGTAGTCGATATCCAGGATTTTGTTGAATTTGCCGAGACCGAGCACGACGCCGTCGGTGACCGGAAGGGCCCCGCCGGACAGCGATGTGCCGGCGCCGCGCGGCACCA
>JBOEHJ010000254.1:24416-24819 GCA_050633905.1 Geminicoccales bacterium
GCAGAAGGTCGCGCTTGGCGATACTCTCCTGTTTGGGTTCGGGCATTTTCATCGACGCGATCCTATCCAGCCTTTGCTGCAGCTCGGCTTTCATGATGCGGCAGGCCCGGGCGAGCGTCAAACCGTGGCAAAGCCATGGGGGGAGATCATGTTCACTATTTGGCAAGGGGAATTCTTGGTTACAAAAGTATAATTCGGTAATATTCAATTAATTATAAGTCGTGAATCACTCGAAAGATCTGGATGCTATGATTAGTGCGTGAAAAAAGTTGGAAAAAATTGCCGGTCAATGAGGCAATGTTTTCAATGATCTAGGCAAAATTTGCCTAGAGTAAACAAAACCTAATAAAGAAAATAAAAAAGTCGTTAAGCGGTAACCCTTACTTTGGTCTCAACGAGATCA
>JBOEHJ010000255.1:0-2380 GCA_050633905.1 Geminicoccales bacterium
GACGGGTTTTGGCTCGATCGCCTGCTGCAGTCGGAGGGCATCGAGAGCCATGTGGTCGATCCGGCATCAGTTGCCGTGCCCAGGCGCCGTCGACGGGCCAAGACCGACAAGATCGACGGTGAATTGCTCTTGCGAGCGCTCATGGCTTGGCTGCGGGGCGAGCCCAGGGTGTGTTCCATGGTGGTTGCGCCTCGTATCGAGGAGGAAGATCGAAGACGGCTGTCGCGTGAGCGTGATATTCTGCTCAAGGAGCGGATTGTTCATACCAATCGGATTAACGGTCTGCTTGCTGCTCAGGGTATCCATGGCTTCCGCCCGCTGCGGCGGGATTGCCGCGCAAGGCTGGAAGACCTGAGGACAGGCGATGGCCGATCATTGCCCCAAAGATTAAAGGCTGAGATCAGCCGCGAGCTCGACCGACTCGAGCTGGTGAAACAGCAAATCGGCGACGTTGAAGCTGCGCGTAATGCCCTGCTGGTTGCTCAAGACGAGGCGGCGGCTGTGACGCCTGGTAAGCTGCTGCTACAGCTCAGAAGCATTGGCCCGGAAATCGCCTCGGTTCTCTGGCTCGAAGGTTTCTACCGCAGCTTTGACAATCGCCGGCAGCTCGCCGCTTTTAGCGGTCTGGCACCCAGCCCATGGCGCAGTGGCAACATCGACCATGAACAAGGGATCTCGAAGTCAGGCAATGCGAAGCTACGGTCTATCATGATCGAACTGTCCTGGTTGTGGCTCCGCTATCAGCCGAACTCGGAATTGAGCCGTTGGTTCCAGGCGCGCGTGCGAGGCAACAACACCCGCCGTTATCGCAAGATCACGATCGTCGCCATGGCGCGCAAGCTGCTGATCGCCCTTTGGCGTTACGTCACACAGGGGATCTTGCCGGAAGGCGCCGTGCTCAAGGTCGCCTAAGCCCTTTAACGACAGATCAACGAAATCCTCGAGGCCTGATCAGCCTCGCTGGATCCGGGTTGGTGGACCGTTGTTCGGTCTGGCTGAAAGATGCCGTTCAAAAGATTGGTCCCACCTTCCTGAGCCCAATGCCTCGAGAATAGAGGATCTTGGTGCAGCCGCTTCGAGCGGCGACCGTATGTGAGATGATGTGGCCTTGGTGTCATATGGAACGAACGGGCTCAAACCCATGGATCCAAAACCAGGAGACCAATTATGCGATAGCACGATCACCAGGACGGAAGAATCATGATGATTGCCAATCATTCGACGCTTGACGGCAAAAAGCTCATGTGAGACCGAACGCATGGCAGTTCCNNTCATGCAGATCGTTCGAATTGGCTTGGACTTAGCAAAATACGTCTTCCAGGTTCACGGTGTCGATGCACGTGGCAAGGTCGTGTTGCGGAAAACGTTACGTCGTGATGCCGTGTCGCGGTTTTTCGCGAATCTCCCTCGATGTCTTGTTGGCATGGAGGCCTCGAACGGCGCGCATTATTGGGCAAGGGTGTTGACCGATCTTGGTCACGACGTTCGGCTCATCAGCCCTCAATTCGTGAAGCCATACGTGAAATCGAATAAAAACGACCGAAATGATGCGGAAGCCATCTGCGAAGCGATCAGTCGACCGTCCATGCGTTTCGTGCCGCCTAAATCATCTGAGCAACTGGCCATCCAGGCAGTCCATCGTATTCGCCAACGTCTCGTTACAAGCAGGAGCAGGCTTGCCAACCAAATTCGAGGCCTTTTAGCCGAGCACGGTGTCGTGGTCGCCCGCGATATCTCACGTTTACGCCGGGCTCTTGCCGATATTGCAGGAAGCCTTGATGACGGTCTCAATGAGATGATCCGTACACTCGTACGAGAGGCACGGGAGGAATTGGCCGAACTGGATCAGCGCATTGTCTCCTATGATCTGCGTGTCCGTGAGCTCTATCGCGCCAGCGAGCTATGCAAGCGTATCGGCAAGATCGAGGGTATTGGTCCCGTCACGGCGACGGCCTTGGTTGCCGCTGTAGGCGACAGAACTTGCTTCAAGAATGGCCGTCAGTTTGCGGCTTGGCTGGGGCTCGTACCCAAGCAACAATCGAGTGGCGGGCGAACTCGCCTGCTCGGCATCAGCAAGCGTGGCGATCGCTATTTGCGTACCCTTCTTATCCATGGTGCGCGGGCGGCACTCGGCAAAGCCGATGGCAAACAAGATCCGAGAAGCCTGTGGCTCTGCAAGATGCGGGAGCGGCGGCATCCTAACGTCGTCGCCGTTGCGCTTGCCAATAAGAACGCGAGGATCGTTTGGGCCATGCTTGCCAACGATGAAGTCTATAAACCCGATCAGTCGGTGCAAGCCGCTTGAGATGATGAGGCAGGCGAACCAGTAGGAAGGAGATCCCTCCAAGCAATTGCAGCAAATGGCAGGAGATGGTGAAAC
>JBOEHJ010000256.1:0-2041 GCA_050633905.1 Geminicoccales bacterium
GACTAACGTGCTGGTCCTTAGACGGAACTTCCTACTGGATTTTTGCTTAGCCGGTTGATTTTACGGCCGAATTTGCGATTTTAGTGGTATAGTGTAGCCATGTAAATGACGATGTTTTTTCTTGCTTAGTATGATATTACCTCTATTATGCGTGTTATGTATATCGAGGCCGTCCCCAACCGAAACTCACCACCCGCCATCTTGCTGCGCGAATCCTACCGCGACAATGGCAACGTCAAAAAACGCACCATCCTCAATCTCTCCGACTGGCCGCCCGAGCTCATCCAGGGCTTCAAAGCCCTGCTCAAAGGCGGCACCGTGGTGCCCAAAAACCAGCCCATCTTCACCATCAAACGCGCGCTGCCCCATGGCCATGTCGCCGCCATCTTAGGGACCTTGCGCAACATCGGTCTTGATCGTCTCCTTGGGCCCGCCCGCCACCGCGACTGCGGTCTGGTGATCGCTATGATCGTCAACAGATTGGCAGCCCCTTCCTCCAAGCTTGCCACCGCCAAGGCGCTCTCGCCGCAAAGCGCCACGTCGAGCCTCGGCGAGATACTCGGTCTCGGCGAGGTCGACGAGGATGCGCTCTACAGCGCCCTGGACTGGCTCTATGGACGACAGGTGAGCGTCGAAAAATCACTGGCCAAGCGCCATCTCAAGGGCGGGTGCCTGGTGCTCTACGATGTCTCGTCAAGCTATGTCGAGGGACGCCGCTGCGAGCTCGCGCAACATGGTTACAACCGCGATGGCAAGAAGGGCAAGCAACAGATCGTCTACGGCCTGCTCTGCGCTGCAAATGGCTGCCCGGTGGCGATCGAGGTATTCGAAGGTAATACCGGCGATCCCAGCACCCTGAACAGCCAGATCAAAAAGCTCAAGCAGCGCTTCGGTCTTGAGCATGTGGTGATGGTTGGCGATCGCGGCATGATCACCCAGGCGCGCATCGACGACGAACTCACACCGGCGGGACTGGATTGGATCACCGCCTTACGCGCGCCTGCTATCCGGCGCTTGGCCGAGGGCGGCAGGCTCCAGCTCTCCCTCTTCGATGAGCGCGATCTCGCCAGCATCACCGCCGACGACTATCCGGGCGAACGGCTGATCGTCTGCCGCAACCCAGCGCTCGCCGACGAGCGGGCGCGCAAGCGCGAGGATCTGCTCCAAGCCACCGAACGCGATCTCACCAAGATCGAACAGGCGGTCGCGCGCACCGGTCGGCGCGCCTTGCGCGGCCAAGCCGAGATCGCGCTCAAGGTCGGCGCCGTGCTCGACCGCCACAAGATGGCCAAGCATCTCAAGCTCACCATCACCGATGATCACTTCGCCTTTGCCCGTAACGCCAAAGCAATCGCCGACGAAGCGGCGCTGGACGGGATATACGTCATCCGTACAAGCCTACCTAAAGAGACACTCAGTGATGAAGGGGCGGTGCGCGCCTACAAGTCGCTCGCCCAGGTGGAGCGCGCCTTTCGCGCCCTCAAGACCGTCGATCTGCAAATCCGGCCGCTCTACCACCGCCTTGCACCTCGGGTCCGGGCGCATGTCTTCTTGTGCATGCTCGCCTATCACGTCGAGTGGCACATGCGCCAAAAGCTGGCGCCCATGCTCTACGACGAGACCGACCATGAGGCTGCCGACGCCATGCGCGAGAGCGTGGTTGCCAAAGCCGAACGCTCACCTGTCGCCCGCGCCAAACAGGCCAAAAAACGCACCGAGGATGGCTTGCCGGTCTTGAGCTTCCAAAGCCTGCTCGCCGAGCTCGCCACCTTGACCCGCAACACTACTGTCACACCCCTCAACGACGATCACGAGCTCACCCTGTACGCCCGACCAACGCCTATTCAATCCAAGGCCTTCGAGCTCCTCGGCATCAAACCCGAGCGTACCCAGTAAACACCATCAACCGACGAGCAAAACGACGTCAGATCAAAGAGTTGCGCTTACTTCCATTAGGAAGTTCCGATTAAACGTTGCTTCCTGGTCCATGGAATCCTCGGGGTCCGCCCACCCACAGGAAAGTGGGGCGAAGGTTCAGACT
>JBOEHJ010000257.1:0-1791 GCA_050633905.1 Geminicoccales bacterium
TCGGTAACCACATCCCGTTCTATCGCCAAGCCGAGATCTACGCCCGGCAGGGGATCACGTTGGATCGGGCAACGCTCGGCAACTGGGTTGGGCGCGCCTGCTTCCACCTGCGTCCTATCGTTGACCATCTGCGGGAAAGACTGAAAGGCGCGGATCGGATCTTCATGGACGAGACGCAGGCGCCGGTGCTCGATCCTGGTCGACGGAAAACAAAGACCGGCTACTTCTGGCTCGGGTTTGCGGTGGCTAGAATACGCGTTGGAATAGCTGTTTGTTTTCAGCATGTTATGGGCACGCGTTTTTTGGCGTGTATCTAGGCGGATTCGGGGATGTAGAGGCGTCAGTTGAGGCTAATGATCGTCTTAGGCCTTGTAATATCGAGCTTTTTCAGAATGGTCGCGGCTGATTTGGTCGGATTCGTCGTCTGAACAATTGTCTGTTTTTCGGTCCGATAGGAGACCGCTTTCAGGGTATCGAGGGCGGTCCGGATATTGGTCCAGGTCATCTCGGTGCGGAGCTCGACAGCCCGTTGGATCATGAGAGACAACACGCATAGTTTTACATGGGCAGTGATGCGCTGCGGCATCCAATGGAACATGGGCCGGACTTCGAGCCCGGTGGTTTTCATCTTCCTAAAGCAGCTCTCAATGATCCACATCCCCTTATAACCGAGCGCGATGTCGGCGACCGAGAGCGTATCGTCGTTGGTGGTCAAGACGAACTTGCCATCCAGATGCTCGGCCCGCTTGATCTTGTCCTTGTCGAGATAAGGACGGCCTTGGTCATCGAGGTTGAGATAACGGCCATAGCGCTTTGATGCGATCAGGCGGCAGGCGGCTTTGGGATGATCCTTCTTCATGGCCTGAAGTTCAGCCTTCAGTGTTTTCAGGATCTCGGCGCGGCGCCATTTTTGCCGATCGGCTTCATCCTCGTTCAAGCACAGAATGTAGCGCCGGCGTCGTTCGCCCTCACCAATGATCACTTCCTTGGCTCTAAGGTTCGGCGCGATATCAGCGTAACGGCCGGGATGAGACAAGACCTCGTCCTTGATCTCTTTAATCTTCCGGATCGGCGTTGCCAGAATGTAGCGACCAGCACCCCTGGACAGTTCCTTGAGGTTGGCAGCCGAGTACATCCCGGCATCACCGACGAAGAGTGTCCGCCCCAATCTCATGCCGCGCAGGTCGTCTTTGATCCGGGTTACCGTGGTCACATCGGACGTGTTGCCGGGAAAGATCCAGGATCGCACCGGCACGCCTTCTCGGGTAACCGCAAGGGCGATGATCACCTGCGGATCGTTGTCCCGACCTTCCTTGCTGTGACCGCGCTTTCTAAGGGGTTCGAACTTGAGCCCTCGCCATTCGTGGCTGGCGACGTCTTCGTCGTCGGTCTCGAACCAGGCCGTGGTGGCGTCGTAGAAAACCAGATCCACATCGAGCTTGAACAGATCGGCGCTGTTCCAGAAGACTTCTTCTTCGATCGCATCGCCATGCTCGGCCAGAAGGTCCATGGCCCGATAAAGCTGATAGAGCCCCAGATCCTTGCCTTCCGGCAGCCATACGCGATCGAGCCAACGCTCATGGCAGGCAAGTTTGGAGCCCGGCCGATCCAGCCGTTGCGCGGCCATGGCAAAAAGGGCGGCTTCATGGGGTGCCTTCAGCTTCTTCTCACGCATACGCCTTTCGATCGCCGCACCAATGCCGAGCTTGTCCCACATCGCTTTGGCGACATGAACAACACCGAGGTCAAACACACGCTCGATTAGAATATCGGCAACCTGAACTGGCTCGC
>JBOEHJ010000258.1:0-6837 GCA_050633905.1 Geminicoccales bacterium
TTGCGGGCAAGCTGGAGGGCGTCGGTCATGTCGTTTCCATCATTGGCAAGGCGGCGGCCGGCGGAGGCACGGCGGCGAGGAGCGCTTGGGTATAGGGATGGCGATTGGGTGACTCGGCGTCGTCCCGCTCGAAGCTGTCGACCAGCTTGCCATGCTGCATCACGCAGATCCGATGGGCGAGTTGTCGAACGAGGTTGAGATCGTGGGTGATGAACAGACAGGCCGTTCCGGTCTGGCGCTGGAGATCGGCGAGGAGGCGTGCAACCGCTGCCTGCACCGAGACGTCCAGTGATGCCGTGACCTCGTCGCAGATCACCAACGCGGGCTCGGCCGCGAACGCGCGAGCGATGGCGACGCGCTGCTTCTCGCCGCCCGAAAGCTGATGCGGAAACCGTCTAGCGTACTCGGCAGGCAGCCGCACGTCTGCCAGCAGTTCCTCGATGCGCCGGGTGAGCTGTTCCCTGGGGACCCTGTCGTAAAGCAAGAGCGGGCGCGAAAGAATCTCGCCCACACGTTGGCGGGGGTTAAGGGACGCGTCCGGATGTTGGAAGACGATCTGCACCGACCTCCGATAGCTACGGTCGATCGCGCGCCGGCTGGTGAAGCTTCGGTCCTGGAAGCCGACCGTCCCATCGAAGTCCTGAAGCCCGGACAAGACCTTGGCCATGGTCGATTTGCCGGAGCCCGATTCGCCGACCAGTCCCAAAAGCTCGCCTTTCTCGATCGAGAGGCTGACGTCACGCGCGCCGAGAAAGGTCGGCTTCGGCGTCAGGAGACGCCCAATGCGGGACTGGCGTCCATATTCGACCGTCACACCGGACGTCGAAAGCAGCGGCGCCGTGTTCTGTTTGCTCCGCTTGGTCCCCAGCCAGATTTTTGGCTGCGGCACGGCATCCAATAGAGACCGCGTGTAAGGATCACGCGGCTCTTTGAAAACACGCGCGCAGGGGCCGGTCTCAACGATGGTGCCAGCATTGATGACCGCCACATCATCGGCGACCCGCGAGACGAGGCCGAGATCGTGCGAGATGTAAAGGGCTGCGACCCCGGTCTCGTCGCGCAGCCGGCGGAAAAGGTCGAGGATCTGATGCGCCGTGATCACGTCGAGCGCCGTCGTCGGCTCGTCGAACACGATCAGTTCAGGGTTGCAGGCGAATGCCGTTGCGATCACCACGCGCTGTTTCTCGCCGCCGGACGCTTCATGGGGATAGCGGCGCATCATGTCGGCCGGGTGGGTGATCCCGGTCCTGTTCAGCGCCGCCTCGCCTTCCGCCCATGCTTCTTGCTGCGAGAGGCCGCGATGCCGGATCAGCACTTCCGCTAGCTGCTCGCCAAGACGCATCGTCGGATTGAGCGACGTCGAGGGGTCCTGAAACACCATGCTGATCCGCTGGCCACGAATCTCGAAGATCTCCTCCGCCGCCATCGTCCTCAGATCCTCGCCCGAAAGCAGAATGTGCCCGTCGTTTTCCTCGGCATTGCCGGGCAGATAGCGCAGGATGGCCCAGGCAAGCGATGATTTTCCCGAGCCCGATTCACCGACCAGGCCGAGGGTTTTGCCGCGGTCGACGGTGAGGTTCACGTTCTTGAGCGCATGCAGGAGCCCGGTGGGGAGACGATAGCTCAACGAATATCCCGAGACCTCGAGGACCGGAGCCGCCTCGGCTTCTGCTGTCCCGTTCAGGTCCCCCACGTCAGTGGCTCCGGCGTGGGTCGAGGCTGTCGCGAAGGGCATCGCCGAACAGGTTGAACCCCATGGCCGCGAGCGCGATGGCGACGCCCGGCACGGCCACGCACCAAGCACTTCGAAACATGAACTGCCGTGCCTCGGCGACCATCAGGCCCCATTCGGTCGACGGCGGCTGCGCGCCAAGTCCAAGAAAACCGAGCGTGGCGCCGATCATGATGGCGAAGGCGACGCGGATCGTGGACTCGATGATGATCGGTCCCAAAGCGTTGGGAAGCACCTCGCGCATGACGATATAGGCGGCGCCCTCGCCACGGGCGATGGCCGCCAGCACATATTCCCGCGTGCGAATCGACAGCACCGAGCTTCGGGCGATCCTGGCCATGCCGGGGGTGAAAGCCAAGGCGACGGCCAACATCGCCTGGCCCATGCCACCGCCGAGGACGGTGACGATCACCAACGTGAACAACAGTTCTGGAACCGCGAGCAGCCCGTCGAGTATGCGCATGACGACGCTGTCGATCCAGCCGCCGGCGGTGCCGGCGATCACGCCAATGATGCTGCCGGCGCCGACACCCAGAAGTGTGGCACCGAGCCCGAAGGAGATGGTCGCAGGCGCCCCGTTCAGGAGCCTGGATAGTAGGTCGCGTCCGAACTGATCGGTTCCAAGCCAATGCGCTGATGACGGCCCCTGAAGGCGCGTCGTCGGGTGAAACATCTGCGGATCATAGGGTGCAACGAAGGGGCCGATGACGGCCGCCGTCAGAACGACTATAAGAAGGAGCAAGCCTGCCATGCCGGTCGCCGAGCGGAAGGCGTCAGGCATAGCGCACCCGTGGGTCGAGCAGAGCGATCACAATGTCGGAGAGCAGATTGGAGAGGGCATATACCGTCGCTAGAAGCAGCGTGATCGCCTGGATGACGGGAAGGTCCCGGTTTTCCAAGGCATAGATCAATAGCCGCCCGAGCCCAGGCCAGGCGAAGATCTCCTCCACCACGATGATCCCGCCGAGAAGATAGCCGATATCGAGCGAGATCACCGCCACGGCCGGCAACAGCGAATTGGGCAGCGCGTGGCGACGGATGACCCGTCGCTCGCGCAGGCCCTTCAGCCGGGCGGCGCGGATATAGTCGCTGGACAGCACCTCCGACATCTCGGAGCGCACTTGGCGCGAGATATGGGCGGCGAGGATCAGGCCGAGTGTCGCAGCGGGCAGGATGACGTGCGAGGCGAAGCCTCCGAGGCTTTCTCCCGGTGCTACAAACCCGCCTGCTGGCAGCAGCCCGGTCGCCGGGCCGGCGAGGAAGATGAGAAGAAGCGTCGCCGTCACGAATTCGGGCATGGACGCGCCGATATAGGAGAAAAGCCCGATGATGAGGTCGGCCGGCGTGCCTCGCTTGATCGCCGCAAAGGCGCCGAGCGGAATGGCGATGATGGTGACCGCGACCAAGGCGGTCAGGGCAAGAGCGGCGGAGTTCCAGAACGCGCTGCCAACAACCTCCGAGACCGGCAGCGAGAGGCGGAGCGATTGTCCGAGATCGCCCTTGAGAATGCCGCCGACCCAGTCGGCATATTGGGTGTGCCACGGGCGGTCGAGACCGAGCTGGCGCTCGAGTGCCGCCACGGCCTCGTCCGTTCCGTATTCTCCGAGGATCATGATGGCGGCGTTGCCGGGCAGGATCATCGTCACCGCGAAGACCGCAAACGTGACGATGATCAGCACCAGGACAACCGCCAGAAGGCGCCTCAGGAGATAGCCGGCTGTCATCTGCTCATGCGGCTCATGCGCGGTCGAGCCAGACGTTTTCCGTATAGAAATAACGGTTGATCGGGTTGATCGACCAATCCACGACGTCGTCGCGACCCGCCGTCAGCACGTCCTCGTAGAACGGAATGATGTAGGGCGTATCACGCAGGATCAGCTCCTGGGCCTTGGCGTAGGCTTCCGCCCGTTCCGCCTCGACCGTCGTGCTGCGCCCCTTTTGCACCAGCGCATCGAACTCGTCGTTCTTCCAGGCGGAGTCCTCGTAGGACGCATTGGAGGTGAGCAGCAGATTGAAGGTCGCGTCCTCGGTCGGCTGCATCCCCCAATAGGCCATGTAGAAATTGCCCTTGCGCCAGACATTGGCGAGATAGGTGTCGTGGGGCATGGTCTCGACCTCGATGTCGAAGCCCGCCGGCAGCGCCATCTGCTTGAGCGCGATCGCCACCTGGCCGCGGATCGCAGGGCGGTTCGATGCGACGAGGGTGAGCTTCAACCCGTCCGGATGGCCGGCCTCGGTCAGGAGCGCCTTCGCCGCCTCCGGGTCGTAGGGGATCTCAGGCGTGTCGATCCGATATTTGAACTCCGGCGAGAGGATATTGTCATGGGCAGGGCGCCCGAGGCCTTCCAGCACGATGTCCACCAGGAGCTGCCTGTCGACCGAATGGGCCAGCGCCTTCCTCACCCGTACATCGTCGAACGGCGGCTGGTCGTGGCGCATGACGACGTTGACATAGCGCCCGGACGGCACCCGGAGCGCCTTGACGCCGGGGCTTGTGGAAATCCGTTCGTAGTCAGCCTGCTGTACAAGCAGCATCACGTCGACATCGCCTGAAAGGAAGTTAGTGGTTTCGGCGGCCAGATCGGGGAAAAGATGCATCTCGACCGCGTCGAGATACGGCTTGCCCGGGATGAAGTAGTTTTCGTTTTTGACCAGCCTGGTGATCCGCGCGCTGTCATAGCTTTCCAGCTTGAAAGGCCCGGTGCCGTTGACCTGGGTTTCGAGCGCCGCGAGATCGCCGGACAAAGCTGCGGCCGAAAGAATGCGCGCATTGGCATGAGCGGTCGAGGTGGGAAGGTCGGCATAAGGTGTTTTCAGCGTGAAGCGCACGGTGACGTCGTCGACCGCCTCCACCTTGTCGATCATGTCGAGGACTGATTTCGCGGATGCCGGAATATCAGGATCGAGGATCGCCTCATAGGTAGCGACCACATCCTTGGCGGTGCAGGGCGATCCATCATGGAAGGTTACGCCGGGCCTGAGGTTGAAGGTAAAGACGGTCGCATCAGGGCTGCCCTCCCAGGACGAGGCAAGGTCCGGGATCGGCTCGTTGTTCAGGCCGATCCGGGTCAGGCCGGAATAGACCATGTCGATGACCGGATATTCCGCTGGGCCCGAAAGCGAGAGCACGTTGAGCGTCGCGATCCGGGTGGAGTGGCTAATCTTCAGCGTTCCGCCGACCTTCGGTGTCGCTTGTGCCAGGCTTACTCCGGACAGCGCGGATGTAGCAGCCATCCCGATCATGACGTCGCGTCGTGTCACCATGAATGCGGTCATCTTACCCTCCCTTGGTTCCGGCTCTGCCGGCTTTTGATTTTTCAATTCGGTCGCTCAATTGACGATGGTGAGGTCCTCCGGCAGCCATGTCAGAACCTCGGGAGCACCCTCNNCCCGCATAGATCATCGGCGGGACGTCCATGCTGGTGGGCGCGAAGGTGCAGCCGACCGAATAGCCGGTAGCGCCGTAACGATGGGCGGCGAAGCCGGCGCCATCCAGCCCCTTGGCATGGGCATCGAAAATCTCGCCGAGCGTCGTGCCCGGCCGCGCGATGTCAGTCATGGCATCAAGGGTTGTTCGCGCGGCATCGTACATGTGGCGCTGCGCGTCGGCGGGTTTTCCGAAGATGATGGTCCATTCGGTCTTGGCATTGTAGCGCCGGTAGGTGACCGGATATTCCACCACGATCTGATCCACTGGTTCGATCATGCGCGGTCCCGAAACACCGCGGCCGTATACGGCCCGGCTGCCGGAATTGAACAGCGGCGCATTGGGCGGCATGTCGCCGCCGGCTTCGAGTACGGTCTTGAGATAGACGGCCTTCAACGCCGCATCGAGAACGCCTGGCCTGGCCGCATCGATCACCGCTTCCAGCGAGCGGTCCAGGATCTCGGCGGCCTTTCGGGTATAGGCGATTTCGGCTGGCGACTTGATCAGGCGAAGCCGGCGAATCAAATGATCGTCGTCATCCAGCGTGCAGAAACCTTTGAGCGTCTTTTGTAGCCGCCAGAGATTCCACCCCGTCAGGCCATGGGTGTTGAGCTCGACCGCAATCCGTTTCCCAGAAAGGCCGAGTTCGGCGAGAATGTCTTTCAGATCGCGCGCCGGGTTGGCATCATCCGCATCCCACCAGATGCGGATATCCTCGATCGTGCTGGTGCGGCGCGCCTGCAGCAGATCGGGGCGCCGGGTGAGCAGCACGATCGGCCTATCATCCGCAGTCACGACGGCACACTGGAAGAAGACATAGCCGCCGGTGTCGTAACCGGTCAGCCAGTAGAGGCTTTCCTGGGCGAAGACCAGCATAGCGTCGACGCCGGCCTCGACGAGGTGCTCTCGCAGCCGTGCCTGCCGGTCCAGATGCTCTTCGCGCGAGAACGGCAGGACAACGTCCGGATCTGCCGTCATCAAAAGCCCCCCTTATCGTTTTTGATCTGGACGGGGAGGCACCCGCCCCATACCTTTAGAACTATGGCGGGCATTGCACAGGTCAACGTCGGACATGTCGTCTAGGGACTTGGTCAACAAGGCGAAGGGATCATGTCGAAAAGACTGCTCTACCTCGGCAATGGGAAAAAGTTGCAATCCATCGCCAAGCTCGATGAGCGTTTCGAGCAATGGGGGCTCACCGTCGATCGATACTGGGCCTATGAAGGCGTCTTCCCCGAGCATCTCGATCATTATGACGGCATCTTCCTGTCAGGCAGCCCGCATGGCGCCTATGAGGACGTTCCCTTCATCCGCCGCGAGCACGACCTGATCCGCGAGGCCGCCGCCCTCGACATCCCGATGCTCGGCATCTGCTTCGGCAGCCAGATATTGGCATCGGCGCTTTGCGGCCGCGATCAGGTGTTCCGGCGCGACTTCTGCGAGATTGCCTACAAGGCGCTGCCGGTATCGGATGCTGCGCATGACGATCCCGTGTGCGGCGGTCTTGGCGAAAGTGTCACAATGTTCGTCTGGCACAATGACGAGGTCCGGGCCGGACATGCTGATATGACGATCATCGCCTATTCCGATCTTTGCCCAAACCATGTTTGGCGTTATCGCGACCAACCATTCTGGGGCATTCAGGGCCACCCGGAAATCACCCTCGAGCAGGCGCCGA
>JBOEHJ010000259.1:0-8397 GCA_050633905.1 Geminicoccales bacterium
GATCGACGACGACAGGGTCCAGGTGGTGGAGAAGGAGCGGTTGGCCAGCCGGCGCGTCGATGTCGGCATCAGGGGATCGGGTCGGGTTGAGGTTCGAAATGGTGTTGCCGCAGGCGATCTGGTGCTGTCACCGTTTCGTGAGGATCTCGACGACGGCGCGCGCATTCGCCTGAAAGAGGACGATCCTGGATGAGGTTGATTCTCGACATCGCCTGGACGCATGTCTTGTCGCGCGTGCGTCAGACATTCGTTGGCATGCTGGGGGTGGCGATGGGGGTCGGCTTTTCGGTGATGATGGCCGCGTTGATGGACGGATCGCAGCGCGACTTCGTTAGCCAACTGGTCGACACCCTGCCGCATATCACCATCCGAGACGAACGACGCGATCCGCCGCGCCAGCCCGTCGAGGACGTGTACGAGGCTGTCCAGTTCTCTGGCCTTCGAACGCCGGTGATACGTCCTGGGATCAAGAATCCCTATGCGATCATCGCCAACCTGGAGAGTGGGCTGGTTGGCGCGGTCGCGCCGTCCGTCGAATCGCGAGCCGTGATTCGCTATGCAGGCCGTGACACGGCCGCCAGCGTCACCGGCATCGATCCGAAGCGCGAGCAACATGTCTCCAAGCTACCGACCCAGATACGAGAAGGCACCCTCAGCTCGCTCTACACGTCCTCGAATGCGATCATTCTGGGCGATCGGCTAGCCGCCAAGATCGGCGCGCGTGTCGGCAACACCATCACGCTGGTTTCAGGCACAGGACGCCGGTTGTCCTGCACCGTTGTGGCCCTGCTTCACGCTGGCGTTGCCCAGGTGGACGAAACGCAGGCCTACACGCTGATCAAGACGGCGCAAATCCTGGCAGGGCAAACGGGCCTGGTCAACGCGATCCGCATATCCGTCGACGAGATCCTGGGCGCCCGCGCGGTGGCGGCGCGAATCGAGGCGCAGACCGGCTACAAGTCTGTCTCCTGGCAGGAGGCCAACGAGGACCTGCTCTCTGCCTTCGAAATTCGAAACTTCATCATGTACACGGTGGTCGGCGCGATCCTGCTGGTTGCCTCATTCGGTACCTACAACATCATCTCGACCATCACCCATGAGAAGACCCGCGACATCGCCATCTTGAAGTCTCTTGGCTTCACCGAGACGATGGTGCAGCGCATCTTTTTGATCGAAGCCCTGGTGATCGGGCTTGCCGGCACGATTGCCGGCTGGGCACTTGGCTACGCGCTTAGCCGGATGCTCGGTTCGATCGAATTCAAAAGTCCCTTCATGGATGCAACCCATTTGCCGATCTATTACACGTTCGTGCACTATGCGCTCGCGGCCGCCGTCGCCCTTTCGGCCTCGGCGATCGCCGGCTATCTGCCTGCACGCAAGGCGGCACGCGTCCATCCAGTCGACATCATTCGCGGTGCCTCCTGATGTCGTCCGATGATACCAAAAGCCCGCTGATCGAACTCCGTCATGCCACCCGGATGATCGGCGACGGCGTGATCACCACGCTTGTCGAGGATATCGATCTTGCGATCAACGGTGGTGAATTTGCTGCGATCACCGGCCCTTCGGGATCCGGCAAGAGTTCGCTCCTCTACCTTCTAGGCCTGCTCGATGTCCCGACCTCCGGTGAGGTGCTAGTGCAGGGGCGTGAAGCCAACCGCCTCGATGAAGCGGCGCGGGCACATCTCAGGCTATCGCTGCTCGGCTTCGTTTTTCAGTTCCACTTTCTGCTGCCGGAGTTCACGGCCCTCGCCAACGTAATGCTGCCGATGCGGGCGCTTGGCGCCCTCGATGATACGGCAATGGAGACGCGCGCAAAAATGCTACTGGCGTCCCTTGGCCTCGAGGAGCACGGGCATAAACATCCGGGGCAGCTTTCCGGTGGTCAGCGTCAGCGCGTAGCTATCGCGCGCGCGCTCGCCAACGAGCCGATGGTCCTGCTGGCCGACGAGCCGACAGGCAACCTCGACACCGCATCAAGCGAGCAGGTTCTGACGATCTTTCGTAAGCTGGTCGATGAGACCGGCAGAGCAATCGTCATGGTCACCCATGATCTCGACCTTGCCGCAAGCACGGACCGGCAGATCAGGATCGTCGATGGTCGTATCGTCGTTTGACCGGTTGTCTGTCGGTGCGCCTAAGCCGTGGGTACCACGAGGACAGGGCAGGGGGCATGGCGAAGGACGCGTTCGGACGTGCTGCCGCGTAAGGCGTCGAGAAAACCCTGATGTCCTGCGGTCGACATCGCGATCAGATCCGCATCCCAATCGGAGGCTGCGTCGAGGATTTCATCGACGATATTGCCATGTCTGACGGATAGCTCGGCGCCACCAGGCGTGCCGCTCAGGACAGGCATGTCAGCGTAGTCACCGACATGAAGCAGCCGAATACTGATATCGGAGCCGAGCAATCGGGATAGTTGCTTGGCTGCACTAATGGCAGGTTCCGCCCGAGGTTTGTGATCGATCGGAATGAGGATGCGACGGAGATGGATCTCACCGTTCTTTGGATCGATGAAGCCGCGGCTGCCCTCGCGCACGAAAAGAACATTGACGTCGGCTTGCCTCGCGATCGGTTCGGCAACCGAACCATGCAGCCAGCGCGAAAGTCCCTCGCGTCCATGGGTCGCCAGCACGAGAAGATCGCAGTCGTGGCCTTCTAGAAAGTGGACGATACCTTTCACCGGATCGCGGCGAAGGACCTCCACCTTGGCCACATGGATGCCCAGCTGTTCTGCGACTTCAACTCGTGAACTTTCAGCCTCGAGTAGCTGCCAATCGGCGAGCATCTTGCGCACGCCTGGAAATGTGGACCAGTCGATATGATCAGCTATCGTTGATTGATTGTGCAAAATATAGAACTTGGCTTGTCCTGCGTGAGCAATCTTCAGAGCGTGAGCGAAGGCGACATCATTGAGTGCCGTAAGATCGGTAGGATGTACCACCGCCCCGATGTCTTTCTCGGTCGAAGATCTATCACTCATCATTTGTGGTCCTACTCCAACTAATGCGTTGTCTGCATTCCGATGGTTGACATTGGCCATCAGGGCATTGATTTGCGTCAAAGTACTGGTGAGATGTTCCTCACACGCCAGCCAGCAGGTAAGCGCTGGTGACAATCCATCAGTCAATCGACTGATGCATCGGCACCTCAACGGGTGTCGACGGTTGGGTTGGTTCGGGCTGCTGGTCGGGTGCTTCGGGAGGTGTCTCCGGTGGGATTGCCGAAGGCTGCTCAGCCGGCTCCTCTTGAGGCGGTTCTGGTGGTAACTCCGGGAATGGTTCGGCGATCTCCGGGTCTTGGGCAAACATCAATGCCTCCATGGATCGGGATTATCGTCACGTCACCATTTGGTCCTGATCATCGTTCTGCGCCTCACTCGTCGATCGTCGGAAAGCCTGCACGCATATAGGTGATCACCTGCCAGATCTGCAGCTCGCTGAGTTGATCCTTGAAGGCCGGCATGTTGCTGGCAATCGGCTCGCCGCCATCAGCGATTGCCCAGATCAGATATTCATCCACCCTCGATGGCATGCGCACCAGGTAAGCCAGCAGGGCAGGTGATGGATAAAGCGCGAGGCCAGCATCCCCACCACCCATCCCCGACGCGTCATGGCATGATGCACATTTTTCAGCATACAACTCGCCGCCGGAGCCAATTGTCTCTGAAGTTCTGGCCAGGGGGTTGCTTGTGCCAAGATAGGCCTTTGGAACGCCCTTTTTGATGAACATGCTGTGCCGGGTAAATCGCCAGCGCAGGTTTCTGTCCAGGCGGTCAGACTCCCAAACATCCCTTTGCGTCACGCCGGGGTCCCACAGATCCCAACCCAATGGTGGGTCGAGATGCTGGGCGCTGATCGCCTGTGGAAAGAGCGCAGCAATTCCAAGCCCGATGCCGATCGCAAGGCCAAGCGAGGCGAGCCATTTGGTTTCGCGGGTCTTTTCGCCTATTTTTGAGTACATCATGGCCACGTGTTTCCTCCTCTTGTTTTCGTCTTCTCAAAGCCTCGCGATCGACACCGTTTTGACATTTGAACGCGCCACTAGAATGTCAGCCGATAGCGAAAACCGATGCCGACATCGGGATCGGTATTTGGATCGTAATCCGGGTTGAGCCTGACGAATGCGCCCGCCGCAAACGATGTGCCCTCATCATCGAGGGCGAACTGATAGGTCGCTTCGAGCGCGATTTCGCGTCCGGCTGGTACGAGGTCGACGCGCCGGGTTTCGGTCAGCACCTGACCGTCCTCGGTCCGACCAATCGGCACCGAAAGATCGGTCGATGCCCTCTCGACGCGCATGGGCTGACCGACCATTATGCTGAGACGATCGCCCGCCTCAGCCAATTCATCCATGAGCAGGCCAAGGCCGAAGGATTCCGTTGCTGCACTGGACCAATCACCGATCGGACCATGACTGCCAATCGAGAGCGATGAGCGTCCCCGTGCATAGGCGCCGAACAGCTGCATGTCTTCGGTCACGGGCGCCAGGATGGAGGCGCTGAAGAACTGCGAGGAGGCATCAGCGCTGCCGAAGGCGCCCTCCGTCTCGCTCGGCAAGAATGTACCCCGATGGGGATCACGCTCCAACAGATCGACAGCCGCTGCTTCGCGGCTAAGGGAGAAACGTGTCCTGCCGTCGGGCGTGATCATGCAAGTGGTGACGGAACGGCTGCTGCTGATGAAGGCGTCAAGCTCGGTCGAGCGCCCCTGAACGGCGGCATGGTCACTGAGGTCGATTTGGTATGGAAAGCCCTGAGCATCGACGGAGACCGCTTGGCTTAGAAGAGACTTTGTCGATCCGTCAAAGACAAAGCCGCTGCCGAAGCTCAGGGTCGATCCGGCGACGGTGGGTTTCGGGCCATCTACCAATGATGTTGTGGCAACAGAGAGATCGCCTCGAGGTCTTAGTGTGAGCAATCCGTGTCCGTAGATATCGTCAACGCCGCCTTCGCCAAGATCAGTTGCGGTGATGATCAGGCGGTTGGTGACATCCTCGCTGGACACACCTGGAAACGCCGACGTCACCACAGCGGCAGCGCCCGTGACATGGGCGGCGGCGATGTCCGTGCTGGAGAAGCGGTCATAGCCGCCCCCAAGTGTGGCGGAGCGGATGTTTTTGCCCGGCGCTACCAGCCAGGCGTTGCGCGCGGTGACCTGTTCAGACATCGAGCCAGCATCTCCGCCGTAGGTCTTGCTGGTCGACGTGAGATTGTTGTGGCGATCGACGGCAGCGACAAGGAGACGGCTGCCCGACGTTGCGGTCACGGCGAAGGCGGGAGCGTTGAGGTCGGCGATGTCGGGACTGCCCTTACCGACCACCACGATCTTGCCGCGCTGAAGAGCGAGTTCGAGGGGGCGGATCGTGGTGTTTCGGCTTGGCCCTTCGCTGAAGGTCTCGATCTGGATGATTTCGGCCTCTTAGGCGACGCCGCGAACGCCGCGACCGTCCCGCCTGGCGGCGATGATGCCAGCGACGGCAGTGGCCTCAGCGTCAATGACACCTTACTCCAGCGACGATTCGGAGCGGCGCTTGACGTCGAGATCCGGATGGCTGGCATCGATGCCGCCGCCGTGCACGGCGACTGTGACGACACGATCAGCCGCCTCACCGGTATGCCGCTCGAGATCCTTGGGTGATTTGATCTCTTTGAGACCAGTACATCTGCGATACTCTCGGCGGGCTTTTCGGGTTTGCGCCACTTGTTGGACCGGTCCTTCTGCCAGGCCAGGGCCAGGACTTCGTAGTCCGTTGCAACCATCCCCGACGCCAACGGAGGCTCGGCATGACTTTGAGTCGCAGCCAAACTCAAGAATGAAGCGATGATCAGGAAAGAAAGCCTGACCAGCTGACGCTGATCCACAGGACGAAAAACGATCATGACAAGGTCTCTGACTGTCGTAACGGACATCAATGAAGATCGTCATTTGTCGCTGAAGAGAGACGATAGCTCCCATTGGTCTTCAACTTACGACCCTGATTGCCGAGCGCGCTTTGATCCAGCTCAAGGCGGTTGTCGAGCTAGCTGTGGAGAATTCCCACAACAGCAACCGACGATCAGTGGATCAGGCGCCTTTCAACACCCTGACCGCCTCTTGTTGAGGTCGCCTGATGGGGGGCATCCTTCATGCAATGCTTCGTCATGATGTCGGTATGGGCTGAGCTTCAGTGAGCACGACGGCCGTCCTCAAATGGCTGGACCAGTCGATTCTCGGGCTTGGACGGCAGATGCGTTGGTCGTACTTGCCACCGCTCATGGTCTATCTGGCCGCCGGCATCTCGGGTCTTACCAGTATCGTTGGCACGTTCTTCATCAAGGACTATCTTGGTCTGTCCGCGGCGTTCCTCGCGGGCCTCGGATTCTGGGCCGGTATTCCCTGGGCCTTGAAGATGCCGCTTGGCCATCTGGTCGATCTGATCTGGCGGTGGAAGGCTCTCCTTGTCTATGCCGGCGCCACGCTGATCGCGCTCAGCCTCGCGATCATGTACGGCCTGATCGCTCATCCCGATGCGATGGCCCTGATCATGACACCGGAGGCCTGGTTCGTTACCAGCGCCTTGCTCGCACCGACCGGCTAAGTGGTTCAGGATGTCGTCGCCGATGTCATGACGGTCGAGGCCGTCCCGCTGACCGACGAGCGAGGTGTTCCCTCTGCCGAGACCGAGATCAAGCAAATGCACACGACGATGCAGACGCTTGGCCGGATCGCGCTGGTGACCGGCGTCATCGTCGTCGCCACCCTCAACATCGTCATGTTCAGAGACGTCGAGGCCTTGTCGGAGGCGGCCAAGATCGAGATCTACGGGCGCATCTATCTTTTGGCACTTGCCATCCCGGTGATTTCGATCTTGGGCGTTACCTTAGGGCAGCTCATGCTGAAGGCGCGGGCAGAGCGTTTCCGAGCGCGAGGTTTCGACGAAGCCCGGATCGAAGCACTGTTGTTCGAGCACCCCGGCGAGACGAAGCCCAATTGGTGGATCTTCGGCGGCAGTGGCGCCTTCGCTGCCTTCACGCTGGTCATGGGCCTAAGCAAGGCGCCGTTTGCTCAGGAGATCATCTTCTTGGGCTCGATGGCGATCATTCTGTTCCTGTTGGCGCGCCTCTTGAAGGAGTTGCCGGAGAAGGCGCGAGCAGCTCTGATGGGGACGGCGATTATCGTCTTCGTCTTCCGCGCCGTGCCGTCACCAGGGGCAGGGGTGACGTGGTGGGAGATCGATGTACTGGGCTTCGATCAGCAGTTCCTCTCTGTCCTGACCCTGATCACCTCCTGCCTCGCTTTGATTGGCATGGTGCTGTTCCGTCCGTTGGTCGCGACCCGTACAATAGCGACCGTCGTTGCTCTCCTGACCGTCGCTAGTGGTCTGTTGTCGCTGCCGAATATCGGCCTTTACTACGGGTTGCATGAATGGACCGCGGCGCGGACCGGCGGCGTGGTCGACGCCCGGTTTATCGCCATCCTCGATACGGCGATCGAGAGCCCCCTTGCACAAATCGCGATGATTCCAATGCTGGCTTGGATCGCGCAGAATGCGCCGCCTCATCTCAAGGCCACGTTTTTTGCGGTGATGGCGTCTTTCACCAATCTCGCTTTGTCGGCCAGCAGCCTTGGCACCAAATATCTGAACCGCCTGTTCGATGTTAGCCGTGAAGTACGTGATCGGGGAACCGACGAAGTGTTGTTGCCAGCCGACTATGCTGATCTTGGCTGGCTGCTGATCTCGGTCGCCATCATCGGCGTCTCGATTCCGTTGGTGACGATTGTCTTTGTCCAACGCACGAAACTGCGCACACGGCAATAGGTTAGACACAGATCCAAGGGAGAGTGGCTATGGGTATTATCAATCGAGGGGGCGGGCGGAACGAACCACGTTGCCTCGGCCTGGTCATCCTGATCGCGACGGTCCTAGCGTTCGACGTCAACGCTGCCGAGACCGAGCTCGAAGAGAAGTTTGAAACCGTTCATCAGTCGGTGGTGACGGTGCGGACCTTCGAGCACGCGATTGTGGCGAAGGACGGTCTTGGTCTGGTGCCGATGACCGATCTTGGCTCTGGCGTCTTGATTTCCGACGACGGTGATGTGGTCACCGCTGCTCATCTTGTAGAGGTCGCTGATCTGGTGCAGGTCGAGTTCATCGACGGCTCGATCGTTCAAGCAACGGTGGTTGCTGCCGAGCCGGCGGCGGATCTGGCGCTCCTTCGCCTCGATCGGATACCGGATGGCATCCGTCCTGCTCGGATTGGTGATTCGGATCTGCTACGCACCGGCGAGC
The DNA here is from genome assembly GCA_050633905.1 of Geminicoccales bacterium. GTDB lineage: Bacteria > Pseudomonadota > Alphaproteobacteria > Geminicoccales > Geminicoccaceae > JANQPX01. The sequence continues at coordinate 8,272 of JBOEHJ010000259.1, forward strand.
AGATCTTCGTCATCGGTGCCCCTTATGGCCTCCGTCACACGCTGACCGTCGGTTATGTCAGCGCCCGCCATGCGCCGGCAACCTTGACCGGAAGCTTGGTGCTCGGCGAGTTCATACAAACCGATG
>JBOEHJ010000260.1:0-690 GCA_050633905.1 Geminicoccales bacterium
CCACCGCCGTCAGGCTCGGGCTTGGGGTGACGTTCAGCACTGGCGCATCGTTGACGTTGTCGACCGAGAGCTGGAAGGTCGACGTGACGCCCGCACCGGAACCGTCGGTCGCCGTCACGTCGAGGGTGTAGGGGATACCCACCTGGGTGGCATCCGGCGTGCCGGACAGCACACCTGTCGCTGCATCGATGGCCAGCCAGGCCGGCAGCGGCGTGCCGCCGCTCTGCTCGGCGGTGAAGGTCAGCACATCGCCGTGGAGGTCATCGTCATCGGCGAAGCCGCCGGAAACGTCATAGATGAAGGCGGCATCCTGCAAGGGGTTGGCGTCGGCGATCGGTGTCACCACCACCGGGGCATCGTTGACGTTGCTGACGGTGAGCTGAAAGGTCGAGGACACCTCAGCACCGGCATCGTCGGTCGCCACCACGCTTATCGTAAGACCGGCGACATCGGCGTTGGCGGGCGTGCCGGAGAGGACACCGGAGGCCGGGTCGATCGATAGCCAGGCCGGCAGGGCCGCGCCATTGCTCTGGCTGGCGCTAAAGGTCAGGCTGTCGCCATGGATGCCGTCGTCATCAGCAAAGCTGGCCGCGGTGTCATAGCTGAAGGCGACGTCCTCGGCAGTGCTGGTATCGGCAATCGGGGTGATCACGACGGGTGCGTCATTACTGTTGGTGATCGTCAGCAGAA
>JBOEHJ010000261.1:0-9146 GCA_050633905.1 Geminicoccales bacterium
GGAGATGTTGCCCGGACACCCGATCGTAACCGGCCAAGGTCAGCGTATACATCCCGATTTTCTGCCGCCGGCAAAGGCGATGGTCGGATGGCGCCGAGTGCCATGCAGAAGCAATCACTATCCAGGCAATCAGGCCGTCGGCATGGCGAACAAATTGGTTTCCGCAACGCGATGTTTCCTCACCCAATCCTGGAATGCCTTATCGAGCATCGGTCGGGACAGCAGGTAGCCCTGAGCATACCCGCAGTTGTGCTCTGCCAAGAACGCTAATTGCTCTTGAGTTTCGATGCCTTCCGCCACGACATCAAGGCCGAGAGATTCGGTCATGCTGAGGATTGAGCCGACAAGGATCTCTGCGTCTCGATCGGATCCGATGCCCTGCATGAGACTCATGTCGATTTTCAAGGTTTCGAATGCAAGGCGCCTCATCCGGGCGAGATTCGAGTAACCCACGCCAAAATCATCGACGGCGAAGCGAATGCCTGCAGACCGCAGCATTTTGACCTGTGCCTCGACGCGTTCGTTGTCGAGCATCGCCGTGCTTTCCGTGACCTCGATTTCGAGGGCATGGGCATCGAAAGCGGTCTCGTTCAGTTCCCGTAGGATCCACTCCCCGAAATCCTCGGCCTCCAGCTCCTCAATCGAAACGTTTACGGCGAGCCGCAAGCGCCGATCACGGAGCAAAGGCCAGCCGTGCGCCGCGCGTAGGGCGTCCTGGAAGACCAGGCGTCCGATTTCGGGCATGAGCCTGGCGTCTTCGGCGACCGACAAGAACCTGTCCGGCGTCAGCAGGCCTGCTTTGGGATGCTGCCAGCGAATGAGCGCTTCGGCGCCTACGACGTCGCCCGTCGCCACCGAGAACTGCGGTTGGAAGACGACCCGGAATTGCCTTTGCTCGATCGCCTGGTGCAATTCGCGCTCCAGCGACATCCGCCGGATCGCAATTTCGGCGATTCGCGCATCGTAGAAACGATAGGTGTTTCGGCCCGCCTGCTTGGCTTGATACATCGCAGCGTCCGCATGCTTAAGGAGATCTTCGGGATTGTCGCCATCGGCGGGGAAAACCGCGATGCCGATGCTGGTTGAGGCCACGAACTCTTCACCGTCCAGATCGAAGGGTTCGACCAGGGACGTGATGATCCGCTCGGCGACGATCGCCGCGTCCTCCGTCTTGTCGAGGTGAGGCAGTACGATCGTGAACTCGTCGCCGCCGAGCCTGGCGACAGCAGCCACCGAAGGCTCGTCATTCGGACATTCGGAAGGTGGCAGGGACCGTAGGACGGCGATCGCGTCTGATTCGCGAATGCACTTCTGAAGCCGCTCAGCGAACGCCGTCAACAGCTGATCGCCTGCATGATGGCCAAGTGTGTCATTGACATGTTTGAAGCGATCGAGATCGAGGAAGAGAAGCGCCGCTGATCGGTCGTTGCGCTTTACGTCGGCGATCGTTCGCCTGAGATATTCGTGAAACCAGGCCCGATTGGGCAACGACGTCAGCTGGTCCCGATAAGCCAGCTGATGAACCTCGTCGATGCTCTTGCGCAAGGCGTCGAGCATCGTGTTGAACGACGATGCCAGATGCTCGAGCTCGTCATTGGTGTGAAGATCGATGGATTGGTCCAGATCGCCATGTGACGCACGATTGGTCATGGCGATCAGATAGCCCAGCGGCCTGGTCAGCCGCCGGGCGACAATGGCACTCAAGACCATGCCGAAAAGAACGAAGAAAAGCCCGACCAGGAAATTCCGGACCCAGACCTTGCTCAGGTCGCGATTGTACTCGTCCAGCACGATCCCGAACCGCACGGTGCCGAGATACTCAGTGCCAAGCTTGACGGGCATGCCGATATGCTCAGTCCCGCCGTCGCGGTTTCGCAGAGCTTCCCTGGTTTCCGATACCGTTCCTGCGAGCGGATCGTCGACCGCCTGCAGGAATGACGGCTCGTCGCCGATGTCGATGCTGCCCGAGGCCAATTCCAGCTGATCGGTGTCCAGCACATAGACATAGGCGATGTCGGGCTGGCGCTGCAGATCTTCATAGATGATCTCAAGATCGGAAAGCCGCATCTCGTAGAGATGGGATGCCGTCACATCGACCAGGAGCTTGCCCAAATGCTTGGCTCGAGCGTCCAGGCGTTGCTGTATCAGCTCCAGCTGAACGCTAAGATTAGCAACGATCGCAGTCGCTACAAAGGCGACGAGCAGGATGCCGAACGCCAGCGACAGCCGGCGCCCAAGACCGAAGGTTAGCGCCTTGAATTTTCGGGCAAGCCAATTCCTGCGAAGCACAGTGACCCGCCCGGCAGCCGACTACAGGACGCCTTGCGCTTTGAGCTGATCCAGCAGGTCGTAGATCGGGTTGAACGTGGCCTCGATGCCGTCGGGAAACGTATCAAAGCGCGTCGTCTTGTTGAAGCGCTTCAACGTGCTGCGACCAGATGCGGTCTCGTCCATTGCGATCAGGATGGAACCGATATGGTCTGCAAGCTCCTCATCGAGGCCGTTTCGGCGAATGACAACCTGACGCGGAACGTCGATGCTGCGCGCGATGATCCTTACAGAGCCAGGCTTTGCGCGTGCCAGCTTTTCATAGTTCTGTGGATCGGTCGCAGCCGCGTCGACCCACCCCTTGTAGAGCCAGGCGAGTGTGTTCTTGTCATCTTTCGTAAACACATAGCCGACTTCATCATCGCCTGGCTGCGCTGCACGAGAGGGCAGTTCCCGGAGGGTCATACCTTCCCGGCGCAGCAGCCCGGCAGGCAGCATGAAGCCGGAGGTGGAATCTGGCTCCTGAAAAGCGATACGTTTGCCCGCCAGATCGGCGACCGTTCGAATGCCGCTGTCAGTGGGCACGATAATAACCGAATGATAGGACCCGATACCCCGCTTCCAGCGCCGCAGGAAGGGCTCGCTCTCGGAGGTGCGAGCGACTTTGGCGGCGACCAGCGGGCTGTCGAAATAGAGATCGACACTGCCATCGCGCAACGCCTCAGCCATCGCATCGGAGGACGGCAGGACGGTTATCTGGACATCGTTGATCCCATGCGCCGAGAGCTTGTCCTGAAGGTACTGCGCCATCGGCTCGAACCGAACCAGGTGTTTCTTGATGTTGTCGCTGACGCTGCCCAGGACGAGTGTTCCGCTGGACGCATCAGATACGCTGAGGAACCCTACGAACAACGTGACAATGACAACCAGTTGGCGAAAGATCATCGGACACTCCCTGGTGAACCGATAATTTCCTATCAGGCTGATCTGAAGATTTCCTTAACTGAAGGGTCTGGTCCCATAGAAGGCCATTGGCGCGGCGGCGGCCAGCTCATGATTGGGATAAAATTGTAGATAAAGAATAGAATCATGAGAAATCTAAGTGATCGCTCCGGTTAGCCGAGCATTCAGAATCTTTTCATCTTTGCTTCAGGTGTTGTTCATCGAGCCGACAGTCCGCGTTCAGCGGGGACCGGTAGGGTTCTCGATACCACTTCAACTCATGAACTCCTGGTAGAGAGGACGGCTGTCATGACACTTATCACGCATCCCTGCACTGTAGTTCCTGCCGACACCAAATGGGCGTTCACCACGCGCCGCGTCGATACAGATGACATTCGCGGCGTCGAGCAAGATCTTTCCCGCGCGGTGTCCGGTGACCTGGTGCTAGGTCAAATCAAGGCCATCGGTCAGCACCAAAAGGTGCAGCTTGCCAGTGGCCGCTACGCCGAAAGCTATGTCGGCGACCATGTCATCATGACGGCCGGTGATCGCTATGCACCGGATCAGTTCGAGGGGGTTGCCGAGCTCGATCCCCTGGGCTGCGATATGATCGCCGGCGGCGGCATTCTCGGCCGAGTCATCAACGCGCATGGCAAGATGGCATCGCCAACGCGGATCAAGCCACTCGGCCTTTTGACGGATGCAGATGGTGACGTAGTGAATATCGCCGCCTATGCCCTGCAGGCACAAGTCATCCCGAACGACGTCACCGTCATCGGCATCTTTGGCGCTTCCATGAACGCTGGCAAGACCACCGCTTCCGCCAGCCTGGCCCATGGGCTCAAACGTGCCGGGTATCGGGTGGCTGGTGTGAAAGCGACAGGCACAGGCGCTTTCGGAGATTTCAATGCATTCCGCGATGCCGGCGTGCCAGTCACGGACTTCACCGATGCAGGGATGGCAACGACCTACAAGATGCCCATGGAGCGAATCGAAGCTGGCTTCGAAACGCTGGTAGGCACGGCAGCCCATCAGGGTGCCGAGATCGTGGTTGTGGAGATTGCCGATGGCGTCTTTCAGGACGAAACCGCAGCAATCCTGTCGGGTTCACGGATCAGGGATCGGCTGCATGGGGTCTTGTTCGCCGCTCCAGATGCGCTGGGCGCTGTGGGCGGGACCGCCATCCTTCGGACTCATGAGCTCGAGCCGTTTGCCATATCGGGCATGGTGACGCTGTCGCCGCTGGCCAAGCAGGAAGCTGAAAGGGTGACCGGCGTACCGCTCATCTCGCGGGACGAGCTCCGTGATCCGCAGAAGGTAACAGCCGTCGCGGCACAAATCTTGCCTCGCCCGACCTCTCTTCACACAGCGGCATGAGCAGTGTTCCCAAGGTTCTGGACGAGGGCCGCGCGGGAGACGCCGCCCTCGTTGCCGCTACGGGGATCGGCCAAGCGGCCGGCGCCGGCCTTGCTGCCTTCGCGACACGCGATCTCTTCAGCGCGCTCCATGGCGGCATGCCGCTAGCCTGGCAAACGCTTGCAACGCTCCTGGCTGGCGGCATCATGGTTGCGGCCCTCCGAATCGTGCAGCGCACCGTAGCGGAACGGCTGGGCCAGAACTTCGCCATATCGCTTCGTCGCAGGCTCTACCGCCATCTCGCCGGCATGTCCTCTTCGGCCGTTGCAGGACGTCGAACCGGTGCGCTCAGCTTGCGGTTCGTGGGCGACATGTCGGCTGCCCGCGGCTGGGTCAGCCTCGGTCTGACCCGGCTTGTCTCGGCCTGTTTCGTGTTGCCTGGAGCTGCCATTGCGCTCTATCTGCTCAACCCGGTACTGGCTGCCGCAGCGGCGGTTCCTATCGGCCTGACCTTGATCGTCATGGCAGGATTCGCGACAGTGCTCGAGCCGCTGCACCAACGGCTGCGCGGTGAACGGGCGAATATCGCCATCTCGATGATGGAGCGGGTCGGTATTGCGCCGGAACTGGACGTGATCGGCCGAACCCGACGCGATCTGAAAGCGCTCGTGAAGAATGGTGAGGCCATGCGGAGCTCTGCGGTTGCGCGTGCACGCGCCGCGTCTTGCTTGCGTGCTGTACCTGAGATTGGTTCAGCGTTTGCTGGCATTGCCTTGTTCTGGTCCACGTTCTGGATCGGTGCGCCGGCAGCAGAGGCAGCAGGTGCGCTCGCCGTTCTCGGGATCTTGCTTCTGCCGCTGCGAGAGCTGGCTGGCGTGTGGGACCGGCGCTGCGCCTGGGTGATTGCGCGCCGGAAATGCAACGTCGTCTTTGCGACACCATCATCAATTCGGAAGCGAAGGAAGACAGCCGGCGCCACTGGCGTTCAATTCGAGTCCGTCAGGTTCAGAGGCCTTGACATCACCGCGATGATCAATCCAGGTGAATCCGTGCTCGTCAGCGGACCGTTCGGCTCAGGCAAGACGAGCCTGCTGGCTCTCGCCGTTGGGCTCGAAGCACCCGAATCGGGCCGGGTCACTTTTGGCGAGCAAGAACACCAGCCTCTATCCGTCATGATCCGACCACAGTCGCCGGTTCTGCAAGGCAGCTTGCGTAGGGCCGTGACGCTCGGCACGTCGAAACGGCCGGCCGACGAGACGATCGAGGCCACGGCGAGGCGGTTTGGACTAGGGCCGCTCCTCGAACGCCTCGGCGGATTGGATGCGCGCGTGGGTGAGGGAGGCCGCACACTCTCCAGTGGTGAGAGGCTGCGTCTGCATCTGACACGGGCGTCACTGATGAAGCCGGATCTGCTGGCCATCGACGCCACGGAGATGGCGCTCGATGCGGATGCGATGGCGGCAATCCACCATCTCGTTGCTAAGACGGTTGCGACAACGCTCATTGCTGCCGATCAATCGCTAGCGCCTTTGGTCGATCGTCATTGGCGGATCGAGGCCGGCCGGTTGACAGAGCAATCGCCACAAGAACCAGCACGACAACTGCCTTTCCCACGACCAGCCGCTTGAGCTAAAGTCGATGACATGAAGATCGCAGCTAAACTCAATCTTGCCCTCCTCCTGATGCTGAGTCTCGGCTTGGGAGGCAGCATGTTGTCGGTTTGGAGCGGTCGCCAGGCAAGCCTCCAAATTGAGCGGGTGAACCTCGCGCATCGCGTCTATGAGGGTTATCTCGCACTTAGCAGCGACACCTACCAGCTATTCAAGCAGTATGGCGACAAGCTCATCACTGGTCGCAGCGACGGAAGCGGCAGCAAAGAAAAACTCATCGCGGAAATTCGAGCCGACATTGCTCACATCCGTGAGCTGATTGGCCAGGAGATCGATCTCGTCGGCGATGAAGAGATTGAAGAGCTCGCCACATTGTCCAAAATCGAGCGGATGATCGAGGAATTGATCGCCTCCCTGACAAAGATGTCGGACACGGCGTCCGGTGATCAGCTCTCCGAGGACTGGTGGGCGTTGTCGCAGCTACTAAACAGCGATATCGACCGCGATTTCCACGACATGATTGAGGCCGCCCTTGCGGAAGAAGCCGAGGAAGTCGAGGAAACCTGGCAGGCGATCCAAGAGGAGCAAGTCGTCTATCAGATCATCGCCGGCATGGCTGCCGTGATAGCGATCGCCGCAGCACTTGCAAGCATCTGGATGGTGCACAGACAGATCAGCCTTGCCGTACAGCGGCTTTTGAGCGGCGTCCGCCGCTTCATCGATGGGGATTTCAGCCATCGGATCGGCTTGAAGGGACGTGACGAATTGGCTGAGATCAGCACCGCATTCGACATGATGGCCGAGCGTGTCGCGGCGAACACCGAGACGCTGACATCGCAGAACGTCGAATTGGAGCGAATAGTCGAAGACCGCACGCGGCAGCTGGAGACGATGCTCCAGGACGTCAAGCGCGCGGAAGCCAATCGCAGACGCATGCTGGCCGATGTCAGCCATGAGCTGCGGACCCCGCTGACGATCATTCGCGGTGAGGCGGAGATCGCCCTTCGCGGCGGTCCGAAGGAACCGGCAGAGTATCAGGAGGCCCTGACGCGCACCTGCGACGCCGCTGCCCATACCGCGCGCCTTGTCGACGATCTCCTGTTCGTCGCCAAAAGCGAAGCCGGACACGCGCGGCTGGCGCTCGGTGATGTCGATCTGCGAGGCCTCCTTGCCGATGTTGCACAGACCTTCAACAATGCCGTCTCGCTCGTCACGGCCCTCGAAAAAGCGCCGATGCGCGGCGATCCGAACAGGCTGCGTCAGGCAGTTCTGGTCCTGCTCGAGAACGCTCGTCACCATGGTGGCGCGGACATCCTGATGCGCCTAGACGAGACGCCAGACGGCTATCGAATTGCGGTTGAGGACGATGGCCCCGGCATGAGCGAAGTCGAGAAGAGCAGTGCCTTCGAGCGGTTCTTTCGGGGATCGAATGCGGCCGAGCGCTACAGCGAAGGCGTCGGGCTCGGTCTGCCCGTGGCCCTTTCCATTGCTGAGGCTCATGGTGGCACGATCGGTCTTGAAGATCGTCCGGGCGGCGGCCTGATCGCAGCCGTCATGTTACCTCGGCAGCCCAGGCTGAAAGCCGTCTCATGAACGTCCTGCTAGTCGAAGACGAAACCCGGGTCGCGGACTTCGTGCGCCGAGGACTGAAGGGCGAAGGCTGGACCGTCGAACACGCGCCGGACGGCGAGACCGCGCTCGAGTTCATGGAGCAGAGGTCCTTCGACATCGTCATCCTGGATCTGATGCTGCCGGGCATTTCTGGCCAGGATGTTTGCCGCAAGATGCGTGCTCGAGGCAACTATACGCCGATTCTCATGCTGACCGCGCTCGACTCGATGGACGAGCGCGTCGCCGGCCTCAGACTTGGCGCCGACGACTATCTGCCCAAGCCCTTCGGTTTCGATGAGCTGGTGGCGCGCATGATTGCGTTGATCCGTCGAGAGAAAGACTTCAAGGGCATATCGAACCAGTCAGTCCTTAGCCATGAAGGCTTGTCGTTCAACATGCAGTCGCTCGTCGTTACGGTGGATGGCAGCCCCGTCGATCTGACCGGCAAGGAGCGCGAGATTCTCAAGCTGCTGATGTCGAACCCGGAACGGGTGCTCAGCCGCGAGCGCATTCTCAACGCGGCCTGGGGTTCGCAGGAAGATCCGATGACCAATGTGATCGATGTCTATGTCGGCCGATTGCGCAAGAAGCTGGGGACCTACGGCGAGTTGATCCAAACCGTGCGCGGCTCGGGATACCGCTTCGGCTGATGATCGAGCGCATGTAGGGGCGGCCAATCTCAGGCCCGCGATGGATGCGCATCGCCAGTGGCTCGGCGATCGCTTATAAAGTCCCGATCCAAATGACGAGCTTGGTCGAGTGTGGTCTTGAAAGTCAAAGAGGCTCGTTCGGAACGGGGCGACCTTGGTGTCCACTCAAGACCCAAGTGACTATCGATTTAGAAATCTTTCATCTCGGATCCAGAGCGTTTTCATCCGATCGACGGTTCAAGTTCAGCGCTGGGCGGTAAGGTTGTCACGATCACATCAACAGATGAGCCCTTGATAGGGAGTGAAGACCACCATGATCCCTGACATGAACGCTTGCGCTGCCGTTGCCACCGGTACGACCTGTGCTGGAAAGCCATCGCTTCGTATCGAAACCACCGAAGTTAATGGGCCCGACAAAGGGGCTGCCGAAGCAGCATCCAATGACCGGATGTTGGGTACGATTGCGATGGACTGCCGACAGCGGGAGGTGCTGCCACCAACTCGCCACCGCGGCACGACGACCATCTTTGAGCAAGCCGTTCGAACAGCAAATGCCCTCCGAGATATCCCGGCTCGCTCGAAAAGCACCTGCAACGGCATTCGGTCCGGCACCATGGCTGTGAGTCCCGAAAAGCCTTGTCGATTGATTCTATTGAATTATTAGGGTGGGGGTCTCACGGTTTTTTTGCCATGAAAAATCTCATCTCTT
>JBOEHJ010000262.1:0-193 GCA_050633905.1 Geminicoccales bacterium
GCATTTTCCGATCATTTACGGTCATATCCGGCAGCTGCGAAGTCGTTTTCGCATTCTTTTGGCGAGAACAGGTCGATGGCTTCGGCGATGGCGTTCCAGAGGTCGTCGATGGTGCGTGCGGCTACCTTTTTGAGGAAGGCTTTGAATTTCGAGAAGGCCATCTCGATCGGGTTGAAGTCCGGGCTGTAGGGCG
>JBOEHJ010000262.1:237-1209 GCA_050633905.1 Geminicoccales bacterium
ATGTCGCCCGGTGAGAGCGTGGGCGCCAGGGCCTGCTCGACATTGGCGAGGAACGCGGCGGCTGGGAACGCGGCGCCGTGCATGGGCCCATCGAGGATCATCGGCGCTGTCATGCCGTCCAGCCGAAGCGCGCCGACGAAGGTCGTTGTTTTCCAGTGGCCATGCGGTACAGAGGCTCGGCAGCGTTCGCCGCGCCTCACCGTCAATGAACACCAGCCGTTCCAGCTCGAGATCGATCTGGGTCTCAAGCCAGGCTTGCCTTCGGCGCAAAACGTCAGGCCGTTGTTGTTCGGCGGCGTGGGCTTCAAGGCGATGGGAGCGATGGTCGCCGCCTCGCACCCGCGGTCGAACGCTGCCCGTGCGTCGCTTCTGGTCCACCCATTTGATCGCCGTTGAAGGCGCAACGCTGAAAAGCTTCGCCGCCAAGCGCCGCGACATCCCGCCTTCAACAGCCGAGATCAGCCGTTCACGCAAATCCATCGAAAGAGACTTCACCATACAGGCTGGCCTCCCTCACCAGCCCACATCTTGAATCACATCAACGATGAAATGTGAATCCCTAACGATTCCATATGGTTAGAATTTGCTCTAGCGTGAGCGGGAAACCTTCGGGCTATGCCGGAGAGGCCGTGATCGACGCGTGCTGCAGTCCATCGCTGCGTTCCACACGCTCGCCGCAACGGGCGTCGTCTGGTGAGATCCATAAGCGCAAAAAGTTCAGGCCGGCGGCCCGGCCGCCCCGCGCTCGATGGTGTAGGTGAGGTCGGCGATGTCCTCGATCAGCGCCGGGTTGCTCTCGGTGATGATCAAGGTGATATCGGCGTCGTGCGAGCGAAGGGCTTTAAGCGCCTGGGCGTAGCGTGTGGCGAGGGCAGGCGCCAGGCCTTGGAAAGGCTCGTCGAGCAGGACGAGCTTCGTCCCGATCATCAAGGCACGGCCAAGCGCGATCATTTTGCCCTGGCCGCCGCTGAC
>JBOEHJ010000263.1:0-2170 GCA_050633905.1 Geminicoccales bacterium
CTGCGATCGAGGCCTCAGCCATCAATTAATTCGCTGAGAAGCGTCACCTCGCGAGCGCGCATGCCTCCGACCATCTGGTTTCTCCCTCCCCGCCTGACGGTCGGAGGCACCCATTAAACGAAAGAGCAGCAGGAACAGAGTCATGACCAGGCCTCCGCTACCGCCCTTTACCCAAGAGACCGCGACCCAAAAGGTGCGCGCTGCCGAGGATGGATGGAACGCCCGCGATCCGGCCAAAGTCGCGCTGGCCTATACCCCGGACAGCGTATGGCGAAACCGCTCGGAGTTTCTTCGGGGCCGCAATGAGATCGAAGCCTTTCTCACCCGCAAATGGGAACGCGAGAACGACTATCGGCTCATCAAGGAACTCTGGACCTTTGCCGAAAACCGTATCGCCGTGCGCTTTGCCTATGAGTGGCATGACGCCGAGGGCAACTGGTTCCGGTCCTATGGCAACGAGAACTGGGAATTTGCTGCCGACGGCCTGATGCAGCGGCGCGTCGCCAGCATCAACGACCTCGCCATCGACGAGACCGAACGAAAATTCCATTGGCCGCAAGGGGCTAGGCCCGAAGGACACTCAGGCCTCTCCGATCTCGGTCTCTAACTCATACACGACCCAATCAGCGATCGCGTCAATACCTGACAAGATCGCGAAGTTCGGTTGCCCGATCGTCGCCTCCCAAGCGCGATCGTGCTCCGAAACCGCCGAAACCCGGCGGCCGCCTCCGCAGCCTTGAAGGCACGCGGAAACCACCCACCCAGCCCAAGAGGGGCGACAACTGAAGAAGGATAATCGACATGAAGACCATCAAAACGATCATCGCAGCGGCGACGTTCATCGGTGCATTCTCCGCTGTTACGCCCGCATACGCGATTGACGAATACAACGTGTCGAAAGGCACGACGGTCGATGGGCATGGCGTCGCCTTTCGCGGCAACGATGTCGTGGCGCTCGTCAATGGCCTCGGTGTCGTGCCAGGACAGGCCGAGCGCACTCATGTCCATGACGGCGTCGCCTACTACTTCGCATCCGAAGAGGCCATGAATACATTCGCGGCCGATCCCGAGATGTACATCCCTCAATTCGGCGCCTACTGCGCCTTTGGTGTCGCCGTGGGCAAGAAACTCGACGGCAGCCCGCGTTTCGCTGATATCGTCGACGGCAAGCTTTATTTATTCCTGAACGCCGCCGTTTTCCGAAGCTATGAGCAGGACAAAGCTGGCGTTCTTGCGAAGGCGGCAGAGAACTGGCCGGCAATGCATCACCTCTCGGTCGCTGAAGTTAACGGAGCTGGGAGTTAATGATTGAGCGATGCCCGATGGGACTCCGCTGGTTCCTCGCCGACGGCAATTGAAGTCGCGGTCATCGCCGACAAGCACACGGACGAGCAGGCGCGTATCCGATGACGCGCCTGCTCCCAACTTCGACTGGACGACCATCCCGGCCTCGCCGAGATTCTTCTCTGAAGGCACAAAGCTAGTCCCGATTTAGCCAATGGCTCATTCGGTTAAACTAGATCCCTCGCTGTGTCCGTAGCGCCCTTGAAAGCGGCCGCAAACCTTCCGGGGAAAACGTGCCAGGTTCGGCCATCGAGGTTGCGCGCATTTGCCCGCGGTCGCCGTGTCAGCTAAAGTCGCGCCGAACTAAATTTGAGTTGTGCGATGGCCGACGAAGAGCATTTGAGAATTCTCAATCAGGGTATCGATGTTTGGAATACATGGAGACGAGAGCATAACCACATAACGCCGAATCTCGAGAACGCTAAAATTGCAGACCCTTCCTTTTATGAGTTGGGATTTGCTAAAATCGGTCTCAAAAGGGATAACCTTAAAGAGGCCAACTTAAACAATGCCAATCGCAAAAATGCCGACCTCAGTCTAGCCGATCTTACAGACGCCGACTTCAGCTGGGCGCTGTCAAAGAAACCCAGCTTGAAGATGGATTTCCCCTGCCCTAACGTCTGGCGATGACCAGATCGCGTTTTCGCTATTTCAAGACATCGCCGGAGATCATCCAGCTCGCCGTGATGATGTACATTCGCTTCCCGCTCTCACTGCGCAATGTCGAAGATTTGCTCCACGAGCGTGGCATCGATGTTTGCTATGAGAGCATCCGTCTCTGGGTCGATCGGTTCGGCAACCTCTTCGCAAGAATGATCCGCAAACG
>JBOEHJ010000264.1:0-626 GCA_050633905.1 Geminicoccales bacterium
TTCAGCCATCGGATCGAAATGTTACGACCTATGATGTGATCCTTGGCGATGCGCAGCTTTCCGAGGCGGTGACCAAGACGCGTATTCCAGGCTTCGATCTCGTTCCGTCCGTCGTCGATCTTTCGGCTGCGGAAATCGAATTGGTGGAACGCCCACGGCGAGAATATGCGCTTAAAGATACGCTTGGTGGTCTCGAGAGAGATTATGACTACGTCCTGATCGACTGTCCTCCTTCTCTTGGTCTCTTGACGGTGAATGCATTGGCGGCAGCGAATGCCGTGTTGGTCCCTTTGCAATGCGAGTTTTTTGCCTTGGAAGGGTTGAGTTTACTACTGCGTTCTGTCGAGCGTGTCCGGCGCAATCTCAACCCGGATCTGGATGTGCAAGGTGTTCTGCTCACCATGTTCGATAAGCGTAACAATTTGGCTCAGCAGGTCGCAACCGATGTTCGTAGTTTCCTCGGAAAGCGGGTCTACGATACGATTGTCCCACGAAATGTAAGGGTTTCGGAGGCACCATCTCATGGGTTGCCTGTCCTGCTCTATGATTTTCGCTGTGCGGGGTCTCAAGCTTATGTGCATCTTGCCGGTGAAGTCTTGAGGCGCGATCAAGAGGCAGTTCAGGCA
>JBOEHJ010000265.1:0-406 GCA_050633905.1 Geminicoccales bacterium
GAATTGATATGTGTTGTCATGGCGATGCTTGCTTCTTTAGGTCCCGGCTGCCACCGGAAGCGGGGCCATACGCCATAAGCCGGCGCAAGGTCTCGCGTCCGCGATGCAGGCGGGACATGACTGTCCCAACAGGTATCTCGAGGACGGCCGCAACCTTTTTGTAGTTCATCCCCTCCAGACCGACGAGCAACACGACCTGCCGTTGTGCTTCCGGCAATAGCTCGAGTGCTCGCCCAAGGTCGCGAACCTGGAGGTGATGGTCCTGAGAGGCGGGTGAGGCCATCTCGGGTTGATCATCGACCAGCTCTTGATGCTCGGCGCGGACATAACGCTGACGCTGATGATTGACATGAATGTTATGCAAAATCGTAAACATCCATGCACGAATGTCCGTGCCGGGCTGCCA
>JBOEHJ010000266.1:0-764 GCA_050633905.1 Geminicoccales bacterium
TGGAGATCCATCTTCAAGCTAGTGTCCTGATCGAGAAATTTGTTAGATCATGCCTTCAACATTTTGGAGGCATGATCGATGGGCAAACCAGCGGTTACGATTAAGCTGACGGATGACCAGCGGGCTGAGTTGGAGAGCTTGGTGCGTCGTCGTCAGACAGCGCAAGGTTTGGCGAGACGTGCCGAGATCGTGCTTTTGGCTGCCGATGGTCTTCAGAACAAGGAGATCGTCGCTCGGCTTGGCAAAGACGCCAACACGGTGGGCAAGTGGCGTCGTCGCTTTGCCGAGCACGGTCTTGATGGGCTTTATGACGAGCCTCGGCCCGGCACGCCACGCAAGATCGGCGATGACGACATCGCCGAGACGATCAGAAAGACCCTTGAAGAGACGCCGGCCGATGCGACCCATTGGTCACTACGCAGCATGGCCAAAGCCACGGGCTATGCGCCCTCGACCATCCATCGGATCTGGCAGGCCTTTGGCCTGCAGCCGCATCGCAGTGAGACGTTCAAACTCTCCACCGATCCATTTTTTGTCGAGAAGGTGCGAGATATCGTGGGCCTTTATCTCGATCCGCCCGAACGTGCCCTCGTGTTGTGCGTTGACGAAAAGAGCCAGATCCAAGCCCTCGATCGGACCCAGCCCCTCTTGCCGATGCGGCCGGGCCAGGCAGAGCGACGCACCCATGACTATAAGCGGCATGGTACGACGTCGCTGTTTGCAGCCCTCGATATCGCCACTGGCAAGGTGATCGGACGGTGCTT
>JBOEHJ010000267.1:0-1655 GCA_050633905.1 Geminicoccales bacterium
CCTGAAATTCTCAAAGGGGGTGGTGCATCGGGGCTCTCAATATGAGAAAATTCTTTTGCGACAAAGGATTATCCATAAAGAGAGGGATTCCCGATGCCGACAGAGTGTAGTCCAGATCGGTTTGAATTTACAGCCGTTGCGAGGCGTCGTGTTGAAGCTGGATTTGATGGTGGCGAGATCACGTCGGACGCCGGTGGGCTGCTGTTAGGGGCAACTGACCGGACGATTGGCCTGATCGATCGTTTTGCCGCTTGTTTTGAGGATCGGCGCTGTCAGGACTTGGTCGAGCACAGCGTCGACACCCTGGTCGGGCAGCGGGTGTTTGGCCTAGCGCTGGGGTACGACGACATCGTGGATCATGACGCGTTGCGCCATGACCCGATCTTTGCGGCACTGGCGGGCAAGCTGTCGGCGAAGCGTGCCGATTGTGCACCGATTGCCGGCAAGAGCACCCTGAACCGCCTGGAACTGAGCCAGCCTGTGGCGACCCGCTATCACAAGATTGCCCATGATCCCGCAGCGATCGAAAGGTTGTTTGTCGACCTTTTTCTTGAGGCTCATGCAAAAGCGCCTGAGCAGATCACCCTTGATCTGGATGCGACCGACGACCCCCTTCACGGGGATCAAGAGGGACGTTTCTTTCACGGCTACTACAGATGCTACTGCTACCTGCCGCTCTATGTGTTTTGCGGCCGACATTTGCTGGCGGCCAAGCTGCGGCGTGCCAACATCGACGCGGCAGCTGGGGCGGTCGAGGAGATCGAACGCATCGTGGCGCAGATCCGGGCGCGCTGGCCCAAGACGCGGATTTTGCTGCGGGCTGACTCAGGCTTTACCCGTGACGAGCTGATGGCCTGGTGTGAGAGCCATAATGTCGACTACCTGTTTGGCTTGGCCAGGAATGTCAGGCTGCAGAAAAAGATCGCCGCCGAGCTCGCCGAGGCCAAAGCGGCCTCGGCCGTCCATGACGGCGCAGCCGTGCGGCGCTTTAAGGACTTCATGTGGCGCACCAAAAAGAGCTGGAGCTGTGAGCGCCGGGTGGTCGCCAAGGCGGAATGGACCCATGGCGGGGCGAACCCGCGCTTTGTGGTCACCAGCCTTTCGGCCGATGAGGTGGATGCCCAATCCCTCTATGAAGATCGCTACTGCGCGCGCGGCGAGATGGAAAATAGAATAAAGGAATGCCAACTGGATTTGTTCGCGGACCGCACCTCGACGCATACCATGCGCGCCAATCAGCTGCGCTTGTGGTTCTCATCGATGGCTTATGTCCTGCTCTGCGCCCTACGTCGCCTGGCCTTGCACGGCACCGATCTGGCCCGCGCTACCTGCGGCACAATCCGTGACAAGCTCCTAAAGATCGGTGCCTTGGTGCGGATCTCGGTGCGTCGCGTCCTCATCCAGATGGCCTCAGGCTATCCCCGGCAGCAACAATGGGGCCTTGCCTATCGACGCCTCATGGCCGCTGCGGCCTGACAAAGCAGCACATCCAACCCGTCCATCAACAACAAGGATACATTCTATTTGACCTCTTCTGCCAAAGGCAGAACCCTACTGCTCAGCCTCGAAATGCCTGCCCGGATAAGCCTACCAAACCCTACTCAAAAACAACTACAACCTAAATCTATTGATGGGCTGTGAGAGTTCCGGGCTAG
>JBOEHJ010000268.1:0-3110 GCA_050633905.1 Geminicoccales bacterium
CAGACCGGCACCACCACCGAGCTCAACCTCGCCGACTACTTCCGCGCCAACGGCATGAGCTACGAGCCGGTGCCGATCGAGACCAACGCCGAAGCGCAGCAGAAATACCTCTCCGATGCCTGCGACGTGTACACCACCGACGCTTCCGGCCTGGCTGCGACCCGCGCCACCTTCGAGGATCCCGAGAACCACGTGCTTCTTCCGGAGATCATCTCCAAGGAGCCGCTGGGTCCGCTGGTTCGCCACGGCGACGATCAGTGGGGCGACATCGCGCGCTGGGTGCTGAACGCGCTGATCATCGCCGAAGAAAAGGGCATCACGTCCGAGAACGTCGAGGACATGGCCGCCAATAGCGAAGATCCCGAAATCGCTCGCCTGCTTGGCGGTGAAGGCGATCTGGGCGCCATGGTCGGCCTCGAGTCCAATTGGGCGGTGAGCGCCATCCTCGCCGGCGGCAATTATGGCGAGATCTTCGAGCGCCATGTCGGCACCGACACCCCGATCGGCCTGGCGCGCGGCCTGAACGCGCAATGGACCGACGGCGGCATCCTCTACGCCCCGCCGTTCCGCTAGGATGAATATTGGGCGCGCCCGATGGGGCGCGCCCAATTGTTTTCAGACCGTTTTCCTAAGTGCCAGCTTCTCCTATACTCAAAAAAGAGGCGGATCGGCCTGCTAAGGGCGTAGGTCTCGTCGAACAAGAAAAAGAGGGGGGCTCCGCCCTCGACATCAGGGTTTTGAAAGGGGCGTCATGACTGTTGCGACGGCCGCACCAACTGACACTTTCCGGCTGGGTATGCTGCTCTCCGATACGCGCTATCGGGGCTACACAATCCAGGTCATCGCCTTCATGCTGCTGATGCTGTTCTTCGGCTGGCTGATCTCCAACACGATCAGCAACCTCGAAGCGCTCGGCAAGGAATTCGGCTTCGGATTCTTAGGCGAAACCGCCTCCTATGACATCAATCAGCGCCTGATCGAATACACCTCGCGCTCGACCCACGCCCGCGCCGCCGTGGTCGGCATTCTGAACACGCTCCTGGTCGCCGTGCTCGGCTGCATCCTCGCCACCGTGATCGGCGTCGTCGCCGGCGTTCTCAGGCTCTCCAAGAACTGGCTCGTCGCCAGGCTGATGACCGTTTATATCGAGACCGTCCGGAACGTGCCGGTTCTCCTCCAGATCATCCTCTTCAGCGCCATCATCAACGAGACCTTCGCCTCGCCGAAGAAAGCCGAGCCCTGGTTCGACGGCGCTCTCGTGATGACCAATCGCGGCTTCTATTTCCCGCAACCGCTGTTTTCGAACACGCTCGGCTCGATCCATGTCGGCGAGCTGTTCTGGCTCAATCTGAACTTCGTCGCCGTCGTCATCGTGCTGGCGCTCAGCATCATGGCGGGCAAGGCCTACGGCAAATGGGCCCATGCCAAGCAGGACGCCACCGGTGAGGCCCAGCCGATCTTCTGGGTCAGGACCGCCATCCTCCTCGTGCCGTTCGCAATCCTGATGGTCGTGCTCGGCCTGCATTTCGGCTATCCCGAGCTCAAGGGCTTCAACTACAAGGGCGGCATCTTCGCCCGCGAAAGCCTGATCGCCCTTTGGCTGGCGCTCTCGGTCTATACCGGCGCCTTCATCGCCGAAAACGTGCGCTCCGGCATCCAGGCGGTGAACAAGGGGCAGACCGAAGCGGCCGCCGCCCTCGGCATCCGCCCCAACCGCATCATGAGCCTGATCGTCCTCCCCCAGGCGCTTCGCGTCATCATCCCGCCGCTGATCTCGCAATATCTGAACCTCACCAAGAACTCGTCGCTCGCGATCGCGGTCGGCTACATGGACGCGACCGGCACGCTCGGCGGCATCACCCTCAATCAGACCGGCCGCGAGATGGAATGTCTGATGCTGCTGATGCTGTTCTACCTGGTCGTCTCGCTGCTGATCTCGGCCGCGATGAACTGGTACAACGATCGCGTCAAGCTGGTGGAGCGCTGAGATGAGCGATACCGACGCCACTGTCAAACGCGAGATCGCCTTCGTCGCCGAAAACAGATCCCGCCGTCCGAACCGCCGGTCCGCGCCTCGGGCATCGTGCTATGGGCAAGAGAAAACCTTTTCTCCTCGCCGCTCAACATCCTGCTGACCGTACTGTCGCTCGGCCTCGTCGCCTGGATGATTCCACCGATCATCAAATGGGCCTTCGTCGACGCCGTCTGGAGCGCCGGTAACCTCAAGGAATGCCGGGAGATCAACCCGGACGGCGCCTGCTGGGCCATGGTCAACGCGCGCTTCGGTCAATATGTCTTCGGCTTCTATCCGCCCGAACTGATCTGGCGCCCGATCCTCGCCTTCATCCTGATGTGCGCAGCGCTCGCCCCCGTCCTATTCGACAAAGTGCCGCGAAAACTCCTGATCCTGACGGCACTTTTCCCATTCATCGCCTACTGGCTGATCTGGGGCGGCAGTCTCTGGTACGTCACCGGCATCATCCTCGGCCCGGTCATCGGCTGGCTCGCCTTCGGTGCGGTCGTACGCATCGGCGGCATGCTGCCGGCCCTGATCATCGGCATCCTCGTCACCCTCCTCTGGTGGGCGATCGGCGTCGATCTGTTCAAAAACATCCTCTCTGCGATCATCCCGATCGACCTTCGATCGGTCGCGTCCGATCGCCTGGGCGGCTTTCTCCTCACCTTCATCATCGGCGTCACCGGCATCGCCGCGTCTTTCCCACTCGGCGTCGCCTTGGCGCTCGGCAGACAGTCGGACATGATCTTCATCCGCGCCGTCTCGGTGATGTTCATCGAGTTCATCCGCGGCGTGCCGCTGATCACCCTCCTGTTCGTCGCCTCGACCGTCCTCAACTACTTCCTGCCGCCGGGCACAAATTTCGATCTGGTGCTGCGCGTCCTGATCATGGTGACCCTGTTCGCCGCCGCTTATATGGCCGAAGTGGTGCGCGGAGGGCTCGCAGCATTGCCCAGAGGCCAATACGAGGCCGCCCATGCGCTCGGCCTGGATTACTGGAAATCGATGCGCCTGATCATCCTCCCCCAGGCGCTCAAGATCTCGATCCCCGGCATCGTCAACACCTTCATCGGCCTCTTCAAGGACACCACGC
>JBOEHJ010000269.1:0-782 GCA_050633905.1 Geminicoccales bacterium
GGGAAAACGCCCTCGGGCTTCTCTACCTCTGTCCGTGCAGCGCCCGCCGCGATCAAGAATCCGGCCAGTAATCCAAACCAGTCACCGAGATAGATTGGAATTGGTACGCCGGCCTCCGTTCCAACAGCAATCCAGACACCTGCAAGCGCCAGGCTGACCGTGACAATCCGTGACCAGCCCAGACGCCTTTTGAGATAGACGATCTCAATCAGCGACGCCCAGAACGGGGTCAGATAAAAGAACACCAGTGCCCGGATGACGTCCGTTACGAGGACAGAGTTCGCATAGAAGATTGCCCCGCTGCCCAAGAGCAATCCGCAAGCCCAATGGCGCAGTCCAATTTCCTTGCCATTCCAAACGCGCCACACCGCAACCGGCAGGAGAACGACAAACGAAATGACGTACTGCGCGACGGTTCCCCAACCGCCCGTCATGCCAGCCTCCAGCAACGCGCGTTGCGGTAGCCAGTACAAGCCCCAGGCCCCGGCTGCCAGAAAGACGGCAAAGCAGATCGACAAGTAATGCGGATGACGCATACATGGCTCCGACAAGGCCCATGTTCGCCAATCAAACATTGTGGCCGAAGAAAAACAAAGTCTGACATGTCCCAAACACACTGACCATTCTATTTGCGACGCCGACAGACGTCTCGCCGACTTCAGATTTTGTTCAGGAGCTGAGATCAGCGACTTTGGTATTGAAGGCATTTCTGACCTCCGCGCTGGGTCATCAATGCCCGTAGTGGCAATGTCAGCTTTCGAGGGTAAAGCTGTCGTCCACTG
>JBOEHJ010000270.1:0-533 GCA_050633905.1 Geminicoccales bacterium
TCAGGTCTAAGCATTGTCACGTCGGTCAACAAGAGTTGGAACAAGACCCCGACGCACAAGTTCAATTGCTGCCGTTAAGCCGGTAGGACCAGCACCGACAATCAGCATTTTCATCTTTGCAGCACCTTTTGGTTGCAGAGCGACCCGGATTAGTGCTGCATTCTTTTCATGTGTGGTCGATACCTCTTCACCTCGCCCCTCGAGGCGATCCAACAGATGTTCAGGTTCGAGCAAAATCTGAACCTCGGCCCAAATTACAACGTTGCGCCGACGCACGAGATGCCGATCGTCCGCAAGCAGAAGGATGGCGACGACCGCGAGCTCGCCATTGCCCGGTGGGGCCTCATTCCTCATTGGGCGAAAGATCGAAAGATGGCGTTCTCGACCATCAATGCCCGCTCGGAGACAGCGGCGAGCAAACCGACCTTCCGCGATGCCTTCAAAAGGCGGCGCTGCTTGGTGCCGGCGGACGGGTTTTATGAGTGGAAGCGTGACGGCGAGGAGAAGCAACCGCATCTGATCCGGATGAAGGG
>JBOEHJ010000271.1:0-1055 GCA_050633905.1 Geminicoccales bacterium
ATCGCTCTCGCCGTCACCCGCGAAGGGATCCCGGTTCGCTCCTGGGTGTTTCCGGGCAATACCTCCGATGTCACCACCGTCACCAAAATCAAAGACGATCTACGCGGCATGAAATTGGGCCGGACCCTGTTCGTTGGTGACGCGGGGATGTATTCAGCGGCCAATCTCAAGGAGCTTTCCAAAGGAGCGGGGCGCTATATCCTGGCGACCCCAGTCGGCAAGATTAAAGAGATCAAGGATGAGGTTTTGTCCCATCCCGGCCGCTATGCCGACATTGCACCGAACCTGAGGGCCAAGGAGGTGATCATCGGTGATGGTGAACGTCGCCGGCGCTATATCCTTTGCTTGAACGAAGACGAGGCGGATCGGCAAAAGTGGCGACGCGCCGAAATCCTCAAGACCCTTGAGGCCACCCTCAAGACAATGAAAAAGGACCATCCCAAAGCCGCCTGCCACTTGGTCGCCTCCAAGCGCTATGGCCGTTATCTCAGTCTCGATGATAAGGGGCGCCCCAATCTCGATCGCAACAAGATCAAAAGGGCCGAGCATCTCGACGGCAAATTCGTTTTGACCACCAACGATGACACCCTCTCCGTTGCCGATATNNTGTGGATCATCGAGAGCTGCTTTCGCAAGATGAAGACCACCGGGCTCGAAGTCCGCCCGATGTTCCATTGGATGCCTCAACGCATCACCGCTCACGTCAAGCTTTGCGTCTTGTCGCTGATGATCCAGCGGGCTGCCGAACTCGCCTCCGAACTTCCCTGGAACCGGCTCACAACCATCCTGGCGCCGCTCAAGGCGGTCAAATATCGAAGCGATGACAAGACAATTGTTCAGGCCGCAAAAATCCGACCTGAAACCGCAGAAATCTTTAAAAAGTTAAATATTTCAAAGCCTAAGACTATCCTCGCCGTCGACTGAACCCACCAACACTCCCAAATCTTGTAGGCACACGCCGATTCAGGACGTCTCGTAACATCCTGATTTTGCTGCGCGATTCCAATCCGTTTTCTACACGCCGCAAACTCAAGGCAGGCCAATCCCACGTGGGG
>JBOEHJ010000272.1:0-681 GCA_050633905.1 Geminicoccales bacterium
TCGTCCCGCTCGAAATCTCAGACGCCGCGTTCTCAACCTCACGCGTTGCATCCTGAATCTCCGTGACCAAGCCTTGGAGCCGTTCCAGCGTACGATTGAAGCCGTCACGCAATTCTTTCAAATCTTCAGGGAAGTCAGCCGTGATCATGGTGCTTAGATCACCATCAGCAAGCTTCTGAAGGTTCTCATTCAGCTCGGCAAGGGCACATTTTTGAGCGGTGATGTCAGTTGCAAATTTGACGATCTTGATCGGCTTGCCATCAGCATCGAAAATTGGGTTGTAGGTTGCCTGAATCCATATCCGCTTTCCCCCCTTGCCAAGCCGCTGATATTGCGCAGCCTGAAATTCACCACGACCCAAAGCCGCCCAGAAGGTCTTGTAATCCTGACTAGCAACGTAATCAGGCTCGACAAACATACGGTGATGTTGGCCACGAACCTCCTCCAGGCGATATCCCATCGCCTTCAGGAAGTTGTCATTGGCGGTGATAATCTTGCCGCTAAGGTCAAACTCGATTGTTGCCTGAGAGCGCGAAATTGCCTCCAACTGCCCCTTCGCATCGGCCGAGACACGCTTTTGTTCAGTAATATCGGTTGCGAACTTAACAATCCTGACCGGCTTGCCGTCGGCATCGAGAACTGGGTTGTAGGATGCTTGGATCCAAATTTCCTTACCGCCTT
>JBOEHJ010000273.1:0-1283 GCA_050633905.1 Geminicoccales bacterium
CCCGCTAGCCGGACAGTGACGTTGGAATTTTAAGCTACGATTTTGGTCTGCCGGTCAGGTCTTTCATGGTTGGTTCATGCCGCCATCTTGGCCGGCGGCGAAGTATCAGGTTGGTGGTAGACGGCGTCGGGTGTCTGACCATCATGGGCAGCATGCGGGCGCTGCTGGTTGTAGAAGGCCATCCAGGAACCGATCCCATCTCTGGCTTCACGGCCGCCGCTCCAGGCGTGCAGATAAACGCACTCATATTTGAGCGATCGCCATAGCCGTTCGACGAACACGTTGTCCAGCCATCGGCCCTTGCCGTCCATCGAGATTCGAATGCCGGCGGCCCTGAGCTTTCGTGTGAAGTCGAAGGATGTGAATTGGCTCCCTTGGTCTGAGTTGAAGATCTCAGGCTTGCCGTAGCGATCCATAGCCTCTTCCAAGGCGTCGACGCAAAACGCAGCCTCCATGGTGTTGGACAGCCGCCAGGCCAGGACCTTGCGGCTCCACCAGTCCATGACGACGACCAGATACAAGAAGCCGCGGGCCAGCGGGATATAAGTGATGTCGGTGCACCAAACCTGGTTGGGGCGATCGATCGCCAGGTCGCGCAGCAGGTAGGGGTAGATCTTGTGGCCCGGCGCCGGCGTGCTGGTCTTTGGCCGCTGATAGATCGGCATCAGGCCCATCCTGCGCATCAAACGTCGGACGCGCTTGACGTTGATCTGCCAACCCCTGGATCGCAGATGCCAGGCCATCTGACGGACACCATAAAACGGCGTGTCGAGGAACTGCCGGTCGATCTCGGCCATGATCGAAAGGTTGGCGTCGCTCTCGCCTCGTGGCGTTGCGTAGAATGTTGATCGGCTGATCGAAAGCAGTCGGCATTGCCGAACAACTGACAGGTCCGAGCGGTCACGCTCGACCATCGACCGCCTCACTTGCCGGTCCACGGTTTGAGCTTTTCGGACAAAAAATCATTGGCCACCGTCAGCTCGCCGATCTTCGCGTGCAGAGCTTTGACCTTCGCCTCGTCGACCATGGGTTCCTTCGCTGATGAGCCGCGTTCGAAGAGCTCCGATGCACCTTCCAAAAGCGCCTTCTTCCATTGATGGATCATGGTCGGATGCACGCCAAACCGGCTCGCCAGCTCCGACACTGTCTGCTCGCCCTTCAGCGCTTCGAGCGCCACCTTCGCCTTGAACTCGGGCTTGTACTGCTTCCGCTTCGACATCGTTGGTCTCCTCCAGTTGGCGACCAACAGACACGGATCAGTAGCTTACGTCACTGTCCGGCTA
>JBOEHJ010000274.1:0-524 GCA_050633905.1 Geminicoccales bacterium
CCGTTGGCCCGCTCACCCCGATCCAGACATCATTCCTTTTGTTTGGTCCGCCCAACATCCCTGACCGTGGCGGTCAACCTTAGTCCATCCCCAAAATCAGCCACCAATTTCCCCTGTCTCGCGGGCGAGCCATTCCTCGCGGGGCAAATTGGCGTCTGATTTTGGCGCAGACATTTTCTTCGCAAATGTGGCCGATTGACAGCCCCGTTCAGGGCCGTGGGTCGGGCTTCGCCCTCTCCCACTCTGTTCCGCCGAATACATGCGTATTCGGTCAGATCAGGTGGCCGAGGCGCAGCCCAACGGCGGAAGGGGGCGCGAAGCCTCACCCGCGTCACTTTGATCGAGGAGGCCACAAATGGCACCGAAGTTTTGTGTTTATGCCCATGTCACCGAAACCATTATTGCAGAGATCGAGGCAGGCACGCCGCCGTGGCGCAAGCCGTGGACCGGAAGCGCGTCCGGCATTGCCCTGCCGACACGGCACAACGGCGAGGAGTATCGCGGGATTAATATCCTGATGCTCT
>JBOEHJ010000275.1:0-1052 GCA_050633905.1 Geminicoccales bacterium
GTGCCGTTGCACACGCTGCGCGCTGACATTGATTACGGCACAACGGAAGCTGTGACTGCTTACGGCATCATCGGCATCAAGGTCTGGGTCTTCAAAGGCGAGATCATGGAGCACGATCCGATGGCTCAGGAACGGCGGATGATGGAAGCCCAAGAGGGTGGCCGTCCTCCAGGACCTCGCCGCGAAGGCGGCGGGCGTCGCTAGGTTTGATTGGAAAGATTGAGGTAAACAGAGATGCTGCAGCCTAAGCGCACAAAGTTCCGCAAGGCGCACAAAGGGCGCATCAAGGGCAAAGCCAAGGGTGGTTCCGATTTGAATTTCGGCGCCTATGGTATCAAAGCCGTTGAGCCTGAGCGTATTACTGCTCGCCAGATCGAGGCAGCCCGCCGTGCCATCACGCGTCACATGAAGCGTGCCGGTCGTGTGTGGATCCGGATCTTCCCTGATGTGCCTGTGTCCAAAAAGCCAACCGAAGTTCGGATGGGTAAAGGTAAGGGTACGCCAGAATATTGGGCCGCTCGGGTTAAGCCTGGCCGGATTATCTTCGAGATTGATGGCGTCGACAAAGACACGGCTCGGGTCGCATTGGAACTTGGCTCGGCCAAGCTGCCGATCAAGACCCGGTTTGTGGCCAGACTCGGCGAATAAGGTACGGATTGGGATTGGTTGAGACCATGAAAGTCAGTGACGTTAAAGCAATGACCGATGATCAGCTGCAAGATGAGCTGATCAGCTTGAAAAAGGAGCAGTTCAACCTGCGTTTTCAAGCCGCGACCGGTCAGATCGAGAATACAGCGCGCATTCGCGAGGTGCGTCGCACGGTTGCCCGTATCAAGACGGTGCAAGGCGAGCGGCAATCAGCACCTGCGGCTGACGCGTAACAGATAGAGAGTTCGGAGAACCAAGATGCCAAAGCGCATTCTGCAAGGTGTGGTGGTGAGCGACAAGAA
Organism: Geminicoccales bacterium; assembly: GCA_050633905.1. Taxonomy (GTDB): domain Bacteria; phylum Pseudomonadota; class Alphaproteobacteria; order Geminicoccales; family Geminicoccaceae; genus JANQPX01. Next base: position 951 of record JBOEHJ010000275.1, read on the forward strand.
CGATAAGACCGTTGTGGTCCGCGTCGAGCGCCGCTTTACGCACCCGCTGCTCAAGAAAACCGTCCGGCGGACGAAGAAGTACCAGGCTCACGACGAGGCCAA
>JBOEHJ010000276.1:0-1729 GCA_050633905.1 Geminicoccales bacterium
TTTTGACCCTCTACCCGGAAATGTTTCCCGGGCCATTGGGTCATTCGCTCGCTGGACGGGCATTGAAAGAGGAGATTTGGAGCTTAGAGACCGTAAACATCCGTGACCATGCCACTGACAAGCATGCGACGGTTGATGATACGCCCGCTGGCGGCGGCGCTGGAATGGTGCTGAAGCCGGATGTGCTGGCCTCGGCAATCGATGCTGCTGCAGGCGAGCCGGAAACACCAAGGTTGCTGATGAGCCCGCGAGGGGCACCGCTCACGCAAGAGCGGGTCATGCAATTGGCCGAAGGGCCTGGCGTTCTCATCATCTGCGGCAGGTTTGAAGGGGTCGATGAACGGGTGATCGAAGCCAGAAACCTGGAAGAGGTCAGCGTTGGCGACTATGTGCTTTCAGGCGGCGAACCCGCCGCAATGGTTTTGATGGATGCGGTCATCCGCCTGTTGCCCGGTGTGATGGGCAATGCCCTCTCCGGAGAGGCGGAAACATTTAGCGGAGGGCTTCTGGAATATCCGCACTACACCCGGCCACGCATGTGGGAAGGGTTGGAGATTCCAGAGGTTCTTCTGAGCGGAGATCATGGCCGTGTCGCCAAATGGCGGACGGAAAGGTCTGAAGAGCTCACCCAAAATAGGCGTCCAGATCTCTGGGCGGCGCATAAACAAGCCAAGGAATAGGCACCAATTTGCCGTTCAGTGGTTGAATTTTAACCAGAAGGCGGGTATAGGCCCGCCAGCTTTGAAAAAGGAATGTTCCGATGAATATCATCGAGAAACTGGAAGCCGAACAGGCTGAACGGATTTCAGCCAAGCGGCCGGTCCCGGAATTCAGCCCCGGCGACACAGTGAAAGTGAATGTACGCGTTGTGGAAGGCACCCGCGAGCGTATCCAGGCCTATGAAGGTGTTTGCATCAGCCGCAATGGCGGCGGCCTCAACGAGAGCTTCACGGTGCGCAAGATCTCTTACGGTGAAGGTGTGGAGCGTGTGTTCCCAATCTTTTCGCCGCTGATCGACTCAATCGAGGTTGTACGCCGCGGTAAAGTGCGCCGCGCCAAGCTGTACTACCTGCGCGGACGCCGCGGTAAATCGGCCCGTATCTTTGAAGCCACCAACGTGCGGACCCGCAAACTCAACGACGCGGACAAGCAAGTGGCTGCCGATGCCCGTAAGAAAAAAGCCGACGCCAAGCAGGCTGCTGCAGCAGACGCTGAATAGGCCTTTTTCTGGCAGTTGTGATTTGAGATGCGCGGGCTCGTTTATATGGGCCCGCGCAAATTTTGCGTGCAATGGGTGCTGACATTTTCCCCCGGCTCCAGTAGGTTCCTGGAAAATTCCACCAATTTAAGACTTGAGGGATGGACGAACCATGGCAAAGACCCTGTACGACAAAATCTGGGATGATCATCTGGTTCATGAGGCCGACGACGGCACATGTTTGCTCTACATTGATCGCCATCTTGTTCACGAGGTCACCAGCCCGCAAGCTTTTGAAGGTCTGCGCATGGCCGGGCGCACAATGCGCGCGCCGGAGAAGACCCTCGCCGTGGTGGATCACAACGTGCCCACCACCGATCGTTCCAAGGGGATCGATGATCCGGAGGCAAAACTGCAGGTCGATACTTTGGCCCGCAATGCCGCGGAGTTCGGCGTAGACTACTTCGATGAGAACGATGAGCGTCAGGGCATTGTCCATATCATTGGTCCTGAACAGGGCTTCACCCTTCC
>JBOEHJ010000277.1:0-5102 GCA_050633905.1 Geminicoccales bacterium
AGCCCATCGCAGTGGCCTCTTCGTGAAGAGCGGCCAGGCAACCTGGCTGATCACCTTCAGCTTCGGTCAACAGGCCCTGATCGACGAAATGCGAACCGATGGTGGCATGAAACTCAGCATTCAATGTTACGACAGGTTTGCCGGCCGCAAGGACAGCTCCCACGGTCGAGGCTGCATGGGCCACATCACCTGTACATTCAAAAACAACGTCACAATGATCAATCAGATCATCCAGGGAGTTCGTAAGCGACTCTGGAGCAGGATAATTCAGACAGCTGGACAACGGCCTACGCGTCAATACTTTGCCCAACCGGTACTCACTACGACGGGACAGCTCTCTGACAAAATGGCTCGAGACAAAACCCGTCCCAATAATACCAACATCAACTCGCTTCATAATCTAAACTCCCAAAGATGAGGTTATTGCTGTAGTAACATTAACTACCATATCATCTCAATGATGATACTGAGTTTATTTATGTTGAGTCATTTATTTCAATTAAAATAAGTATCATCTCGTATCAGAAAAGTAACTTTGTTTCCTACAATTTTAGATACATTTAAAGAAATATCTTTAATAAATGCGTTTTATAATTCTAGGTGAAAATTAAATCTCATACAAAATATAACAAACCTCTATGTCTCCCTTTTTACCTTCGAAGAGAAAAAGGCTACAGAGTGCCGATTTCCGAAAAAGCAGAAAATGTCGATCTCATCAGACCTAGGCAGAATGAATATCAATTTTTACAATTCAGTCAATTTATATTTCACCTTTAGATTGAGTAAAAAACTCTTTGATATTTTGCAAAAATCAATCTTTTGGTTTTTTAAATTCACCCAATTCGACTATTACGCTTTTTTTGTGGCCATTTTCTATCGCTTCGGGCCATAATGTTCGATACAAGGGCCGTGTTGCTCGGGAACGAGGCGGGTTGCTAAGTCGAGATCGGGTATTGAACATGTCAAATAAGTCAATGCATCGTATAGCAGCGATTATTACACATAATGATAATGGAGGTGCTCAACAGGCCTTGGCTCGTCTTTGTAGGTCTTTAAAAAGGAACGGCCATCAGATTGAGCTATGGTACCTTTATAGAGAAGGAGATAGCCAGCCTGTTGACGTTCCACATCGTTTTGTTCTCGACAGACAAGCAAGGGGGGTTTTTGACTACCTCCGGTTGGTCTCGCGCCTAAACACTTGCATCGCTCAGTACAAACCTGATGCCTTGATCTCGTTTTTACCACTCGCCAACACCGTGGGCCTCCTTGTCGGATGGTATCAAGGCATTTCGATACGGATCGCATCACAACGAAACCCTGTTCAAACTTATAGTCCTTTTATGCGATATCTTGATTGGTATGTTGGAACCTGTGGACTCTATACACACAACGTCACCAATTCGGGTGATGTCCAGTCGTCAGTTGCTAGCTATCCGTTGCCCTATAAAATGAAGACAAGAATCATCTATAATGGAATCAGTCCTAGCCAGAATACTGTAAATCGGGCAGACGCAAGGGCGGCCTTTGGACTAGAAAAGTCGGATATTGCACTTGTCTCGGTTGGTCGTATTGCACGGCAGAAGAACCAAATATTTCTGATTCAGCTGCTGGGAGGACTTCCAGGCTTTCGATTGCTTATTGCGGGCGATGGTGATGACACCGCACTGCGAACCGAAGCAGAGCGAATGGGCGTTGCTCCAAGAGTTCAATTCTTAGGGCAACTCGACAGTGATCGCATGAATAGGCTCTTTCGTGCGACAGACATCTTTGCATTACCATCGCTTTATGAAGGACAAAGCAATGCTCTTCTCGAAGCAATGGCTGCTGGCCTCCCGATTGTCGCAAGTGATATTCCTTGCCATCGAGAGACGTTACTTGACGGCTCGGAAAGAAGTGGTCTTGTGATACCAATAACTGAGCCTAATCGATGGACGTTGGCGCTTAATGAGCTTGCAAACGACGTTCGGCTACGCAAGCAAATCAGTGAAAATGCATCAAAACGTGTCAGCTTTTTTTCATTAGAGCGCATGAGCTCTGAGTTTGAATCGATTGTAAAGTCAGCTTCAGCGACTTAAACAGTCGGGCCCCGTGTTCTCTCATCACTGATGCCACGTTTTGTCATGTCAGCTTCATAACAAACGCGTCTATCTCACCACCACCAACATGGCATGACGGGCGCCCATTGAGGTGAGATCCAACATCGCTCTCAACGAACTGTCCTTTTCAAGCCGCTAAGAATTCCAGCTCTTATAAGCGGTCGGTACAAGGCCCCTGCCCTGCCGTTCAGGCTTTCTTGGCCGTCGGTTTTACCGTCCGTTTGCGCGGGGCTCTTACCGGCTTCACCGGTTGGGTCTTCTTGCCGAGGCTAATCTTCTTGGCCAGTGCCGAGCGCGTTACCGCATAGGATGGTGCTACCAAGGGATCATCATCCTTTAATTCAAACAACGCCCGATAGGCGTCGGGCGCGAGCGCGTGCCCAGTCGCTAGATGACGTGTCAGCCTCTTCCTTGGCTTGCCACAGATCAAGCTGGTGATCGCGTCCGGCTAAACTGAGCGCTTGGTCGGTCTGGACCTTAGAGGGTTCGGCCCTCGCGGCGACAGCGTATTTTAGATCATCGAAGCTCATGATGTGGTGTCCAATCAACAGGCGATGTGACCAACAGCGCGAGCCCAAGAGACTGTTGGTCTATACTGCCTTTCGATGAGCTCACCTCTTGGTCCTGATGCGTATGTCCGCCAATGACGCTTTATCAGCATGATAGAGGCTTCAAAAATCGACCTGAAACGTCCCTCAAAATCTATCCCCATGACAAAGATGAGTGCGTGAAATCGCCTTATAATGATAAGCGCATTTTGCGATGCCGATGACCAAATCAACGTCTATTTTCGTCCCCATTATTGCCATCGTTCCACCGGAAATGACTGACACAACAAATCCATGCCGTCGATCTTTGAGACGAATTCTCGAGTGACCTGACTGCCGCTTAAAATCTGGAAAGCCCAGATACCCATCGTTCGGGTTCCATCATGGCGGCAGGGCCGGCCATCTGCTCAAATGTGCATTTTCATAGATTACCGCCAGCTAAGAAATCAACTATTACGATTATTTTCTCTCAATTGGCTGCGAGAACATAGAAAAATTCAGTCTATTAATCCAAGCAATTTCGGCCATTCCAATACGATAATTCTTCTACCTTTGGTTGATATGGGCTATGTACTCAATGTCCTATCTGGCCTCGGAGTGCCCTTAATGATGCAAGTCGCAAACATGCAAAAAAGAGAGGCGGTTGTCCTTCATCGCACAAAATATCCAGACCTTGATGCCATCGAACATAAGACGCTCCCGAACGATCATACCAAGGATACGGAAGCCGACGCGCTCCTAACCAATGCTCCTTGGCCAGACCAAGGCCTAAATCGTATCATGGCGACGCTCAACAGTTTGGATACAAATGAGCTGGATGAGATCGAATGTCTGGAAATGCTCATTTATTTGAGTTCCAGGCGCCATGATGCTCGTGCCTTGGCTGAGAGCGCCATCGAAACTTATGGATCTCTGGCTAAAACCATTGCCCGTTCAGGCAAGGAATTGCGCGAAATCCTGAATGAAGATCACTCGATCATTGCCACACTTGCCATCGTAAAAGCGAGTTTGAAGTTCGTTCTTGCTGCTGATTTGCCGGATCGGCAGGCGCTGAAATCTTATGGTGCACTCACGAATTATCTAGCTTTAGACTTGCGTCATGCTGAACAGGAAATCCTGCGCATCATCTATCTCGACAACAAATGTGGAATCATTAAAGACGAAGAGATTAGTAGAGGTACCGTTGATCATGTCTCCATCTACCCAAGAGAAGTCGTGAAGCGGGCCGCAGGTTCCTCTGCATCATCGATTATATTGGCCCATAATCATCTGTCAGATGATGCGACACCGAGCCAGGCCGATATTCAGGCTACACAGAAGGTAAAACGTGCCTTGGAAGTTTTCGATATCATCTTGCATGACCATGTGATCATTGCACGAAACTGCTGTTTCAGCATGCAACAGGAAAACATCATCTAGGTTCTTGATGGTGATCGGTACCGATCGAAAGATAGACAATAAGAGGTTTGGTGAGAATCGATCATCTTCATGAATGCTGATGGTCGAACGTGACTAACTTTGTGCTTTGGCATGGAAAGTAGAAGCCATCAGCCTTGCGTCGGCGAAAAAGCTCATATCAGTCAATCACAACACGAACTCTTTGCGTTGAAAGACCTTGTACGAAGCCCTTTTGCAGAAGCTACCGCAAGCCAACAATCACTGTAGGATTGGATACTTTAAGACTTGCCCGTCATGTCTGGGGGTCACTCTTAGATCGATGATGCCCGACTTTCGATGGAGCATGTAGACGATTTCAGCGTCAACGTCACTGCCACATGCGTCTAAAGTCCATAGCTCTTTCCATCGCAAAAAGGCGTCGTTGTGTTCGGACGGTGCAGGGTTACCGAGCGGCCAGGTATCGGAGACGTTCATTTGAGCTATCGAGCAATTTGGCATCGCATTCTTAGCGGCGAAGGCATCCTTAACGGCTTTGACTGTCTGCCCCTGGAGAATTGGATTGCCATAGGTTGTGCCAGGAACAAGGTGAGCTCTTATGGCAGGCTTTGGCTCCACCGGCGCGGGCATTTGCGCGTCCATGGTCGCCGAATAGGCGCAAGAGGTTAATGCGAGGCTCAATAGCACCAATGCTCTCATAACGGGTAGCTCCAGATGTTAGCTTCCCTGCTTCTAGCCCACTAGGGTTACCAAAGTGTTAACCTCGTTAACCATGTCTGGAGGCCGGCACGAGGCGGTCTGGACGGTTTTGACCAAGATAAATGCTGCAGCGACAATTACTTACATGAGTTAATTCGTCCAAATCGTAAAGGTCGCTCGTGACGTAAGTTGGCCCATTGCAGGCACGACGGAAAACTCAGCGCGCTAATGGTCGCTGATCGGCGGTGGCTCCAGCATGTCCTCGAAGAACCAGGCGGCCAGCTCGTTTCGACTGGCCACCCCGGCTTTTCGGTAAACGCTGGTCGCTTGTTGACGCACTGTTTTCTCTCGCGTTGCCCGGAGT
>JBOEHJ010000278.1:0-2236 GCA_050633905.1 Geminicoccales bacterium
GTTTTGAAACAGCCAGGGTCAAAAGCAGGCATTCGGTAGATTGACTGCCAGCGGCCTGTTACGGGAGTCAAAGGCAGCTCACAAACGGAACAATCGTCACCTTGAGCGATCGTTTGCGAAAATTCTCTCACCCAGATAGCGCTGATGAGGTTTGTCGATAAAATTAACGTTCAGCAGACGGCTTTGACCAGATTCAGGCTCGGCTGCTCTAGTGGTGCTTCGCTTCTGCACACGGTGCGTGGGAATTTCGCACACTTTGAGCTGTTAATTAATAACGACTTACTCTGGAGCAATTCGAGCAGGTATTGACCGACTTGATACAACACTGTCGAGGGGTCAACTGTACAGCAAAGGGAGTTCTGGGTTGTGAGCAACGCCGGTCGTCCAAACAAAAAACGCATTAACTCTAAAGATAATGCTGATCCCGCTACCAAACGGGACCAACCATCAACTCTAACGCGATTCCTTCGCAAGAACCGCGTGGCTGTGTCAGACCGGGTTTTTCTACCGTATGAGGCTGCACAGCTAGCCACCTTTGCGCCAACATTCCAGCGACCTCACACTCACAGCAAACTCGCCCTGTTTTGCCTTGCAGCAACGATCATGACGGCATCTGTGGTTTCAGGCGCCGTCGTTTGGGCTGTGCATGATGACGGCGTCGTATCGACAATGGCAGAAGTGTCGGGGACCGATAGTGGCGTCTCTATGACAAGTCGGCTCGTCAACGATCTCAAGCAGGAGGTCCAGGCGCTGAAGCTCGACAGTCTGGCCGCCCCATCATCCGACCTATCCGTGGCAAGCGATGACCGACAGCAGCTGCCTGACAGCTCTTTAACGTCTCAATCGGCTGGCATCCAGAGCCAAGCTGCGTTGACATCGGTTCAGAAGAACGAATCCGATGTCGTGAAAGATCGGACTAAAGCGAGTCTAGCGTTAGGAGGTCCACCGGCAACCCTTGTGGCTGCCCAGAGCTCGGGATCAATGGTCGATCAAATAGGATCGTCGATCACTGCACGGCAACCAGCGCTGAAAGCAGCAGATCGAGAAGCAAACGGTGTTATGCCGCACCAAATGAAGCCCCGTCGTGACGCGAAGACGGCTCACCTGCAAAACAATTCTCTGACCCGCCCTCAGTTTAAGCCCAGCTTTAAGCCCCTCGACGTTGATGCGTTAATTTCTCCGACTGTTGTCACGACGTCTTTCAAGCCTGCATTCAAACCAAGAGAGACCAACTCATCGAATCCGGCGAGACCTGGGCTGTTAGCAGGCTCTGGTGCCATCAATGGTGAAAAACACACACCGATGCTCAAGCGTCTTTGGGGGACGTTGGTCCGTGGTTTGGCGGAGGCTTATCGAAACAGAGACACCAGCTATCAATTGGTCTTGAAAGCCGATTCGCGCGGCGGTGGAAACGACGAGCATCGAGGTGGCGGCAATCACGGCGGCGGAAATGACTACGACAATCATGATGGCTAAAGAGAGGCGAAGTAATACACCGACAACCCGATCAACTATCGGATATGATCGCACTGCAATAGTCCTAACGGGGTCAACTCTACGCGCCGGTATCTGTCAGGCCGTCGTCTGCTGACCCGCGTTTAGTGGCAATGGTGGGTTCGCTCGATTCGTACTATTGGGCTCTAATGGCGCAGACCGATCCGTTGAAGCCAGGACCTTCGACGCTGATCGACCAGCAATGTGATCAGCCTGCGTCGGTCCTCGACCTCTGCATCAAGACGTCGCCGAAGGTCGTCGCGTTCGTTGGTCACGAGATCGAGATGCATTTCTAGCCCCTTCTTCTCCGCTTGAAGGGCGAGAAGATAGGCATTGGGCGTCTGTTTCTGCGGTTCATCCTCTGCAGCATTGGCGCCGTGGACACGTGTCGCGTTTGAATTCGTCAAATGTAGGTACATCCAATTAAGCTTGGTTTGCTCTATCTGCCATCGGCATCGCTCTTCCTTAGTGCCAGAATCCTTGCCACTCCTAAACGGCAAGGATTCTATGCTTGCTCACCCCGATGACTTCGGCTGTCTGTCCGAGCATGTAGCCCTTAGCTTTAGCTCCCGCTAAATCTAACACCTTCCCAGTTGTTATAGTCCTCAGACCGATAGGAATCCGCCATCGGACATCACCAAAAATGCGTCGGCCATTGTTTTCTAGAGGCGGTCCTGGGTCAGATCCGGCCCTTAGCGGTCGATCAAGCGCTTCCCTGCACGCCGCAAATCAGCACCTTTTG
>JBOEHJ010000279.1:0-826 GCA_050633905.1 Geminicoccales bacterium
AGTGTTTGTAATGATCGACGAAGCTTTCGATCTGCGTTTCGAGCGCCCCGGGCAGGTAGTAATTCTCGAGCAGGATCCTGTTCTTCAGCGTCTGATGCCAACGCTCGATTTTGCCTTGGGTCTGCGGGTGATAAGGCGCACCGCGGACATGGGTGATGTCGCGGTCTTCCAGCCAGGTGGCGAGATCGCCGGCGACGTAGCTCGAGCCGTTGTCGGAGAGCAGTCTTGGCCGGTGGGCCACCGTCGCCTGATCGTAGCCTGAGGCCTTGAGCGCCAGCTCCAGCGTGGTGGTGACGTCATCGGCTTTCATCGTCGTGCANNATGATGTAGCGCGAGAAGTCGTCGAGGATCGTCGAGAGGTAGAACCAGCCCCAACCGATGACTTTGAGATAGGTGAAGTCCGTTTGCCAGAGCTCGTTGGGCGCCTTGGTCTTGTCCTTGAACTCGTCGGCTGCCTTGATCACCACGAAGGCCGGGCTGGTGATCAGATCATGCGCTTTCAGCAGCCGATAGACCGAGGCTTCCGAGACGAAGTAGCTGGCCTGGTCGGTGAAGCGCACCGCCAGCTCGCGGGGTGAAAGCTCAGGCTGCTCCAAAGCCAACTGCAAGATCCGCTGCCGAACCTCCTCTGGAATCCGGTTCCAGACACGGCCGGGGCTCGGGCGCCGATCTTCCAACGCCTCCGGGCCGCCCGTCTGGTGGCGATCGTACCAGCGATAAAAGGTGGTGCTCGGAATGCCGAGCTTGGCCAGCGTGCGCTTGACCGGCAGATGCGATTGCTCGACCAGTTGGATGATCTCCAGTTTCTCGGAGGCGGGGTATCTCA
>JBOEHJ010000280.1:0-518 GCA_050633905.1 Geminicoccales bacterium
CTATCGACAGCGTAGTCCGGTCGAATACGTCACCTACTCTCTCGGACCAATGGCGTTCATAGGCTCAGTCAACAAGGTGAAAAGCTACCGAAGCATCGCTACCAGATACGATCGCAGTCCAACTAACTTCCTCGCAGCCACCAAAGTGATCGCCTGCTGAATTTCCGACAAAATTAGTGAGTCTGCGGCCTTGGTCCTGATGGCATCTCACAAGATACTTTCTGATCACTTGGGTGATTGGACATGATATTGTTTAAGATCGGTTATGGCAGCGCCGCTGTTTCGCAACGACCGATAGGATGGGATCAAATCTATCGGACCCTTCGAGTTTTTCCTGGTCTGTACATCCGCCAAGAGGCAGCGACCCGACATTTTATCGAGAACGTGCTTTGGGTCGCCGGAGCGGCTGCGCCTGGCGTCTGCTACTGGAGGAATACGGTGCTTGGAACAGGGTCTACAAGCGCTTACCCGCTGGCAGACAACGGGCGTTTGGCAAGCATTGCTCATGGGTTGGAGCG
>JBOEHJ010000281.1:0-7421 GCA_050633905.1 Geminicoccales bacterium
CCGCTTCTTCCGAATCGTGCCAGCGGTCCTTCAAAGCTGTTTGGTCCTGGTGTCTCTACATCTGTAAGACCATCGCTTCAAATTCGCCTCATTCCAGAAACATCACAGGCATTGCTGTGCATTCTTCGGTAAATTATACCATGGCTCAGGATACGGTTTAGAAGATGGCGTTGCTGGCGTCGTCAACACCAGTTCAACGAGAACGAAAAGAGCGCTTTGAATCGGAACGTGAACAAATGAACAATCTCCTTCCTGCAATCGGCCTATTCGTATTGGCTTTCATCTTGCCTCAACATTCGTCGAGCGAGGATTTGTCTGGATCAATGACGATCGCGGAAGATGTAGGGGCAAGTGATGGCCCTGTCCAATCAGAGCTGGAACGCGTCCAGCAAGCATTGAAAGCGGCCCAGGCAAAACTCCAAGATCTTGAAAATCGTACGGATGCCGATCCGTTCATGCCCCCGAAATCACTTGGCTTGGACAAAGACAAAAATATTGACCCTGTGAATTCGGCCTACCCGATTACCAAGGGACCAGGCCTGCGTCTGGCGCAGGTCCATTTCAATATCAATAGCACCAAACTTTCCCCCGGCGGCGAGCGATTGACCCTCGAAGCGGCGGAGTGGATCAAGACACTGCCGACAAAAAAGGTCATCGTAGCCGGATACTCGGATACAGTGGGCCCTTCTGATGTTAACAAAGCGATCTCAATGTCGCGGGCCCAGGAGGTAGCTGCTGTTCTCCAGCGTGCGGGTATAGATCCGGGCTCTATGAAAATCATTAGCTTTGGTGAGGAAGGAACGCCGGAACAAACCGGTGATGATGTGGCTGAACCGCTAAACCGTTGCGTAGGGATCATCGTAATACCGGAAGAGAAAAAGAGCTGAAGCCGTTGTCATAATTGGGTCAGAGTCGCGCATAAGCGCTCTGGATCGCAACGGGAGCAATGCACCGATAAGCGGCCTCAATGCGCTGAACTTCTCTTTCAAAGATCGCAAAACTTAATCACTTCACTTTCAGGGTTGGAAGGCGCGCCCCCTTCTTTCCAACCCACCAGTTCAATCGTTTTAGCGGCTTCTTCGTTTCTTCCGCAGTGGGTCCAGGCCGTGGAAGAACGGGATCCTGATCTCAGAATTTCGATTTCAGCCTGACACCTTGGGCTAAAGTCAGCCGGGAGCACTTTTCGGTACGGTGACGACGATGAGGACGAGGATTCGCCCGATAGGGCGCATGGAGGCCATGATCTCATATAAAATTGCCGCCAAAGCCTCTCCATGAGCCCGGATGGCCTCCAGGAGCGGTCTGATGCCCATGATCTTGATCATCCGTTTCATGTTGTAGGCGAGCACATGCAGGCTCATCTCGGCGCTCACTCGCTCTTTCGTTCGAGTAAGAAAGTGAGTTGCCCCCATCCATGATTTGAGCGTGCCGAAGGGGTGCTCGGCGGTACATCGACGAACCGCCATCTTCTCTGGATCAAGATCGAGGCGCCGCTGAGCCTCGTCCACGACCCCCTCATGCTCCCAGCGTTTAATCCGACGTTCTTTTCCTGTTGTACATTTCTCTCTCAAAGGGCATTCAGCGCAAGCGGTCGTCCAATAGACATGCTGCATCTTGCCGTGTTCGATCGTGTCGCAGTGCCAGGTCAAATGCTCACCAGCAGGGCAGCGATAGGCATTCTCATCGGGTAGATAGACAAAATCCTGCTTGCCGAACCGCCCTTTGGCTTTGCTGCCTGACGTCAGCCGCTTGGGCACGAAGGTCGTGATCCCAGCCTCGTCGCAAGCCCGTATCTGTTCGCCTTCAAAGTAGCCACGATCCGCCACCACCGTCAGATCGTCGGTACCGATCGCCTCCTTGGCTCTCGTCGCCATCTCGGCAAGTTGGTCGGTATCAAGACCGGACTGCGTGACCTCAAAGTCAACGATCAAATGATGCTCGGCATCAATAGATGTCTGAACATTATAGCCGACCATGCCAGTGCCACGGCCACTGGTCATCATCGATCGTGCATCGGGATCGGTGAGTGATAATTGCTTGTCCTCTGTCTCGAGCATCTCAGCTTCAAGCGTCTTCAGCTTCTCCATCTGCTCCTTGAGGATTTTGATCTTGTCGCCAAGACGGGCGTTTCGCGCCTCGGCAATCTCGGGGTCCTGCCGATCAGCGGTATCCATCATGGCCATATAGCGATCGATACTCTTCTCGATCTGCTCAAAACGGCGCTTCATCTTGGCGACCGTGAAGTTCCGATCCCGGTTGTTCACTGCCTTGAACTTGCTGCTGTCGATCGCGACAAGGGCACCACCAAACAAATCGAGATTGCGGCACAGCACCACAAACTCTCGACAAACCGAACGAAGTGCCTTGGCATTGACCTTGCGGAAAGTCGCGATCGTCTTGAAATCCGGCATCAACCGGCCGGTCAGCCACATCATCTCGATATTGCGCTGGGTCTCCCGCTCAAGCCGACGGCTCGATGCAATCCGGTTCAAGTAACCGTAGACGTAAATCTTCAACAACACGGAGGGATGATAAGCAGGCCGGCCCGTCGCCTTCGGATCAACACCATCAAAACCCAAGGCATCGAGATCAAGCGCATCGACAAAAAATATCGATCACATGAACCATGTTCTCGCCATCGACATACTCATCCAGTGACGCCGGAAACAGCGTCCGCTGCGTGCGATCATCGCCTTCAATAAAGCGTTTCACAATAATCTCCCGTTTAATAAACGGGACTATAGACGATCATGCGTTTTGACACACCCTGGGTCACCTGCGGAAGGTAGGAAAAGCTGGCGAGTGCCGCTATGCCCTCAATTGCTGCCACAACGGTTGTTCCCGCTTGGTGCCATAACCTGCCACTGCATTTCTCTACCGATAATGGCTTGCGCCTATCACTAGAAGTCAGCAATTTCCATTCAGTGGGTCTTTGTGCATCATGAGAGCGTTTAAGCCTGCTGGCATTTAGGCATAGGGAGGCGACGCCACGTGACACATTAAGAGCGCCGATGGCATCTACTTCTGCTCGGAAGTGACCACTATTGCACGATGATCGAAATCTGTCGTGAAAAGACAGGAGGCTGATGGGGTGTGTGGGTGTGGTCACCAAGAAGGAGTTGGAGGGTGTGCTCACCAATTGGCAGGTTGAGAGAGGCTTCCGTCTGACCGCCGCTGAAATGACGATGGTTGTCATCGACCGGAATCGGTAGATCAAGTTGCGGCAGCTCGGTATCAATAAGTAGATGATGATGTCCAGTCGACTCATGTGTCGATGTGACTGGCGCAATTCCCATACGATCGAGGCCGAAGATGACCCGAACAGGATTGGTCACGGTGTCACCGTCGGACGGCGAAACGATGTAAGCTACTGCACCAGGTACTGAAGGAGTTGGCCCTCCGCTACCTGGCGCGGGCTGTGCTTGAGGTGCGATTGGCGCTTGGGCAATTTTTGCTGTCGGCTCGGGCGACGGGGTTTCGACGGCCTCCTCTTCGGGTGGGTCATTATACGGCCAGATGTCTGGAAAGGTGGGAAAATAGCTACAACCCGTCATCGTGATTGCAACAAAGACTATCAGAATGCCCAGGCGGCAACGTCTCATGAACGTCTCCTCACTCACCTGATATTTACCATATGCTGGCAGTAAAAGCCGGAGTTTGGCTCTCTCCAGCAGGGAAAGCAAGGCACACAACAGAAAAAGCGTGCTTTCGGGGCTATTGCAGCCTTAAGGCTTACTGGCGCTTTGTGCCAATTCCGGTCATTTCGAGAGATGACTATGTATTGAATCTGGTGGTCATTTTTCGGCTATTACGATAGCTGCAAAAATTGCGCTGATAGGCTTTTGGCGTCATGGCGCATGCGGCTTTGAAAAGGCGCGTAAAGTGGGCTTGATCAGCGTAGCCGCAGACATAGCCGATCTCGCTGAGGCTCATTTGACCCGACTGCAGAAAGTTGGCGGCCGCGTTTGCGCGTGCAGTTGCCAGCACGTCCGAGTAGGTTTTGCCTAGCACCTTAAGAACGCGCTGCAGACTTCGGGCCGAAAGACCGAGTTCGCGTGCGGCGGTTCCGACCGTCCATCGCCGCACCAGATCGCTTTGAAGCAGGTTGCGAAGGGCCTCGGCTGGCGCCTGATCGGGTTGAGTCCCGTAGGGCCGTGGCGCAACGCCCGACCAGGCGATTTCCCAGGCGGCCGTTTCTTTGGGGAGGGAGGTCTCCCGCCAGCCATCATCGAATTGCCAGGCTTGGCCGCTTCTCAGCCTTGCCCTTAAGCCCTTGGCCCCGATCCAGCGCATCAAGGCGACGATGACTCCGAAGATCAGAAGATCTTCCTCGGGCCGCGGCGGCTGGTCGGCTCGCTCCGAGACATGGCGGAGCGCCAACCGGTTGTCCTCCGACCGGTCGATGACGGTCCGGTGCCTGGAGTGGACGAAATGTTCCAGCCGCCGCCAGCGGCTTATCAGATCATGCGGGTTCCGCGCCGGGCTGAGAGCGGTGTGCACCGGCTCCTCGGGCACGTCGTCGACCGCCTCGCCGATCCTGAGGATGGCCAGAGGTCCGGCGGCGGCGAGCACGTCCGCCAGGATCGAGCGCTTCTTGTCGATCGGCACATGCGCGCCGCGATAGGTGGCGGCCGCCGAGCCTGTCATCTCATCCAGGATGAGCTGTTGGCGTGCGAGGCCGGCTTTGACCAGGCGCATCATTGCCGCCGATGCGAAGTCTTCCATACCGTTAGAGCCTGACGTCCCTGGCCGTGAATGGCAAGCGCTCCGGCCACTTGCCGGTCAGCGCCGAGAACCCGTTGGCAATGGCTGCGGGAGCGGCGACCATGAGGGTCTCTCCGGCGCCGGTGGGCGGCGCGTCGGACTCGATCAGCGTAATCTTCATCTCCGGAACATCTCGGATCCTTGGAATCGGCGCATCGACAAAGTCCTGTTCGGCGACACGCCCTTCGGCAAAAGTCAGCCTGTCGGTCAGGACCATGCCGATGGACCAGACCAGATTGCCCTCGCATTGCGCGCGCACCTGATCCGGGTTGACGATCTTACCGCAGTCATGGGCAGCGAAGAGGCGCTCGACCAAGGGCGTCCCACTCTCACCAAACGCTACGTCGGCGATCACGGCGCCATAGCTGACGCCCTTGTAGATGCCACAGCCCACACCTCGCCCCCTTGCCGTCGTGGGATCTGCCATCTCGACGACGGACGCCAGCACGGCTTTGAGCCGGGGATCGGTGATGTGGGCCATGCGAAAAGCGATGGGATCTTGGCCTGCCGCCTGGGCGCATGCCTCCATCGCCATGTCGATCGCCAGCCCGTTCGGGCCAGCACCCAGGCCACGCCAGGCGCCGGTTTGCACCGGAAGACGTTCCAGATCATAGCCGATGGCCTTAGCGCCGAACCGGTAGGGCGGCTCAGCATTTCTAGCGGAACCAAAATCACCGACGAAATCGGTGAAGAACTGCATCCAGCGCGGCATGGCCGCGTTGGTGAAGATGACATGGCCTGAGGAAAAACGGTGGCGCCAATCCGTGACCCGGCCATTCTCCACCCGAGCCCGGACGCGATGGCTGGTTGCCGGACGGTGATAGGCGAGGGTCAGTTCCTGAGCCCGGGTCCACTGAACCTTGACCGGCCGCTTGACGGCCAGCGACAGGGCAGCGGCTTCGATCTCGACCATCGGTATGACCTTGCCGCCGAAGGCGCCACCAGTGCGCTGCGGTATGACGATCACCGCCTCTTCGTCTAAATGCAGCCGGTCGGCGAGCGTATCACGGACATAAAACGGGTCCTGTGAACCGACCCAAATACGACCGCGATCAACGCTCATATCAGCCACGGCGGCGCGCGGCTCTATCGGCGCATGGGCCGCCGTCGGCGTGTCGATGCGCAAGTCGACATCCCAGGGCGTCTCCGATGGGATCTTATCATCGGCGATGTCGTAATCCGCTCCGCCTCGAGCGAGCCTTCGGTCGATATCCAGCTTGTGCTCGATGACGTCGTCGGCAGGGATGTCGCCGAGCTCCCATTCGACCGAAAGGGCCGCCTCGATTCGATCAAGCGCTCCCGGTGTCGCGGCAACGATTCCAAGGCCCTCGCTCTTGTTGAGATCAAGCGTTGCGCCCTCGACGAGTTTGACAAAGCCGCTCTCTGCCTCTGCGGCGGCGACATCCCAGGACGCTGGCTTTGAGGCGATTTCCGGTGAAACCGGGGCGCGCAGAACCCGGCCGAAGACCATGTCGGGCAGGCGGATATCGGCGGCAAAGAGGGGATGGCCGAAGACGATGCCATCAAGACCCACAATCGGGACATCGTTCTCAATGGCGTCCGGAAGAAAGGCGCGCAACTCTTCATATGGGCGTTCCACGACCTTGACGCGCCCGGTCCGTCCTGCGGCGACGGCCTCGCGAAGCGCGGCACAGGCCTGAGCCAGTGGAACTGCGTAATCCTGAATGCTCTCGCTGCCGACCGTCGCACGATAGGGCTTGATGGTGCTGGTGTCCGCACCCGTCACGTCGACCGCCTCCCACGGCACACCCAGTTCGGCGGAGGCCACCTGTTTCAAACCGGTCGAGATATTCTGGCCGAGCTCGACCCGCGGAAGAGACAGGAGATAGCGGCCGTCATGATAGGCGACCCAGCTCCCCGCATCCGCAGCCTTGGCGTCCGGCCGGCTGGGGATCGTCGGGAAAGCCTGGACCGGTGTCGTCAAGAGAGCGTGGGCCACCGTGCCGCCTGTCGTTTTCAGAAAGCTTCGCCGTCTCATGAAAGCGTCTCCGCCGCCTGCTTGATCGCAGCGCGGATGCGCCGATAGGTGCCGCAACGGCAAAGATTGCCTTCCATCGCCGCGTCGATCTCCTCGTCGATGGGGTGGGGCGTTCTGCGAAGAAGGGCGACGGCGGACATGATCTGGCCTGCCTGGCAATAGCCGCATTGGGGAACGCTTTGCTCCCGCCACGCGGTCTGCAGCGGATGCGGCCGTTCAGGCCCGCCCAGCCCCTCGATGGTTTCGATCCGTGCCGCTTCCAGATGACCGGCGATCTCCAAACAAGAACGACGCGCCTCGCCATCGACGATGACCGTGCAGGCGCCGCACTGCCCGAGACCGCAGCCGAACTTTGCGCCGACGAGCCCAAGCGCCTCGCGCAGGACATGCAGCAACGTCTCATCTCTCCAGTCGTCAGAGAGGTCCTGCATCACGCCGTTGATCGTCAGTTTCATACCAATTTCATTTTGAAATGNNTCATAGGGCATCTCCATCATCCTGCTGCTTGGCATAGTGGCAGCTCGACATGTCCTGTCTTGAACGATCGCGCCAAAAAGAGAGCGAGTAACATCTCAAATCAGAGCTTGGGCATAGCTGGCTAGTGTTGGAGGTCGATCTGCAGCTGAAGGCCGCTTGGGCTCAGCTGCGGAATCTAGCG
>JBOEHJ010000281.1:7510-7653 GCA_050633905.1 Geminicoccales bacterium
CTAGCGTGAGAAACAGCTTTGTCCGTCGCGGCGGCCTTAAAAATGCGGTTAGTCTCTAGACTGATCTCGATGGCGATATCTTGATGGCCTAGACTTTCTAACGTTTGAGCAAGGTCGAGCAGAACGGCGGCCTCGGCATAGTG
>JBOEHJ010000282.1:0-13265 GCA_050633905.1 Geminicoccales bacterium
TGCGGAATCTAGCGGCCCTGCTCCAGTGTCTGCTTTGCACTCGGAAGCGGCAGTAATGCTTGCTTCTCAAATGTGCCATGAGCCGACTAAAGGAAAATAGTCCGAAGTTGCTCCCTCATTAGTGCTGAGCGCCGGGATTCGCTATCGCGACCGGCCCCGCATGCCCACTTTCAAAGAGATTTCAGCCGTCATCGAAGTCAGCGGACCGGTCGAAGGGACATAGGTGCTGATTCTTGTGCTGGGCGTCGCGGTGTCTCTAAATCAGACGACGACGAAATGTGAGCCTTCCGTTGCTGGTTATATGCTTGCCTCAACTGGCGTTCCACGAGCGCTTCAATTCTCTACAAGTAGGACAAAGGCACCATCAATGGGATACAACAGATGGTGCATTTGTTGGCAAGCTTCTTGACCTTTTCCAGGCTTTACTGAAACCATCACCTGAACTGAGCTTTGCCAACGCCGACTGACAAGACGTCCCATGCTTGCATGGCTTAACCTGCTGATCAGCTGGAACCAAGGATCCTGATGACCGCAAGCGCACAAGAAAAGGAAAGCCTAAGACGGGGTCGTGGACGGCCTTCATATGATGAGTCCGACAAATTCGCGGCAGATAACTTTCACAGGATCGGTGCGACGTTTGTCTTGGACAGAGAGCAAGCCACGCCGCTTTGGCTCCAGCTTCGTCTTCAAATTGAGAATGCCATCAAGAACGGCGATCTAGCGCCCCATTCACGCATGCCGTCAGAACAAGCTCTCTGCGAAATCTTTGGTGTGTCTCGACCGGTTGTTCGTGCTGCTCTGAGCGCGCTCGCTTCAGACAGACTCGCTATCAAGATGCCGCGAATTGGCATGTTCGTGGGGGCTCCCAAACCAGAGACCGACTTTATCACATCGAACCTCAGTGTTTTCGGAGATATGGCCGCCCGTGGCTACGAAGTAACGACGAAGACGTTCGAATTCCGAAGAACGCAGCCCGACCTAAAGGAGCAGCAGGCCCTGCTTCTCCCGGAGACGGGCAGCGTTGTCCGAATTGGGCGCGTATATTTCATCGAAGGTCAGCCGACGACCTGCACCCATATCGCGTTGCCTGGCTATAAGGTTCCCGGTCTCGAAGATCTCGATATGGAAAACAAGTCCATTTTCGCGACGCTTCGGGAACGCTATGGTGTCTGGCCAAAGCGCGCTGAGCGCTGGTTTACGGCCGCGATGCCTAGTGACGAGGCCGTCGAGCTTATGGGCGTCTCTCCGAAGGATCCGATGATTTGGATCGAATCGGTCGCCTACGAGGCCGATGGTTCACCGCTTGAGTTCTATCGCGCGTTCTATAACTCGCAAGCATCACGCATCCACATCTCCGTCGGCACCTGACGGCACCCGCTGCATCCGAGAATAGAACGGTCGTGACGAGCGAATTATTTCTGCTTATATCCAGATTGACAAGCCAAAACCCCCATCATAGCGTGGTGATGTCAGCAACGACAAAGCCGCTGCCCAGGGACGAAAGATCATCGAGCCGATGATCCTTCGAATAGGTGTCAAGAACGTCATTGAGCGCTGATACCGGGGCAGCCGGGGAGGCTTGGATGAACGGTGGAAAGCGAGGGTGTTTGGGCGCGCCGTCATCGCGGCCACCTCAAGCTGGGCGATCCCATCTCCTCCCCCTTGAACGAGATGAGTGTGAAGCCGAGAATGGCTGGGTACGGCTATCAAGCTAGGGTAGCGGGCGGAATCCAATGCCGGCACGTTGAAAAAACAGGCTGAAGAAAGCGCTTATCTACAGTCTAATCAGCAGGAGGACCAACATAATGATGTCGACGACAAGAACAACTTCGCGCCGTGCCCTGATGCAAGCTAGCGCTCTTGCCATGGCTCTGACCGCCATTCCGCTCGCCGCTCAGGCGGAAGATCTCACCCTTGAAGGCAAGACGATTGGCGTCACGGTGATCGGCACCGACCATCATTGGGACCTGATGGCCTATCAGGGCCAGTTGGATGAAATCGAGCGTCTCGGCGGCGAGGCGATCGCGCTGGATGCTGGACGCAACGACCAGACGCAGGTCTCGCAGATCCAGACCCTGATCGCGCAAAAGCCGGACGCCATCATCGAACAGCTCGGCAATATCGACGTGCTTGACCCCTGGCTGAAGAAGGTCGTTGATGCCGATATCCCGCTGTTCACGGTGGATACGGCGACCCCCCATGCCATCAACAACACGACGTCGAACAACTACAATATCGGCGCCGAGCTCGCCCTGCAGATGGTTCAGGACATGGGCGGCGAGGGCAAGATCCTGGTCTTCAACGGCTTTTACAGCGTGCCGGTCTGCAAGATCCGCTATGATCAGCTGAAATATGTGCTGGAGAACTTCCCGGAGATGGAAGTGATCGAGCCTGAGCTACGCGATGTCATTCCGAACACCGTACAGGGCGCCCATTCCGACGTCACCGACATGCTGACCAAGCACGGCGAGGACAGCGGCCTCAAGGCTGTCTGGGCCTGTTGGGATGTGCCGATGGTCGGCGCCACCCAGGCGATTGAGGCGGCCGGCCGCACGGAAGTGAAAACCTACGGTGTCGACGGCAGCCCCGAATATGTCGAGATGGTCGCCGACCCCGAATCGCCCGCTGCTGCGGTCGCCGCCCAGCAACCCTACGAGATCGGCAAACAGGCCGTGCAGAACGTCGCCCGCTATCTGGGCGGCCAGGACGTGCCTCCCTTCTCCTTCGTTCCTGCCGTGCTGATCAATAAGGAAAATGTCGCGACCCTTGGCGCAGACTTTATGCCGAAGGAATAGCCTCCCTTGACTGGCCGTGCCGCCGTGGGGCTGGTGGCACGGCAATTTTTCGGGATCGACGACGGGTGTTCTGGAGCCTATCCACGAGATGACGAGCGAGACGGCGAAGACTGCTGAGACAGCCGCGATCGAGATGCGAGGCATCGACAAGGCCTTTGGTCCCGTTCGCGCCCTCGTCAATGCCGATCTCGTCGTTGAACCAGGCACGATCCACGGCCTCGTCGGGCAGAATGGTGCCGGCAAATCGACGATCATCAAGGTGCTGGCAGGAATCTACAGGTATGATGCCGGCAGCATCAGGGTAAACGGCCAGGACGTACCTGCGCCGACGCCGGCCGGCATCGAAACGCTCGGCGTTCACTTCATTCACCAGGACCGCCTGCTGTCGCCGACCTCGACCCTGGCCGAGGCGATCTTTTTGCGCCATGAACCGCGCATCGGCCCGTTCATCGATCACCGTGCCATGAACCGCGACGCCCGCGCGCTGCTGAAGCGGTATTTCGACCTCGATCTGACACCGACGACGCTCATACGAAACCTGACGACGGCGCAGCAGAAGGTGGTGCAGATCACCCGAGCCCTTGCCCAGGACGCCAAGGTGCTGGTGCTGGACGAGCCGACCGCGTCCCTGGTGCAGCGTGAGGTCGACAGCCTGTTTCAGGTTCTGAAACGCCTTCGGGACGAGGGCATCGCGATTGTCTTCATTTCCCACTACATGCAGGAGATCAAGGAGATCTGCGATCGGGTCACGGTCATGCGCAATGGCGAAGCCGTCGGCACACTCAAAACCGAAGACGTCGAGGTCGACGACATCATCGCCATGATGATTGATCGGGACGTCGCCGAGATGTATCCGCCGCGCTCGATCGCGGTCGGCAAACCTGTGCTGGAGGTTTCCAACCTTTCGCTGAAGGGTTCGTTCGACGACATTTCGCTTACCATCCGCGCTGGTGAAATCGTCGGGCTCACGGGCCTGGTGGGGTCGGGGGCCAAAGAGCTTATCCACTGCCTGTTCGGCTTGAAGACATCGGATGCAGGCGAGATCCAAATCGACGGAGAACGACGATCGTTCCGCGCGCCGATCGACGCCGTCAATGCTGAGATGGCCATGATTCCGGAGGATCGACGCGCCCATGGCGTGGCGATTAGCCTCTCGGTCGCGGAAAACGTCTCGCTGGCCAGCCTGAAACGCTATTGCACCAAAGGATTTGTTTCAGCACCTGCCGAGCAGGAAGCCGTCGATGGCCTGATCCGGGACTTGTCGATCATGACGCCTGATCGCCACACGCTGGTGCGCAATCTCTCCGGCGGCAATCAGCAGAAGGTCGCGGTCGCCAAGTGGTTGAGCTGCCAATCCAAGGTCTATCTGCTGGACGAGCCGACGGTGGCGGTCGATGTCGCCGCCAAGGTCGAGATCTACACGCTTTTGAACCGCCTCGCTTCTGAGGGTGCCGCGATCCTCTTCAACTCCTCGGATCTGGAAGAGCTCGTGGGCATGTGCGATCGGGTTCTCGTGGTCTATCGCGGCAAGATGACGAGCGCCTTCAGCAAGGACGAGCTGGACAGCGACCGCCTACTGGCGGCGGCATCGGGTGCGGCGTCGGCAGACGTTCAGGAGGTCGCGTGAGCGCGGGCGAGACGGTGGCCGCCGAAACGGCGGCGCGGGGGTGGGGCTTCGATCAAAAGGCCCTTGCAGCGCTGTTCGTCCGCCTCGGCGCGTTCGGGGCGTTTGCGATCATCCTCATCTATTTCGCGCTCACCGCGCGCGGCTTCACCTCCACCTTCAACATCCTGAACGTGATCGAGCAGTCGGCGATCCTCGGCATTCTCGCTTTTGGCATGACCGTGGTGTTCATCGGCACCGGCACCGACGTGCAGACCGGCGGGATCGACCTCTCCATCGCCGCTAACGCAGGGCTCTGCGCGGCGGTCTACGCGACGCTGGCGAAGGCGGGCTACCCGGATGCCTTGGCGGTCATCGCAACCCTGGCGACCGGCCTTACCGTCAGTGCCTTGAATGCGGTCGCCGTGGTCTGGCTCGGCATCGTACCTCTTCTCGCGACACTCGCCGTCATGAACATCGCCGCGGGCGCCGAGTTGATCCTCACCGAGAACACCGTGGTCAGCGCCTCCTCGCCGCTGTTGAGCCTCCTGGTGGGCGGCAGCTTTCTCGGCGTGTCGGCGCTTGCCTGGTGTCTGATCGTCGTCTCGCTGGCCATGGCCGCCGTCATCCATTTCAGCCGGTTCGGCCTTCGGCTATACACCGTCGGCAGCCATCCCGAAGCCGCGCGGGCGGCAGGCATCGACGTCGGGATCTATCAGGCGATATCCTTTCTGTTTTCAGGCCTTGCCGCGGGTGTCGCCAGCATCCTGATCGTCTCCCGTCTGTCGGCATCGACGCCGGGAACCGGGCTGCTGCTCCTGCCGATCCTGGCCGCAGCCCTGCTGGGCACGGTGTTTTCCAGACGGCTGGTGCCGACCATCGGCGGAACGCTGCTGGCCGCTCTGTTCATCGGTTTCCTGGCCAACGGGTTTCAGCTCTTGGGCGTCTCCAGCTATTGGGTAAACGGTGTCCAGGGCGCCCTGATCCTCCTGGTCGTCGCCGCGACGTCCTTCGCCAGACCATCGGACGGAGGCTGAGAACGGACATGGCCTCCCTTCCGCTCCGCGCCAAAATCCCGCCGCTCACGAACTACACGGTGCTGGTCGCCTTCGTCGCCCTGATCGTCTTCTTCTCGATCTCGGCGGAGGGATTTCTGTCTCTCCAGAATTTCATCAATCTCACCGTCAACAAGGTCGTCCTGCTGGCGATCATCGCGCTCGGCATGACCATCGTGATCGCATCCGGCGGCATCGATCTCTCGGTCGGCGTGTCGGTGGACATGTCGTCGATGGTCTTCATCATGCTGCTGGCCGCCGGGTTTTCCAGCGTGCTCGGCATTGCGGGCGGTCTGGGCGCCGCCCTTTGCGTGGGGCTGCTGAACGCCGCGTTGATCAACAGGCTGAACATCAATCCCTTTCTCGCCACGCTCGGCATCCTCTTTATCGGGCAGAGCACCCAGCAGCTGGCGAGCCGCGGTGGCCAGCCGATCTATCTCACCCGCGCCGAGTTCGCGCCGACCTTCGAAGCTATCTCCAGGACCGACCTCCTGGGCGTCCCGACGCCGGTCGTGGTGCTCATCGTCTGCGCCGTCGCCGTCTATCTGGCACTGCATCACGGCGCTTTTGGCCGCTATGTGCGAGCACTCGGTGCCCAGCCCGGCGTTGCCTGGTATTCCGGCGTGCGCGTGCCCGTGCAGCTCTCCATCGTCTACGTGGCCTCGGCCTTCCTTTCGGGCATCGCCGGCATTCTTCTTTCGGCGACGGTCAAATCCTACGTGCCGCTCTCCGGCAACGCCTATCTGCTCGATGCGATCGGCGCGACCTTCATCGGCACGGCGCTCAGCACCGACCGCCGCCCGAGCGTGCTCGGCACGCTGCTCGGTGTCTTTCTGCTGGCGGTGACGAGGAACGGCCTTTTGCTGATCGGCTGGAATTTCTTCTGGCAGCAGGTCGGGATCGGTGTTCTCGTGTTCCTCGTGCTCGCTCTTTCCTTCGGGCTGAACCGCCGCCGCGAATGACGGGAGATCTGTCATGGCTGACATCGACGACCTGCCGCTGACCAGCAGCCATTGGGGCACCTACGCTGTCGAGACCAGGAATGACGGGGTCACCGCACTCCACGATTTCGCTGAAGACGACGATCCTTCCCCCATCGGGCACGGCATCGTCGACGTGCTGGACTGCCCCACCCGGATCGACGCGCCCATGGTGCGCAAGAGCTGGCTGGAGGGCGGGCCTGGCACGGCAACCGATCGGCGCGGTCACGAACCGTTCGTGCGCGTGTCCTGGGAGAAGGCCGAAGCGCTGGTCGCCGACGAGCTGACCCGCATCAAAGAGAAACACGGCAACCAGGCGATCTATGCCGGCTCCTATGGCTGGGCGAGTGCCGGCCGCTTCCACCACGCCCAAAGCCAGATCCACCGCTTTTTGAATGGTATCGGCGGCTATACCCGCTCCAAGGACACGTACTCGTTCGCCGCGGCCGAAGTCCTGCTCCCCCACGTCCTCGGCGGCTGCCGGGAGTTCTTCTATCCGGGCAACAGCTGGCAGTCGGTGATCGACAACACCGAGCTCCTGGTGGCGTTCGGCGGCGTCCCCGTCAAGAACGGCCAAATCGGCCAGGGCGGTGTGGGGCGGCACCGGCAAAGGGGGGCCGTGCGCGAGGCTGCTGCCGCAGGCGTGCAGTTCGTCGGCATCTCCCCGATGCGCAGCGACATGATGGACGAGGCCGGCGCCGAATGGCTGGCGCCGCGCCCGTCGACCGACACGGCCATCCTGCTCGGTCTCGCGCACACGATCTTGAACGAGGGGCTGCACGACCGGGATTTTCTCGACAAGTGCACAGTCGGCTTCGAGGACTTCGCCGCCTATCTCGACGGCAGCAAGGACGGCGTCGTCAAATCTGCCGAGTGGGCCGCTGGGATCAGCGAGCTGCCGGCAGCGACCATCCGTGATCTCGCAAGGCGCATGGCCTCCAAGCGCACCATGCTGTCGGTGAGCTGGTCCCTGACCCGGCAGGATCACGGCGAACAGCCCTTCTGGGCGGCGGTCACGCTGGCGGCGATGCTCGGCCAGATGGGGCTTCCCGGCGGCGGCATCAGCTTCGGGTTCAGCGCGGTCAACTCGGTCGGCAATGAGTTCACCATCATCCACGGTGCCGCCCTTCCTCAAGGTGAGCGGGGTGTCGAGGACTTCATCCCGGTGGCGCGCATCGCCGATCTTCTGCTCCATCCAGGGGCACGCTTCGACTATAACGGCCATCGCGGCCGCTATCCCGACATCAAGCTCGTCTGGTGGGCGGGCGGCAATCCCTTTCACCATCACCAGGACCTGAACAGGCTGCGCAAGGCCTGGGCGCGGCCGGATACGGTGATCGCCAACGAGTGGTGCTGGAACGCGCTCGCCAGACATGCGGACATCGTGCTGCCCTGTACGACACCGCTGGAGCGCGAGGACATCGCGCTTACGCCGAGGGACGGCTTCATCGTTTATATGCAGCAGGCCGTAACGCCAAGAGGACAGGCGCGCGACGACTACGCCATCTTCAGCGGCATCGCCCGGCGGATGGGTGTCCATGATCAATTCACTGAAGGGCGCACGGCTGGTGAGTGGGTCGAGCATCTCTACAACTGGTCGAGGCAAAACGCCGCCCAAGACGGCATCACGCTGCCGACATTTTCAGAACTCAAGGAGAGGCGCTGGTTCGAAATGGAAAAGCCGGCGACACCGTCGACGACCTTCGTCGACTTTCGCGCTGATCCCGAAGCCCACCCGCTGAAGACGCCGAGCGGCAAGATCGAGATCCGGTCCGAGACCATCGAGGCGTTCGGCTATGCGGACTGCCGGGGGCATCCTTTCTGGATGGAGCCGTCCGAGTGGCTCGGCAATGCCGAGCGCTATCCGCTGCATCTGATTTCCAATCAGCCCGCCGACAAGCTGCACTCCCAGCTCGATCACGGCGCCGTCTGCCGGGCCGGCAAGGTGAGGGGCCGGGCGCCGGTCACTCTCCACCCGGACGACGCCAAGGCGAGGGGCATCGAAGCCGGCGATGTCGTCCGCGTGTTCAACGCGCGCGGCGCCTGTTACGCCGGTACGGTGCTTGACGACGGCATTCGGCCGGGCGTGATCTGCATCAGCACCGGCGCTTGGTTCGACCCCGAAACATCCGATACGCTGACCACCTGCAAACACGGCAATCCGAACATGCTCACCCTCGACAAAGGCACCTCCAGCCTCGCCCAGGGCCCCACGGCCCATTCCTGCCTGGTCGATCTGGAGCGCGCCGATGATCCGCCGCCGGTCACCGCCTTCGATCCGCCGGAGATACAGGGCGCCTGAGAGTAAGTGAAGAAAACCACGAAAGGAGGATATCATGAGGACCCTGATGACATTGGCAGCGGCATGTTTCCTCGTCAGCGTCTTTGGCGGCGTCACGCTCGCCGCGGACAGAAAGTTCTCCGGCACCTGGCAGAGCATCACCGGCCGAACGACCTACACGGTGATGGTCGTTCACGACGAAAAGACCATCACCTATTGCTACGTCCAGTCCTGCCGTCAGCGCGATTGCTGGAAGTGGAACATCGAGGGCACGACCGAAGGCATGTTCACCTACGAGAATTATGCTGGGATTTGGGAGTTCGAGCGACTCGATGATGACATGATTGAGGGCACCTATACCAACCCCGCAGGCGATCCGTCGTTCGTCTACTACAATCCGCACAAGAAATATGGATATTCATCATCGACGGCTGCCGCGACCAACTGAGCCCCATCAACATTTGGAACAATCGGGACATGCATGAGTGACGTCTTGATCGGCTTGGTCGACGCCATGATCCCAGGCGACGACCGCTTTCCGAAGGCCTCCGAGGTTGGCGTGCATGGCGTGCTGGCGCATCGCCTGCGCGAGCTGCAGGGACCGGATGCCTATGGTGACTTACTGAAGGCGATCGGTGAGGATCGAGGGACAGATGCGGTGCGGAAAATTGAACAAGGCCAGATTGACCTGTTCGCAACGCTGCGGATGATCGTCTATCTCGCCTATTACGAGCAGCCGGCGGTGATCCAGGCGGTGCGCAGCCTCGGTCACATCTACAATGATGCGCCGCAGCCAAAGGGCTACGATCTCGATCCCTTCGATCCGGCCAACGACCTTCCCGACGTGCGGGGGACCTATGTCCCGACCAGCGCGTTCGATGGCAAGCCAAAAGGGCGGTCATGACGTCGCGGACGATCCACGACAGGGTTGATGCACTGGTGATCGGTGCAGGCTGCGCCGGTGCAATCGCGAGCAAGGTGCTGGCCGAAGCGGGCATCCGCGTCACCTGTCTGGAGCAGGGGCACTGGTGGCAACCGTCGGACTACCCCCATGATCAGGCGGATTGGGAGTGGCGCCGGCTCACCGACTGGAGCACCGCGGTAAATGTCCGAAAGCAGCCGCAGGACTACCCGTTGGATACGTCCGACGAGATGACCTTGATGTGGTCCGGCGTCGGCGGCGCGACCACGATCTATACCGCCACCTGGCCCCGCTTTAGGCCGTCCGACTTCCGGAAAGGCAGGGAACACGGCCTGGCGCCCGACTGGCCGATCGCTTACGAGGATCTTGCGCCGCACTACGAAGCGACTGACCATCTCGTTGGCGTTAGTGGAATCGAAGGCGATCCGGCAATGCCGCCGCGCGGCCCCTTTCAGACGCGGCCGCTGCCCCAAACAGCACTCGGCCGCATGGCCGCGAAGGGGTTCCGCAAGCTGGGCTGGCATCACTGGCCAACGCCCTGCGCCATCCTGGCCGAGGGTTTTGACGGCCGCTCCGCCTGCAACAATTGCGGCAACTGTCAGAGCGGTTGTCCCCGTGGCTCGATGAACAGCGTCGACGTGACCATCTGGCCCAAAGCCCTGGCTGCCGGTGCCGAGCTTCGCACCCATGCCCGCGTCGAGATGATCGAGACCGATGGGCAGGGACGCGCGACCGGCGCCGCCTATGTCGACAGGAATACTGGGGTCAGGCATTTTCAGCAGGCAGATCGCGTGATCATGGCCTGTAACGGTGTCGGCACGCCACGGCTGCTGCTGCTTTCGGCCGGAGGCAGGCATCCAGGCGGCCTCGCCAATGCGAGCGGTCAGGTCGGCCGCAACCTGATGCATCATGTGCTTTCCATCGTGGAAATGTGGACCGACGAACCCCTAGACAGCCACAAAGGGATCATCTCGTCAGCCCTGATCTGCGAGGAGTTTGCCGAAACGGACGAAGCGAGAGGCTTCGTCAATGGCTTCTCTATCCAGATCGCGAGGCTGAATGGGGCTGGCTATCAGGCGCTGGGCTCCCATTCCGGCAATGCCTGCCCCTGGGGCGAAGGCCATCATGATCACTTTCGAAAGCACTTCGGCCACGGGCTTTGTGCCACGATCACCGGGGATGATCTGCCCCAGGCCAGCAATCGGGTGACACTATCGGACAGCATCGTCGATTCGAATGGTCTGCCGGCGCCGAAGATCAGCTACAAACTTCACGACAACGATGAGAAGTTGATCCGCTTCGGTATCGGCCGCGCGATCGATCTCGCAGGTGCCATCGACGCCTTCGACCACAGGATCAATGACTTTGGACTGGACAGTACCGGCTATTGCCCGCCCGCCTGGCACCTCCTCGGCACCTGCCGCATGGGCGATAACCCCGAAACTTCAGTGACCGACAAGTGGCACAGGGCATGGGATTGCGAAAACCTCTACATCATCGACGGCTCGTCCCTGGTCACGGGTGCTGCCGTCAACCCGACCAGCACGATCTCCGCCCTCGCCTATCGCGCCGCCGAGGCGATGGTTTTGGCATCATAGCTTCGACACGCTGTTCAGCGTATGACTTTGGCTAGGACAGAAAGCCTGCAAGCAAGCAAACAAAGCGAGGCTAAGTTCCGCCTTGGGTCAACTTAAGCCACTAGCGGCGGCCNNGCTTACTTCTCAAATGTGCCAAGAACGGTCGCTGCCTGCGCGAGAAACCAATCAAGAAGGCTCATGGCAACCTTGATGTCGCAGGCATTTTTTGGCAGAATAGCGCCGTAAAAATCCCGACATACCGCCGCGACGCCAGAAAGAAAGTTGAGTAACTTTCATGAAAAAACTTGTTTACGAAGTCATTAATGGAGACAAATCGATATTGGAGACATTTGTCATTTGGCATTTCTTATTTTTGTTTATGTCGTTTTTTTTATACTTTTATATGATAGAATTTCTAATCAATGTTTTGCCCACTCAGGTTTATGCCATAATGGTATTGGCGCTAGTATTAATGCTTTATGGTTTGATAGGTCTTTCATTTTTTTCTCTGTGGCGGTGTGCGAATAAAAGGTCTGGCTTTTTCTCGATATTAACACAAGGTTACGTCATGATAAGTGTTGTTCCCTTTATTGTCTTGCTATTAGGGATGAGCGTAGGATTAATTGATTATATTGGATGAGTCAAATCAGCAAACAGTCCACCTACATTCATGTGCAACGTCAGGATCGGGTCACTTTTTGACGCTAGNNGCCTCGTTCCCGCTCCGTGCCAGGAGCCGACCTATCAGTAACGAGCCAACGTGCAGTGTTCACTTTCCAACAAGCGCTCCAAATAGGCCAGCAGATTAGGAAATTTGCTGAGTAGCCCCTGGTCCTGCCCCCAAGCTGATTGTGTATTCAACGATGATGTCCGTGACGGAAACCCACCGTCGGGCCATGTTAAGATCATTTGGGTGAACCCGTTGGCAACGTTGCGCGTGAGAACGACATGGCCCTGCATCGAGACATACACATCATCCACCTTCTGGAAAGGCCAGAAGCAGCGCTCACGCTCCAACAATGGTTCATTGACGAATGGGCACCTTGGTACGGGCCAAAAGGTCCAGGCGATGCTGAGGGCGACCTAGCAGCATGTCGAAGCCGGGATAAGCTGCCGATCTGTCTGATCGCCTTGAACACGGACGGTGGTGTGGTCGGCACGGCCGCCCTCAAAACGGAGTCGATTGGCAGCGAGCACGGCATCGGCCCTTGGCTTGCGGCGGTGCTTGTCGGCAAGGGCAACGAACGGCGGGGGATCGGAACGGCGCTCGTAGAGGCCATTGAAGAGGAGGCCGCTCGTCTGGGGTTCAGGTCGATCTACACATCGACCGATTCGGCGAGAGGAATCATGGAACACCGAGGGTGGAAGATTTTTGGAACGTCCAAGTCTCTCCGAGGGAATGTAACGGTCTATCAAAAGCAGCTTGGCGGCGACCTTGCGTCAGTATGAGGAATGGCTGCAAGGGGTCAATCTTGAGCGTTCGCGACGACGAACGACTGCCTGCTTAGGGCTTTAAAAGCCGACTATTCGTTCGCTGTGCCACCATTTTCGGCTTGGTAGATGCGAGAACCGCTGGAATAGGCGATCATCATCACGGCTGTTTCAGATCCGATGTTGCGTGTCTGATGGACTGCGCCAACTGGGATCAAGATCGTGTCACCTGCTGCGAGGGTTACCCATGAGTCATCCCGCCGCTGCTTGACCCTTCCCGATAACAGGTGGATCGCCTCGGAGCAATTCGAGTGTCGATGTGGTTCAGATGTAATGCCGGACTCAATCGTCATCCGGGCGAGGCTTAAGCCTGCGCCTGCTTGAATGGCGTCATCCATCAGCCAAGACATGGTGACCCCGTCAGAAGATTGGCTCGACATTAGTGAAGATTCCTTGCTGATCCGTCGAAATACGATTTCAACTTACCGGTCGTCGCGGCAGATCGATAGGGGCCGATTAGGGTCACCTTAAGCCACTAGCGGCGGCCAGCGAATGCCGGCTTTGCCCTCCAAACCGGCCATAAGGCTTGCTTCTCAAATGTGCCATTTCCTGCCGCTAGAT
>JBOEHJ010000283.1:0-4002 GCA_050633905.1 Geminicoccales bacterium
TAAAGTTTTATGGAGGCCTTAGTCCTTGTGTGATCGACTAGTGAATATTAGTATTGAGAGTGCACCCCCTATAAACCATGACGTAAAAGTAAAAGTCATACCAAAATCATGCAAAAATGGGGCAATAAAAAGAATTACGGCGACAGTTTCTTTAAAGTAATAAATTTCTTTAAAGTGCTTTTTCCTTTCTTTCTCATACTGTTTCAAACGTTCGGAGCTTTCCGATAAATCTGCAAATAGCTTATCTCTTGATACATTTTCTTTTTCGGGTTTCTCCTGATCCATGCCATATTCCTGTTGCGCAATCTGGATGGTTGAGGTGTCGTGATTGCAGCCGAAGATTCCTGAAACTTGGTCCCCGAAGAACGTTTTTGTTCCGCCGCATGGCCGAACGTCAATTTGCGTCAGCTCCACCTGTTAGAGCGGTGTCGGCAAAGTCGATTGCTGCGTGCCGAACGGAAACGAGCATTCTATCCGATCCATACCGTGATCGAACTGCTACGCCAAATCTAAGTCCAGCTAATCAAGTTGGGAATCAGGATTAGTGCTACGAGCGCAAGCAGTACGGCGAATGGAGCTATCCGACGAAAAACTCGGTTTGCGCATGAATCGTGGATGATCTCTGAAGTAACAGTCATGATGACGCCCTTTCAAATGGAAATCAGCATCATCATCAACTTCGTACATTCGTCGGTACGTGTATGTGAATAAACTCACATTATTTACCAATTGTTCAAAACCTTTTGAACGAGCGTCAATTCGGATGATATTGGAAATCTCGACAATCGTCTGTTCGACTAGCTTGCTGAGATATGAGTCCAACTCCTAACGCCTGCTTCGGGTCAACTTTTGCCATTGGTGTGACTATGCGAACGCCCGCTTTCGGAGTAATTTTTGTCGCCGCTGCCTTGCCGGTTAGCTAAGTCTATTCTTGTTGGCAAGAACGCACAGAAATGCAACGTGACATAGCCGATCTGCCTGCTTTGGCTATGGGCTTAGCCAAGAAACTGACTGGTAAATGGCCAAGACTAAGTGTTCCTGGAAAGATCTCAAACCCGTTGTCGAAGAGTTTCCGGCAAAGGATCTTCTCGGCCTTGTCCAGGATCTCTATCGGTTTTCCGCTGACAATAGAGACTTTCTCCATACGCGCTTCTTAAGCCGAGGCCGGCCTAGCCAAGAAGATCTCAAGCCCTATAAGAGGCGCATCCGTCTTGCCTTATGCCCGGATGATCCATGGAAGCATGCCGTAAAGCTCTCAGCCGGACGCAAGGTGATCAGGGATTTCAAGAAAGCCCATGGCGATCTCGGTGCAACGTTGGAGCTGATGCTTCATTATGTTCGTTGTGGCAACGACTTTACACTTCAATTCGGCGACGTGGACACATCATTTTACCAAAGCATGATGTCGATGTTTGGCGATATCGTCACGACACTAAACCAGCAAAGAGATCCCGCGCTCGTAAGAGAATTCGTCCCCAAGATGACGGCGGAGATCAAACGTGTGGAAGGGGCGGTCGGCTGGGGTTATGCCGACGCGCTGAGAGATTGGATTGCAGAACTCGCAGACGAGCCATCAACCGATGGATTATTACAAACTGACTATCCTTGAGCCAACATCGGGCCGATGTTAGCTGACTTCTAACTTGAACCGACCATCATAGTTCATTTTCTTTAGGATTGTCTTCGCTGCCCTGAGGTCGGACTCATCGACATGGCGCAAGTCCAATCTGTATCGACGGTGCTTCGTATCAATCTCGGCCGCCGTGTTATCGATTTGGATCCTTTCGACTTCATTGCCTTCTGTGTCTTCATATTCTGTAAAATCTTCATCGGAGATCCTCACTCCTCTTTCTGATTCCGCGAGGAGATATTCCCATTTCATGTCGCGCATCAAAATGATCGAGCGCCCATCCGATGGATCTTGGGACTTAGCCACAAAGAACGACACGATGAGGTCATCTCCTAACTCTGTCGTCATGAAATGCACTAGCTCGAGATCGTCTGACATTGTCGACTAACCATGTTGCGTGGAAGGCACGACGGGCGCGCGCCTCACTTTATCTAGAGCTATCCTCCCGATCAAGGCTGCGTCAGCTGACCTTCGACCGCAATCGGCAATGAGAGTTAGCAGAGAGCCTAACAAAATATCTGCACGGGCATGGCTTCGGTCAGTCGTGCTCTAACTTCCGCTATGTTCAGCTGCGGGATCTAGCGGCCCTGGCCCAGTGTCTGCTTAGCGCTTGGAAGCGGCAGCAACGCTTGCTTCTCAAATGTGCCATGCGTCCGGTCTTTCAATGCGGTGCTTTCCATGGCCGCTGACCATCTTGCTCTCCGCGGATCGGATCCCTGTCACAAGCACGCGCTCAAGAAGCGCCATGGCAAAAATGGGTTGTCCCGATCGTTGGGCCGACTGGCATGGGTGCGTTATAAGATCAAAGCCCTTTCCAACCTGGTAGCGCCGTTTCCCGCGTGATCCTTGCCCCTCTAGGCGGACGCTGTCTTTGGCGCTCGATAACTTTCATCGCGTGCCATCATCGCCCATACTGTGCGGGCGTTTTTTGTTGGCCAAGGCGACAGCGGCAACCTTGACGGACCGGCGCTCCATCAGTTTGGTCAGCCAGGGATAGCGGCTGTGACCGAGCTGCTTGGCGCGCTTAATCACGGATAAAGCACCGACGACCAGCAGTTTGCGCAAGGATCGGTTGCCAGCCTTCGAGATCGAGCCGAGACGTTCCTTGCCGCCGCTCGAATTCTGTTTCGGAATAATCCCGATCCAGGCACTCACATCACGACCCGAGCGAAAGGTGTGCGGATTGGGGATACTCGTAACGAGAGCACTGGCACCTAGTGGACCAATACCCGGTACAGCTTCGAGCCGCTTGCTCATGCTGTTGCTCCTATGCCAGGCGAGGATACGCTGGTCAGCTTCCAGGATTTGACGTTTGATCAGGTCGAGTTGCACCGCCAATGCCATGAGGCAGCTTCGGGCTTCGGGCGGAACACGTTCGTCTTTACCCTCGGCAATCAGCGCCAACAGAACCCCGACACCGTTGCGCCCGACGCCGGCAACAATGCCGAATTCGGCGAGATGAGCGCGGATCGCGTTGATCAGCGACGTACGCTGGCGCACGAACAAGTGCCGGGTGCGGTGCACCATCAGCACCGATTGCTGCTCGACCGTCTTGATCGGCACAAACCGCATCGTCGGGCGCGTCACCGCCTCACAGATCGCTTCAGCATCAGCAGCGTCGTTCGACGGGCGAATGATTCACCGGATCATTCGCTGATCCGTCTCACTGTTGCGCTTGACATAAGGCTTCACGTAACGCGCC
Organism: Geminicoccales bacterium; assembly: GCA_050633905.1. GTDB lineage: Bacteria > Pseudomonadota > Alphaproteobacteria > Geminicoccales > Geminicoccaceae > JANQPX01. The sequence continues at coordinate 3,333 of JBOEHJ010000283.1, forward strand.
GGCATCAGCCGCACCTCATGACCAAGTTCCCGCAACGCCCGTGCCCAATGGTGAGCCGTCGCGCAGGCTTCGATACCAATCAAACAGGGGGAAGTTTGGCGAAGAACTTCAGAACCAGGCGGCGTCTTAACTGACTGCGAACGCTAACCTGGCCTGTCTCGCCAACGCCGTGCACCTGAAAAACGTTCTTAGCGATATCCAGGCCGATTGTGCTAATCTTTTCCATGGGTGGCTCCACTCTTGCGGGTCTATGACACCGCCTTTTGGCACATTGCGATGCCGGTGAGGGAGCCATCCACAGCATCACAAGCCGACATGCTCATGCTTGCATTATCCGTCGCCGCCCCTCAAGCTTGTCTTGTAATGAAAGATACGTCGGGAACGACGGTCAGAGAAAACGAAGGGGGGAAGGCGTTGCCAAAAGACAAGCGACTTTGGTACATCATTGGTGCTGTGATCGTCATCTTGGTGATTGGTTATGCGGCCGGTTGGTTTGGTGGTGGGGCCGAGCCGGAGCCAGCGTCGGAAGAGCAAGGTGCCGAGGAAAAAGAGGCTCCGGCGCAGTAGCTCGCAAATCGTTCATGGATCGCTGAGGTGAGGGGCATGCGTCTCCGCTGAGGTCCGCTATTCATCGGTAAGCAGGAACGGCCGCTTCTTCCGAATCGTGCCA
>JBOEHJ010000284.1:0-3805 GCA_050633905.1 Geminicoccales bacterium
ACTGGTACGTCTCTTCCGCCAGCTTAAACTTCGGCTAGTGGCCGGTTTAGGCAACAATAGCGGGCGATTTGCCCCGTTAGGCTACCCCATGGGCGTCCACCGCCGCTTTCTCGTCCTCGATAGGCGGTCGATCGAATTGTCGATAAAAAAGATGGCCCAAGCGCACAAGGGCCCACCGATTGCGAAGGTCAGAATGAGCCAAGCTGGCCATATATCCATGACTTAGCCCTCCGCCAGCAGGTGACGGCGAACCCTCACCCGTTTGCCAAGCATGACCATGGGCTGCTCGACGAAGCGGAAAGAGAACCACGAGACAAGGATGGTCACCGTGGTCGCCGCCGGCATCAGCACCCACCACGATGGCTCGCCACCGAGCGCGGCGCGGACGGCGTGATGCAAGGCGGTGTGTGTGAGGTAGGCGGAAAAGGAGATGCTGCCGAGAAAGACCATGGGCGGGCTGTTCAGCACCAAGCGCGCCAAGCCGACGATGTAGCCAGGCCTGGCATAGAGGATTGCCGCCATCGACAGCGCCACGCCCAGCGGCTGCAGGGTGCATTTGATCGTTTCCCGGAAGATCGGAATGTCGACGTAAGACCGCGCGATCGCCATGAGCGCCAGACCGGCAAAGAACATCAACAGGCCAGTATAACGCTGGACCAGATTGCCACGGGCCAGCAAAGCTAGGATGCAGCCATAGAGAAGGCTATCCATCCGGGCCTCGCTGGATCGGTAGATCATCTCTCTCAGGTAATCGTCGTCGAACGGCAGAAGCGTAGCGTAGGCCGTGCGGATCACCAGCGACAGCAGGCACAGCCCGAGCAGCACCTTGACCACCGGCCGCCTGGTGGTGACCAGCCAGAGCAAAAGCGCTGGGAATAGCAGGTAGAAATGCTCCTCGATCGCGAGCGACCAATGCTGACCCGTTGGCCCATGGTAGGGATGGAAATTCAGATAGTAGTGCTGAAAGAAGAAGATCGAGGCCAGCGCTTGCGGCGCATCGAGCCAGTTCCGATCGACATAATGCTGAAGCAGCGCATCGCCGATAATCGAGACCACGATCGCGGGCAGCAATCGAAACGCGCGGCGCTTGTAGAACGCCAGCAGATCGATGATGCCCGTCCGGTCCATCTCTTTGAGCAGAAGATGGGTGATGATGAATCCGGAAATCACGAAGAACACGGTGACGCCGAAGCCGCCAGAGAGCAGATTGATCTTGGTGAAGTGGCCAGCCATCACCAAGGCGATGGACATGGCGCGCAGGCCGTCGTGCGAATGAATGCACGAGTCATCGCGCGCAGGAAACGGCTCGAAATTTGAGCATGATGCATCTTTCTGGAAATTCGAGATTCTAAATGGACTGACGAACCGAATGGTTGGCATCCCGGCAATCGCCAGAACCGCTACGGAACCAGCACGTGCGGGAACGTCGCGAAGCATCACGACGGTCCAGCCTTGAAGCGCTGGCGTAGGGTGGTGGATCGACGAAAATAGGCCGTGAATCGGCCCAACTTGTTACATCTGTAACAAGCAGGAATTTCCAGATTTTTGCTAAGTTATTGAAAAAAATGGTGCCGCCTGCGTGACTCGAACACGCGACCCCGGCATTACGAATGCCGTGCTCTACCAACTGAGCTAAGGCGGCTTTTTTGAACGATATTCATCCTAGTATCACCCTCCTCGGTGATCGTCAATTTCGTCCTGGCTGCTCTGGCATTTTCAACGGAAAAGTCGCATGCTCCCGCACAATCACTATTCGCCGCCAGGAAAGGATTGAGTAACCATGTCGGTCAACGACATTATCGTCGACGGTCTCCTGAACAACGGGATCGAATTCGTCACGACGGTGCCTTGCAAACAGCTTGCCGGCGTCATCGACAAGATCGAGCGCAATAACCGCATCATGCATGTGCCCGCGAACAAAGAAGATGAGGGGATGGGGCTCTGTGCCGGTGCCTATATGGGGGGCAAGCGCGGCTGCATTATCATGCAAAACACGGCAATCGGCGTGACCATCAACACGCTGGTGACCCTGGTTCAGTATTATCAAATCCCGCTGCCGATGCTGATCAGCTATCGAGGCGAAGTCGGGGAAAAGGTCGCCTGCCAGGTGGAGATGGCGGTGCATACCAAAGCTCTGCTCAATCAGCTCAATATTCCGACCTACCATTTTCACAAACCGGATGACGCGGACGAGCTGGACGGCATCTTGAACCATACTTTCATGTGCAAGAAGCCGACCGCGATTTTGACCGATGCCAGCTTCTGGAAGGGTGCCTGACGATGTCGACCATGAACCGAAGCGACGTCCTAAAGTCGCTCATCCCCGTGATCTCGGATGAGTTGGTGATCTGCAATATCGGCCTGCCGTCCCAAGAGCTCCACATGATGGATGACCAGCCCACCAACTTTTACATGCTCGGCACGATGGGCCTTTCTTCCTCCATCGGCCTCGGCCTGGCCCTTGCACAAAGTGGAAAAGTTATCGCGATTGACGGTGATGGCTCGGTGCTCACCAATTTCGGCACCCTTCCGACCATCGCCAACAATGTCGCTAATAATTTCGTGCTCCTGATCATCGACAACGGCAGCTACGGCTCAACTGGCGATCAGCCGACCTATGCCGGCAAGAAAACCTCGCTCAAAGCGGTCGCGGAGGCCTGTGGCTGCGAGAACGTGGTCGAATGCAAAGCGGAAGAGGCCGCCGAAACGATGAAGGCAGCCCTCGCCTCCAATCAGATGACCATCGTCGTCTGCAAATGCGCGTCCGGCAATATTCCGGTCCCCGTGATCGAGATGAACCCCATCATGATCCGCGAGCGGTTTATGGAAGAGGTGCGGTCGCGGAACGGGTGAGCGCTGACATTCTTCGAAGGAATGATGGGATAGGAACCGAAAAAACTGATGGGCTGACCGCTTCGGTGTTTTACACTGCTTACAGTTTGATCGAGGAGGTTTCGTGCCAGAAAACTCGGTGCTGACCGTGCCCCTGCTAGATCATGACATCAAGCGTCTTGATCGGCTGGCGGCAGAGCGACGCCAAACGCGATCTCAACTGGTCCAACAAACCTTGCACTCCTCGTCGGAGAGCGACGAGGAGCAATACCAATTTTAGATTGAAATATTTCGAGAGATATTGCAGCCTACGATCGAAATCCAAGACGACTTCCTTGACCAAGTTTCCATCGCCGATGAGTACCCTTTCTGGCTCATGGCACAGATTGACTGCCACGCCGTCAGATCGACGGATCTGGGTCGGCTGATCGATGTTTGAGGCTGAAGAAGGTGAAGAAGGCTGATTTAGGCTTAAATCGCTTGGATCAGCGGCGTGATGCCGAGAATGTTGATCACGCGCGTCAGAGTGCAAGCGAGGACGGAGAGCGCCACGTTCGCGGTCGCCAGCAAACCGATTTGACGGCAGAGCATGACGGACTGAACGCAGGCCTTGCGGATCACTTTACCATTGTCATTGCCAAAATCGGCGATCGTCTTGTGATCCGGAGAAAAGGCGCCCCAGCAGCCACATCACCTCGACATTGCGCAGCGTTCCGCGCTCCAGACGCTGGCTCGACTGCATCCGATTGAGGTAGCCGTCAACATACAACGTCAGGAGCGCCGCAGGATGATTGCCAGGCCGTCTCGTCGTCTCCGCCAGGTCAAAGCCAAGATCAGGAAGAGTAAGCTCCTCGACGAACACATCGATCACACGAACCGCGTTATCGTCGTCAATCCAGTCTTCAAGAGCGTCCCCTGATCTCGGAAGACACCTTCACTAAAGAGCTTCATTCATGCCCTCTCCTACACGGAA
>JBOEHJ010000285.1:0-5800 GCA_050633905.1 Geminicoccales bacterium
TTTCAATACGATCGAGTTTGTGGGACGCACAAGTTGAGAACTAAAGGAGTCTGGGACAATCGGTGGCCTCCTTGGTCATCTCATATCCGAGGGTTCGGTAGCCAGCTTGCCGTTTTGTCGCCATCCTTGCCAGAACGGGGACCTTGACGTCGGCATAGTCGTAGACGACGACGTCGCTTTTCCCCTCATGCTCGCGATGCAGCCGCCCGACATACTGAGCGAGAGTGCCACGCCACGATATGGGCATGACCAAAAAGAGCGTATCCAAGCGCGGATCGTCGAAGCCCTCACCGATGTATCGTCCGGTTGCCAGCAAGAGTCGCTCATCGATATCGTCGTCGTTGATTAATGACTGGGCGACTTTTCGCTCGGCTATCGTCATGCCACCACGAAGAACCACAAGGTTACGGACAAAGCTGCGAAATCGGTCGACAAGAAGATCCAGATGCTGGCGCCTTTCCGTCAGGACAATGGGGCATCTCCCATCCTCCAAAGCGGACAAGACATCATCGAAGATCAGATCATTGCGCCGCTCGTCATCCGCCAATTCGCTGTAAATCTGTGCGATTGGTGGTCGCTCGGTCTCGTTGCTGAAAGCCGATTGAAAGCTTGTCTCCTTGATGACCGCTCGATGCTCAAAGGTGCGGCGAGCGGCCTGGGACCTGGCGTCGACCCGGTGGCGGATTGGACCGCACTGCATGAAGATGATGGGATGATGGCCATCTTTTCGGACGACAGTCGCCGATAGTCCGAGCAAGTATCTTGCCTTCGATCGCCGTACCACGAGTTCGAAGCTAACAGCCGGCAGATGATGGCATTCGTCAACGATGATCTGTCCATAGCCGGCAACCAGGTCTGAAACCTCGCCACGACGGACCAAGCTTTGGATCATGGCGACATCGATCCGCCCTGTAGGCTTGCGCTTACCGCCGCCAATCACGCCGATATCCTGATCACCAACAGACAAGAAGGTCTTCAGCCGTTCGGTCCATTGTTCCAAGAGTTCGCGACGATGCACCAAAATAAGGGTGTTCATCCGTCGCTGTGCGATCAGGGCAGCCGCGACGACGGTCTTGCCGAACGCAGTCGTGGCAGCGAGAACGCCAAAATCATGGGCGGCTATGGCGTCGACGGCGGTGGCCTGTTGTGGTCTGAGGACGCCGGTGAATTCGACATCGATGGCTGTGCCGACATCTCGCTTATCATCTAGATCGACTTGGACGTCGTACGCGGTCAGGAGGTCAACGGCTTCGTCCAGGCAACCTCGCGGCAGCGCAATGTGCTGTGGGTGAAGCTCGGCACAGCTGATAATTCGAGGCTTGCCATAAGTCGGCAGACGCATAGCCTGCGCCTGATAGAATTCTGGATTCTGAAAGGCGCCAACACGTACGAGAGCGGCAACCATGACTGACGGTAAACCGGATCGCTCGATATAAATCTGCTCCGCGACAGTAATGGTCATCGCCGATGGCATTGGTTCAGCAATCTTGACTTTGGGCGGCTTCCGGGACGGGGGCAGTTCCCAAGGATCAATTGTATCGTCTTGATCAGCGGGCATGCGAACACGCAGTAACCCACCCTCGGCTGCGGTGTCGCTGATGAGTGTCTCGGCCATGCTCAAAGACGTTCGATCAAGCGAGGACAGATAGGCCCATTGGTCTTCGTAGGGTTCAAGGTCGTCATCGACGAAGACGGTGTTGTCAGCCTTTCGCGCCACTCCTTGAAGCGGTAGAGCGATCAGGTTACCGAAGCCGCCAGTAGGTAACGTATCCTGATTAGGAAAGAAGCGATCGTAGGACGCGAAACCGATTTCCGGCCGCTGATCCAAAGCTGAGGTCATGATCAACGTGCCGAGTTGTCGAGCCGTAGAAGCCGGGATCGGCTCTGAAAAGAAAATCCAAACATGCCCGCCATTGCCGGATCGTGATCGCTCCAATGCCGCCGGAATCTTACAGATCCGACAGGCTTCCAGATAAGTTCTTGCATCGCTCTCCCATGACGAGCCGTCGAAGTCGACCGCCAGGAACCAGCAGCTGTTGTCAGGAAGGATTGGGTAGACGCCGATGACAAATTCTTCGCCATGGGCTGATCCCAATCCGGACATCCCGCGCAGATGCTGAGCAATGATTTCGTCTTCGACCGAGACAAAAGCCTGATGGGAGCAATTGCTGCATTTCACCTGAGGCTTTTTGCAAATGCCTTGGACCCATTCATTTCGGCAAACTGGGCTATAGCCCTTCCTGCCGTTCTTCACGTTCTGCCATCGCCGCGGGAAGACGTCAGTTCGTCCGCGAAACAGACATCGAAAGAGCTTGATTTTCTCTTGGGGCGAGGAGGTCACTGTCGTCGCAGCCGAGTCGCCGGATGCTTCCTGAAGAGCGTGCAGCCGTTTGCGCAGCATCGCCCGCTCGGCGTCGAGTTGCTCTATTCTTTGCTTGATCTCGGCGACGTCGCCGAGCATGGAGTCTGGGTCGGGCACGTCGATGTCAATCTTTATGTCGAATGAAGCGTCGGGATCACCAGGTTGTTTTCCGCATGCAGAGCCGATCTGCGTATCTACGCCACGAATTCAGATCAGCCCTCCAGCCTTGCCAGGTCTTCCAAGTCGCGTTTCCGTTGCTGCACCCGAGCGTCGTAGCTCTTCTGGTTCTTGGTGCAGATGAGGCTATAGGGTCGTCCATTCTGGTCGGTTTCCAGATCAACGTCGGAGCGCGATCCTCTTATCGTATCCGTGACGTGGCGGCGTTTGGCTTCCGCCGCCTTAAAGGCCCAGCGCCTCTGTTCAGGATCGTCGAGAAAGCGGCTAAGCTCGTCGCAATGCGGACATTGGCATTTAAGCTTGCTGTCTCGTCTCCAGTCCTTCGGTGCTTCCAAGGTTTCTGCAATGCGGTCCTGCAAATGCTCTTGGCAAGCCGCAAGCAATCGTTGCATCGGCATGCTCATCATCGTCTTGGAACCGACCAGGCGACAAAGGGCGGGAACAAGAATGCCATCGAGGCGATAGCGTTTTTTGTGCCCGAGGATGTGGTCGGCTGCGCTGTCCGCCAGCCCCAGATCGATCTCGCCAAGCGCCATCATCAGATCGGCGACAAAGTCTGAATTTGGCCGTTCATCCCGGTAGGACGGTTCGCTCTTCCGCTGGCCTGGAAGGGCTTCGACCATGATCTCGGCAGCCCCTTTGAAACGCCCTTCGGGCAGGGCTTCAACCGCGCAAAGAAGAAGATTGCCAGAGCCGCAAACTGACTTTTCCAGGTTGCCGGCGATGATGTGCTCGATCAAGGCGGCCGCCTGGTCGATCGGCAACAGGCGGATAGCAGTGATAATCGCGTCGTTGTCGCTACTGGTATAGTCACCACCTGCCGTGATGCTGGTCAGGAAGGCATTGATCAGGGCGGTATCCTTTAGCTTGGCGAGCAGCGTCAGCATCTTTGCTGCTTCGCTCGGCGCCTCATCGTCGCTCGGATACCATTGCCGTATCGTCCAGCCGGAGATCATGTGTTTGGCGAGGTCTTGCGCCTCTAGCCGACGTGGCGATTGCGGGTCCTGGTCACTGGCCGCCCAGTTTTCTACCATCTCGCCGAGATAAGGCAGCGTAGCCTTCAAACCGGCCTGACAGAGAACGGCAAAAAACTGCTTGTGTGGCCAGAGCACGAGCGCCGCTCGACGGTATGTTCGCTCAAAAGACGCGCCCTCGTTGCCCGTTGCCTCCTGGAAATGCTCGTCGTCCGGCTCCATCTCCTCGAAGCATTCGGGCGGCGACAGTTCGTGGTCTCCCAGGGGGATGTCGCCAAGCGCTGCCGGGGCGCCATCGAGCTTTCGCCACTCGCCGAGAGCGGCATAGCTATCGATGATTTCACCCGCCTCGAAATCGTCGTCGGAAGAATGCCAACGACCGTTGTAGATCGGCTCCGCGCACCCGCTCTCCTCAATCGTCAGCAGCGCCAGATGAAGATCGACATCAGCATCTTTTGCTGCAGTGGTGAGCACGCCGGACACGCCGGCATCAGCTCCCTTTAACGCATCAAAGCTGAGGGCAGCCGGCGTATAGGCATGTTCGAGCGGATAGATGATCTTTACCGGCATTTCGTCGTCCGGCGTTTTCCGACCATCGGTCCACGACCGCAGGATAGATGTTACGTGGGTCTGCTCGCCGTCATAGCAGGGAGGATTGAGCGTCTTGCCTTTGCGCAGGAGGTTGTAGATCAGGGTTAGGCGATGGCCTTCCGTAATCGGCAGCACTTCGTGAACACAGTCGGCATAGAAGGCGGCGAAGGCCGCCTCCGACGGCTCGTCGTTACCAAGATCGACACGGGTTTCCCGATCTTTGTGGCGAACGACCAATTCGCCCCCCTTCGAGTGCGACGGCAGCACGATCACCAATGTCGCGAACATGCCGGGGGACTTCTCTGTATCGCGATGGCTGACGAAGAAGCTGCCTTCATCATAGATGAGAAGCTTGTAGAATTCGGCCTCGATCGGTTCAGCGACGCCCAGCCCATTTGCGACCCTTGCGAGGATTGCATCGAGCGTGCGCTGCCAGTGCTTGCCCTCGACCCGGACCCGGTCAGCGCCGAGCTGCCAGGTCCGCCTTACATCGGTATCGACCAGCGTATCCTCGCCACGACCGAAAGGGGCTCGCTCGGCCAAAGCAATGAGCTGCTCGGCCTGAACCGGCAGGAACGGGAGCGCGATCGGCCCCACGCCATCCACCTCCAGCTTCGGCGCGAACAGCTCCGTCCTGTCGGAGGTCACGAAATCACCGGGCCGACGAACGGAGCTCAACGCCGAGGCCAACTCGGCCGTTATTGATGACATGCTGATGCGCCTCCTATTTCTTCCGCTTCAATCGGCGCATCTATAGCAACAGACATCATGCAACGTCGATTAGGGCAGGGCCTCAAGAAGCTCCGATCATAGAGTTCGCTGTATCCGAGACGGCAGCTTCGAGCGTGCAATAGTTGAGAGTAGACGTGCTAGGCCGTCACAATCTCTCGCTTTGCCTTGCTCCGCGCACGTGTGATGGCGACTGTCACACCTTGCTTCGGATCGAGGGCCATCAACATTCTGATCAAGCGATCGATCGTGAATCGGCCAAGATCAGCATTGCGCACGCGGGAAAAATCGGCGGCCGTGAAGGCCGTCCGCTCTCCAGCTTTGGCTGCGGAGAGCTTCTTCTTGACCATGGCCCCGATAATGGCTGCCGCCAGATCAGCTTTGGCCTGGCGGATCTCGGCATCGGCGAAGCCGGAATCTTGCCAAAGATTGCCGCTTCCCTTGACCAATTCCAGATCATCTTCTGCCACTTTAGGATCTCCTCAGCCGGCTTATTCGGTCACGAACCAGATCAATCTCGCTTTGAGGCGTCTTGATGCCATTCTTCGATTTCTTCTGGAACGCATGGACGACGACCAACTGATCGCCGATATTGACGGCATAGATCGTACGGAAGGCGTCGGATGGCATTGTCACATCTATGAAGCTCGTCGGCACTAGGCTGAGGAGTCGAAGATTCAGACGGCAGCAGCCACGTCATTCCATCGACGAAATGCTTCGCCTCTGAATTCCTTCATGGTGCTGCGGGAGATGAGATGGCGATCGATGTTGAACAGGTTGTAGACAGCGGCATGAACATTCAAGAAGCGCTGAGCTGATCCTGGTGATTTGAATTTCTGTTGTTTACGCTCACGTCGACGGATGGGCAGATGAGAATTTTCACATCGATTGTTCCTGCGCAGGCCCTGTTCATGAACAGCCTTTAGCCCAAGGTTTTTCTTTGCAGCAGCATAGGAAGGGAGTTTGT
>JBOEHJ010000286.1:0-421 GCA_050633905.1 Geminicoccales bacterium
GAGGATTTCTGGATCATCGTAGCCATTCAAGGAGCGAAGATGAGCCAGAAATCCGGGTCGGTGAAAGAACCGGCCGAGAAGGTCGTTCAGAACATCCGCCGAGCCACGCGCAAGCGGTATTCGGCTGAAGAGAAGATCAGGATCGTGCTGGAAGGCCTGCGCGGCGAGGACAGCATTGCCGAGCTGTGCCGACGGGAAGGGGTCTCACAGAACCTTTACTATCGCTGGTCCAAGGAGTTTCTCGAAGCGGGCAAGAAGCGGCTGGCGGGCGACACGGCGCGTGAGGCGACATCTGGCGAGGTGACGTCACTACGCCGGGAGTCTGGAGCGCTGAAAGAGGTGGTTGCCGAGCTGATGCTCGAGAACCGTCTTTTGAAAAAAAGCATGACCGGGGATGGGGGAGGCCACGAATGAGATACCC
>JBOEHJ010000287.1:0-2246 GCA_050633905.1 Geminicoccales bacterium
CAGCGTCACCTCGTGCGCGGTATTGCGCTGGGCGCGGTCAAGGGATGACGCTACAATGCAGGCGGAGGAGGCTGATGGCATGAGCAAAGTGCTCAAGGGCGCCATTGATTGCGACGTTCACCCGAGCGTGCCGGGCATTCAGGCGCTCTTACCCTATCTCGACGACTATTGGCGGGACATCGTTGAGGTGCGCGGCATGGAAGGGTTCGAGAGCCGGGCCTATCCGCCCTTGGTGCCGGCGAGTGCCAGGTCCGATTGGCGGCGCGGCGCTATTGGTGCGGCTGAGACGGTCGAGGCCCTCTGCGAGGACGTGCTGGATCGCTGGTCGCTCGATGGCGCTGTTCTGAATTGCCTCTATGGTGTGCAACAAATCCATGACGAACGGCTCGCTGCCGCACTCTGCAAGGCGGTCAATGATTGGCTGGCCGAGCACTGGCTGGATAGGGAGCCGCGTCTCGCGGCATCGATCGTGGTGCCGCCTCAGAATCCCGACCTTGCAGCCGAAGAGATCGAACGGCATGCCGATGATCGCCGCTTCGTGCAAGTGCTGATGCCGGCCATGCATGATCTCCCCTATGGCCGCCGCTATTGGTGGCCGATCTACAGAGCGGCCGTGCGCCACGACCTGCCGATCGGGTTGCATATCGGGAGCGCCTATCGCCAACCGGTAACCGCCGTCGGCTGGCCGAGCTTTCATGTCGAGGACTATGTCGATCAGACCCAGGGCATGCAGGCGCAGCTCGCCAGCCTGATCAGCCATGGCGTGTTCGTCGAATTTCCCGAGCTGAAGGTGGTGTTGATCGAGTCGGGCGTCTCCTGGCTCCCGGCCTTTTGCTGGCGTTTCGGGAAATTCTGGCGGGGATTGCGCATGGAAGTCCCCTGGGTTGACCGGGCACCCATGGATATCGTGCGTGATCATGTCAGGCTGACGCTCCAGCCGCTCGATGCGCCGGAAGATCCAGATCTTCTCGAACGGCTCTTCGAACAGCTGGGCTCCGATAAGATGCTGCTTTTTTCCTCGGACTATCCCCACTGGCGCTTCGACGGCGACGATGCACTCCCGAAAGGCCTGCCGACGTCGACGCTCGACCGCATGCTGGCCGAGAACCCAAAAGAGACCTATATTCGTCTAGGAGGCACGTCATGACCCTGGATGAGCAAACGACGACGATAGCGACCGAGACTCCGTCGAGTACGGGCCGGCGCGCCTCGCGCCCGCATCTTGCGATCATCGACAGTGACATGCACCCGACCGTGCGCACGATCGGGGAGATGAAGCCGTTTCTGTCGGCCCGCTGGTGGCGTTATCTGCAGAGTTACGGGCCGCGGCCGAAGCATGGCTTTGCAGAAGGCGATCCCTATCCGAAGGCAGCACCGCGCGCGGCGAGGCGGGATGCCTGGGCGCCGAATGGTGCACAGCCGGGAAGCGATCTCGATTTCACCCGCACGCATTACCTCGACGCCTGCAACATCGAATACAGCATCATGGCGCCGCTTCAGCCTACCGGGCAGGCGGATCGTAATCTTGAGTTCGGCGCTGCGATCTCGGCCGCGGTCAATGACTGGCAACGGGCAAAATGGTGCGAGCCCGAGCCGCGCTTCAAGGCCTCGATCGTCATCCCCTATGAAGATCCGCCGGCGGCGATCAAAGAGATCGAACGTTGTGCCGATGATTCCGCTTTCGCCCAGATCCTGATGCTGGCACGCACTTTCGAGCCGCTGGGCGCTAAGAAATACTGGCCGATATTCGAGAAGGCAGCCGAGGTCGACCTCCCGATCGGCGTTCATGTCTTTGGCTATAGCGGTCATCCCGTGACCGGGGCGGGTTGGCCGTCTTACTACATCGAAGAGATGACCGGCCATGCGGCAGCCTGCCAGGCAGGCGTTGCGAGCCTCGCGATGCAAGGGGTGTTCGAGCGATTCCCCAAGCTCAAGATGATCATGATCGAGGGCGGCTTCGCCTGGCTCGCCTCGCTCGGTTGGCGCCTCGACAAGCATTGGGCCGATCACCGGGACGAGGTCCCACAGGTGGTGCGACCACCATCGGAAGTTCTAAAAGAGCACCTCTGGATTAGCACGCAGCCGATGGAGGAGCCGGAGCGAGCGGGCCAGCTCTTGGATGTCATGTCCTGGATCGGCTTCGATCGCCTTCTGATCGCTACCGACTACCCGCATTGGGATTTCGACGATCCGTCCTTCGCCCTTCCACGTTCGCTCAAGCCCGAGCAGCGACAGGCGATTGCCTC
>JBOEHJ010000288.1:0-1393 GCA_050633905.1 Geminicoccales bacterium
GCGCCTTCGCCTTGACCTCGCCAACCTTATTCTGGCGGGTGGTCTTCTGCGGCTCGGCATAGGCCGAACGCAGATCGGCTTCGAGAGCGGATTTGATCTGCCCGTAGAACTCGCTGTGATCCTCGACCTCCAGCTCCCAGGGCTCCTTCGCGCAGTCTTCGGCGAGTGAGATGATCATTTCGATCACCGGCTGGAAACCTTCCTGACCGAACATCACGGCGCCGAGCATGACCTCTTCGGACAGCTCTTTCGCCTCGGACTCGACCATCATGACGGCGTCNNTGGGTGCCGGCCATGACCAGATCGAGGTCGCTGTCGGCCAATTCGGCGACGGTCGGGTTCAGGATATACTGGCCGTCCTTGTAGCCGACACGGGCGCCGCCGATCGGGCCGAGGAACGGAATGCCGGAGATGGTGAGCGCTGCACTCGCGCCGACCATGGCGGCGATATCCGGATCGTTCTCCTGATCATGGGCGAGAACGGTGCAGATGACCTGCGTCTCGTTCTTGAAGCCAGCAGGGAACAGAGGGCGCAGCGGACGGTCGATCAGGCGCGAGGTCAGCGTGTCCTTCTCGGTCGGACGTCCTTCGCGCTTGAAGAAGCCGCCCGGGATCTTGCCGGCGGCGTAGAACTTTTCCTGGTAATTCACGGTGAGCGGGAAGAAATCCTGGCCCGGCCTGACGCTGCGTGCAGCACCGGCCGTGCAGAGCACCGTGGTTTCACCATAGGTGACCATGACGGCGCCATCGGCCTGGCGTGCAATGCGTCCGCTTTCCAAAATAAGAGGCTTGCCGCCCCAATCCATTTCTTTACGTGAGATCTTGAACATTTGATTTTACTGCCTTTCCAACAGCCTAGCCCGGCCCATCAGCATGACGGCCGGCCTGTCCGGATTGACGCCGGACCCGTGAAAGAGCGATCCGAAACCATTCCGGATCGATCGATACGCGGACCGCGTTTGGGTTCCAAAAAAGTTACTTACGAAGACCGAGACGTTCGATCACGGTCTGATAACGGCTCTCTTCCTTCTTCTTCAGATAGTCGAGGAGCCGGCGACGCTGGCCAACCATCATCAGGAGGCCACGGCGGGACGCGAAGTCCTTCTTGTGGTCCTTCAGATGCTCGGTCAGGTTGGTGATCCGCTCGGTCAAAACAGCGACCTGGATCTCCGGTGAGCCCGTGTCTTCGGGCTTGGTGGCAAACTCGGAAATCACTTCCTGTTTGCGTTCTGCAGTGATTGACATGGCTTATCCAACAGTTCTTCGGGTTATGACACCGTTTGGTGATAGGGCTGTGACGTTCTCAGATTAAAGACGCGAACGGGGCTGAGTTCCTCGCCCGAAAGCCTGGCAAGAGCGACCACGTCGCCGCTGGCCATGGCCCTGATCGTCG
>JBOEHJ010000289.1:0-492 GCA_050633905.1 Geminicoccales bacterium
GACGCTGACGGTGACGGGGACGAATGACGGGCCGGTTGTTGCGAATGCGATCGCCGATCAGTCAGCGACGGAAGACAGCAGCTTCAGTTACCAGATCCCGGCGGGGTCATTTGCGGATCTCGATACCTCCGACACGCTTTCTTATACGGCGACCTTGTCGGACGGGTCGGCGTTGCCGGCTTGGTTGAGCTTCGATGCCTCGACCCAGACCTTCTCGGGTACGCCGGAGAACGATGATGTCGGTGCAGTCAACATAACGGTCACCGCCACCGACCCGCATGGCGCCACTGCCGCCGACACGTTCGAGATCACGACAGCGAACACCAATGACACGCCCGATGATCTGACGCTCGACAATGCCAGTGTCGATGAGAATGCCTCTGATGGCACGGTGGTGGGGACGGCTGCTGGGTCCGATGTGGATGTCGGCGATGTCTTGAGCTACAGCCTGGCGGATGATGCCGGCGGTCGGTTCGCGATCGACAGCACAAC
>JBOEHJ010000290.1:0-2663 GCA_050633905.1 Geminicoccales bacterium
CAGCGGCTGGGTTGGGATAACCCCACTCATCGTCCGGCCCCTGACGGCAAAAACGGCATCCCAAGCTTCGGGTGACGGTTGACGTCCTTGTACAGGAGATAGCGGAAGGGGCCCGGGCCGCCCGCATAGCAAGCCTGGGGACAGAAGGCTCGGAGCCACATGAAGTCACCAGCCTCGACCTCGACCCAATCCCGGTTGAGCCGATAGACCGCCTTGCCTTCGAGCACGTAGAGCCCGTGCTCCATCACATGGGTTTCGCAAAACGGCAGGATGGTTCCAGAGGCGAAGGTGACAACGGTAACATGCATGTCGTGGCGCATATCGGCAGGGTCGACGAAGCGCGTCGTTGTCCATTTTCCCTCGGTGCCGGCCATTGGTGAAGGCGTGACGTCGCGCTCGTTGACGACGATCGGATCAGGCTTCGCCAGCCCGTCGACCGCTTCATAGGCTTTCCTGATCCAATGAAAGCGGGTGGGTTCTTCGCCCTCATTGCTGATCCGCCAGTCGCTACCAGGGGGGATATAGGCAAAACTCCCCGGCTCCATCACGTGAGCGAAGCCGTCCACAGTAAGATCGAGCCTGCCTTCGAGCACGAACAGCACGGCTTCGGCACCTGCGTCCGGCTCCGGCCGTTCGCTACCGCCACCGGGGCTGACTTCCATGATCAGCTGCGCGAAGGTCTCGGCAAAACCGGTGAGCGGACGTGCCAGAATCCAAGCTCGTGTCCGGTTCCAGAATGGCAAGGCCGAGGTCACGATGTCCTGCATCACGCCTCGCGGAATCACGGCATAGGCCTCGGTAAACACCGCCCGACCGCTCAGAACATCGGTCTGCGGCGAGAGGCCACCATGGGGAGCATAGTAGGTCCGCTCGTCTGCCGACCCTGCCGTGGACACATCAACACTCATGGCAACATAGCCTCCAGGCGCAGCCTTGCGATCCGCTCGACCTGACGGCACGCCTCGGCGAATTCGGTCTCGCGGTCGTGGTTGAGCCGGCGTTGGAACGCCTCCAGAATGCTCGCCTTGTCGTGGTCCCGGACCGCGATGATGAACGGAAACCCATTCTTTCTGACATAAGCGTCGTTCAGATCGGTGAACGCCGCACGCTCCTCGTCAGTAAGCTGGTCGAGCCCAGCACCTGCTTGCTCCTCCGTCGATTCCGTTGTTAGTCGCTTGGCTGCCGCGAGCTTGCCGGCGAGGTCCGGATGGGCAGTCAGCACACCTAGGCGCTCCTGATCATCTGCTTTTCGAAAAACCCGCGCAAGCGCGTTGTGCAGGCCAGCGGCACTATCATGCGCCGGTCCGAGTTCCAACGCGAAAGCCCCCTCCGCGATCCAGGGCGAATGCTCGAATACGCCACCGAATACCTCGACGAAGGACCGCCGGTCCATGGCGGACGGTCTTGGCCGGTCAACCCGCGGTGGGTGATGCTCGTGCCAATGATGGGCGATGTCGACGCGGCGGGCCAACCAGACGTCGTTATGAGCCTTGACGTATTCGATGAAACGGCGAAGCGCCTGGACTCGTCCTGGTCGCCCAATCAGGCGGCAGTGCAGCCCGATCGAGAGCATCTTCGGCATACCTGCCTGCCCTTCGGCGTAAAGGGCATCGAAGCTGTCTTTTAAGTATGAAAAGAACTGATCGCCCGCATTGAAGCCCTGGGGCGTGGCAAAGCGCATGTCATTGGCATCGAGGGTATAAGGAACGATCAGTTGGTCCCGTTTATGGGCGCGATGCCAGTAGGGCAGATCATCTGCGTAGCTGTCGGCCACATACAGAAATCCGCCTTCCTCGGCGACCAGATCGACCGTTTGCTCGGAGCATCGTCCAGTATACCAACCAAGCGGACGTTCGCCCGTGACCTCGGTATGCAGTCGGACCGCCTCCAACAAGTGCGCACGCTCATCCTCGGGCGAAAAATCTTTGTACTCGATCCATTTGAGCCCGTGGCTGGCGATCTCCCAACCTGCTGCTTGCATCGCCTCGACCTGAGCCGGGCTGCGCGCCAGCGCTGTCGCGACGCCATAGACGGTGACAGGCACAGCCAGTTCGATAAACAGCCGGTGCAGCCGCCAGAACCCGGCGCGTGCGCCGTACTCGTACATCGACTCCATGTTCCAATGGCGCTGGCCTTGCCATGGCTGGGCGCCGACGACTTCGGAGAGAAAAGCCTCCGAGGCCGTATCCCCGTGCAGCACACAATTCTCGCCGCCTTCCTCGTAGTTAAGAACGAACTGGACAGCGATCTTGGCGCCATGGGGCCATTTTGGGTCGGGTGCCGAAGCACCGTAGCCATGCAAGTCGCGCGGATATCTGAGTGTTGTCGTTTGCATCCTTCCTGGATAACCCAGAATGAATTCGATGACTTTCAGATTAAATTTGAAGGACTTTCCTACGGGCTCGCTAAGCATTGAGAGCCGGGCATCGGGCGGGTAGCCTTCGAAATGGTACCGGGGGCTCGCCAAGCCGCAGATACCGCCTCAGCAAGACAAGGCCGCGAGGGATGTCGAGCAAGGGCAAATCGGAGTGGGCGGAACTTGGTATCGCTGAAATTCGCGACACCACTTGTCTTACTCACACTGCAGGCGCAACGGAGTATGAACCATGTTCCAGGAGGAATTTATGTGCCGGGCAATTGCCATCTCGGCAAGCGCTTTGGAC
>JBOEHJ010000291.1:0-427 GCA_050633905.1 Geminicoccales bacterium
TTCTCTTTTACCATCGCATTTCCAATCGGCTCGGTCGTTTGCGATGCAGCGCGGCAGCAGCGTATCTCGCTAGTTCGGTATACTCGTTATCAAGGTGGGTACGGCAAAAGTCATCGGTGAGCTTGGTAACGGTGCTGTAGATCTCATCGAATCTCTTCGGCACCTTCGTCGATTTCTTCGCGCCCACGATTAACTCCCGATCCACTATTCTCTGCTTGGCAATTGTCAAACAGCTACACCCGCCACCCCAACGCGAATTTTCCAGGCTAGGTGTTTGGTCCGGAGATGATTGAAAGAAATTGGCTGGGGCCAATTTTGCTATTCTTGATCCCCGAGACTTCAAGTCTGGTAGACGGCGTTGTCAGCGCAAATTCGATTGATCGCCGTTGACCGGTGAAGGCCGCGATTTCATGCAGCGATCAAGGTA
>JBOEHJ010000292.1:0-731 GCA_050633905.1 Geminicoccales bacterium
GGGTCAGGACTCGCCGAAAGCGGGGCCCTCCGCCGCGTCGGCTAACCGACCGGAAAGCCGTCGTTTCAGGTCTGGACGCCGGCGATCGTGGCAGCGGCGTCATCGCTTGTGTCTGCTGACCGATCCGGAAGCGGGAACGAGCGACGACCTGACGGGGTGGAAGGACTGTGCACAGCAGCAGAAACTAGGATACCAACTCGCTAATCGCGACGCATTTAAGCGTACCGGTGTGCTAATTGTCACAGACGCATCGGCATCGATATTCTAGCATTGTAACGTCAAGAAGATCTGATGGAGGTACCGATGCCTGGACTATCATCTGGATCTAAACTAGTGGTCGGGGCAGGAGTTTTGGCAGTAAATTCATCTCGGAAAAACGCCGACGAAAAAGCTCAGGAACGACAAGACGCATTTGATTGGAAAGACAAAAGATCATCTTGGGATAGTCCGGCTTCGTATAGCCCGGATTCGGACAGCGCGACATTGGATAAATCGTCTGGGGATGGCCCTGCTTCGGGCGGTTCATGGTTTTCGTTTTGATCGGCGTTTCGTTGTGCTAACCCGCTGACGAGACTCAGAGATATCGAGCATGGACCTCCTCTAAACTACAAAATGCAGCGCGAAGTTGATTGCTGCAGTTGAATGCTGAAGCTCAGGATCAGGATCGCCATTTAGCTAAGGTCGTCTATCGAGGGCATAGCTGTCCGAGGGCTTGGTTCCCCTTGGTGCCA
>JBOEHJ010000293.1:0-2538 GCA_050633905.1 Geminicoccales bacterium
GGCATGCTGATCGCCTGCGGAGACAGTCACACCACCACCTATGGCGCGTTCGGCGCGCTCGGCTTCGGCATCGGCACCTCTGAGATCGAGCATGTCCTCGCGACCCAGACCCTTCGCTACAAGCGTCTGAAGACCATGTTGATCCAGGTGGATGGCACGCTGGCTCCTGGCGTGACCGCAAAGGATATCGTGATGAAGGCGGTGCAGGTGGTCGGCGCCGGCGGCGCCAATGGCTTTGCCGTGGAGTTCGCGGGCTCTGCGATCCGTGATCTTGAGATGTCCGGGCGCATGACGATCTGCAATATGGCGGTCGAGCTTGGCGGCCGCGCTGCCCTGATCGCCGCGGACGACACAACGCGCGAAGCCATGCTAGGCAAGGCACATAGTGATGCCCTGGCTTTTGCATGCGAGAGCTGGGCTTCCGATCCTGGTGCTCATTTCGACCAAACCTTCGCGATCGATGCCGGTGAGATTGCCCCTCTGGTGAGCTGGGGCACTAGCCCTGATCAGTCGGTCGCGATCGACGGCAAGGTTCCGGTCGATGCGGATATGCCGACACCCAAGACGAAAGCAGCGTTGGCGCGAGCCCTCGACTATATGGGCTTGGCCGAAGGGCAAAGGATGACCGATCTTTCGATCGACCGGGCCTTCATCGGATCCTGCACGAATAGCCGGATCGATGATTTGCGGAGTGCTGCCAAGGTGCTTGTCGGCCACAAGGTCGCGCCAGGTGTGACCGCGATCGTCGTGCCGGGCTCGATGGCGACGCGCGCGCAAGCCGAAGCCGAGGGGCTGGATAAGATCTTCGTCGAGGCCGGCTTCGATTGGCGCCAGGAAAGCGGCTGCTCCATGTGCCTCGCGATGAACGACGACGTCGCGATGGACGGCGAGCGGGTCGCATCCTCAACCAACCGCAATTTCGAAGGCCGTCAGGGCCGGGGTGCGCGCACCCATCTGATGAGCCCGGCCATGGTCGCTGCCGCTGCGGTCAAAGGCAGGCTCGCCGATGTCCGCGATTTGGCGCCCAAAGGTGAGGCATGACCATGATCAGGCACATCGAAGGCCGGGCCGCACCATTGCCGCTCGCCAATATCGACACCGACGTCATCATGCCCAAACGGTTCTTGTTGACCATCACGCGCGAGGGGTTGGCCGACGGCACCTTGGCCGATCTGCGCTTTGATGAGCAAGGTGCTGCTCGACCGGATTTCATCCTGAGTAAGCCGCCCTGGACTGAAACATCCATCCTGGTCGCCGGGGATAACTTCGGCTGCGGCTCCAGCCGGGAACATGCTGTCTGGGGGCTGAGCCAGCTCGGTATCAAAGCCGTGATCAGTACAGGCTTTGCCGGCATCTTTTATGACAATGCGCGCAAGAACGGTCTGACCTTGCCGATCGTCGAGCCGACGGCGCGTGACCGTCTGCTAGAATTATCCGGCGATGCGGATGCCGCCCCCTTCCAGATCGACATCGAAGCCCGGACCATCAACGTGGCTGCTGAGACCTTTTCTTTCGAGATGGATGACGCCACGCGCCAAGCCTTACTTGACGGCCGCGACGATACATTGGACACCCTAAAGCTCGCGCATAATATCCAAGCCTATGAGCAGACCTTGAGCAGCAAGCAGTGGGTCAAGGTCATCAAATAGGCGGTCCGTCTAGGGGGCAGCTTATTGGATTTGAGACAGCTCGAATGTTTCGTTGCCGTCGCTGAGGAATTGCATTTCCGTCGAGCAGGCGAGCGTCTTGGCATCAGCCAATCGGCTCTGTCAGAGCGGATCTCGGCGCTCGAGCACGAGATCGGGGCGGCGCTGTTGTTTCGCACGACACGTCAGGTAAGCCTGACCCAGGTCGGCGCCGGCTTATTGCGCGACGCCACGAAAATCCTGGCTGATGTCGAAAAAGCCGTCTCCCAAGCTCGGCACAAAGCGGCCTCCGGCGTAAAGCGCATTCGGGTGAGCGGCGTCGATGAGGCCATCTCGATGCTGGCGCCGCTGGCCTTGGTCACATTTCGGCAGGCCTGGCCCGATGTCCATGTTCAGTTCTTAGAATTTTCATCCTCGGACCAGCATGCCCAGGAGCTGATTAATCATCGGACCGACATCGCCTTCATCCGATCGCCGATTGAGGACGACTTCATCACATCCGAACGTCTCCGTCGGCAGCCTGCGGTCGTTGTCCTTGCCGAGAACCACCCGCTCGCCGCGATGGAGCGCCTGGAGCCCAAAGACATCGTCGATCAGGACATCGTCGGCTACCCCAAACATGCCCGCCCGATTCTGCACAAGATGCTCTGGTCCGGCTTCCGCAAGATTGGCGCCCAGCCGCGCGTGATCTGCGAGGTCATCGACAAATCGACTTTGCTGCAATTCGTCAAACACGGCCTCGGCATCGCTTTAGCGCCCGAATGGGTCCAATCCCTGTCACCAAGCGGCGTGGTGTTCGTTCCCTTTGTCTCAGAGGTAAGCGCCATTGAGCTCTACGTGTCCCGAAGAAAGCGCGAAAACTCACTCACCGTCGACGCCTTCATCGCCGCCG
>JBOEHJ010000294.1:0-154 GCA_050633905.1 Geminicoccales bacterium
CTCCGCAGGCGATCAGCATGCCAGGAGCCACCAGTCCCTGCTCCGGCACGACGACATGCTCGATCCCCTGCCTGGGGTCGCCTAGTCCGTAAAAGGCGATGCCGTGCTCGCGGCAGTTCGTTTCGAGATTGTCGATCAAAAGCTTGGCCGACTC
>JBOEHJ010000294.1:241-2742 GCA_050633905.1 Geminicoccales bacterium
TCAAGCTCCTCATCCTTGGCCAACGCGTAGCGGCTGAAGTGGCGATTAAAGCGGCCAGCGATCTCTTCCGGGATCTCCTCTGCCATGTAATGGGTGGCCTCCAGGGCTTCGCCGTCCACCTGGCTTGCCCGCTCGCGCCAAAGTCCAAGCGTATCGAAGTATTTCTCCATGGCCCCATGCCTGGCCCAAAGGACCTCGGTCGGCACGGTGAGTTTCTTGTCGCCATCGGCGTCGTCATGCTCGATGTCGATCGTCGCCGCCGCGCGATAGTCCTCGCAGCTCGCATGGATCGCTGCGGGATCGCGGAAGGCATAGAGATATTCGTAAAGCGCCTGGTCGCTGAAAGGATTATGGCCGCCAGCCTGGTTGAAGCATTTCAATTTCCAAAACGCTTCGGGATCTCGACCGATGAGCTCCTCCGGTAGCGGCTGGTTCTGGGTGAGAAAGAACCAATGCCAATAGGCTTTGGCAAAGCCCGCGGACACATGGGCGTAGATCTCGCGGGTCGGCGCGATGTCCAGCAGCGTCATGGCGACCACGCGATTGGTATGGTCTAAGGCCAGCCGATGGGCGACGCGCGCACCGCGATCATGCGCACCGATGTAAAATTGCCGGTAGCCGAAGCTCGCCATCGCCTGGACCACGTCATTGGCCATCGCGCGCTTGGCATAGGCCTTGTGCCCCGCATCGGAGACGGGTTTATCGGAACGGCCATAACCCCGAAGATCGAAGCAAAAGACCCGGTAGGACGATGCGAGCAGCGGCGCCACGGCATGCCACATCGCCGACGTCTGTGGATAGCCATGGAGCAAAACGACGGGCGGCGCACTCTCGGCGCCGCCATGACGCATGAACAGCCGCGCCCCCGCGCCCTCGACATAGCCTTCTTCAAAGCCGCTGAACATGGCCCCACCCGATTTGCCTCTGTTATCATTCATTATTACAGATTTATAAGCAAAGATTATTCGGAAATAATGATCAAAAAAGACGGCTAACCATCGTCCTCATTTTTTTGACTAGTGTGGAATCTCAGAATTCAGCAAAGGTTGCGAAGGGCTCTAGTGATCTCGCGCAGCAAGTATCGTTGGTTTCGGGGGGATGCAACAGCCTCTGTGCACTTTTTGTCAGCAGCAACTTGTCGTGCAGCTGAAGCGAGATCGTTGTCTGATCACTGGCTGTCATCTGGATCGAGGATCTGATAAGCAGGGGTCTCAGTAGACCTCTGGCACGAAGATTTGATCCTCCATCGGTGGGACGGACATAGCCGACATCTTCCTGCCTAGGCGGTCGTTCATTGACTTCGCGCTCCATCCCCGCTGGTCGTCCTCGATCCTGATCCAGGGCCGTCCGGAATGCGCGAACTTCACGGATCCCGGCAATGGTTTCGATCGCACCGAAAGCCGTGCGGCGACTGGCTGGGACAGCCTCGCCGCACTCCGCGACCAGTGGCCGGACAAGCTCGTGATCAAGGGCGTGCTCACGGAAACACTGGTGCTGAAGTCGCCCCCCGCCTGAAGGCGATCGGTTTCAAGCGTCCCCAGAATCCTCGATCAGAATATGCGCCAGCTCGGCGGCCGCTTCGTGCAGGCGGTCCAGGTGCTGATGGGCAGCGGAGAACGGCATGCGCGGCGTTGGCGCATGAAAGGCCAAGGCGGACAGGAACCGACCACCTCGACCTTTGATCGGTACGGCTAGCGCGATCATGCCTTCCATGAATTCTTCATTATCCTCGGAAAAGCCTTCGGCGCGTATGCGTTCGATCTCGTTCGACAACGCTTCTTTGGTGGCGAGTGTCTTGCTCGTCCGCTGCTCGAGGTCTGTATTGTCGAGAATGCGAGCAAGCTGGTTTTTGGGAAGGGTACTCAGATAGAGCTTGCCGCTCGCCGTGCAATGAAGCGGCACCCTCGTGCCGATTGGCAGCTGGATACGCAAGGGCCACTCAGTCTCGATGCGGTCAGCATAGATCATCGCGTCGCGGTCGGGAATCGAGAGATTGCAGGTCTCGCCGATGTCCTTGGCCAACCGACTCATCACGGCCAGCCGAGCGGCGCGGCTCCCTGGCGATGAGATCGTGTTGATCGCCATCGATCGCATGCGCAGGCCGGGTGAGTAGGAACGGCCGTCATGCTCACGCTGCAAGAACCCCTGCGCCTCCAGCGAGGCAAACATGCGGTGCAGCGTTTGTTTCGGCAAGCCGATGGATTTGTTGACTTCGGTCGGCGTCGCCGGGACGCCGACCTTGGCAACCTCTTCGAGGATCAGCAACAACCTCAGACTTCTAAGCGACGTCTCAGGCCGCCCCAGATCGTCATCAAGCACTGCTCATCCTCTGCATTAGCCTCTGTTTGGCAGCAACATCGTCGACAGCTCCGGCACGAAAGCCACGACCAGCCAGACCGAGATCAGAGCGACGAGATAGGGCACTGTATATCTCAGCAGCCTGAAATAGGGCACCCCGGTCACGCCGGATGCGACATAGAGGTTCAGCCCGTAAGGGGGCG
>JBOEHJ010000295.1:0-1723 GCA_050633905.1 Geminicoccales bacterium
ATGGCCAGACGCAAGAAAGGCGACCGGGTGAATGGCTGGATCGTGCTCGACAAGAGACTGGCCATGACGTCCACCCAGGCGGTTGGCGCTGTGCGCCGCCTGTTCAACGCCCAAAAAGCAGGACATGGCGGCACTTTGGACCCGCTGGCCACAGGCCTATTGCCAATTGCCCTTGGGGAGGCGACCAAAACCGTTCCGTTCATCATGGATGGCACCAAGACCTACCGGTTCACGGTGGAATGGGGCGCTGAAACCAGCACGGACGATGCAGAAGGCGAAATCACCCAAACTTCGGACAATCGCCCGGACGAGGCTGCCATCCGCCAGCTACTGCCCAAGTTCACGGGCCTGATCAGCCAGGTTCCGCCGCAGTTTTCCGCCCTCAAAGTGGATGGCGCCCGGGCCTATGATCTGGCCCGCGATGGGGAAACCGTGGAGCTCGCCTCCAGGGAGATCACAGTCGATGCCTTTGAACTGACAGAGCAGCCAGACGCCGATCATGCGGTGTTTGAGGCTGTGTGCAGCAAAGGCACCTATGTGCGGGCCCTGGCGCGGGATATGGGCCGTGAGCTGGGGTGCTACGGGCATGTGTCTGCGTTGCGGCGCACCAAGGTGGGGCCGTTTAACGAAGATGATATGATTTTGCTGGATCAATTGGATGAATTGCGCCATAAGGGCGCCGGCCAGGAGGCCATGTATGAGTATCTCCTGCCGCTTGAGACCGCGCTGGACGACATCCCGGCGCTGGCCGTAAGCGGAGAAGATGCGGCGAGACTGAGAAACGGTCAAGCCGTGATCGTGCGGGGACGCGATGCACCTATCCTCCAAGGAACCATATTGGTTGAAAACAGGGGTGACCCTGTTGCCTTGGCAGAAATGGATCAAGGGGCATTGCAGCCAAAGCGCGTGTTTAACCTAACCTAGAGCTGACGCCAGGCGTCACTCTCAACAGATGGAGTACCCGATGTCGATTACTGCAGAGCGCAAGCAAGAGCTCATCAAAGAATATGGAACTGTCGACGGCGACACGGGTTCGCCGGAAGTTCAGGTTGCGATCCTGACCGAACGCATCAGAAACCTGACCGAGCACTTCCAAGGTCACAAGAAAGACAACCATTCCCGCCGCGGCCTTCTGAAAATGGTCTCCCAGCGCCGTAAGTTGCTGGACTATGTAAGAGGCAAGAAGGAAGAGCGGTATCAAGATCTCATCAAGAGACTTGGCATTCGCCGTTAAGCGAAGTTTGTTCGAACTGTCTCAACCAAAATACACAAAACCCCGGCAAGAGCCGGATGTTGCTTCAGTCCGCGTAAGTAGAGTGAGCAATGTGCCGTGTGCGGAGGTCCGCACGAGGCAAGCTATCCCTGGGTGGCGGCAATGGGGCCGTCCATCCGTGGTGCCTGATTGGGATGCTGCAACCGAAAGATAATCGCAGCGCAGGGCACGTATAAGGAAAATCCGAATGTTTGATGTTCAAACCGTAGAAATAGAATGGGGCGGAAGGCCGCTCAAAATCGAAACTGGCAAGGTTGCCAGGCAAGCCGATGGCGCCGTGATGGTGACCTATGGCGAAACAATCGTTATGGCCACCGCAGTGGCCGACCGCACACCACGCGCCGGGATCGACTTCTTCCCGTTGACCGTGAACTATCAGGAAAAGGCATATGCTGCCGGCAAGGTGCCAGGTGGCTACTTCAAGCGCGAAGGCCGTCCTTCTGAAAAAGA
>JBOEHJ010000296.1:0-2367 GCA_050633905.1 Geminicoccales bacterium
TTCGACTCATTATCCAATAAGTTGATCATTGTCTTGTCATTCTGCGTATCATGAGCTTGACGCTGGCGATCATCAGCCACGCTTTAGCGCTCTCAATGGTCGCCTCGAAGTCTTTGGCCAGACGACGATTACGGTTGAGCCAGGCAAGTGTACGCTCGACCACCCAGCGTCTTGGCAGCAGCTCGAAGCCTTTGGCGGTATCGGATCGCTTGACGATTTCGAGTGTCCATTTGCCGACTTTGGCAAGCGCGTCTTCGAGCTTGCTGCCGGCATAGCCACCATCGGCAAACACATGGCGCAGCCAAGGCCAGCACTCACGGATCGAGACGAGCAGGGGCACGGCACCGTCACGATCCTGGATGTTGGCTTCATGCACGACGGCCGCGGTCAGCAGCCCTGTCGTGTCCGTCAGAATATGCCGCTTTCGGCCTTTGATTTTCTTGCCGGCATCAAAGCCGCGCGGACCGCCAGCCTCGGTCGTCTTCACCGATTGGCTGTCGATGATCCCTGCCGTCGGGCTGGCCTTGCGTCCTTCGACCTCGCGAACCCGCATCACCAATTCATGGTTGATCTGATCCCACAATCCGTCGGCGCGCCAGCGGTAGAAGAACCGCTGCACCGTCGAATAGGGCGGAAAACATTTCGGCAGCATCCGCCATTGGCAACCGGTTGTGAGAATGTACAGTAAAGCATCCACCACCGCCCGAAGGTCCGTTGTCCGAGGACGGCCAAAACGCTTGGCTTTCGGCAGATACGGCGCGACCAGCGCCCACTCCTCATCGCGCAGATCGCTTGCATAGCGTAACCCGTTCCGCTCATAGTGTCGGCGGGTGATTTCAGTCCAGGCCATCCGTGGCTCCATCGTAGTTCGCAACCACGACTAACCACAACCTACTGAAATCACTCAATTCATTTTGGGTCAGGCTCTAANNTTGGTCATCGTATCGATAGTCTTAGCTCGACTTTGCCCATTTGCGATGGCGGCGCACCACCGCCGTGGCGATCAGGTCCAGGTCCAGAAGACGGGTTCGTTGGCAATGAACTCAAGAGCGTCGTCGAGAGGAAGGATAACGCCGCCGAGTGGTGCGGCGTCGGCCCATCGATCACGATGAGACCAGTAAAGTACACGCATGCGATCGCTCTCACCGACGGGCTTGAGGCGTGCAATCGGCGCGCCGGTCGCCTCAAGTACAAGTGTATAGCCGCCACGGCGATGTTCGACGACCACGCCGCCGCCTCGGCTGTCGTTGAACCGCTCGATGCGGGCGATGAGATCGTCGTGTTTGGACATCAATCGAGAGGTTAAGCGACGCGTTCGTCTCTGTCTGCTGCCGTGTCTGGGGGTGATTCGAAACGTCGCATTTGTCGTCATTGCGCTATGATCGCGAAGCGATTCGAACAGTGAAATGACATCATTTCACGCCCGTATGCCACCCATCGGCGATCGTGTTCCGGACAGTCTCCGAACATGGATGGCCCCGTTCCACCCGTTTTTCACAGCCCCCGTTTGGGAGCATGCGCTGGTGCTGCTGATGGGGGCGATGCTTGCGCCCGGCAAGCGTACAGTGAGTTCGGCGCTCCGCATCACAGGTCGTGCTGCGGCCTCCAACTTCACCTGTTATCATCAGGTCCTGAACCGCGCCCGCTGGAGCAGTCTTGCCGTGGCGCGCCGACTTCTGGTGTTGATTATCGACCGCCTCGTCCCGGACGGGCCAGTGGTGATCGGCGTCGACGACACCATAGAGCGGCGTTGGGGACCAAAGATCGCCGCCCGCGGCATTTACCGCGATCCGGTCCGATCGAGCCATGCCCATTTCGTCAAGACCAGCGGCCTGCGTTGGCTGAGTTTCATGGTGCTATGCCCTATCCCGTGGGCAAACAGGGTCAAGGCGCTGCCCTTCCTGTCGATTCTTGCACCCTCGGAAAGAAGCAACCGTGCGCAGGGAAAGGTCCACAAGCGCCTCACCGACTGGGCTCGGCAAGGCATTCTACAGACTTGTCGATGGCTGCCGACGCGCCGCATCGTCTTCGTCGGTGACAGCGGCTTCGCGGTTCTCGATCTGCTCGCATCCGTGCGCCAGTACTGCGCCGTTGTCAGTCGGCTGCGCTTGGATGCGAACCTCTATGCGCCGCCGTCGCCACGAGGGCCTCGCACCCTCGGCAGACCCGCTGCCAAAGGCCTGCCATTGCCGAAGCTCAAGACCGTCGCCGAGGACGCGGATACTGTCTGGCGCAGAACCGTGGCGTCCGAATGGTACGGTGACGATCGATGCGAACTCGATCTCGCATCGGGAACGGGGCTCTGGTATCGCCCCGGCAGTAAAATCGTTCCGTTGAGATGGGTCCTCGTCCGCGATCCCAGCGGTG
>JBOEHJ010000296.1:2396-2717 GCA_050633905.1 Geminicoccales bacterium
TGGCAAATGGAGGTCACCTTCGCCGAAGTGCGGGCGCATCTTGGTGTCGAAACCCAGCGCCAATGGTCCGAACTTGCGATCCTGCGCACCACACCCGCCTTGCTCGGCCTCTATTCTCTTATCACTCTTTGGGCCACCGAGCCGCTCAGCAAAGACGCCGCTCCCTACGCCGCCGCCTGGTACATAAAAACAAGGTTCACCTTCAGCGACGCCATTGCCGCCGTCCGTCTCAAAATCTGGATCGGAGACATTTACTCGCGGTCTACTGATCCCCTAGACCAACAGAAAATACCACCCGACCGCATCATCCGTATTGCAAAC
>JBOEHJ010000297.1:0-651 GCA_050633905.1 Geminicoccales bacterium
ACCAGGATCAGCGGTCCTTCGTGCTTTTCCCGTCTGAAACAGGTGCCGTAGGGTCCTCGGAGTCCAACTCTCGATCCGAGCTTAATTCCTCCGTCGAGTTGTCCGGAGAAAGCCCCTCCGTCGTATCGCTTGATGATGAACGCAAGCTTCTCCGTCTCGCTCGGCGGATTTGCCATGGAAAACGAGCGGGTAATCGCCTGGTCCGGTAAGGTGATGTCGACATATTGACCCGCCCAGAATTTCAGGGGTTTGTCGATCGTGATTTCCAGTAACCGGATGTCGTGGGTGAGAGGCACGATGCCGCTCACCTCCCCCTCGAAATCCTTGACCGGGATCGAGTAGGCGAGCAGTTCTTCGTCATAGTTCAGGAGTTCGATTTCAAGATCACTGAACGCGACGGTCCGGCAGAGAAGGATGTGTTCCTGGTCACGCTCCATATCGCTGAGCGCGAATGTCGAGTATTTCTTGAGATCGATCTCACCGTCGATCAGGATCGATTTACAGCTGGCACACTGGCCTTCCTTGCAGCCATGGGGCACAGCGATGCCCTGGCGGAATGCTGCATCAAGGACTGTTTCGTCCTCTTCGACTTCGATATCGATACCAACTGGCTCAAGGCGTACGTTATAGACCTCTTTCGAGCTCATCAGC
>JBOEHJ010000298.1:0-5503 GCA_050633905.1 Geminicoccales bacterium
ATTCGATTTTCCTTTGACAACGCCCCGCCAGAAGCTCCTCAACCTCGCGGAGGCTTAGGGTAAAGCGAGCATACATCCAGACCGTCAGCTGAATGATCTTGGGTGGAAAACGATGACCGCGATAGGCTGATTTGCTCATAGTCAGATCCGTAGCACCAAGATTTCCGATCGATAATATGACAGTGCCTTCCGCCGACGATCTCGTCCAATCCTTGCATCGCTGCTATGTTTGGCCCTTGCAAGAATATCAGCTCAACAGGACGCGTCGATTGACTTTGCTTCGGATTGTTCTGGCAGCCCTCTTCGTCGAGATGACTTCGAGCCTAGTGCTGGTTGCAGCGCCTGGTCGAGATGAGGCGCAGGTTCTCGATTCCGGGCGTGGCTAAGAGGACGGATGCGATCGGCCGTCTGGCCCGCCCGACAGCCCAAGCGATCTGTCAAAAGTTGGGCCGGTGGTGTTGGCGCGCTATTTTGGTGTGACCGACACATACCAGCACGGCGTTCTCGGTGATGCCCTCGAAGCCGAGGGGGTGCTCGTTAGGTACGACAATGGCGAGCGCGTCATTTGCGATACCGTACTGGCAGGGCCTGAGCGCGTCTTTGAAGATACGTCGCCACGCCTCGCAGACATGAACGGGGACGGCGTCAACGAGGTGATCGCGGTCGCTTCTCACCGGTCTTTTGGCGCACGCCTTGAACTCTATGGTTATCCAAGACTTGGTCAGGATTTCCAACTCCTTGGCCATACACCCTATATCGGCACGGCTTTTCGCTGGCTGGCACCTGTCGGCGTCGCCGACTTCGACGATGACGGCAGGCTTGATATTGCCTACGTTGAGACACCGCATCTCGGCAAGACGCTCAAGATCGTCACGCCGGAAGGCGGAGAGCTTGTCGAAATCGCGTCCGCCTCCGGATTTTCCAACCACAGGATCAGCGAGACGTTCATATCCGGCGGGATCCGCGACTGCGGCGACGGGCCGGAGATCGTGCTTGCCGATGGTGCTTGGCGTCGCGTGGTCGCCGTTCGCATGGAAGCGACAAAACTCGTGTCTCGCGATCTCGGTATATTCGAGACACACCAAAGCCTTGACACCACGCTCAAGTGCTAGCTCTTGGCCTGCGGGTTCCTGCTTTCAGATCCAATTCCTGCCGCCATCTAACGGTAAGCAGAACTCTTCCTCCGTGCCATGTCCGGACGCTACGGGCGGCGCGATATGGAGGAGAAGAAGGTAACTCGTGCAGAGATCAATGGATGACATCGTTTCTCGCTAAGAGGGCGGCGATCGCCAGTGCCTGCAGCAACGGTGGATCGATGGTGCGTCACTGGATCCGGCGGCCCCTGATTGGCCAAAAACAAGGGAATCAAATTGTCGTGAGAAGCTGATATCCAGGATGGGTGACTGCGGTGACCGATGTTATCGGATCATCATTGATCCATGTCGTACGCTCCATCACGAATAGGGCCTCTTGATCTTCTGCATCAAGGATCTCAGACAGGCGAGCATCCGTCTTTTTCGCGAAAAAGCGGATGTCACAACGGCTAAAGGGTTTATTTCGAACCAGCCACTCGTTAGCGCTCTGCAGTTTCAGGTCAATCTCTTCGATCTCCGGTACGGTCGCCTGACAGATCCATCGATCCTCGTAAATATAAGGTCGGTGATCAGCCAGATGGAGGGCCTCGATCCGCAGCAGTGGAGCTTGTCCTTGCAAGCCAAGCCTGGACGCGACGGCCAGAGGCGGCTGGGTTACGGCCTTTCGGATGAATTGATAGCTGTAGACCGCACCCCGCTGCTCGACCTCCAGCCGGGTGATCGGGATATCCAGCGTCGCGCGGGTAACCGGATCCCGCCGAACGCATGTCCCGCCTTTGCGCCGACGTTCGACGGCGCCGCTTTCTGCCAGATCACGCATCGCGCGCTGGACCGTTGCGCGCGAGCAGCCGAGTTCCAGGGCCAGATGCTCATCCTTCGGCAGCTTGTCACCGGCCGCATAGGTCGAATTCAGGATCCTGCCATGGATAACATCCCTGATATGCTTCCAGGACAGGCGTGTTTCGGTCGCAGCTTTGATCGTTCCGCTCCGGCTTGGTTCGACCCGAGACATCCCTGTACGCTGAGAATAAGGGCGTTGACTCGAATATGTAGTTACTTATTAAGTTTAAGAAAGTGTAAAATGAGTGTCCAACTGAGAACTGCAGGGAGACGGACCGATGAAAAGACGCGCATTCTTGAGCACCAGTGCTGCAGGTGCTGCCGTAACGACGCTGGCCGCCCCAGCGATCGCACAGGACATACGGCAGTGGAAGATGGTGACGGCCTGGCCCAAGAATCTGCCTGGGCCAGGGGTAGCCGCCCAAATGCTCGCCGACCGGATCACCGCCCTTTCCGGCGGCCGGATCGAGGTCAAGCTGTTCGCAGCCGGCGAGTTGGTGCCGGGGCGCGGCGTGTTTGACGCGGTCTCCGAAGGTACGGCAGAACTCTACCACGCGGTGCCGGCCTATTGGGGGTCGAAGTCAAAGGGCATTCTTCTATTCGGTTCCCAGCCCTTTGGGCTGCGCGCGGACGAGCAATTCGGCTGGCTCCACCATGGTGGCGGTCAGGCACTCTATGATGAAATGTATGCCCGCTTCGGCCTGAAACCGTTCCTTTGCGGCAATTCAGGTCCGCAATGGGCGGGATGGTTCCGCGAAGAGATTTCTTCAGTCGAGGATCTCAAAGGCCTCAAATTCCGCACCACGGGTATCGCCTCGGAGATGGCGTCCAAGCTCGGCATGGCGGCGCAGGCGATGGGTGGACGCGACATGTTCCAGGCGCTGCAGACCGGCGCCCTCGATGCCGGGGAGTTCATCGGTCCCTGGACCGACTCGGCGCTCGGCTACTACCAGATTGCCAAGAACTACTACTGGCCAGGTGTCGGCGAGCCGTCCTCGGCGGAGGAATGTGCGGTCAACGCCGCGGCCTATAACGACCTGCCCGACGATCTGCAACAGGCGGTCGCGCTGGCCTGTGAGAGTCTCTACAACCCCGTCTGGACCGAATACACGACCAAGCATGCCCAGGCGTTGAAGACGCTGGTCGATGAGCACGGGGTTCAGGTCCGCATGCTCCCGGACAGCGTCGTCACGGCCATGGGCGCGGCCGCAGCCGAGGTGATCGACGAGTTCAGGCAGGATGATGACGAACTGGTTCGCCAGATCACCGAGAGTTTCGTTGCCTATCGCGACCTCGTCGGCGGCTACATGACCTTCGCCGACAACGGCCAGATGAATGCCCGCGCCGCCGTCATGGGATTTTAGTGGTGGTGTGACCACGGTATTGTTTTTACGCTGTCGTCGCCGAGATCGACGGTTTGCGGCCGGGTTTGACTTGCCGGAAGGGAGGCGGCAGCAACCGAATGATGTGGTCACACCACTGGGAACGCATTTCGGATTTCCTGGATAGCCTGAACCGCAGGCTCGCGTCGATCGTGCGCTGGACGGTCTTGGCGATGGTATTGGTCCAGTTCGCAATCGTGATCGGGCGCTATGTCTATGGCGTGAACTCGATCGCCGCCCAGGAGAGCGTGCTCTATTTGCACGCGACCCTGTTTATGCTGGGCGCTGGCTATACGCTGCAGATGGACAAGCATGTGCGCGTCGACATCTTCTATGTGCGCGCCAGCCTGAAAGTCCGGCGGCGCATCGATCTCTTCGGACATCTCTGCCTTTTGATCCCCTCCATGCTGGCATTGCTCTACTGGACCTGGCCCTCCGTCGCGAACGCCTGGAAGATTCTGGAGGGACCGATCTCGGTTGGCGGCCTTAAGGCGGTATTCCTACTGAAATCGCTGATCCCTGCCTTTGCGGTTCTGCTGATCATCCAGTCCCTGTCGTCGGTCCTTCGTCTCCTCACGCAAAGAGAGCCGGATTGACCGACAATCTCGATCTCCTGATGTTCGCCGCCCTAATCGGGACCATCCTGCTGGGCTACCCGGTAGCGTTCAGTATCGCAGGGGTGGCGATCGCGTTCGCTGGTCTAGGTTGGATCCTGGGCGCGATGGACATCACGCTGTTGGGTGCGCTCGGGCAACGGGTCTTCGGTGTGCTCAGCAATGACGTGCTGATCGCCATACCGCTCTTCATCTTTATGGGCGCCGTTCTCGAGAAGAGCAGGATCGCCGAAGAGCTGCTCGACACAATGGGGCACCTGTTCGGTGGACTACGCGGCGGGCTCGGCATCTCGGTCGTCCTGGTCGGGGCACTGCTCGCGGCATCCACCGGCATTGTCGGGGCGACGGTGGTAGCGATGGGCATGATCGCGCTGCCGACCATGCTCAGGAACGGCTATGACCCTAGGATCTCGTCAGGCATTGTCTGCACAGCTGGAACGCTGGGGCAGATCATTCCTCCGTCGACCCTGTTAATCATCCTCTCGGATGTGATGTCGAACGCCTATCAGCAGGCCCAGTATGAGCAGGGCAAGTTCTCGGTCGAGGCGCTTTCGGTCGGCCAGGTGTTCGCCTCGGCAATCCTCCCTGGCCTGACGCTGGTCGCCCTTTATACCGGCTATATCGTGATACACGGCTGGCTTCGTCCAAAGGATATGCCGCCGGCGCGCGTCACCGAAAGGCTGCCGAACGGCTGGGCGATTGCACAGGCAATCCTGCCGCCGATCATCCTGATCTTCGTGGTNNCTGGGTGCCATCCTCGGCGGTGTGGCCACGCCTACCGAAGCAGCCGCCGTCGGCGCGATCGGCGCGCTCCTCATGGCGGCCATGCGGAACAGTTGGAATTCTAGGCTCATCCTGCTCGGCGCTCTGGCTATCGTGAGCCTAGGCCTGCTCGCCGGGCTCTATCCTGTCCGTCTGCAACGGGATGACCTCGCCCTGCAGGACCTGATCGCAGGCGGCGGCTACATGGCCCTTTCGGTGCTGGGTTTCCTGGGCATTGCGCTTGCCTTGCGCGCCTTGTTGAAGGAAGGCGTCATGCAAGGCGCCGTCGACGCGACGCTGACGATGACCTCGATGGTCTTTGCCACGATCATTGCCGCCGGGTTCTTTTCGCTGGTGTTCATCGGCCTTGGCGGCGAGGAGCGGGTTGCAGCTGTTCTCAGCCAGGTACCCGGCGGACCGACCGGAGCGCTCATATTCTCGATGATGTTTATCTTTGTGCTCGGGTTCTTCCTCGACTTCGTGGAGATCGCCGTCATTGTCCTACCGGTAGTGGTCCCATCCTTGATCCTCATGGGACATGATCCGATTTGGCTCGGCGTTCTCATCGCGATTAATCTTCAGACCAGCTTCCTAACGCCCCCCTTCGGCTTTTCGCTATTCTATTTGCGCGGAGCAGCACCGAAAGAAGTCACAACCGGTCACATCTATGCCGGCGTCGCTCCTTTCATCATCCTGCAAGCCGTTTGTGTCGCAACCGTCTGGATGTTGCCAGCACTGGCTACCTGGCTGCCTCAAGCACTATTTTAATCGAGCATCAATACTTCACTTCCTGTGGGTCCCGAAAAGTCTT
>JBOEHJ010000299.1:0-581 GCA_050633905.1 Geminicoccales bacterium
CGGCTGCAAAGTCGGCATCGCCGCGACCAACCGTG
The DNA here is from genome assembly GCA_050633905.1 of Geminicoccales bacterium. Classification (GTDB taxonomy): domain Bacteria; phylum Pseudomonadota; class Alphaproteobacteria; order Geminicoccales; family Geminicoccaceae; genus JANQPX01. The sequence goes on from JBOEHJ010000299.1 coordinate 36, forward strand.
AGGGCCTGTTCAGCGCCGCCATGGCGTTCGAGGGGAACCCGTATGACGGCCATACGCTCAGCGCCACGGCTGCCAAAACCGAGGAGATGACCGGCGTTACGATCGAGCGCCTCTATGTCGACAAGGGCTACCAAGGCCACGATTATGATGGCAAGGCCAAGGTCATGATCTCCGGCAAAAAGCGTGGCCTGACACCGACCATGAAGCGCGAACTCAAACGCCGCTCAGCGATCGAGCCGATGATCGGCCACGCCAAGAATGACGGCAGGCTCGGGCGAAACTACCTGCTCGGCACAGACGGTGATAAAATCAACGCGCTGCTCGCCGCCGCCGGCCACAACCTCCGGCTCGTCCTGACGCGCCTGGAGCGTCTTTTGAACCGATTCATCGGTGCTGTTGCAGGGTTGATGACGAAAATCAGCCAGATGTCGATCGCTGCCGAACCGGAACTTGTGTTTTCGAATATTGGCCTTCGATTTTCGGGCCACACAACTTCAAGGGCTTAGGCGTTTTTCAAGGCCGACTAAGTAAGCCTGACAGCGGCGC
>JBOEHJ010000300.1:0-1369 GCA_050633905.1 Geminicoccales bacterium
TCATGCCCTCTCCTACACGGAACAAGCATAGCGTAAAGTCGCTTCTTTTTACACAAGCAGGGTCAAAGGTTGCCTCTATGACGGTGTCGGAGAACTGGCTGCTTCTTGATCGCAAACCGGAAACGAGCGCCGTGCAATCGCGACTAGCTTCGCTGTCTCCAAGACAAAATACATCATCTTGGGCCATGCGACCTGTAGGTCCACCCGAGCTCACTACCCAACTAAAAAAGAATCAAGCCCGCCGTCGTCTTCGTTCCCGCCGCCCACCATTGTCGGGCTCATCGGCATGTTTCGGCAGCTCGACAACCTCGCGAAGGTGAGGGTAGGAGGCGCTGGCATGGGGGAAGGCCATGGCATCGACAAAATGTTCTTGGAAGCGGGGTTCGACGGCGGTTTCTATTTTTTCGATGCGGCCGACCAAGTCTTCGATTTCACGCCTGGCTTTGCGGTTGAGCAGTGCGATGCGTGCCCCGGTTCCTGCAGCGTTACCTGCGGAGGCCACGTTGGCCAGGTCGCAGTCGGGAATGAGGCCTAGGACCATCGCGTATTTGACGTCGATATGGCTGCCGAACGCGCCGGCCAGCGTGATGCGGTCGAGCTGGTCGACACCCATCTTGTCCATCAGCAGGCGGGCTCCTGCGTAGAGGGCGGCCTTGGCGAGTTGGATGGCGCGGATGTCGTTCTGGGTGATGCGGATTTCCGGCTCGCCCGCCTGGATGAGATAGGAAAAGGTGCGGCCATCTTCTTGGATGCGCGGGTTGATCGCCGCCTTGGCACCGTCGATCGTGCCGTCCTTCTTGATGATCCCCGTCAAATACATCTCGGCGATCGCCTCAATGATGCCCGAGCCACAGATCCCGCTGGCACCCGGCGACCTGCCGTCCAGCACACCAGCCTCATCGAAGTCCATGCTGGCCGCATCGGCCCCATCAGACCAGTTGTTGGCGCCGATCAGCTTGAAGCGTGGTTCCAGGGTTTCAGGATCGATGCGCAGGCGTTCGATGGCGCCAGGGGCGGCGCGCTGGCCACAAGAGATCTGGGCCCCCTCGAAGGCGGGCCCCGTTGGCGAAGACGCCGCCATCAGACGGTGCCGATTGCCGAGAACCAACTCCGCATTGGTGCCGACATCGACGATCAGCGTCATCTCGTCATTTAGGTGGGGCGTCTCACTCAAAATAACGCCGGCGGCGTCCGCCCCAACATGGCCGGCGATGCAAGGCAAGATATAGGCGCGGGCAGACGGGCTGGTGACATTGATCGAGAGCTCGCTTGCCCAAAGAAAAATTGGCTCGTCGGTCGCAAGCGCGAAGGGAGCGCCGCCAAGCTCGGTCGGATCGATGCCAAGCAGCAGATGGTGCATCACCGGGTT
>JBOEHJ010000301.1:0-12131 GCA_050633905.1 Geminicoccales bacterium
AAGGCGCGCACCGCCCAAATTTGATCGTCGGAAAGCGCTTCGCCGAAGCCGGGCATGGCGCTTTTGAAGGGGGCCGGAACCACTGCTGCACCGCCAAGTTTGGTGTAGTCGAAGAGTTGTTGATCCGGATGGTGCCAAGTATGACCCGTTTCGTCATGAGGGGGCGCTGGCATGGCGCCATCGGGAAGACGTTGCTTCCAATTGGGCTGGCCTTCGAGATTGGCGCCATGGCAGTCGGCGCAGTGGTCACGATAGACCCTCTCGCCGAGAGCGACTTGCTCGGCGTCCCTCGGATCACCAAGGGTCTTGCCGCCGGCTGCGCCCGAGATCAGCGGCCAGCCCAGAACGCCGACGGTTCCAATCGCCAACAGAAGCACAAGCGCCAAGCCAAGGTTTCGGCTCATCGGTCAACGCATCCCATCGAGAACTCCCCCGAAGCCGGCATGATCCTCGCTCCAACGTTCCCGCTTTTGCAGGTTCCAGTCGCTGGCAGGTCAAGCGGCGACAGGCCGTGCACCGTCAAAACCATAAGCGAAGGCCGGCGACGCCCGAGAACTCGTCAACATTATCGCCCCTGGCTTCACAGGGGACCGTTGCATTCTTCATTTTTTGACATATCCGGATCCTCTATGCAGCAATTTGTAAAAATAGGCTTTTGTTATCAATCAATATGTTAATCTGAATACAGCCAGGTGCATAATTGCTCTCTTCATAGCAAAATCAGGTTAATGCAACGGCCCCTATTGAATTGATAGGGCGCTGTAGCAAATGATCGTCGAATCTAGTGACCAGAATATTCCGGTAGTTGACGTGCCCAGGCTGACGCAGGTGAAAGCGGGCACTGCCACCATGCGACGAAAGGGAACCCTTCCGGGACAGTTGGGCACGGTCAGAAGCCGATAAGCAGATTTTATGACAAGAACCGGCAAGCAACACCCCGCGCCGAGAGGCGCAATTCGCGTATAGCGAGAAAGGGCTTCCATCCGGCTGTGACCGACTTTGATGAAGAGTCTGACCGAATATTTAAGGCAAGGATCTGCTAGAACTGCATTCTCAACGACTCACCTACAGGACATTAAATTCCATAAAATCGTCGTAAAGGGAAAATTATTCTAAGATGAGAGGCCTCTTTCAGGCACTTCAGACCTCTCTATATAAACCAACCCCTTGCTGCCACTAGCCGGGAATTGCGACCTCACCTTTCTTCGTGATTCGAGCTGGTCCTTCAATGGTAAAAATCCGATGCGATGGTCTTGTTAGGTCTTGTTAGGTGGAACATCATCCTTTTCGTGAGCAGCCTTAGATTGTAGATCGACGAAGCATCGAACACATCTAATCTCACTCAAGTTCTGTAAATTAATAGCCAACTATTCTTGCCAAAACGTATGTAAAACGGCGGATTAGTTTGCCGGTCGTCAATGTTCTTCCATATTATATAGACTATGATCGTCATCACAGGCTCTTGATACTTCTCTGGTGATATCGATAACTATGTCCTTTGCTAGAGAATTCACGATCTGTCGTCACAGCAGTGATTCGGTGGCAATCCCGACTGAGGCGGAGCTACAGGTGAGCCGGTTGGTGCGACCGGGCATGACTGGCGGTCGCCGGATCGAACAAATTCTGCTTCCCGGTAAATACGCTTATGTGCCAGAGGAGAATGGTCAGTACCAACCTGTTGACCCAACCTTACTCGATGTCACCGAGACCCGGAGGCATAGCATTTGGCAGCCAAGACTAGTCAGAATAGAAATGGCATCTTGGCAACGATATCAGGAGCTTGTCTGGGCAGCCTTTTTGGCGAGTACCATTTCAGAAATCACAGTACCCGTCCATGAAGCCGATGATGCCGCGCTCGGCTACTATAATTGCCGGCTCTTGAAACCAGGTGACGTCATTTCGCTCAACCACCGAAGCATCATCACAGACTTCGTCTATCGGGACGACTATTTTGGCAGGTATGTGATGGACGTTCTCGGCGGTTCACTGATCGAACAACATGCATTTGCCCATGTGGATACGCCCCGCGACCGCTATTCCGGCCATTTGGTGATAGGCAAGATCGATCCTGGCGATCAGGCGCTGGAACTTACAGCCTTTGCGGTGAGGCCAGGCGATAGCGTGTATATTCCTGCAGGCACGATCCACACCAATGACTATCTTCTTGGCACATGGAAAACTTTGCTTTCATCAGCTTGTGAGTTTCCAAGCGCAAGGGTTAGGCAGCCAGGGGATAAGCCCCTACGATTTATCGTTGGGTGCAATCAGTAATAGAAAGTAAATGAAGACATCCTAGTAATGGTGTAATAGTAGGCGTTATTCTTTTCAGTTATTATTGCTACTTTAGGTTTGAGGTTGAGCTGATGCAGAAAGCAACCTAGCTTCAACCATCCAAATTGATACCATTTGGCAATTATGTAATAGGTGCTGTTTCGATGGCTCGACTTCGTTCTATTGGTGAAAGAGTTAACCAACCGGATCGGCAATGCAAAAACGCCGTGCGCGAGACTGCCGAATTAGGTATTGGGCTCGCTGGATTTCGCGATGTGATTGAGGCCGCGGCGGATGCCATTGTGGTGCATCGTGATGGCTCTGTGCTCTACGCCAATCCAGCAGCCATCAAGCGGTTTCAGGCGCGCGATTTGGTGGAGCTGCAGGAACATCATCTAATGGACTTTATCCTTGCTGCGGATCGGCCGGCGATCATGAGCGCGCTTGCCGACCTCGACAACATCGATAAAGGATCACGGATTATCGGATATCGGTGCATGACCTTGGGTGGTGAGGTTCGTGATATTGAGACGGTTGCCGTCAAGATCCCGTGGGAGAACGGTAGCGCCTTCTTGAACATTTGCCGGGACATGACCGAGCGCAATCGCACGGCAGATGCGCTCAGAGAAAGCGAGGAACGGTACTACAATCTCATCACCTTCTCGCCAGAAGCAACGATCGCGATTTGTAACGACAAGATTGTCGTCGCGAATGACGCCGCGGCACGACTTCTCGATGCTGCAAGCCCCAATGATCTCATCGGCCTATCTCTACGCAAAATTTACGATGAGGACACGGCGGCCGAAATCACTGAGCGTCTACGGGACGTAGCGCGTGGGCTCAGCGCAGCAACGACCAGGTCGGACCGGATGTACCGACTCGACGGCACGGCGATCGACATCGAATGCACATGGATCCCGTTCACTTACGATCGTCAGCCTGCGGCTTACGCATTGATCAAGGATGTCACGGAGCAGCGGCGCTCGGCGCAGCTGCACTGCTTTCTCGCCAGCCATGATCCTTTGACACAACTGCCCAACCGTTACGATTTTCACCAACGCATGAAGGCCGTGTTGCGCACGGGTCGACCTTTTGCGATCCACTATGTCGATCTCGATTGCTTCAAGAGCATCAACGATACCTTGGGCCATGCGATCGGCGATCATCTTCTTCAGATCATGGCTGATCGCCTCCGGCAGGGGGTTCGAAAAGGCGACGTCGTGGCCCGTCTTGGTGGCGACGAATTCGCCGTGTTGCAGGTCGATCTTGGCGATGCGAATGACGGACATCGGGTCGCGGAAAAGCTCCAACGGACCCTTGGGGAGAGCTGCAGCGTAGCAGGCCACAGCCTACAAACGTCAGTAAGCATTGGAACCGCTATTAGCCCGGACCACGGGACTGATCCGGCCAATTTGCTGCGAAGAGCCGATTTCGCACTATACGAAGCCAAGGCGCGAGGGCGCAACGCTGTCGCCTTATTCACGGCGGCGGCGGAGCATCGCCTGCAACACCGCGACTTCCTCGCTGAAGAATTGGAAAAACCTCAGACGGAGACCGAGTTCGAGGTTCATTTCCAACCGGTCGTTGCCCTCGCTACCGGCGCGATGGTCGGCGCCGAAGCGCTGCTTCGGTGGCGCCGACGGGGCAAGGATCTCATTGTTGCCAGCGAGTTCATCCAAGAACTAGAATCAAGCTATTGTGGGCAGCGAACATGTATTTGGGCTCTAAAAGAGGCGTGCCGGGAGGCTGCGCGCCTGCAGCAGGCAGGCCTTCGAGATTTTCGCATGGCCGTCAATTTCTCGATGTCGCTGTTGCAGCGGCCGGATTTGACCGAGGTTGTCATCGATGCGTTGGAACAGGCTGATCTCGACCCAACGATCCTCGAAATGGAAATCACCGAGCATATGATCATCAACGCCGGTACCTCCGGCATTTTGCCCGCCCTAGAAGCGCTTCGCAATCGAGGCGTCAAGGTTGCTCTTGACGATTTTGGGACTGGATATTCACGGCTGTCGCTGCTCAAAGAGCTGCCAGTCGATCGGATCAAAGTCGATCGCTCGTTCATTGGCGGGCTCGGCCAGAGCCTCGAGGATACAGCGATCGCCGAAGCCGTGTTGCATCTCGGCCACCGGCTTGGGCTTAAGGTAACTGCCGAAGGCGTCACCGATCAAGCATGCTGGGATAGGCTCCGGGATCTAGGATTCGATGATGCTCAAGGATTTCATATCGCCCGTCCAATGACAGCTTCTGATCTCACGGCTTTCTTACAGCAAAGGGCGGACATAGGGCTCGTGCTTGGGACGAGTCTAGACCGCCGCTAACCCGCTCTTCTGTCATTGCTCCCGTAGTTATCGCCGACAGCAGGTGTTTCGCGCGTTTGTTGTGCTCTGCCGACAATTGGATTTGTTCGGGCGCGAGCTCTTGGCTGTCGACGGTACGCGGCTGAAGGCGGTGAACAACAAGGATCGGAACTTCACCAAGGCCAAGCTTAAGAGGGCATTGACGAGGAGTGATGAGCGTCTGGCCCGTTATCTGGAGGAGCTCGATGAAGCCGATGAAGACGACGACGGCAAGCCAGGAAGCGGGAACGTTGACCAGCTGCAGGAAAAAATCAAAGCGATCAAGGAGAGGCGTGACCAACTTCTTAGCTATCGTAACCAGCGGGAAAAAAACGGCGAAGATCAACTGTCTCTAACCGATCCTGATGCCCGGGCGATGCATACCACCAGCCGGGTTGGCGTCGGCTACAACATCCAAATCGCGGTGGACGTGAAGCACAAGTTAATCGTGGAGCAGCAGGTTCATAACAAGGCCAGCGATCTTGGCCTCTTGACCGAAACGGTCGTTGCTGCGCGGCAAGACCTCGAGGTCGACACCATCAATGTCGTTGCCGACAAAGGCTACTTTAAGATTGAGGACATTGCCGCCAGTGAGGTGGCAGGCATCATCGGCGATCCCTTGATGCTGCTATTGGGTGTGCTTTGGAGCCCTTGCTCTTCACGAATGATGTCCGGCTATGCGTGGCCCCCAACACCAATTTGCCGATCGCCCCAGTTTGCAGCCATGGCCGAATCGTGCGTGACGAGCACGACAGCAGTGCCGGCATCGGTCGTCGTCTCGGCCAGGAGTTCCATGGTGTCGGCTTGGGTAATCGGGTCGAGTCGGGACGTGGGCTCGTCGGCGAGAAGGATCGCGGGGGTGACGGTTAGGGCGCGGGCGATGGCGATGCGTTGAAGTTCGCCGCCTGAGACTTGATCGGGCCGTCGCTCTAGCAGGCTTTGATCAACGCGGAGCCTCGCCAGCAATCGCATGATCACCTGCCAGTCGATGTCATGGAGATCGGCGACGTCCTGGAGATTGCGGCCGAGCGTGATGCGCGGCGGGAAGGCCGCAGGTGGGTCCTGGTAGATCTTCTGGATACCGGTCGGGGCCACACCCGGGCCTCGGGTCACATGGCCCTGTGCAGGAGGGAGGAGGCCCGCCAGCGTATCGAGTAGCGTCGTCTTGCCGGCGCCGCTCGGGCCAGTGATGGCGATGCGCTCACCTCCCGCAAGCGATAGCTCAAAGCCTTCGAGCAAGCGGTGACCACCGCGTACGAGCGATAGATCCTCAGCGCGGAGAACTTCGTCATCGCTAGCCTCAGAGGCATGGCGCGTCCAGTTCGCCGGATCGGCGGCAAGCAGTGCCTTGCCGTAATCGGAACGGGGATTGGCGAGCACATCCGCGGTCTCACCCAGCTCGACGACAGTGCCATCCTTGAGGATCAAAAGAGTCCCGCCGAGATCTCGGGCGACGTCCACCTCGTGGGTGATGGCGAGAAGGGCGCCGCCGTTGACGGGCACGGCCTTCAAGAGATCGACGATGGCTGCTGCGCGGGGCCGATCGAGGCCCTTGGTCGGCTCGTCCGCTAGGAGAAGATCGGCACCACCTGCGCGCGCAGCAGCGAAGGCGGCGCGCTGCGCCATGCCGCCGGAGAGCTGACCCGGCCACTTTGCCTGAGCGTCGGTCAATCCGAGGCCGTCGAAGTCGCGTCGCGCGGCTTGCCGGGCGGCTTCTTGTTCCAGGCCGGCAACGAAACGATAGGTCTCGGTGACTTGCGAGCCTGCAGCCATCAGCGGATCGAGGGCCCGCCAGGGCTCCTGCGGCAGCAGCGCGATGTCGCGGCCCCAGAGTTGTCCGCGCTCGTCCGAGTTCAGCTGATCGACTTGCCTGCCGTCCAGCACAACCTTGCCTGCCGCCGACAGACCGCGCGGCAGGGCGCCCAGAATGGCCTGGGCCAGCAGGCTCTTGCCAGCCCCGGTCTCCCCCATGATGACCAGCGTTCCGCTTACCGGAATGGCGAAATCCACCGGCCCCAAAAGGCGCTTCGAGCCGGCTTGGACGGTGAGACCGGAGACTTCGAGCTTAGGCGTCATGGCCGTTTTCCGATGCCGATCGCAAGATGCAGTGAAAGGATCGTGACGAAGAGGCAGGCGACGGGCTGCAGGATCAGCCAGGGCGCCTCCCGCCAGTAGGGTAAGAGCTCGGTCATCATGATGCCCCATTCGGCGGTCGGCGGCCGAAGCCCGACACTGATAAAGCCCAGACCCCCAAGGGCCGTGACTGCGCCGGCGACACCGAAAGCGGCGATCGTCAGCAAGCCGGGCGTCAGCTCGGGCGCGATATGCCGGCGGAGAATGTGGATCGGGCCGAAGCCCAGGAGACGTGCCGCCTCGACGGCCGAGCTGGCGACGAGGATGCGCGTCCGCTGGCGCGTATAGCGAAAATACTCGACCCAGAGCGTCAGCGAGATGCCGACATAGAGCGCCCACCAGGAGCCGGGCGCAATCGCCGCCAGCATCAGGACCAGGAGCAGTCCAGGGAGAGCGAGGACGGCGTCGGCGAGGAGTCCGAGAAGGCGATCCGCCCAAGGGCCGCCGAAGACCGCAAGCAGGCCCAAGGCGATACCGGGGATAGCCGCGGTGATGACCGACAGCACGCCAAGCGACAGCGACAGTTTTGCGCCTGACAGAAGACGGGCTGCCATGTCACGGCCGAGATGATCGGTGCCGAGCCAGTAGGTGGTGCTCGGTCCTTTAAGGCTGTCGCGAAGGGACTGTCCAGCCGGATCGAGCCCGAAGGGGTCGGGTCCTAACAGGGCCGCCAACCCAAGGAGGCATAGAAGCCCGATGCCGAGAAGGCGTGTCGGGCTCAAGGAGGTTTGAAAGGACGAGCCGCCGGCAGCCTGCATGATGTCGGTCGATGCCATCACGCAGCACTCTCGGCACCGCGCGGATCAAGACCGCGGCAGGCGAGGTCGATGATGAGATTGAGCACCACATAAAGAAGACCCAGGGTCAGTGCCGTTCCCTGAACCATGGGCACATCGCGATCGAAGATCGCATGCACCAGGGCGTGGCCGATACCCGGCCAGGAAAAGACCGATTCGACGATCACCACCCCCTCGATCAGATAGGCAAGCTGGACGCCGATATAGGCAACGACAGGAACGGCTGCATTGCGCGCCACGTGACGAAGAAGCGTGATGCGCTCGTTCAGTCCTTTGGTCCGCGCGAAGTGATACCAATCGCTGGTCATGGCTTCGGCAACAGCGTCTCGGACAACGCGGTTGGAGACGGCGGCGAGGCTGAGGCCGAGGGTCAGTGCCGGCAGGACGAGATGCTCGATGCGATCGAAGCCGGCGACGGGCAGGAGCCTGATCTGGACGGCGAAGACCAGGATGAGCAGGACGGCGAGCGCAAAGGCGGGCACGGCGCGAAGGGCGACCGAAAGTGCTAGCGTGATCCGATCAAAGACACCGCCGGGATTGAGCCCTGACAGGACACCGACCGGCAAGGCGATCAGCACCGAGACCGCGACGGCGGCACCGGCAAGCATAAGGGAGGCGCCGAGCTGGTGGGCGATTTCATCGACCACCGGCGCACCGGTGACCAGTGAGCGGCCCATATCGAACTGGGCGAGCGACCCGAGCCAGGCGCCGAGCTGGATCATCAAGGGTCGATCGAGGCCGAGCTCCGCGCGCACGGCGTCGGCCGAGGCCGCATTCATCATGTCGTAGCCGTAGCGTCCAGCGGCGATGCGGAAGGCAGCATCGCCGGGAAGTGCCTGCATCATGGCGAAGCTGACAATCCCGACGACGATGGCGACCATGACGGCCTGCAGCGCCCGGGCGCCGAGTACGGCGCCAACTCCAGCACCCGTCGTCCCCATAGTCATCGGTGCTACTCGGCCCAGGATATGCGCTCCAGACCATAGGTGCGTTGGCGCGGGTCGATGATGACCCCATCGAGGCCCTTCGCGATCGAGACAGTGTGCTGGTACCAGACGATCGGCATGAGTGGCAGGTCGTTATGGATCGTGGCGGTCGCCTCGGCGATCAGCGGCTTGCGGATCGCCTCATCAGCGGTTTCCGCAATGGTCTCGAGCGCCTCGGCCACCTTCGGTGCGTCCCAGTTCATCGCTCCCCAATCAGCACCGCCAGCGCCGAAATCATTCAAAACGGTGCCAATCGGGTCCGGCGTTAGCCCGTAGTTGCGGGCATAGAGCGCAACGTCTAGCGAGCCGTCCTGGTGACCGGCTGGGATTTCCGAATAGTTGGCGACGCTGACATCGAGTTCGACACCGATGGCACGCCATTGATCTTGCAATGCAGCCGCCATGAGCGGGAGTTCCGGACGATCCGGGAAGGTGCGAAGTTGCACCGAGAAGCGCTCGCCATCCTTTTCGAGAATGCCGTCTTCGCCCGTTGTCCAGCCCAGCCCCGCCAACAGCTCTTTCGCCTTCTCCGGATCGTAGGCGAGCGGTGCCAAGCTCGTATCATGCCAGCCGCCGAGGGCCGGCGGGAAAAGCTGTGTTGCGGCGGCTTCCGGGAATCGGGTGATGCCGACAGCGATCCCCTCGCGATCAATGGCCAAGCTCAGTGCCTGGCGGGCCTCGGCGTCCGCGAAGAACGGGTGCCCGGCGTTCACTTTCAGTAGTACGACACGTGGGATCGCCACCGCGCGCGCTTCAACGCTGTCGACAGATTGGAGGCGGGTAAAACCAGCCGGATCGAAGCCGAAGACGATGTCCGCCTCGCCGCTTTCGGCGAGCAGCGCCCGGGTCTCGGCGCGGCCGGCCGCGAGGTAGCTCACCTCGGCAATCGTCGGCTTCTCACCCCAGTAGCCATCAAAGCGCACAAGGTCCATGCCCAGCGGCAGCTTGAGTTCGTCGACCATGAACGGTCCGGTGCCAATCGCCTCGATCGGATTGCCGTCGGCGTCGAAGGACGACGGTGCCGGGATGATCGTCGTCGCATGGGCAAGGAGCGACGGCAGTGCGGCGAAGGGTTTTTCCAGGGTGATGACGACCGTATCACCATCGGCCGCAATGTCGCCGAGCGGCGCATTGTCCAGGATCCCGGGCTGTTTCGCCGCGCGTTGCAGCGCCGACACTGCCGCGGCAGCGTCGAACGGCGCGCCGTCATGGAAGGAGACATTTTCTCGGAGTGTGAACCGCCAGGTCAGACCATCTTCGGACGGGTTCCATTCGGTCGCAAGGCCGGGGCGAAGGGTGCCCTCGCTGTCTGCGTCGACCAGATTCTCCTGGATCTGCAACCGTTGCAGCGCGAAACCCGAGATCGCCGGATCGACGCTGGTGATCTCCCAGGCGGATGCCAGGGCGAGACTATCCTTTGTCGCCGACGCGGTGGTCTGCGCGCCGCCAATTACAACGGCTGACAGAAAGGCGATCAGCCAGGATCTCTTCGATAGCATGCCGGTTCACTCCTGATGATTTTGAGTAACGTTATAACGTATTGAGTGTAGATTTATGATAAATCGGATCCGTCGTAAAGCCGGTGGTGTCTCGTCATCCCGCTTTTTGGTGGATCCACGGCATTAATCAGGAGGCCCATCACCTGACGCATTTGATTACGTGCTGGCGATCATCCTCGCCGGAGCGCGATAAGCGGCATCTGTTGCGTATTGTCGGGAAATTTGACCCTTAATCACGACCATTAGGCCGGTCTTAACCTTTGAGAACGATAATCATGGGGTCCGAAGACGAACTAGGAGATTGGCTTGGATCAGAGGCCGGACGAAGGCAACGGTTTCGGCGAGACAGGCGGCTCTGGCGATCGGGAGCCGCTCTACTATCTGTCTGAAGGCGGCAGGATGGACCTCCCGGACGAGGCTGACCTGCTGCACGCCGATTTCGCGCGACGTGGCGATGATCTCCTATTGAGCGGCGATGATCGGCCGGCTTTGGTCATCCTCGACTACTTCTCCGTCGACCGCACGCCTGATCTGCATACCACGGGTGGAGCCGTGCTCCCCGCCCACGTCGTCGCCAAGCTCGCTGGCCCAGACATCGAGCGGCCGGCCGCGGCGGCGCAGGAAGGGGACACGGCCTCCGACGAGGCGCCAATCGGCCAGATCGAAACTGTCGAGGGCGAGGTGATCATCATCCGCGCCGACGGCAGCGAGGTGATCGCCGAGGTCGGCATGCCTGTCTTTCAGGACGACGTGATCATCACCGACGGCGCAGGCTCGGTCGGGCTTCGTTTCATTGACGGCATGACGCTCTCTCTTGGCAGCGACGCGCGCATGGTGCTGGATGAATTTGTCTACGATCCGGCGGCAGGCGAAGGTGGCGGCATCATCGAGATCATCCAAGGTGCCTTTTCTTTCGTCTCGGGTGCGGCTGCCCATATGGGGCTCGACTCGCTGGTGATCGATACGCCGACCATGACCATCGGTATTCGCGGCACCAAGGTGGTCGCCAATGCCGCGGCCGAAGGTGAGACGACTGAAGTGGTGCTGCTGCCGGAAGACGATGGCACCATCGGCAAGATCATGATCACCACGGATGCCGGCGAGGAGTTGCTGGAGGAAGCATTCGTTTCCACCACGGTCACCAGCCGTTTCCTGGCACCTGCCCAGCAGACCATGGTGACGCCGGATTGGGTCTATACCCATTTCAGCCAGTCGCTCGCCGCCCTGCCGACACCGACCGTCGAGGAGGATGACGGGCCGGCCTTCGAGATCAACACCCCGGGCCTCGACACGGGCGGCCGCTTCGACGACTCAAGCGCTTCCCGCCAGCGCGACGCGGCGCAGGTCGATCGTGCTCCGGAAGTCGAGCGCAGGGATGCCGAAACGGTTGGAAAGACGGCGCAGCCGTCGTCGAGTACATCCGCCGAGACTGTCGTCGAAAGCGAGCTTCGCGAGGCAACGACGCTTTCGTCTGCCGAGGACGACCTGTCTGAAGACGGCACGGACTTGCTCGATCTGGTGGACGATCCGAATTTCGGGCTACCGGAGCCCGAGCCGTCAGCGTCGGCCAATCACGCGCCGACCGTTGCTGCCCCGATCGCCGACACGGGTACTGCCGAGGCCGCCACCTTCGTCTATGATGTCGCCGCCAGCTTCACCGACGCCGATGTCGCCAGCGGTGATGTGCTGTCCTTTAGCGCCTCCAGAAGCGATGGTACCGCATTACCAGCATGGCTTAGCATCGATCCGGCGACCGGTGTCATCTCCGGCACGCCGGATGATGCCGGCGTCGGCAGCACCACGGTGACCGTTACTGCCACGGACACCGCCGGCGCCAGCATCGCGACAAGCTTTGTACTGACCGTCACCAACATCAACGACACCCCGGTGGTTGCCACACAGATCGTCGATACCGGCGCCGCCGAAGACGCCGTCTTCAGCTATGACACCGCATCCAGCTTTGCGGATGAAGATGCCGTCCACGGCGACACGCTCACCTTCAGCGCCGAGCAGAACGGCGGCGCGCCCCTACCGGCCTGGTTGTCCATCGATCCCGCCAGTGGCGTTCTCTCCGGCACCCCGGTCAACGCCGATGTCGGCGGCCTG
>JBOEHJ010000302.1:0-1210 GCA_050633905.1 Geminicoccales bacterium
AGCAGCCTAGAAATTCCTAAAGTGCGAATTCCGATGAAGGCGGACAGTGGATTCGATCGAAGCCGGACACTCGATTCGATCAAAGGCGGCCACCAGATTCGACTGAAGCCGGACAGTCTGATGGCTCTTATGCTGACGGTTGAATAAGTTCAGTCGTTGGTGTTGTCGTCAAGCCTTTCGGCGTTGCGTTTTCGCATGGAGTTTCCTTTCAGCGTGATCTTATGAGCATTGTGGACCAGACGGTCGAGGCGAAACAGTTGCACTGTTACGCGTCGGCCATGGTGGGTTCGGCGATGATGTCGTACCAGCGCTCGATCGGGATCTGGCTGGTGACGAGGGTTGAGGCTCGGCCGTAACGATCTTCGAGGATTTCGAGCAGGTCGCGGCGTTGCGCTGTGGTCATTGGCTCCGGCCCCCAATCGTCGAGGATCAGGAGCTGGGCGCGGCAGAGCGATCGGAGAACAGGCGGGGATATCGAACGTCGCCGCGGGCGAGTGCGAGATCGGCGAAGAGCTTGGGCAGACGATAGTCTAGGACTGAGAACTCGATCCTGGCGGCCTTTTGGCCAAGCGCGCATGCTAACCAGGTTTTGCCGCATCCGCAGGCGCCGACCAGGAGGAGGTTGTGATGCTCGCGTAGCCAATGCCCTTCGGCGAGATCGATGATCAGCCGGCGATCGAGGCCGCGGTCCTTGGTGAAGTCGATATCCTCGACGCAAGCCTGGCTGTAGCGGAGCTTGGCGTTGCGCAGGCGGTTTTTGAGCCGCCGGTCCTGGCGCTCAGTGGCCTCGCGATCGAGCAGCAGGCCGAGCCATTCGGCCTGGTCGAGGTTTTTTGCCTCAGGGTTATCGGCAAGGTCTTTGAAAGCCTTGGCCATGCCGGCAAGGCCGAGTTGATCGAGCTGGTTCAGGGTTGGATGAAGTAACATGGGCGTCCTTTCGTAGGGATCATTGGAAGTAGGTTGGGCCGCGCAGATGCTGGTGATGGATCACCGGCCCGTCGGCGGCAGTCGGGTCGCGTTGTCGGCGGTCGATGTTATTTTTGAGGATTGAGACGACCGAGCTGTAGGACAGGCCGTTGATCTCGAAGGCGCGGCCGCAGGCGGCTTCGAGACGGTCGGGTCCATAGCTTTTGCGCAGGCGCAGAATGCCGAGACAGGCACGAAAACCCTGCTCGGGATGCGGCTTTCTTTTGAGGATGGCCTCGATCAG
>JBOEHJ010000303.1:0-1154 GCA_050633905.1 Geminicoccales bacterium
AGGTTCCGGTCCGCTGGGCCTGATAGAGCACCCGCCAAGAGGCTGACAGAAGAATGAACCCGCCACCGATGAGAGCAAAGCTGATGAGATGGAAGGGGCCGAAGTGAGGATTTCCTCTCCAGCCGAACAGCATCTCCGGCAGGTGTCCGGCATCATGCGCGAGCCAATTGATGTCGGGATATTGGCTCTGCAGCCAGCCCGACAGAAAATAGATGGTCAGCGGAAAGCCATACATCTCCGTGAACAGGGCGACGATGAAAGCGCTGAAGGCACCGAATGAACGCCAATCCCGCGAGGATCTGGGTTTGAAGAAGCTGAAGGCGAAGATGATGAAGACGGCGGAGTTGATCACCACCAGCGACCAAAGCCCGTAGTCATTGGCCTGATTGATCATGGCGTTCTCCTGATTTTGTCGTGGACGTGCTGTCGTCCTGCTTACCGTGGCCTCCATGACCGTGATGCATGAACACGTGCATCAGCGGACACGCCGCGAGCAGGATCCAAGGCAGATACTGGATGACGTGAGCGCTGTGCTCCTGCCAAAGAAAATAGCCGCCGATGCCGAGAAAACCGATCAGCACGAGGCCATTTCGCGAGGTTATGAAATCCATCATCTTCCGATCTTTCGATGCGAGCTGGGACAGGCTTCGATGGCCTGTCCGACAACGCCGGCAGAGTTGGCAGCTGTCTTAAATTTCGACGCGCCTGAGCCGAAGCGCGTTCCCGATGACAGAGACCGACGACAGGCTCATGGCCGCGGCGGCGAAGATCGGCGAGATCAGGATGCCGAAGAACGGATAGAGCACGCCCGCCGCCACGGGCACGCCTGCGGCGTTGTAGACCAAGGCGAAGAACAGGTTCTGCTTGATGTTGCGCATGGTCGCGCGAGAAAGCCGCCGGGCGCGCACGATGCCGTTCAGGTCGCCTTTGACCAGAGTGAATCCGGCGCTTTCGATCGCCACATCGGCGCCGGTGCCCATGGCAATGCCGACATCCGCCTGTGCGAGCGCCGGCGCATCGTTGACACCATCGCCCGCCATCGCAATTTTGCGACCCTCGGCCTGCAGTTCTTTGATGATGCGCGCCTTATCCTCCGGCAGCACGTCGGCACGGATATCGTCGATCCCAAGTTTGGAGGCCACCGCCTGCGCGGT
>JBOEHJ010000303.1:1169-1548 GCA_050633905.1 Geminicoccales bacterium
AGATCGGCGACCAGCTTGGTATTGCCGAGCGCCACGATCTTGCCGTCAACAACACCTTTGACGCCCTTACCGGTAATCGCCTCGAAGTCCTCGGCCTTGGCCATGGCGATACCACGTTCCTCAGCGCCGGCAACGATCGCTTCGGCGAGCGGATGCTCCGAGCCCCGCTCAAGGCTGGCGGCAAGGCGCAGCACCTCGGCTTCGTCATGCCCTTCTTCCGGCAGCACGGCGACCAGCTTGGGCTTGCCCACGGTCAGCGTGCCGGTCTTGTCGACGATCAGCGTGTCGACCTCGGCGAAGCGTTCCAATGCCTCGGCGTTCTTGATCAGGACGCCGGCTTGGGCACCGCGTCCGGTGGCGGTCATGATCGACATCGGCG
>JBOEHJ010000304.1:0-3622 GCA_050633905.1 Geminicoccales bacterium
GACACCGTGGTCCGATGGCATCTCGTCAATCAAACCGGACGCAAGAAGAGTGGTGTCGGCTTGAATTCTGATCGCTGGCCTCGAACGGCGGGTTTATGATCTAGAAGCCGACGTTAGAGCAAAGTCAGATCTTCAAGGCCAAACTTGTCGATGCATAACAGCTGATCACTATGCTCTGACTTTGACCGCTTTCCGGCCCATTGTCCGTACGCGGGAACTATGCGCTCGTGCAACGAGTTGACCCGTTGCGGCCCTAGGGCAAAGCGGCGGTTTCGGCAGGAAACAGTCACATTCGGACTCCGGCGGCTTCCGACTCGCCCAGTTACTCCAGCGCGTTTTCTGTCGCAGATTCCAAGCTACGGGTCAGCTTGGCGTGGAGCAGTTTTTCCAGAATGGTAGCGAACAGAAGACGCTCGTCCTCTGCGAGTGGGGCCAGGAGTTGCTCGTTCACGTGACCGACAATCGCGAACAGGTCCGGCGCCATCGCACGGCCGACATCGGTCAGGTGAATTCGATGGCTGCGCCTTGATCGCTCATCCGGCCGTCGCTCCAGTAATCGGGCTTCTTCCAAGGCATCGAGGCTTCTCGTTGTGGCGTAGCCAGGCATGCCGATCTTCTGGCCGATCTCCGTCTGGGTCATACCTTCGCTCTCGAGCAATGTCATCAGAACGGCGAATTGGTTCAGATTGAGATCAAGACGTGACAGCTCCCGATGCATTTCGGCATCAAGAACGGATGAGAGCCGTTTGAGCATCCAACCCACGCTGCTTGTCCTGACCTTCTGGGTCTGACTCTTGAGTGTTTGATGACGTGCCATGTCGCGATCATGCCAATTATCACCGATAAATGCAACAATTGCACTTGCAATCATTGCATGTGCAGCTAACCTGGCAAGGTGAGCCTCTCTTCAGGAAAAGCTGCATGAATCGCTACCACCCAGCTCTCGTGATCCTGCATTGGTTGTTGGCCGTCATGATCATTCTTGGGCTGATCATGGGAGGCAACGTCCTCAGTGAGACGCCCAATAGTGCCCCCCAGAAGCTGTTTTATCTGAGGATGCACATGTCGATGGGGATCATCATCCTCGTCCTGATGATCATCCGTCTGGTCATACGTGTCTTCTCCGCGAAACCACCCCATGCCGACATTGGAAGCCATGGGCTCAACATCGTCGGGCGCGCGACACACTATGTCTTTTACCTCGTCGTCGCCGCCCTGGCGGCGAGCGGCTTGGCCACTGCGAACATGGCGGGATTGTTCGGTATCGTGTTTGGCGGATCAGGATCGCAACTGCCCGCAAGTTTCGACGCGTTCCCACCCCGCACTGCCCACGGCATCCTCGCGTTCGTGCTGATCCTGCTGATCGCAGGTCACGTCCTGGCTTTTCTCTATCACCAGTTCATCCGCAAGGACGAGTTGTTCTCTCGCATGTGGCTTGGTGGCCGAGAGTGATGCTGGCATCGTCCATGACCAAAGAAAAAATCCTCGTTTTCATTCAGGATATCGGCTCGATCATGTATGTCGGAGGCATTCTCTCCCACATCGTTATCGGCGCAGTACTGGGGCATCCCGATGCCGAGACGGCCTACCACGTCTCGCTATACAAGGAAGCGAGCGCTTATATCCTGATTCTGCCCGGCCTTGCTTTGAAGGTCATTGCCGATCTGATTTTGTATGCGGGGGCCGAGGTCAAGCCCAACTGGCTGAAACTGAAGCTGCTGATGATGGCGTTCCTCTCGGTGAACGCTTTTGTCTTCCTCGTTCCCATGATGCCGGAGCTCGTGAAGCTCGCGCAGGACTCGCTCCCAACCGGCGAGGTCAGCCAGGTTTTTCTCGACAAGGCCCACACCGAGCAGTTGGTGGGAATGAGCAATGTCATTCCCCTGCTTTTGGAAATCCTGCTGGGATCATTCAGACCGAAGCTCTTCAAGGAACGGCAGGAAAACGCCCGATCCGCCACTCACCAACGAAGCCTCTCCTAGGGGGCCTGACAAAGCGAGGACAAACCCATGATCTGGTTGTTGATCGGGATCATCCTTTGGAGTGTGTTGCACTTCATCCCGAGCCTGGCACAGGGATTTCGTGCCAGCCTGATCGCCAAGTGGGGTGACAAGCCCTATCGAATCGTCTTCTCCGTCGGCATCGTTCTATCCGTCGTGCTCATGGTGCTGGGGTGGCGCGCTGCCGACCAATGGAGCGTCTACGCGCCTCCGGTCTGGGGGCACCCCGTTGGCAGCGCTCTCATCCTGATCGCGTTTCTGTTCTTTGGGCTCGCTCACGAGAAAACCAATCTAAAACGCTACGTCCACCATCCCCAACTAACCGGGCTGATTATCTGGGCGGTCGGGCATCTGCTTGCCAATGGCGACAATCTCTCACTTCTATTGTTCGGCGGCCTGGGCCTTTGGGCCTTGATCGAGATCCCACTCATCAACCGCCGCGAAGGCGCCTGGCAAAAGCCGGAACCCATGCCGATTTCCTCCGAAATACGCCCGGTTCTGATCGGACTTGCGATTTTCGCCGTCTTCCTGTTCGCGCATCCCTATCTCTTCGGCGTATCACCAATGCCGCGATGATCAGATACGGGTTCGCCTTCATGCGAAGACACCTCTCACGTAGCATTTCCTGCACTTGCTTAGGCGTCACATGCTTCTATTAGGGCGAGGCTCTCGAGGCAGCTTTGCCCGCTTTCTTGCCGGTTCGGAAAGTGCCGCTTGAGTCCAAACGTGGCACCAGGTTGCCCTCAACCTTCCGGCAGAAATGCGCACGATAGCGGCCGCGCTGGGCCTGATCAGGCCGGAGAGGCAGCTTATGCGCAGGTATGCCCCACAGCTGCCACAACCGGTTCGACATCCGCACGCCCTATGATCTTAACGCCGAGATGGCCTGGGTTAGCGAACTCGCCGATAAAGATAGGCGAAAGGTGACTTGGTATAGCCGATGCCCCGGCCAAGCCGGTGGAGCATCTCTGACGTCACGTCGACCGGCTTCTTCGGCACGAGATAGGTGTCGAGGTCGGTACTATTGACGCGATAGTGCCCTGAGGAAGAGATCACAACGCCCGTGAGCTTATAGCGGGAATCGATGGAGGCCATGGCGGCGTCGCCATGGCTGGGGTTGACCAGCAACGTGCCCCCTATTCGCAGATGGTTGGTGCAGTGCTCAGAGACGAACCCCGCATAGAGCGACACCAGCAGATCGAAGGCTTGGTCGGGCAGATCGAGGTCGTGGGTGTAGTCGCTGTGGATGAACCGAATATCAGGCCCGGAAGGTGCATCATCATGTGAAGAGACGATCTCCAGGACGCCCTCCTGATCACCGAAGAAGCCTGGTCCTCTGCCGTCAACGTCGACATAGGTGACCGCAGGGAAGACAAATGAAGGTGCGATGTCGACGTAGCAGCCGGGGTACAGCACATTCTCGGCATTGACGGCCTTGCCGACGGCGCGGAATAGTCGCCATCGATCCCCTTGGTGCACGTCCTGCTTCGTCCAGAGCTGATGCGTCTTGTCCTTCATTCAGCCCTCAATGATGATCTCGGATTGAAGCCTGGACGATATCAGATTTTTACGAATAGGCTCCGGGCCGAATGTCGGCTCCTGATGCTGTGGACAGCTCCTCC
>JBOEHJ010000305.1:0-797 GCA_050633905.1 Geminicoccales bacterium
ATTTGTTGGTTTCCGGACAGGCCGCAGCGAACAGGTAGGCAGCTTTGTAACGCTGATCCTTGAGCTGCCTTGGCCGGCTGCCGCGACGCGCCCATTGGCGGGTCAGCAGGCCTTTCTGACCGACCCGAGCTTCGTCCGCAAACCAGACTTCTATCGGGCGCTCAGCGGCTCTGTCGCCGACGGCATCCCCGACCAGATCTTGGAATTTTTTTTGTACTCGGCCTGGACCTCGGGATCACTTTTGGGATGCTGCGGCCGGGCGCTGATCTTGCGGAACCCCAGTCGCCTGATCAGCTTGGACATGCCACGCTCCTCATAGGTGACGCCAAAGCGCTCCTCCACCAAGGAACAGAGATCACAAAGCCGAAAGCGAACCACGCCGTGCTTGGCAAGGTCGGGACCAGCCTCAATAACAGCGGCGAGCTCCTGTTGTTGCGCCTCGCTAAGGCGACAGGGTGGGCCTGCGCCTTGCTTACTATAGAGCCCCTCCGGCCCCTCGGCATTAAAGCGATGAACCCAATCTCGCAGCGTTTGTCGATCCATCCCGCATGCCTCTGCTGCCTCGGCGCGCTTGGCACCTTCGAGAACCAGCGCCAAAGCCAACATTCGACGAGAAGCTGCAGCCGTCCTCGCTGACTTCGCCAACCGACGAAGCTCAGCTGCTGAATAGTCATCACGTACTCGAACCATAATTCCCCCTAATCTTGAGCGGGATCATAGGATAATTATCAAAAACGGCAGTTCACAATCGAGTCATTCGCCAGGCGGATTGGTATAACACGAACCATCAAACCGCC
>JBOEHJ010000306.1:0-1665 GCA_050633905.1 Geminicoccales bacterium
TATGCCGACGGCCGCGGCGGCAAGCATGTCGCCAAGCACTTGGAACGCTTTAGCGGTGTGGTTCAGGTGGATGCTTATCCCGGCTACAACATTCTGGAGAAAGGGAACCGGCCCGCCGGGCCGATCAAGCTGGCGTTTTGCTGGACACATCTGCGCCGCCGCTTCTACGAATTCCACAAATCGACCGGCTCACCGATCGCGAGCGAGGCCATGGATCGGATCGGTAAGCTTTATGCGATCGAGAAAAAGATCCGCGGCTTCCCGGCCAAGCACCGGCAGATCATTCGTGATCGCGAAAGCCGATCGATCATTGACGACCTCAAGCCATGGCTTGAGAAACAGCACGGACGCCTCTCAACCAAGAGCAAGCTTGCTGAAGCGATCGCGTATGCGCTCACGCGCTGGGACGGCTTCACTTTGTTTCTCGACGATGGCCGGATCGAGCTAGACACCAACGTGCTCGAGCGCGCGATCAGACCGATTGTTCTGACGCGCAAGAACGCGCTCTTCGCGGGGTCCGATCGCGGTGCTGTCCATTGGGCAATGGCATCATCGATCATCGAGACCTGCCGCCTCAATCACGTCGAGCCCTTCGCCTATCTCAAGGATGTCCTCGAACGCATGGTCTCCGGCCGGACCAAGGCCAATCAGATCGACCAGTTGATGCCTTGGAATTGGGAGGCTGTTGGTCATGGTTGATGCAGCACGGATGGGCGCGCCGTTTACAGCAACGATGGGCGTCGACGAGATCCTGCTGGAATTCACTTATGCCGATAGGCTGCCTGAGGAGGCGCTTAGGGCTGCGACGAAACAGAAGGCCAGGTTGACGTCGACCTTCATCGACGAGATCGAGGCCTATCTCGACCTCGAAGGTGACGAACGCGCTGAGCCGAACCCCTTGTTCTTCATCTTTCACTTGCTCGGTGAATGGCGCGAAACCTCGGCCTACCGACCCTTGGCGCGCCTGCTTCGATGCCCAACGGTAGACGTCGACACGGTCCTGGGCGACGCCGTCACCATCACGTCGCATCGTGTGATGGCGGCGGTCTTCGATGGCGATCCAAAGCCGCTCTACGACATCATCCTCGATCCTGAAGCCGACGAATATATCCGTTCGCGCATGTGCGAAACGCTCGCTATGCTCGTCCATCATGGCAGTCTCGAGCGGGAAGCAGCCGCTCAATTCTTACGTGATGCCTTCATAAACCTGCGTCCCCACGCTCGATGCTTTGTCTGGCAAGGGTGGCAAAACGCGATCGTACTTCTGGGCCTTTACGAACTCTCGAGCTTGGTGCGCAAAGCCTACCAGCGCGGCTTGATTGACCCAGGCTGGACCCTGCCCGATGAATTCGACGCCGATCTAAAACGCCATGTGGATAGGGAGCAGGCCTGCGCCGGCGATGAGTACAGCCTCTTTGGCGACACGGTTGAGGAACTCTCGACTTGGCACTGGCCTGAGGAATCCTTTGACCATATCGACGAGCCGAATATCTTCGACATGATCGAACCGTCAGCACCAACAACCAATCCCTTCAGAAACGTCGGACGTAACGATCCTTGCCCTTGCGGTAGCGGCAAGAAATTTAAAAAGTGTTGCCTCCATTAGACGACCAAATCGGCACGTGCCAGAAACGCCACGCTTACGCTCCAACCCATGAGCAATGC
>JBOEHJ010000307.1:0-1452 GCA_050633905.1 Geminicoccales bacterium
CTAGTACTACAGTTGCGTTTTGTATCGTTTTCGATGGCTGACGGCAGTTACAGCCTGATGACGACGTCGCCATCGGGACCAGAGCCAGACGAAGGCCGTACTGGTTTTGGGATTGAGGATGAGTTTGGCGAAGAGACGCTGTATTTCCGGCGTTGTGAACAGCCCTGCGAGCACCAATGTCACGCGGCTCTTGCCTCCAGAATCGCGTCGATCCGTTTGCCGAAAGCCTGGCGGCGTTGGTCGGCTGCAAGCTTGGCGAGGAAGGCTGCAGCGGCCATGACGAGGGTCATGTGGCGATGCCATCCATGCCAGGATCGGGCTTCGCAGTGATCGAGACCGAGATCGTCTTTGGCGCGCAAGAAGCATTCCTCGATGGTCCATCTAAGGCCGGCTGCGCCAGCGATTTCGGCAAGCGACGTGCCTTTGGGCGCATGGACGAAATAGTAAGCGAGCGCTTTCGGATCGCGCAGGCTTTTGCGAATGAGCACCCAGCGTTCGAAGTCATCGTTCTTGGAAAAACCCATCGGCAGCCTCGCCCATTCATAGAGCCGTGGGCCTTTAGCGCCTTCTCCAGCGGACAAGCATGACCAGTCCTCGACGTCGATCTCTTCCGCCAAGGTCGCGGGATCGGTTTGAATAAGGCCGTCCTCTTCCAGAAATCGTAGCGTATGGTTCGAGCGCACGGCCAGAACATAAGCCTGACGGCGGTCTTCGAGCATGCGTCTTACCTTGGAATCCGCGCCGTAGAGCGCATCGGCCAGCACCCAGGCGCAGGGCAGGCCGGCATCCAGCGTTCGCGTAATCATATCGCGAGCCATCGCCGGCTTGGTGGCGAAGGTGATATCGCCTGGAACATGCGCCTTGTTGCGGCGCGCCTCGTCCGTAGCCCAGTCTTTGGGCAGGTAAAGCTGCCGGTCGATAAGAGCATGGCCAAAACGGCTGGCATAGCAGGCGAAGACCCCGATCTGGCTATTCTCGATCCGCCCGGCTGTCCCCGAATACTGGCGGCCGACGCCGACCGAGTGGCGGCCCTTCTTCAAAAATCCCGTTTCATCGATCACGAGCACACCGTCAGAGCAGCCAAGCGCTTCGGCCACATAGTCGCGGACAAGATCACGCAAACCATCGGCTGACCAGGAACTACGCCCCAGAAGCGACTGGATACGATAAGGACCATCCAAACCCGCCTCTTCCGCCAGCATCCAACCCGTCTTACGTTCGGTCGCGGACAAGAGCCCGTCGATGAAGGCGCCCGCAGAAAACCGTGTCTCCGAACGCCCCAGTGCGGGAGCGATGTGATCCTTCAATTCAACGAGCGCTGACTTCCAGCCGATCAACGTCCCCGACCAAGCTGCAACCGACATCACATGATCCCCTGGAAAATAAAGGCATCAAGGAATCACATAAATCAACAAAACGAAACTGTAGTACTAGTGCATTTTCCGATCATTT
>JBOEHJ010000308.1:0-962 GCA_050633905.1 Geminicoccales bacterium
CTAGGGATTGTCAGGTTGGCGGAAAACTTCCATCCGGGAACGACTGCTGATTCTTGCCATGGTCCCGCCGAAAAAGCTGATCAGCGAACGGAGCTTGTCCGGCATCAGCGCCTATGGGACAGAATTTGGTTGTTGAATAAGAGAGGATTTCTGGATCATCGTAGCCATTCAAGGAGCGAAGATGAGCCAGAAATCCGGGTCGGTGAAAGAACCGGCCGAGAAGGTAGTTCAGAACATCCGCCGAGCCACGCGCAAGCGGTACTCTGCTGAAGAGAAGATCAGGATCGTGCTGGAAGGCCTACGCGGCGAGGACAGCATTGCCGAGTTGTGCCGACGGGAAGGTATCTCGCAGAACCTGTATTATCGCTGGTCCAAGGAGTTCCTCGAAGCCGGCAAGAAGCGGCTGGCAGGCGACACGGCGCGTGAAGCGAGCTCTGGTGAGGTGACGTCTCTGCGCCGGGAGTCCGGGGCGCTGAAGGAGGTGGTTGCCGAGCTGATGCTCGAGAACCGACTTCTGAAAAAAAGCATGACCGGGGATGGGGGAGGCCACGAATGAGATACCCCGCCTCCGAGAAGCTGGAGATCATCCAGCTGGTCGAGCAATCGCATCTGCCGGTCAAGCGCACGCTGGCCAAGCTCGGCATTCCGAGCACCACCTTTTACCGGTGGTACGATCGCCACCAGACAGGCGGCCCGGACGCGCTGGAGGATCGGCGCCCGAGCCCTGGCCGGGTGTGGAACCGGATCCCGGACGAGGTTCGGCAGCGGATCCTGCAGTTGGCTTTGGACGAGCCCGAGCTTTCACCCCGCGAGCTGGCGGTGCGCTTCACCGACCAGGCTGGCTACTTCGTCTCGGAAGCCTCGGTCTATCGGCTGCTGAAAGCTCATGACCTGATCACCAGCCCGGCCTTCGTCGTGATCAAGGCAGCCGACGAGTTCAAGGACAAGACCAAGGCGCCCAA
>JBOEHJ010000309.1:0-405 GCA_050633905.1 Geminicoccales bacterium
TGACGGTGAAATCGGATGACGTGGCCGGCCGTACCAAGGTCTATGAGGCCATTGTGCGCGGCGACGACACCTTCGAAGCCGGCATTCCGGAAAGCTTCAACGTGCTTGTGAAGGAAATGCGCTCCCTCGGCCTGAACGTCGAGTTGCAGGACCTGCAGCAGAACTAAATTACCGGCGCCGGGCGCCTCGCGCCCGGCGGTTCGTTTCGTTTGAGTAATTCGGGGCCCGTGAGCGGGTTCCACCAGAGGGTAAACATCCAAAAAGCGGACCGCCCATCCGCGAAAGGAGATCAGAGCTCATGAACCAAGAGGTCATGAATATCTTCAACCCCGTTGGTCAGCCGCAAACGTTTGACCAGATCAGAATTTCCATCGCATCGCCGGAGAAAATTCTGTCCTGGTCCTT
>JBOEHJ010000310.1:0-410 GCA_050633905.1 Geminicoccales bacterium
GGTCGACGTTCTTGAAGCAGCATCTCAAGGAAACGGTGTCGATCGACTTCTTTACGGTACCTACCGTGGGTCTAAGGGTGTTGTTCGTGTTTGTTGTCCTTGTCCACGATCGTCGGCGTGTGGTTCACGTCAACGTGACGGAGCATCCAAGTGCGGTTTGGACGGCGCAGCAGCTTGTTGAAGCCTTCCCCTGGGATCAGCCGCCGACCTACCTCATCAGGGATCGTGATTCTGTTTACGGACGTCATTTTCGGAGACGTTTGCTGGGTCTTGGTCTAAAGGACCTTCCGATCGCTCCCCGTTGTCCCTGGCAGAATGGCTATGTGGAGCGCGTCATTGGCAGCATCCGCCGGGGCTGTTTTTACCACGGCGTTGTCCTTCATGAGCATCATCTGAAACGGCTTCTTCGT
>JBOEHJ010000311.1:0-3649 GCA_050633905.1 Geminicoccales bacterium
TCGAACAGACCAGCAGCCTGTAGATACGCACGTAACTGCACCTATTGACGTCAATAGGTGCAGGCTGGCGACATGATCACGCTGATACTGCACCTAATCGTGCTATTAGGTGCAGTTCGGCGTGCCCTCAACATCCCATGACACGTATTGACGTCAATAGGTGCAGTTAGCTGCCTTGAAAAAGCGGTACATTCAGTTGTGCCGCTTTTTTGAGACGATCTCTGGATCTTCCGATAGGGTGACATGTGTGATGGTGAGCTGATGAACCAGCGCAGAGCTGCAGGCTCGTCATCTAGGTTCCGGATCATCATTGATCCGTCGACGAGACATGGAAACTGCTGACTCAAGAAACGTGGAATTGGCCCTGGCCAATTTTTTCCAACGCCTTTTGGAACGAAACGCCAAATGGCGCGATGCACGTATGGTTGCAGGAGCGATCTAAGGTCAACGGGGAGATACGTAAAATTGGCCCCGGCCAATTTTCGCCTCACTGGATGCGCTCCAAGCACCCGGTGAGGCTCACGCTCGACCGGCTCCTGTCGAGATTTCTCTGAAAGCGCAACACACAGCTGTTCCGCTTTATTCAGACAACCTCCCCTTCCCTTCCTACCCTTCGCCTGTTGCTAGCAGCTGATCAATCGGCTGCGTCCGGCGCAGGTGGCTAAGGGATGCCGGGGGGCTCGAGAGAGCCCTGCCACAGATCGATAGAACCAGGATGTCTGGCCTAAACAGCCAGCTCCGAAGAAAGGAAGAAGACTATGCGTGGAAAAGCAGAATTCAGTTTGCTTGGACGAGTTGGCAAGATCACCGTCTTTAAGGGGGTGACCAAAGTCAGCATTGCGTCCGACTATTCGTCGAAAGATGAGCGTGGTGAGTGGAGAGAGAATACGTATTGGAACACCGTCTCGGTGTTCTCAGAAAAAACCATCGAGTGGATAGAAAAGGGGCTAAATCCCGGCGATCTCGTCAACATTGATGGGCGCCTGCGAGAATCCTCTTATCAGAAAGAAGGGAAAGATGTGCACACCGTAGATCTGGTTGCGCAAACGATCATTCTTTGCGCTTCCAAACGGCGGCACGACTCAAGTGATGACCAAGACGAAGCTGCTTGATGCAGCTGGAAGAGGGGGCTTCGGCCCCCTCTTCTGCGTTGCTGCCCCTGTTGATCAGACAAGCATGACCCGACGAGGACATCTGGACCATGAGACTTACTGCTAGCGAAAACGAACCGAAATGCCACCTTCCGACGATCAATGACACCGCCAAAGCAGTGATGAAAGCGGTGGCCGTCGTCGATTGTGGCTACGGCTCGGTTAAAGCCACATCTAGTCTGAGCAAAGACATCACCGTCTTTCCATCAGGCGCAGCACCCGCCGACCAAGCTCTCGGCGATCTAGCTCCCGAGACGGCAACATCCCCATTGTTGATCAACGGCAAACCTTGGCGCGCTGGGTTTGAGACGGCGAGCGTGCCTGCTTATGACCGCCCGATCCATCAGCGTTATGCGACCACGGATCACTATCGTGCCTTGCTGATGGAGGCCCTTCACCGGATCGATCTATCCAAGATATCGCTCTTGGTCCTGGGTCTGCCGACCGAACTCTATCTAAAAGACCAAGGCCAGATCCAACATCTAAAGGCGTTCAAAGGTGTCCATGTTGTCCATGGACGAACCATCACGATCGATGACGTCGTTGTTTGCAATCAGCCACTGGGGTCAGCTACGTCTGTCGCAAGACGGCGCGGACGGATCGGTGTCATTGATATTGGCTACCGCACCACGGATACGACAGTCCTTGTTGATGGCCGGGTGGATCCAAGCGGCCATTCGACTTGCCCGACGGCAGCCCGCGACATCTGCGAGGCCGTTGCCCGTAGCTTCTACGAAGAGACCAAGATTGAAATAAGCGCCGATATGGTTGATCAGCAGTTTAGGGCCGGGCTCATGACCATTGAACGGCGATTGGTCGCCCACGACCTGGAACCGCATCTTGAAAAAGTTTCGCCGGACCTGGCGACGACCATTTGGTCGTCAATCCAAACAACGCTTCGACTTAGCCATAGCCTGATTGATCAATGGTTATTGACAGGAGGTGGGGCTCATCTTCTTCAAAAACCTCTAACGAAGCTCGCCGGTGAGGTGCCGGTTGCCATGCCGCACAACCCAGCCACTGCAAATGTTGAAGGTTATCTCCAGCTTGGCGAGCGCCTTTTGCAGAAGCGAGCTGGGAGCGATTGACATGGAGAAACGAAGTCTCCGGCTAACGGCCTATGTTCATCAGGATCATCCGCTCTTCGAGGTCCTCAAGGACGCCGAGCGTCAAGGTGCGAAGCTGCTGCTTGCTTACGCCACATCTTGGTACGCCTACAGTCTTGGGAAAGCCGAACAAACGACACCTATCGAAACCGCACCGAAGCCGAAACCTCGGCAAGACCCTAGCGATGAGCTCCCTGATGGATTTCTCAACGATGCACTCACTTAACTCTAGACGTCTGAGGAATGGAGCAGCTGCGCATTGAAGACGCTGTCTAACATGCCTTGCCGACGACTTAAGCGCCCGCAAACTCGTCTTGCTGACCTAGGTCTCTTCTCTAAGGAGCTAAGATGATGCTGTCCTGTGATTGGTATCTTCGCTGGGTTTTCAGGCCTATACGCAGGAGGGCATTTCCTGCCGACCAAGCCGAGGCCTTTGTTGCTGGCAAAACACTCAAGATGGTGATCGCGGCGGCCATCGGGATGCCGTGCTTTCTGATCGGCGTCACAGCCTTCCTCCTTATTCTCAGCGGTGTGGAGACCAATGCGCTGGGCCGTTCATTAACGTTGATTTTTAACGTTTCGTGGATTCTCTCTTTGTGGTTTGTCTGCTGTGCTCGGGCAGCTCTTCTTCATCTTACTCTACACGTCGAGCGGTACGGCTTAGCTGCAAGAGGAAAGCCGAAGACATCGATATGCTAACTGGCTAATGCTCGATCTACGTCGATCGAAAGGTCGGTCACGTCATGACCATTTAATAAGAGTATTTCGCCGATCAAGCGCCCGGATGAGTCCCCAGCGTCGTCGCGACCAGGCCAGACCATGTCGACCAAGGTTTGTTCGGATACCCTGCTAAAATGGCGTCAAACGCGGAAACAAACCCCAGGATCTCAACATTCCTCGAATTAATTATTGCTGCTTTACACGTCATGAGATCAATGACCGACGTTGGGCTTGCGATCAAAACGGTATGGCCATCCGCTGGCTGCGAAAGCATCTGCTCTCAACCCTTCGGCCGGATGCGCCTGGAAGATGGTGAATGCGAAGCGGTTGATCGACGGCAGCAAGGCCGCCAATCAGCGGCCTGACACATGACCGGACCCGATCGCATGTCTTGACTGTTCAAGAACACCTTGCATCAAAGGGGGGCACCCAGACATGCAGCTCGTGACAGCTATCGCTCATTTTCTTGGGCCGGTGGACACACAACGTCAGCCGTCGACAGGCGTCCACAAGCCAAGAGAACCAAATTGATTTCGCCTATGGCAACTCAATCTGATCGTTCCTTGACCCTCGCAACGCAGGCTGCGGTGATGACGATCTGTCGTACAACAGTTTCTTGTACAGCCGCGCTAGCTTCTCTTGCTCTCGAAAGGAGCTGCATGAACTGAATGG
>JBOEHJ010000312.1:0-776 GCA_050633905.1 Geminicoccales bacterium
TCGACTACACCAAACTTGGCGGAGCAGCAGTGGTTCCGCCCCCCTTCAAAAGCGCCATGCCCGGCTTCGGCGAAACGCTTTCCGACGATCAAATTTGGGCGGTGCTCGCCTTCATCAAATCCAGCTGGCCCGAGCGCCAACGTGAAATCCAAGCGCAGCGAAGCGCGTCACAATGACGAGAGGATAGAACCATGAAGAGATTTAGCAAAACGACGGCGATGGCGAGCCTTGCCCTGACCGTTGTCGTGGTCGGCGGCGCGTCGTTGGTCAACGCCCATGGCGGCGCCAAAGGCGTCGTTAAGGAGCGCATGGACCTGATGAAAGGCATGGCCGATGCGATGAAGGTCATGGGTCCGATGTTTAAAGGCGAAGCCCCGTTTCAGCCCGAGATCGTCGCCGAGAAGGCCGCCTATCTCGCCGAGCACGCCGACAAGATCCCGCATCTCACGCCGGAAGGCAGCAACGAGCATCCAAGTGAAGCCCTGCCCGCCATCTGGCAGGACTGGGATCGCTATGTCGCAGATGCAACATTGCTGGGCGAGGAAGGCGCAAAGCTCGTGGCCATCGCCAAAAACGGCGCTGATCTCGACGAGACCCGAGCACAGTTCGTCAAGGTCAGCAAAACCTGCGGCACCTGCCACGACGATTTCCGCAAACCGAAGGAGTAGTTAAGGCACCTCCTACCTCATCGAACGTCGTGTCCGTATGAAAACTGCCAGAACGCTTCCGGGTGAGACGTGTCAAAACCAAACCTATGGACATGTCATGAGAATGCA
>JBOEHJ010000313.1:0-2600 GCA_050633905.1 Geminicoccales bacterium
AAGTCCTCTCGCCGGCACCATACTTTCTAAAACGATTTCAAAAACTTACCAGACAATCTAGAGCCAAGAGAAACAAAGGTTTTACACTTTTAAAACCTAGGTTTTACACTTTACGTTCCATACCCGTTCTCAGTGAGCCATCAGGCTTCGCCTCCGGAAGCAAATTTGCGGACGCGAAATCGCCTCCGCTTGCCCAAAATCGACGCCATTTAGGCTCTCACGCCTCATCCCCTGCGTATATGCCGGCTTCCTATCGCTGCGGAGCTGCATTCGCACGTCCGAATTTCGGACATCCAAAGAGATTTCTCATGAAAATTAAGAACCAAGCCGGCTTGCCGGCCATTGGCGCGTCAACGCTCGTCGATAGGCAACCCGGAGCCATCCATTGAGCGCCCGGGTCACGCAAAACGCCTGCACCGCCAGTGGCTGCTTTTCCCTCTTGATCATTGTCTATCTGGTGATCGGGTTGGTGGTTTACGCAGCCGCCTATGGCGAGCCGGCAGGTTTTTCCCTGACCGTCTTCCTAGTGGTGATCCTCTGGCCCGGTTTCCTGATCTGGTGGGCTATCCCTTGGATCTTCTTCGGGATCGTCATTGTCCTCGCGTGCTTGGGTCTCAAGCACATTTGGGATGGGTTTCGATATGGATGAGCCATCCGATACCAACACGCAGCATGACGAACTAGCCTCCATCAGGCGCATGCGTGACCGAGCTAAATACGAGCTTGGAGAAGACGATTACCAGGCCCTCACCGATGAGTGCCGCGATGGCAATGAGGCACTTATTGGCGACGATGAGTTAGCGCTCGCCTCAGTTGCTGAGAGCTACAACACGCTCATTGCGGACGGGGAAATAGAGGGCATCTGTCTGTTCTGCAGCGCCATCATCGATCGTTACGACGAAGTACTTGGCGATCGTACCGACGCCGATTCGGCAAGTGCATCGGAAATGCAGGATGGCTAAATCCCCGCCCTCCATCATCGAGACCATGGCCGAAGAATTTTACAATGCTTGGAAACGCGACGGCAAGGTTGTCGTCAATTGGCCCGATTTGAATCCGGAAGACCGCCAACGCTTCGTCGACGGCATGATCGAGGCGGTCAGAAGAGTGCCGGACCACTGTCATCTAAGGCAGGACAACAGCAGCACCACGATCATTATTGGCGAAGGCCGTCAAGCGATCTTTCAAGAACATAGGGAGGTCGGTGATGACAACCTGTAGCTTATTTGCCGACTCGCTCATCATTATCGCCGCGACCGTCGTCGCTATCTCCGCAGCGATTTGGATCGCCGAAAAGATCCAGGGCCCGCCTTAAACCACCCCGGAATTATCACTAGCCTACTCCCATGGCTTGCCTGACCTGAAAAAAATGGGTCACTTATTTTTTCTATCACTTCACCCGATCGTCCCGCAGCTTCTGCTTGGTTGGTGCTTTAGAAGTGGACTAGCGTCGGCAATCCTAACCCATAACGGCCGTAGTCTCTGGCTTGGTCTCGCTCACCCTTTGTGCCAGGACTTGCCGCTACATCGGTGGCGATGCTCTAAGGGCTCTAAAAGGCCAGGCAAGCATGGCACCCAGTGCTAGGAGGAGCATTGGCACTGCAAGTGCTAGTCCAATAAATCCCTTGAGACCGCTGTATCGACCTTTCTTTCTGTTATTGAGATACGTCCGCTTTTCAACCAAATTCTTGTTTATCATATTTTTTGAAGCGATAAGCTTACTTGCACTCTCAGTTGAGAGTTGACTGCGGCTAAGCTCATTGGGGGACTTTTTGAGTAAGTGTAGGGTCTCCGCGATCTCCGTCTCAAGCCGAGCAATGCTTTTGCTACTGCTACTAGCATCCAAAAGGCCCAAAAGCACAAACACTGAAGCCCAGATTACACTGACCGCAATCCAAAGCCGGAAGCCAAATCTTTCAATCGGATAAAGCTTCACTGACATCTCCTACCAAGGTCGTGCATTCTTCTAGAAAATAGGCAACTGAAATTCAACTATAGATATCATAAATTCCTCACAGATGACGTTACTGGGTTGAGTCGAATATAGGTCAATAGCGCCATCTGGCGCCGCGACAATCGAATGACGGCTTAGCACGCCACACCTGTCACTTCACCCGATCGTCCCGCAGCGGCCCTTCAACCCCGTCCCAAAACTCGTTCCCCGTGACCCCGGGCCGCGCTATCTCTTAGTCCTTCCAGAATGCGACCCGAGCAGCCGGACATTCTTTGACCCGCAGCTGATGCACGTCAGCCTCTTCCTTAACCGAGCCATCGGATAATCAGGCCCAAGCTTTTTGATCCAGAACTCCATGTTGAACGCCTTGGAGTGCTCACACTCGTTGCAGTAAGCGTGGAAGGTTTGATCTCTTGCGTGATCTGCAATGGTCTCGATCACATAGCCGCGCACCATCTTGCCAGTCTTAGCGTCCCACTTTTCGTAATAGCTCATGATGATCCAACGCGAAATGTTCCTCTTATGTTCTCCTATAGATCATGTGTTCAATGGGTCGGCTGTCAATCAGAATTTATGAAGGTGGTTTGGTTCGATATCGGACAATAATTCTTCGGCAGGACCGCTTTTGGACAGATTTGTTGGACGC
>JBOEHJ010000314.1:0-406 GCA_050633905.1 Geminicoccales bacterium
CCATCTCACCGAAGCGCTGGCCGCCGAACTGGGCTTTACCGCCCAATGGCTGCTGGGTGACCAGCGAGTATGGGCCGATGGACCGGGCGTGGATCTTGTCGTCCACCAAGTGGTGCAGCTTCAGGATGTAGATGTAACCAACGGTCACTTCCCGGTCGAAGGCTTCACCAGTACGGCCATCATAGAGCGTCACCTGGCCGGAAGCGTCATGGCCCGATGCATTGAGCATCTCGACAATGTCTTCTTCCTTGGCACCATCGAACACCGGTGTGGCGATTGGAACACCGCCGCGCAGGTTGCCCGACATGGTGACGATCTGATCGTCCGTCATGGATTCGATCACCGGATCCTTGCCATAGGCGTTCTTCAGGCTGTCGCGCAGCGGCTTGATCTTCTGGTTGGCCAT
>JBOEHJ010000315.1:0-475 GCA_050633905.1 Geminicoccales bacterium
GTTGATAGATATTTGATTTCAGTAAGAAGAAACTAAACGACTACCGACTGACGTCGGTAGGTTCGGTGATGTGATTGTCGAGATACTGAAGTATCACGTCGTCGGTGATGGCGCCGCTGGTAGCCGAGAAATAGCCTCTGGCCCAGAAATGGCAGCCCCAGTAGCGTTTCTTGATTGCGGGAAACTCCTGCTGGATGCGTCTCGACGAACGTCCCTTGATCCGGCGCATGACATCGCTGAGCGCATGCTGCGGTGGCACGCTGATGAACATATGGACGTGATCCCTGGATAGCACGCCCTTGATGATCTCGATGCCGAGTTCCGAGCAGATCTGGCGAATGATCTCCCGAACGCGACGCTGCAGGTCGCCCCGAAGGACGCCGTGGCGATATTTGGTCGCCCAGACGACGTGATAACGGTGGCTGTAAAGCGTGTGACAACCCTTGCTGTAGACCATGATCGGGCTCCGAATGAA
>JBOEHJ010000316.1:0-993 GCA_050633905.1 Geminicoccales bacterium
ATACCGACGGAGTTCCTTGTCCAGGGCTTCGAACTCGGGCCAGAGCACTTCGTTGCAGAACGATTGAGGAAGGCGAACCATCACCGTCGTCCGCCGTTGCCGCTTATAGCGATAAGGATCAAGGCCGTAGCGTCGGCAAAGCGCCAAAAACAAACGCCTCGACCATTGGTCACCAAGCGAAAACTGAATCTCGACCGGCGGCTCGCTCGCTTGTTGCTTCGCCAATCGTGCCCGAAGGCGCTCCAGCGCGGCTTCCGCCGCATCCCGCTCACCTGGCGTTCCAGCGCCAGCATAAAGCGCCTCAATCTTGCGAAGCTTCTCCTGAAGCCCGGCCCCAATCGACATGACAATCTCCGTTGCAAAATGTCATGCCGTGAATAGCACTGATCGCTGTCGGCCAGAGCCCCCAACGTCAACACAAACTTATCGTGTGATCGGAACAGCGCTTACCTTTCACCGTTATGGGCGACGTTAGGACTGAGCATAAACGTGCTGACGGGCATCGAAACTAGGCGTTTAACAAAAGAAGATTCCCAGGGGCTGGCAGCCCTGCCGCCTGAGGCGGAATGGTTCGCCATTAATGGAAACAAAAAAGCCAAGCACGCCTATGGTCATGACGTCGCCGATTTCGCGCGCTTCGTCGGCGTCACTCAGCCGGAAGATCTCCGCTTGGTGACCCACGCCCACATCATCACTTGGCGCAGCCAACTCGAACAAAAGGAACGCGCGGCGTCGACCGTCCGACGAAAACTCTCTGCCCTCTCCTCGCTGTTCGATCAGCTCTGTGAGGTCAATGCGGTTACCGACAATCCCGTGCACGGCGTCAAATGCCCAACCGAAGAGGCGAATGAAGGCAAGCCCCCTGCCCTAGGCAATCATCAGGCGATGCACCTCCTGAATGCGACGGAAGGAGAAACGGTCAAACGAAAACGCGGCCGTGCGATCCTAACAGCTAACGATCGGCAGATGCAGCTCATCAGATCAACCATTGCT
>JBOEHJ010000317.1:0-1613 GCA_050633905.1 Geminicoccales bacterium
CGTTCGTATATTGCTTTTTGGGGCTCTTGGCCGGATACCGTCCGGCGGGCAGCAAATAAGAAGAAGTGAGAGTGGCCTGAACCGGTGAGCCGGTTTGGGACGAGGAGAGAGACCACTTTGATGTTCAGCAATCCGTTTGTCGAGCTTTCGGCGACAATTTCCCCTGAGCTTATGCAGACCTACGTGGTTCTCATGTTCTTGGCTGTGGTGGGGGGCACCCTTTTCGACGTTATTCATAAGAAAAGCGCGAAGTACTTTTTTGAAAATGCCAAGAAGGCGCAAGAGGCAAGCTCTCGCCAGGTGAGCGGCGGGGACAAGGTCTCCATTGCCGTGAAAACCGTGGCCGAGGACGTGTTGACCTCCGCTGAGTTCTGCAATCCGAAACGCAGAATTGCACACTTGCTGGGCATGTACGGCTTCATCGCCTTCATCATTTCCACTGCCGTGATGGTGTTCTCCCTGCCAGGTGACGTGGCCGGCTTCTGGGCGTTCCTGTGGCACCTGGGCGCCTTGATGGTGGTCGTTGGATGCGGCTGGTTCTGGTTCTTCATCCGGGTGGATGTGGCTTCTGAAGGTCACCCCTGGAACCGCATCGTGCGGGCCGATCTGTTCGTGCTTTCGCTTTTGGCCACGGCCGTCTTTGGTCTGCTCTGGTCGTTCCTCCAGGGAACGAGCGTGTTGGGCGTTTTGCTTCTGATGGCCTTTATCGCCTCCAGCGCCGTTCTGTTCTGCGGTGTGTTCTGGTCGAAGTTCGCACACATGTTCTTCAAGCCGGCCGCCGCTTTCCAGAAGCGCGTCGCCAAGGCTGATGGTTCAATGGACAATTTGCCGGCCGAAGCCGACCGGAGCAATCCTGCGGACCGGGACAGACACTCCATGGAATTGTTGAAAGACGCACCGCTCGATATGGGGCTTGGCATCAAGCGCGAAGCACCACACCACTATTGAGCGACCGTCGGTCAAATCTACCGAATAAGGAATTTCTATCATGCCAACTTTTGTTTACATGACACGCTGCGACGGCTGTGGACACTGTGTCGACATCTGCCCGTCCGACATCATGCACATCGATCCGACCTACCGCCGGGCGTACAACATTGAACCCGACATGTGCTGGGAGTGCTTCTCCTGCGTGAAGGCCTGCCCGCAGAACGCAATCGATGCGCGTGGCTACGCCGACTTTGCGCCGCTTGGACACAGCGTGCGGGTGCGCCGCGAAGAGGAAAAGGGCACCATCGCCTGGAGGATCAAGTTCCGTAACGGTACGGAAAAGAACTTCCTGTCGCCGATCACGACCAAGCCCTGGGGCAAGCACATTCCGAAGCTGAAAGACGTTCCGGCGCCGAACCAGGACCAGCGTGACAGTGAATATTTGTACAGTGAGCCGAAATACATCCGCCACGATGATGACGGCCTGCACACCCTGGCCAAAGCCGGGCTGAGCATGAAGCAAGGGGTGTACTACTAATGGCTCACCAAACGATCATTGAAGACAATATCGACGTTCTCGTCGTCGGTGCCGGTCTTGGCGGCTCAGGTGCTGCCTGGGAAGCCAGGTTCTGGGGCCAGGACAAGAAAATCGTCATTGCCGAGAAAGCCAACATCGACCGCTC
>JBOEHJ010000317.1:1688-3835 GCA_050633905.1 Geminicoccales bacterium
GTGCACCAGTTTGAAGACTGGGGCCTGCCCATCATGAAGAACCCGAACAACGGGCAGTATCTTCGTGAAGGCCGCTGGCAGATCATGATCCACGGCGAATCCTACAAGCCGATCGTTGCCGAAGCTGCCAAGAAATCAGCCGACAAAGTGGACAACCGCATCTGCGTAACCCACTTGCTGATGGACGATTCCAAGGAAAACCGCATCGGCGGCGCCTGCGGCTTCAACGTGCGCACAGGCAACTACCACGTCTACAAATCCAAAACGGTGATCGTCGCTGCCGGCGGCGCGTCCATGATCTTCAAGCCGCGTTCCGTGGGTGAAGGTGCTGGCCGTGTCTGGTATGCGCCATGGTCGTCCGGTTCTGCGTATGGTCTGATGATCAACGCCGGCGCCAAGATGACGCAAATGGAAAACCGCATCGTTCTGGCCCGCTTCAAGGATGGTTACGGCCCGGTTGGCGCCTACTTCCTGCACTTGAAGACATATACCCAAAACGGTGTAGGCGAGGAATATGAATCCAAATGGTTCCCGTCTCTGCAGAAGTTGGTGGGCAAGGAATATCTGGACCCTGAGCTGTCGCACAGAACGCACCGGCCAATCCCGACCTGCCTGCGTAACCACGCCATGATTTCCGAAGTGAATGCCGGCCGCGGCCCCATTCACATGGTCACCATGAAGGCCTTCCAGGATCCTCACTTGGAAGAGGTTGGTTGGGAGAACTTCCTCGGCATGACCATCGGTCAGGCGGTTCTCTGGGCTGCTACGGATGTGGACCCGAAAAACGAAAACCCAGAACTCACCACCTCTGAGCCTTACGTCATGGGATCCCATGCGACCGGCGCCGGTGGCTGGGCAAGTGGACCGGAGGATGTTTCTCCGCCGGAATACTTCTGGGGCTACAACCGCATGATGACCATTGAGGGTCTGTTCGGCGCCGGCGATGCCGTCGGCGGCACCCCGCACGCCTTCTCTTCAGGCTCCTTCACCGAAGGCCGCCTGGCAGCGAAAGCAGCCTGCAAATACATCGACGATGGCAAGGCTGAAGGCATCAAGGTGTCCGACAAGCAGATCGCTGGCCGCAAGGAAGAGATCTTCAAGCCGCTGGAACGTTACAAGATCTACCGTAACGAGATCGTGGCCGGCACCGTGAGCCCAAGCTACATCCACCCCAAACAGGGTCTGGACCGCTTGCAGAAGCTGATGGACGAATATTGCGGCGGCGTGACCGTCAGCTATATGACCAACGAGAAGCTTCTGAACATCGGCCTGAAGAAACTGAAGGTGATGGAAGAAGACCTTGAGTGTCTGGCAGCAACCGACCTGCATGAACTGCTGCGGGCCTGGGAGCTGAAGCACCGCCACCGCACCGCAGAATGCGTTACCCAGCACACGTTGTTCCGCAAGGAAACACGTTGGCCGGGGTACTACTACCGCGGTGACGCCATGAAGCTGGACGATGAGAACTGGCATGTTCTGACCGTCTCGCGGCGTGATCCGAAAACCGGTGAGTACACCATGGAAAAAGCACCTTGCTACCACTTGGTCGATGACGAAGAAGAAGCAAGCGCGAAAAAAGCCGGAGCGGCGGCCAGCTAAAAGGGCGGCAGTTCAGGCGTACTAAGGCGAAGATTGTCGGCCGCCCTTGAGACCAGCGTTTCAGACGCGGGTCTTGGGGGCGGTCGATTGCAGTTTGGGCACCCTAAAAGAGCACGAGTGAGCGATGAACATAATTGAGAACAGCGATGAGGAGATCCTGGCGGTTGCCAAGCCCATGTGGGACGATCTCATCAAGCACTCAAACCAGGGGAACTATGGAGATTTCATCAAGAATTTCTCTCCCGGTCTCCTGCTCGCGCTGGACGAGGTTGAGGTTGGCCGGCAGTTCGCCGCCAGCGAGTTGACCAGAAACCTGTCTGAGGATTACGACACCCTCGGCATCATCCGCCGGAACGAACATGTGAGCGTTCTCTTCCGCCAGCGCAGCACCAAGCGTGACGGCGAATGGCTGGGGCGTCTGGTGCTTGGCTACGAAGAAGATCAGATCATGATCTTCGGGGCCTCCATTTTCTAAACCCCTCAATTTCATCTGTGAGCGCCATGAGCGACGTGATTGAAAACAACAAGCTTGTTGAACTCTCCTACAA
>JBOEHJ010000318.1:0-721 GCA_050633905.1 Geminicoccales bacterium
CCCTGCCTTCGCAGGGATGACGAAAGAAGAGAGAAGGGATGACAAAGGGCAAATGCAGCAACGACGGTCTGTGCGGAATGCAAATGAGGAACCTGCAACCCTCTGCCCCCAAGCGCCCCTGCGAAAGCAGGGGCCCATAGCTTTGAGTGTGCTGCTCACTGGGAGGCGTGGATCCCTGCTTTCGCAGGGATGTGGACTGGGGGACGGCGCACGCACCCCACCCCAAAATGCGAAAAGCCGACACGCACTGCGGTCGGCTCGTCAATCTTTGGCAATGTTTTGCCCGGCAGAGCCGGAGCAAACAGCTGGTCTTAGCGACCGCCGGCGCGTGCAGGACGCGGCTTGGAAGGCAGAAGACCTTCACGCTGCAGCTTTTTGCGCATCAGTTTGCGCGCGCGGCGAACAGCTTCTGCTTTTTCGCGGGCTTTCTTTTCCGAAGGCTTCTCGTAGTGGCCACGGAGCTTCATTTCCCGGAAGACGCCTTCACGCTGCATCTTCTTTTTCAGCGCTTTCAGCGCTTGATCTACGTTGTTGTCGCGTACGATGACTTGCACAGAGATGATCCTGTTTCGTGTGTTCGATCTATATATGATGTCTTGAAAGCGAGGACTAAGCACTCGCCCCGCGCCAGAACCTGACGCAGACTTAAGCGGGAGATAGCAGAACCAGTGGGGAAAGTCCAGTGTTTCCGGGCGCTATGGGAGAAATTATCTCATGTTGG
>JBOEHJ010000319.1:0-715 GCA_050633905.1 Geminicoccales bacterium
TGCGCTTCACCGCAACGAAGACCTTGACCATCTTCAACACACCAGGCGGCAATTCATCACCGCGCTGGAGCTTCTCGACCTTGTTGTCGAACCGCTCTTCAAGAAGCTTCAAACCGTCATCAAGCTGACGCTTCAGCTGCTCGATCTGCACCATGCACTGCGCATCATCGACGCCGATCTCCCACCATTGCCGCTTGGACAATGTGGCGAGGTTCTCAGCGGTGACCATCGTGCCCTTGGAAAGTTCCCTCGGCCCGTTGGTCGCCGTCCGACCCTGCAGCAATTCGGTCAAACGGCCGTAGATATTGCGCTCCAGGATTTCGCGCTCATCGTCGCGGTCCTTGGCAAGACGCTCAATCTCGGAGCGCTCGATCGCCATCGCGCGCTCGTCCTTATTGATGCCGCGCCGCTGGAAGACGCGCACCTCGACCACCGTGCCGGTGACGCCAGGCGGCACCTTCAAGGAGGTATCGCGGACATCAGCAGCCTTTTCACCGAAGATTGCGCGAAGCAGCTTTTCTTCCGGCGTCATCGGGGTTTCGCCTTTGGGCGTCACCTTGCCGACCAGGATATCGCCAGCATGCACTTCCGCGCCGATATAGACGATGCCCGCTTCATCGAGATTACGTAGGCTTTCTTCGCCGACATTGGGAATGTCGCGGGTAATCGCCTCTGGCCCAAGCTTGGTGTCACGGGCCATGATCTCGAATTCCTC
>JBOEHJ010000320.1:0-709 GCA_050633905.1 Geminicoccales bacterium
TGATGATCGAGTTGCTGAAGGCAACCGCGCTGGTGTCATTGATTTCGGTCACCGACCTGATGTTTGAGGCCAAGCAGATAAACGGGTCGACCTTTCTATCTGCGCAGGCCTTCGGGACGGCGCTGATCATCTACTATTTCCTTGCGCGGCTGATCGTGACCCCGTTCATGCGATGGCTCGAACGCTTCATGGCGCGCAAACTGGGGAGGGCATAGGCCGTGTTTGACTGGCGTTGGGATTTTACCTTTGAAATTCTCCCCCGGCTTTTGCAGGCGACGCTGAACACGTTGGCTGCCGCGGGGGTCGGCTATGGAATCGCGGTGGTACTGGGGCTGGTTTTTGCTCTGGCGCAACGCACACCGTCGCGCATCGTCACAATGGTGGTGCGGGAGTGCGTCGAATTCATCCGCTCTACCCCTTTGGTGCTGCAGATTTTCTTTGTGTTCTTTGTCGGCCCGCAATTCGGGATACGCCTCAGTCCCTGGGTAGCGGGGATGATCGCGATCGGGCTGCATTATTCGGCTTACCTGTCCGAGGTTTATCGCGGCGGCCTCGATTCCGTGCCTAAAGGACAGTGGGAGGCTTGTACCGCACTGAACCTGAGCACTACCAAGACCTATTTCCGCGTTATCATTCCCCAGGCCCTGCCGCCCTCATTGGCTGGGATGGGCAATTATCTGGTCGGGATATTCAAGGACACACCGATGCT
>JBOEHJ010000320.1:870-1124 GCA_050633905.1 Geminicoccales bacterium
ACCAAAAGCTATGGTGCGCTGACCGTCCTGGACAATCTGAATCTGGATGTGTCGGAGGGTGAGATGGTCACCGTGATCGGCCCGTCCGGATCGGGCAAAACCACCGTTCTGCGGATGCTGATGACCCTGGAGACCATCAATGGCGGCGTCATTTATGTTGATGGCCAACCGCTTACGCATATGGCCAAAAACGGGGTTCTGGTGCCCGCCGACGCAAAATACCTGCGCCGGGCGCGGTCCTCGATCGGTATGTG
>JBOEHJ010000321.1:0-1176 GCA_050633905.1 Geminicoccales bacterium
GTCCAGCGGCGCAATTCATTGCCCTCCAGGGCGATCAGCAGATTGAGCAGAAGCGAAATGGGCACCATGGTGCTTGCAGGCAAAGATGTGATGCTCCCGATACCCGCCAAAAGCAGCTCAAGAGCCACAATGCCTGCGGTCACCAGCCACAGCTGGTTCCACAAGGCCCATAAAACGGGGATGAACACGGCAGCCCACGCCGGGCCTTCCTTTACGAAGACCGCGCCGTCCGGATCTGCAAGCACGCCCGCAGGCGCACTTGAGCGATGATAGATAGCATAGGTTTTCATGGGCCTGATTTAAGACCTGCTGCTCAGATTGCACGTTTATGCGCTGTCTTTACAGCACACCCTTCGTTGAGGGAACAGCTTCTGCACTGCGCGGGTCAATTTCGATGGCCTCGCGCATGGCCCGGGCCAGGGCCTTGTAGCAGGTTTCGGCAATATGGTGATTGTTCTCACCGTGCAGGCATTCCACATGCAGGGTCAGGCCGGCATTCTGGGCAAAGGCCTGAAACCACTCGCGAAACAGCTCTGTGTCCATCTCGCCCAGCTTGGGGCGGGAGAACTCCACCTGCCACACCAGAAAGGGCCGGCCGGAGAAATCAAGCGCCACCCGGGTCAGGGTCTCGTCCATGGGCAAAAGCTGGCTGCCGTAGCGCCGAATGCCCTTTTTGTCGCCCAGGGCCTCAGCCACAGCCTGGCCAATGGCAATGCCGCTGTCTTCTGTGGTGTGGTGCATGTCGATGTGAAGATCACCGTCCGCACGCACTTTCAGATCAACCAGCGAATGGCGGCTGAGTTGTTCCAGCATATGATCCAGGAACCCGATACCGGTGGAAACGTCATAAACGCCGGTTCCATCCAGGTTGAGTTCAACCGAAATCTTGGTTTCTTTGGTCTCACGCTTCAGCTTTGCTGTGCGCATGATGCTGGCTCCTAAACTCTCAAAACTGTGCGCAATCTGCGGCGCCCGCGCCTTTTATCAGGGCAAATGAAAATGTGCCACCCCGGCCCTAAAACCGGTTACGCATTGCATTGTGCGTGAGTTTGATTAAATCACTGTGAGCATAACCATTGGTTTTAAGGAATCAGCGCCTGTGACTTCTCCAAACGTATTCGATGCGAGCGCCTGGCATGGCACCACGATTGTCACCGTTCGAAAGGGCGACAAGGT
>JBOEHJ010000322.1:0-1372 GCA_050633905.1 Geminicoccales bacterium
TTCGACAGCATCAACAAGCCTGAATGGGGCTTTGGCACGCACCAGGATGTGGTGACCACCACACAAGTTGAGCAGATGATTTCCTCCGGCCAGGGGGTGCGCTGCCCGTCTGATGGGCGCAAGCCCAAGCGGGTAGCCATCCTCCTGTGCGTCGGCTCGCGCGACCGGCAAATCGGGCGCGAATGGTGCTCGAAGATCTGTTGCACCGTGTCAGCGAACATGGCGATGGAGATCCGCGAGGAACTGCCAGACTGCCACGTCTACATCTACTACATGGATATCCGCACCTTCGGGCTCTACGAGACCGGCTACTATTGGCGCAGCCAGGAAGAGTTCAAGGTCAAATACATCAAGGCCCGCATTGCCGAGGTCACCTCTGACGGCGACAAGCTGATCGTCAAAGGCGAAGACACTCTTGTGAAGCGGCCCATCACCATTCCGTTCGACATGGTGGTGCACGCTATCGGCATGGATCCGAACGTGGACAATCTCCTGCTCTCCACCATCTTTGATGTAGAGCTTGAGCCGCATGGTTTCATCGGCAAGCAAAACGCCTATGGCGCACTCGGCGCGACCTCGCGTCCTGGCGTGTTTGTCGCCGGGTCGGCCACAGGGCCTGAGACCATCGACGATTCCATCGCTCAGGGACATGCCGCAGCCATGTCGGCCTTCGCCATTGCGCAAGGTCCGGTGAAAGACGCTGCTGAATGAGCATTCTTCTGCATAAGCGCAAAGATGCACCAGTTGAACCGGAACGGGTTCGCCTGGAGCTGAGCGGTCCCGCTCTTGCCAGCGCCTTGGCCAATGTGGCCACCGGCGCTGAAGAGCTGGGCGGCATTGAGCGCTATGCAGAGGCATTGGATTTGAAATCCCAGATGTTCAAGGACGTCCTGGGCGGCGGCAAGGTGCGCAACCTGGATCTTGAGCAGCTCATGGGCCTGTGCGTGTTCATGTCGACCGTGCGCCGGCGCATTGCGCCTTACCTGGACGCAGACGGCTTCAGAAAGCTCAAAGCAGCGCTCTATGATCTTCTTGATGGCGCAACCGACACCACCACCACCGATGCACGCGTGACGGCCTTCTGCGCAGCGTTTCCAGACGACAAAAAGCATCGCTGGGTTCGTGATCTGGCTGCTGAAGTGCTGCACAACACCGACCCGGAGCGCTATCCGCTGATGGGCCGGTGGGTTTGGGATGCCAAGGCCAACACCGGCGTGATCCGCGAAATCTGGCATGGGGACAGGGTTGATCACATGACCATCCCAGTGCCGGACGCTTACGAGACCTTCGTGGTGCTGCGCGAGGAGCTGAGCCAGTATCTCACCTCCAACGGCATTTTCAGCCATGTGATGCAATATGTGGATCTGTTGTG
>JBOEHJ010000323.1:0-812 GCA_050633905.1 Geminicoccales bacterium
AGCGCCACCATCGGCGATCCCATGTCGCTGGACACCCACGTTGGCCCGGTGACCACGCCGCCGCAATATCAAAAGATCCTCGATTACATCGATGTGGCCAAGCAGGACGGCGCCACCTGCATTCTGGGCGGCAATCCCTATGACGGCCCTGGCGCAAAGGGCAGCCAGTTTGTGGAGCCCACCATTTTCACCGGCGTCGACAACACCATGCGCATTGCCCAGGAAGAGGTCTTCGGGCCGGTGCTTGGCGTCATCCCCTTCGATGATGAAGAAGACGCCATCCGCATTGGCAACGATGTGAACTTCGGCCTGGCCGCCGGGGTTTGGACACAAGACATTGGCCGCGCCATTCGTATGTCGGAGAAATTGCGTGTGGGCACGGTTTGGGTGAACACCTACCGGGCGGTGAGCTACACCTCTCCGTTTGGCGGCTACAAGCGCTCAGGTCTTGGGCGTGAAAGCGGCATGGAGGCGATCAAGGATTTCATGCAAGTCAAATCGGTCTGGATCGCCCAGCAGACCAGTGTCGCCAATCCCTTCATCATGCGTTGAGTTGGACACATAACCTTTATGACTTATGAGCTGGACCATCCGGAAATCCGCGAGAGCGTGGCCCGTCTGTGTGCCGATTTTCCAGGCGAATATTGGCGCAAGAGCGACCGGGAACAGGCCTATCCGACCGAGTTTGTGACGGCGCTCACAGAGTCTGGTTTTCTGGGCGCGCTCATTCCCGAAGAGTATGGCGGGTCCGGCCTGCCGATTTCGGCAGCAGCGGCCATCCTGGAGGAAGTGCACCGCTCAGGCGGCAATGC
>JBOEHJ010000324.1:0-1917 GCA_050633905.1 Geminicoccales bacterium
CAGATCCTGGAAACCCATCTGGGTTGGGCCTGCAGCAATCTTGGCCGTCAGGTCAATCAGATGCTGCGCCATTACCAGCAGGATCAGGATCTGGAACCGGTGCGACGCGGTCTTGAGAAGATGTACGAAGACGGCAATGGCGGCGGCAATCTCGACGATTTCGATGATGATGATCTAAGAGAGCTCGCTGGCAATCTTGTGAACGGCGTGCCGATCGCGACCCCGGTGTTCGATGGGGCCCGTGAGCAGGATATCGTTGAACATCTCGAGATGAGCGGTTGCGATGTATCGGGACAGGTGACGCTCTATGACGGTCGAACGGGCGATGAGTTCGATCGCAAGGTCACTGTCGGCTACATC
Organism: Geminicoccales bacterium; assembly: GCA_050633905.1. Taxonomy (GTDB): domain Bacteria; phylum Pseudomonadota; class Alphaproteobacteria; order Geminicoccales; family Geminicoccaceae; genus JANQPX01. The sequence goes on from JBOEHJ010000324.1 coordinate 361, forward strand.
TACATGTTGAAACTCGGCCATCTCGTGGATGACAAGATCCATGCGCGCTCGGTTGGTCCTTACAGCCTTGTTACCCAGCAGCCGCTGGGCGGTAAGGCGCAGTTCGGTGGTCAGCGGTTCGGTGAAATGGAATGTTGGGCATTGCAGGCTTATGGCGCTGCCTACACGCTCCAAGAAATGCTGACCGTGAAGTCGGACGACGTGTCGGGTCGTACCAAGATCTACGAGGCGATCGTGCGGGGCGAGGATACGTTCGAAGCTGGCATTCCTGAGAGTTTCAATGTGTTGGTCAAGGAACTGCAGGCGTTGAGTTTGAATGTCGAGCTTCAACAGGATGTGAAGAGTGAGGCGGGCGACGATTGATCCGAGGCGAGGTTCGCCGGTTCTAGGCCGGCACCAGTCTTTTGAGGTCAATCGGAAAGGAGCGGCGAATGAATGAGTTAATGTATTTCTTCGGTCAGCCCAGCGGCACGCTGAAGTTCGATCAAATCCAAATTTCGATCGCGAGCCCGGAGCAGATCCGGGCCTGGTCCTATGGTGAGGTGAAGAAGCCGGAGACCATCAATTACCGGACGTTTAAGCCGGAGCGGGACGGTCTGTTCTGTGCTCGAATCTTCGGACCGATCAAGGATTATGAGTGCCTTTGCGGCAAATATAAGCGCATGAAGTATCGCGGCATCGTCTGCGAGAAATGCGGTGTCGAGGTCATCCAGTCCAAGGTTCGTCGTGAGCGTATGGGCCATATCGATCTGGCCGCACCGGTTGCGCATATCTGGTTCATGAAATCAGTGCCGACTCGTATCGGCATTCTGTTGGACATGACCCTGCGTGATTTGGAGCGTGTGCTCTATTTCGAGCAATTTGTGGTGATCGAGCCCGGTCTTACGGAGCTTAAGAAGAACGAGCTGCTCACCGAAGATCAGGTCTACAAATATAAAGAAGAGTTCGGCGAGGACAGCTTCACCGTCGGTATCGGCGCTGAAGCTGTGCGCGAGCTGCTTGCTCAGATCGAGCTTGAGCCGGAGCGTGAGACCTTGCGCACCGAGCTTGCCGAGACCAACTCGGAAGCCAAGCGCAAAAAGATCGTGAAGCGTTTGAAGCTGATCGAGGTCTTTTTGGAGAGTGGCAATCGTCCGGAATGGATGATCCTGACGATCGTGCCGGTCATTCCGCCCGAGCTTCGCCCGTTGGTGCCGCTGGATGGCGGTCGTTTCGCGACCTCCGATCTGAACGATCTCTATCGCCGGGTGATCAACCGCAATAACCGCTTGAAGCGTCTGATCGAACTCAGGGCGCCTGACATCATCGTGCGTAATGAAAAGCGCATGCTGCAGGAATCGGTGGACGCCCTCTTTGACAATGGGCGGCGTGGCCGCGTCATTACTGGTGCGAACAAGCGCCCGCTGAAGTCCCTGTCCGATATGCTCAAGGGCAAGCAGGGTAGGTTCCGTCAGAACCTACTCGGTAAGCGCGTTGATTACTCCGGTCGTTCTGTGATCGTCGTGGGTCCAGAATTGATGCTGCATCAATGCGGGCTGCCGAAGAAGATGGCGCTCG
>JBOEHJ010000325.1:0-2334 GCA_050633905.1 Geminicoccales bacterium
GGCATGTCGATGAGGTTTTCGTAAAGATTGCTGGCGAGACCTGCTATCTTTGGCGTGCCATCGACCATGAAGGCGAAATCTTGGAGGCCTATGTCACCAAGAGCAGGGACAAGGCTGCTGCGTTGAAATTCCTAAGGAAGGCCATGAAGCGCTATGGTTCTCCCAAGGCCATCGTCACCGACGGTTTGACGTCATACGGCGCTGCGATGAAAGAGATTGGTAACCAGCAGAAACGAGAGACCAAACGCTATCTGAACAACCAGATCGAAAGCTCTCATCTATCGTTTCGACGACGAGAACGGGCCATGCAACGATTTCGGCAAAGGCGACGTCTACAGAAATTCGCCGCCATCCAGTCTTCTGTGTACAACCATGTCAATCTCGATCGTCACCTAACACCAAGAGCCGCATTCAAGACCAATCGCGATGCCGCTCTACAGAATTGGCAGGCATTGATCGCTGCCTGAATCCGGCAAGGTCAAAGCCTTCCCCGGCAACACAATTTCCTTTGACAAGGCCGTTCAAGATGTATCAGATGCATCGTCCACGACCAGCTGCGTTTCAGGGTCGTCTTCGATCTTGTGGATCGTGATGTTGAAGATACCGAAGATCAGCGTGACGATTGGCGACAGCCAGCAGAAGAAATTCCACGGCAAGTAAGCGATCGTCGCCACGCCGAGCACGCCCGCCTGATAGGCGCCGCCGGAATTCCAGGGCACCAGGTTGGCGGTCACGGTGCCGCTGTCCTCCACCACCCGCGACAGGTTCTTGGCGTGCAGTCCGCGCTCGCGGAAGGTTTCGGCATAGGTACGCGCACCCATGACGATGGACATGTACTGATCGCACAAAATCAGGTTGGCTGCGATCGTCGTCGCCACCGTCGAAACGAACAGCGATGAGGTCGACTCGGCCTTTTCCAGGATTTTCGCCACAAGCACCTTCAGCTGGTTGGTTTTCTCCATGATCCCGCCGAACATCATCGCGACGAACACGATCGAGATCGTGTACAGCATGGAGTTCATGCCGCCACGCGACAGCAGATCGTCGACCGATGCGACACCGGTTTCCGAACTGTAGCCGTTGAAGGCGACCGCCATGGCCTGTTCGTAGGTGTTGCCTTGCAGGACAAAGCCGATGATGGCCGCCGTCAGCACACCGAGCGCGATGCCGGGGATAGCTGGAACCTTCTTATAGGACACCACCATGACGACGATCGCCGGGATCAGCATCACCGCGTTGATGGTGAAATTGCTGTCCAGCGTCGTCAGGATTTCGTCGACCTTGGCGAGATCGGCGCCGCCCGGGCTGTAGAGCAGGCTCAAGGCGATCTCGATCAGCAAAGTGAGACCAAAAGCGACGCCCGAGGTGTAGCTCATATGCTTGATATGCGTGTAGAGATCGGTGCCTGCCATGGCCGGGGCAAGGTTGGTGGTGTCCGACAACGGAGACATCTTGTCGCCAAAATAGGCGCCGGACAAAACGGCACCTGCGACCATGGGCAAGGGAAAGCCGAGGCCGGCGCCTATTCCCATCAATGCGACGCCGATGGTGCCGGTTGTGCCCCAACTCGTGCCTGTGGCAAGCGATGTGATCGCGCAGATGATCAGCGCGGTCGGCAGAAAGACACCCGGGCTCAGGATCTTGAGGCCGTAATACAACAGCGACGGCACGACACCAGATAGAATCCAAATGCCGATCAGCGTGCCGATAATCAAGAGGATCATGATGGCCGGCAGCGCATTGGTAATGCCCTGCACCATGGCTGATTGAATATCGGACCAGCCATAGCCGCAACGCCATGCCACCAGCCCGGAGACACCGACGCCAAGCAACATGGGAATTTGCGGATCTAGTCCGTAAATCGCAATCGAAATGCCAATGCCTGCGACAAGCGAGAATAGCGAAATGAGCGCTTCTGGTATGGTCGGAAGTCTCGGTTTCGACTTGTCTGCCATCGCTGCCTCCCGGATTGGCCTCAAGAAGTTCTTCCGCTTCCTGATGTCTTCTTATCGGTGCCGATATACGACGATTGCATTTTACACTCCGCACGTCCAAGCATAATTCTTGACGCTGATGGTCTTCAGCCCTCTCCAATCGGACGCTTTGATGGGGCCGATGTACGAAGACGAAAGAGGCCAGCTTTAGAAGCTGCGTACCATCTCCTTCGGTCCATACTGGGCCAGATCCCGAAGCTAGCGACCTAGATTGCAGTGCGGAGAAAGCGCGGTAAAGCGGCCTCTACGGTGCTGTCCAAGGAACCAGACTTGAGCGTAAGGACGTGCCACAGTAGCGTCGCTTGATAAACCAGAATGCCTTCCGCTACTTCAAGACATC
>JBOEHJ010000326.1:0-2270 GCA_050633905.1 Geminicoccales bacterium
AGATGATGCTCGATCTCAGAAATGGCACTGGCGAGTATGATGCGTTCATGGTCGGTGCGTTTTGGTACGGCGATATAGCGCCCCAGGGCTATGCCTTCGAGATCGATGAGCTGATCGAGTCTGGCGACTATCCAACCTGGACCTATGACGACATGCCGCCGTCGCTGAAGGCGCTGCATACTTGGGAAGGTGCTGGCATTGGCGTCCTGAACGATGCCGACGGCCAGGTTCTCTACTACCGTAAAAGCGCGCTCGAAAACCCTGAACATCAAGAGGCGTTCAAGGGCGAATACGGCTACGATCTGCCATCGCCGCCAACCACATGGCAGCAGCTCCGTGATATCGCGCGTTACTTCAACGGCAAAAACTGGGACGACAACGATGCCGACCCGGATAGCGGTATGGTGCTCCATCTGAAAGTCGGCGAGCAGGGGCACTACCACTTCCAATCACTTTCTGCTTCGTTTGCGGTGACGCCAGGCGACAAGGTCGATCAATATCACAATGTCTACTGGTTCGATCCGACCGATATGAGGCCGCTGATCAACAGCCCCGGCCACGTGAAGGCACTGGAGTTCCTGCAGGATCTGCATCAGACCGGACCAGCCGCTCAAGTTGGCTGGTCGCTGGGCGAAGCTTGGGACTACTTCCTGCGCGGGAAATCCGTGTTCGTCTTCTCCTGGGGCGATGTCGGCAGCCTCTGTCAGGACACCAGCCGCTCGGTCATCCAAGGCGACTGCGCAGCAGCGATCCTGCCGGCATCGGAGGAATATTACGACCACGAGAGTGGTGAGTTCGTGATCGCGGAGAACCCGGTGCCGGTCGGCAACACCACCGGCGGCTCTTGGCATGGCGTGATCTCAAACTTCTCCGAGAATCCTGAGGCGACGTATTCGCTGCTCGCTTTGATGGCGATGAAAGATGTGTCGCTCTGGGCTTCCCAGCATGGCTGGACCGGCGTCGATCCCGGCTACTCCTATCAGTTCTTGGAAGATCAGGGCGGCACCGCAACGGTAGATGAATATGTTGCCGCAGGCTGGGATGCGAGTGACGTTGAGACCTACACCCAAGCTTATCGCGACACCTTCTACGCCGATACCATGCTGACCTATCTCAGAATTCCCGGCACGTTCGAATATTGGGACATTCTGGACAAGAATCTGTCAGCGGCGATGAGTGGCGAGAAAACCGCGCAGCAAGCGCTTGACGATACCGCTGCTGCCTGGGAGCCGGTGACCGACCGCATCGGTCGAGATAGCCAGCTCAAGGATTATCAGGCCGCGATCGGCTACGAAGGCTAGATCGCTACGGGGCCGAAGGCGCGCCAAGCTTTCGGTCCCGGCGCGGTTCCTGGTACGAAAAAATGCGCTGGACCAGCCGGGTTCGCTTTCTGTTTTTGATGCCTGCGGTGATCTGGGTTCTCGCCTTCACCGTCTTCCCACTTGGCTATTCGCTCTATATCGCCTTCTACAAGATCGAGCAGAAGGTCGAGATTACCCGGGAAAAGGTACCGATGCTCGATGAGAACGGCGAGCAGGTATTGTCCAAGTCGGGTAAGCCCAGAACCCAGAGCATCGTCCACAAGAATGAGGTCTCGACCTCGGAGTTCGTCGGCGGTTTCAATTTCAAGCGCCTCATTAGCGATCCGCAGGTTTGGTCTGCGGTTAGGGTGACGGCGATCTTCGTCGGCGTCGCCGTGCCACTGCAGCTCGCCCTTGGCTTTCTGCTGGCGCTTCTTTTTAACCAACGTCTTTTCGGTCGGCCGATGCTGCGCGCCGTCATGATTCTCCCGATTTTCGCGACCCCTATCGCGGTCGGCTATTTGTTCTTCACGATCTTCTACGAGGAGGGCGGTCCGCTCGGTTTCCTCGGCATTCCCTTTCTCTCCAATCCCGACTGGGCCCTGTTCTCGGTCATCCTGGTCGACATCTGGCAGTGGACGCCTTTCTGTTTTCTGGTTTTTCTGGCTGCCCTCCAGGGTCTCCCCGACGAGCTTTACGAAGCGGCGCGGATCGATGGTGCTTCGACGGTCGACATGATCACCAAGGTTCTCCTGCCGCTCCTTCAGCCAACCATTCTGATCGTGCTCCTCCTGCGTCTTGCAGAAGCACTGAAGCTCTTCGACATCCCCTTCGCGTTGACAGGCGGCGGTCCTGGTGTGGCCACCCAATCCTACTCGTTCCTGGCGTTCAGAACTGGCCTCCGCTTTTTCGACCTCGGCTATGCAAGTGCAATGGCCTATGGGCTGCTGATCGTGGTCATGATCATCG
>JBOEHJ010000327.1:0-831 GCA_050633905.1 Geminicoccales bacterium
CTCGCAGCCGTTGATGGCATCGGGCTTTCCGGCGAGATGCATAGCGCGACACTTCTAGACAAGTCCAGCGAGCCGCTTCGACCCTGCGTCCTCTGGAATGATACGCGCGCGCACCGCGAAGCAGCGGCGATGGGTGCCGAAACGCTCACCGCCGAACTCGGCGACAGCTTGCGCCTGCCATCGAATACCACCTTCCTTCCCTATCTCTCAGGCGAGCGTACCCCGCATCATCATGCGGCCATCAGGGGCACGTTCGCCGGCCTTGGCCGCATGGACGAGCGCCCAGCCTTGACCCAGGCCATCCTCGAAGGCGTCGCCTTTGCGCTTCGGGACAACCTGGAAGCCTTGGGCGCTGCTGACACCAAGCTGGAGCGGATCATGGCCGTCAGCGGCGGCAGCAAGTCGCCCTATTGGCTGTCCGCGCTTGCAACCACGCTCGGCCTTCCCCATGGCGTTGATTTCGGTGCCGCGCGGCTCGGGCTGATCGCCGCGACCTCGGCCGATCCGACGGCCGTCTGCGCAGCGCCTGTGGTCGCCCGCAGCTTCGAGCCCGAGGCTGACTTAAGAGATGCCTTCGACGACACCTATAGCCACTACCGCGCCCTTGACCCGGCCGTTTCAGGAGCGATGACATGACCACCGGCTTTTTTGAGACCATCCAGAGCCTGCCGTTCGAAGGGCCTGACAGCGATAATCCGCTCGCCTTTCGGCACTACAATCCGGATGAGCTGGTCATGGGCAAGCGCATGGAGGATCACCTCCGCTTCGCCGTTTGCTACTGGCACAGTTTCGTCTGGCCGGGCGGCGACCCCTTCGGCGGCCAGACCTTCG
>JBOEHJ010000328.1:0-1112 GCA_050633905.1 Geminicoccales bacterium
CGATGATGTCTATGGACGCTAGAGCAAATTCTAACCATATGGAATCGTTAGGGATTCACATTTCGTTGCTGATGTGATTCGAGATGCAGGCTGGTGAAGGAGGCCAGCCTGCATGCCGAAACCTCTTTCCATGGATTTGCGCGAACGGCTGATATCGGCTGTTGAAGGTGGGATGTCGCGACGGTCGGCAGCGAAGCTTTTCAGCGTTGCGCCTTCGACGGCGATCAAATGGGTCGATCAGAAGCGACGTACCGGCAGCGTTCGGCCGCGTGCTCGAGGCGGTGATCATCGCTCCCATCGCCTCGAAGCGCATGCCGACGAGATCGTCACCTTGGCGAAGAACAGCGACATAACGCTTGCTGAGCTTGTTGGCCATGTCCTGCAAACGCATGGTTTGACGGTGGCGCCGAGCACGATCTGGCGTCTGCTCGACCGCCANNGACATGACGTTTAAAAAAAACCGCGCACGCCACCGAACAGCAGCGGCCCGACGTTCTTCGCCGACGGCAGGCCTGGTTCAAAGCCCAGGTCGATCTTGAGCCTGAGCGGCTGGTGTTCATTGATGAGACAGGAGCCTCGACCAAGATGGCCAGGCGCTATGGGCGGGCTCTGCGCGGTGAACGCTGCCGGGCGTCCGTTCCGCACGGCCATTGGAAAACCACGACCTTTGTCGGCGCGCTCAGGCTGGAGGGCATGACCGCACCGATGGTCCTAGACGGCGCCATGCACGGTGCCGCGTTCCTCGCCTATGTCGAACAGGTCCTGGCGCCCACGCTCTCTCCCGGCGATATCGTGGTGATGGACAATCTGCCGGCGCACAAGCCGATCGCTGTCCGCCAAGCGATCGAACGCGCTGGGGCAGAGCTTCGCTTCCTGCCGCCCTACAGCCCGGACTTCAACCCGATTGAGATGGCTTTCTCCAAGTTCAAAGCCTTCCTCAAAAAGATGGCTGCACGAACCGTCGACGATCTATGGAGCGCCATCGCAGAGGCTATCAACCTCTTCACGCCAGCCGAATGCCAAAATTACTTCGCCGCTGCAGGATATGACCGCAAATGATCGGAAAATGCTCTAGATATCGCTGTCGTCCACGGTCAGTTTTGGCGGCATGG
>JBOEHJ010000329.1:0-1569 GCA_050633905.1 Geminicoccales bacterium
GAAAGGCTGGTGGGAAAAACTTCGCTCCGGCGCAACATCCCCAGAGCTTGTCCGTGAAGCGCCATGTGCTGTCTACGTAGTCACAAAGGAAGCTGCTGGGAATTTGACATAGCAACGAGTACAGCCACGTCCAAATGGCAATCAAGGGCTGACACGTGGGACCAAGGGCTCAGACAGCTTTCATGCTTGATTCTTCGCAAGGACTGCATTTGGCACGAAGGGGAAGAAAACTATCTGGCGGCTATGCCCTCCTAAGCTGTCTCTGGCCGAACGCAACCAGCTTCCAAGTTTGAGACCCAGTCCTGGCACAAGGCCCTGTTGAGGCAACGGTTTAGATGAGTGGCTAGATCAAAGCGTTTCGCAACTCTTCTGCGGTCTTCGCGAGCTCATCTGACGATGCCTCAGGCGTCGATCGGAAGGTCAGATCGGTTTCCATAATATAACGTCGGGACGTGAGATCCGTTTTTTCGCGCATCGGAATGACATGTGCGTGAGCATGATCGTGGTCGCCTCCTGTGAAAGCGAATGCCACGCGAGGCACCCCGTAAAGCTTTTTCATGGCTGCCGCCAGGCGCTGGGCGACATGGATGATGCGACAACTCGTATCCTCAGGGAGGTCTTCAAAATATCGCCAATGCTGTCGGGAGATAATCATGGCATGCCCCGGCCTTATTGGGTGGTTGTCAGGAAATGCGGCAATTAGCTCATCGTCATAGATAAGATTGGTCTTCATTTCGCCGCTGGCGATTTGGCAGAATATGCAGCCTTCCATCCTGGTTCCTTGCGACGTGCGATTGTTGATCTAGCACCATACCGATTTCAAAAACCGAGTGGCAGGAATTGGCACATTTGAGAAGCTAGCATTGAGGCCGCTTCCAAGCGCAAAGCGGACGCTGGAGCTGGGTTGCTAGATACCGGTTGTGACCCAGGTCGTGGAAAAATGAGGTTCGGGCCTTTGGCTTACGAGTTCGTCAGAAAATCCTGGCTAAAAATAGCGATCGATGCTCTTCTCGATCTGCTCAAAACGGCGCTTCATCTTAGCGACCGTGAAGTTCCGATCCCNNTGAACTTGCTGCTGTCGATCGCAACCAGTGCCTCGGAAAACAAATCGAGATTGCGGCACAGCACCACAAACTCCCGGTAAACGGCCCGAAGTGCCTTGGCGTTCACTTTGCGAAAGTTTGAAATGGTCTTGAAATCCGGCATCAGGCGGCCGGTCAGCCACATCATCTCGATATTGCGCTGGGTCTCCCGTTCCAGCCGACGGCTCGACGCAATCCGGTTCAAATAACCGTAAACGTAGGTCTTCAATAGCACCGACGGAGATAAGAAGGCCGACCCGTCGCTTCCGGCACCACGCCTTCAAAACCAAGCTCACCGAGATCCAATGCATCGACAAAAGCTTCGATCACCCGGACCGGGTTGTCCTCGTCGACATACTCGCCCAACGTCGCTGGAAACAATCTGCTCTGCGATCGATCGTCGCCTTCAATAAACCGCTTCACCGCCACCCCCAAATCGAGTTGACAGCACTATAAATGATCACACGTTTTTACACAGCCTCGACCC
>JBOEHJ010000330.1:0-751 GCA_050633905.1 Geminicoccales bacterium
AGCGGATAGCCGCTCGGGTATCACGACGTCTTTGCGCCAGAAAGACGAAGATCTAGGGTAGGGAGCCTTTCTCCGTGAGCCCACCTGATCGAATGTTCAAAAAATAAACGGTGCGGAACACGGTGCGGAAAAATTCACGAGGCATTTTTTATTCTTCTAACCTATTGTGTGCTTCCTGAGAGATAGCTGACAGTTAATTCCGGACACATGGTTTACACTTTTCGCATTTGGGGAGGCCCCCAGATGCCCTGGCAAGAGTGTAGACCAATGGACGAGCCTCTCCGTTTCATTGCTCGCCTTCTTGAGGGCTGAATATGTCGAGTGTCTGTCGGGAGTTTGGTATCTCCCGGGTCACCGGCTACAAGATCTTCAATCGTTACAAAGACTGTGGGTTGGACGCGCTGAGTGACCGCAGCCGGCGCCCGTATCGTCATGCTAACAAGCTGCCCTATCAGGTGGAGCGCAGCATTCTCGGTCTGAAGCGTGAGCACCCGTCCTGGGGCGCGCCGAAGATCCGCGACAAGCTGATCCATGAATAAGGATGTTTCGAAAAGCCACGATCCTTGCCAGATCAGGAATTTTGTTGGCTCGGTCGGGATCACGCTTCGACAGTTGGTTTAAGGCTTCACCAATTATCTCGAACTGCCGCTCGACAGCAGCACGCAGCATCTCGTCATCCAGATAGTCATCGAATGTTATGCCGTTGGTGAATCTGCTGATCCGATTGGCGGCTTCCCGTACGTCCCAGAGA
>JBOEHJ010000330.1:799-3206 GCA_050633905.1 Geminicoccales bacterium
ACAAAGTGAGGATTTCTCAAGCTTGCATCGGTAACGAGGTCGACAGGACGCTGAAAGATTTCGACCAGTCCCTCACGCAGCCCGAAGTAGGCTTTCGCATAAGCTGAAGGTCGCATTTCTTCAAAGGCTACGAGAAAATCAAGGTCTGAGCCCGCTGGGTCGAAATTAGTCGTTGTGGCGGAGCCAAAGGTGTCAAGTCTCTTGACCTTGCATTGATTGCAAAGTCGAATCAATCGTTCCAAATGGAGCGGCAGGTTCAATCTATCAGTGATGTCATCAGCCGTGACTTGATTGGCCATGAACTCCGAACCCCCTATCATCGCGTCATCATAGCGCTCCGTCGAACATTGTCACGTTCGGGGCAAGTCCATAGATGACAATGCCGCATGACGATGGGAAGGATCGATGTCAAAATCAGAACGTGAGAAAATGGCCGCCGGCGAGTGGTACACCTGTCTTGACGATGAGCTGGAAGTCTTGCGTGTGACAGCTCGGGCGGCCGTGCATCAGCACAATACATTGCCACCGGCGGAACGGGGCGCCATTGGCTCGGCGCTCCGGTCCCTGATGATGGCACCGAATGCGATCATCGAGGCGCCGTTTCATTGTGCTTATGGGATCAATATCGAGCTGGACGATCATGTTTTTCTGAATGCGGGCTGCATCATTCTGGATACCGCGAGAGTGTACATTGGCGCGCGCACCCAGCTGGGACCAAACGTTCAGATCTATTGTGCCGAGCATCACAAGGACGCCGCCAAGCGGACAATGGCAGGGCTGGAAATTGCCCGGCCGGTGCACATCGGCCATCGGGTCTGGATTGGTGGGGGTGCGATCATCCTGGCGGGCGTCACCGTTGGCGATGATGCCATTGTCGGGGCTGGGAGTGTCGTCACACGTGATGTGCCGGCGGGCGTTACCGTCGTCGGTAATCCGGCGCGTGTGATGAAGGACACGGGTCGCAAATAATAACTGTGGAGTTGTGGTCATGGCCTTGTCAGCGGAAAATTGATTGGTTGCATTTAACCGTCGATGGGCGTGTTTTCAGACGGTGATCAATGTGCGTCATTCCTGAAGGGCACGATCGCGATTGGCTTTAAAGATGGATCTCGAAGAGAAGTGGCGCTGTAGGTAGGCGTTTTCTGATCTCAGCAGCAAAGAGATGCCCGAACCTGTTCGACCAATATCGGACGGTTTCGTAGCAGATATCGATACCCCGCTCATGCAGGAGACCTTCGACGTTGCGAAGGGACAGCGCAAATCTGACATACATCATGACGGCAAGCTGGATGATTTCGGGCGAGGTCTTGAAATATCGGAAGGGCGATCTGATCATCCTGGGACGTTAGAATGCGAGGGCAGGGAGCTCAAGCCATCTTCCGCTGACACTGCCGTCAAGGTGGCATCTCACCGGAACTGAGCAATCATGTCCGACGTTACATCACGTGGATAACAGAGAGATGATTCACCACCTGGCCGACTGTAGGCACTCCGCCTACCACATCGTCGCCCAGCCCGGTCAGTATTGAACGGACAGGCACATGAGCCGGAATGGCTATGTATTGATCGATTGACGATTTGTTCACGGATCTGTGCATCTAAAAGGACGACAGGTTGGACCGTGACAGCGGCTTTTCGTATGATGGTTTTCCCTTTTGGTGGCGGCTTAACTTTTGGAACTGAAAAACTGAGATAGTCGCTGTGCATCCAGCCTCGCTTTTGATCCGTTGGATGTCTCACCTGGAACTATTCACCACGCTTTTCGATATATGCCAGTCGTGTCGGTCGTGAGTATACGGCCATGCGCCAACCAGACATGTCGGGCAGATCCCGCATGTTTACATCCGAGCCGGTGACATACACCCAGGTCTGATCGGTCGTTTGAGACGTATCCTGCTCAAGACGTGCGAACACCGGAATCGTCGTGATCTCTAGTCCATTCGCATTTGGCTTGCTCGTTGGAGTAGCAGCAACTTGTTCAATAGGTTTTGAAGAGTCTTTCGTTGGTTCTTTGTCAGCATGATTGCCGAACAACCAACTCGCCAGAGCTAACACTCCGATGAGAAACACTGATGGTTTGGTGGCACTTCGCCGTCGACGGAACTTCATGGATTGCAATGCATTTTGAAATGATTGATGGTTGACATCACGTCTTAAATTTTCAGGTAAAGGTTTTCCTTGAAGAAGATGTAATGCTGCTCGACACTAATCAGTCTCGATGCTTTCGATGGTAATATCAAACTCATCAAGCTGTTTCTGCAGATGGCGTTGTCAGCGCAAAATTGATTGCTCGCATATGATCGTTAATGGCCGCTATTTCATGCAGCGATCAACGCACGCCACTCCTGGAGGGCGTTATCTCGTTTGGCTTTGAAGGTTGATCTGGAGGAAAACTGGCGGTCGAGGC
>JBOEHJ010000331.1:0-509 GCA_050633905.1 Geminicoccales bacterium
CTGGAAGAATTCCACCCGGACCGGATTGCCAACCGCATTCTGGGCATGGGCGATGTTGTTTCGCTGGTGGAACGTGCCGCTGAAACCATCGACGCTGAAGAAGCGGAGAAAATTGCCCGCAAAATGAAGAAAGGGACGTTCGATCTGGACGACCTTGCGGCGCAATTGAACCAGATGAAGAAGATCGGCGGCATGTCTGGCGTGCTCAGCATGCTGCCCGGTATCGGCAAGATGAAGAAGCAGCTCGAGGACAGCGACCTTGATGATGTCATCGTGAAGCGCCAGCTTGCGATTATTTCTTCCATGACCAAAAAAGAACGCACCACGCCCAAGCTGATGAATGCTTCACGCCGCAAACGCGTGGCGGCTGGATCCGGCACCGAGGTGCAGGACGTGAACCGCTTGCTCAAGATGCATCGCCAGATGGCGGACATGATGAAGAAGATGGGCAAGCAGAAGGGCGGCATGTTTGGCAGCCTGATGGGCGGCGGCGGTATGCCCGATGCGGC
>JBOEHJ010000332.1:0-1560 GCA_050633905.1 Geminicoccales bacterium
CCGCCTTCGATTAGCCAGGGTGGCGCTGGCGCCTGGACGACGGCACTCTCGCAAGCCCGGCAACCATATTTCGGTCGCTTTGTGACGATCACACGGAACTGCGCCGGGATCACGTCCAGCCGTTCCGACGTGTCCTCGCCGATGACATGCATGCCGCCGCCGCAGCAGGGACAGAGTGTCGACGTCGGCTCGATGACATTCTCGATGCGGGGAAGGTGTGTTGGCAGAGCTGTCCCTCCTCTTTATCTCATCCGGGCCCCGACGAATCCTTCACCGCATGCGACATCGCGCTTTTCACCAAGAAGGAAGAAAAGGGTGTTTTTCCGGACTCGGCGTTTGGATCTGTCTGCCTGCAATCGGCAACGCTCTTGGCGCCGCACGATGTGCCAGCGAGGCCAAGGCGATCCCGGTGGTGTCTTCATCGCCACACGAGAAACCTCAAACGGAATCCAGTAGTGTTCAGGCCGCGAGCCGCTCGTACCGATGATGGAGCCCGCCGACCTGGGGAAACGCCACGATCTTCCCGCTGCCGCCGGACTGAACCGATCGCCCCTTGGGGGTATCCTTGCCAAGCGAAAGATGCGTTCGGGATTGGTGGTAATACTCGAGGTACGAAACAAGGATCCGTCTCAGATGCCGTTCATTCAGGACGATCACGTGGTTCAGGCATTCGCGCCGCACGCTGCCGATCAGGCGTTCCACATACGGATTTTGCCACGGGCTTCGTGGCGCCGTGACGACCTCTTCCACGCCCATCGCCACCACGGTCGAGCGGAACGATTGCCCGTATGCGCCGTCCCGATCGCGGATCAGATACCGTGGCGCCGTATCCCACGGAAACGCGTCGCGTATCTGCTGTGCCACCCAATCCGCGGTCGGATGTGCCGTGACGCCGAAATGTTCTATACGCCGCCGTTCATGACGCAGCACGACGAATACAAACAAGACGGCGAACCTGGCCGTCGGGACCACAAAGAAATCGATCGAAACGAGACATCCCACGTGATTGTCGAGAAATGTCCGCCAAGTCTGCGACGGCGGCTTCTGATGCCGCACCATGTATCTCGTTACAGTCGCCTGCGAGACATCAGTGCCCAGCTTCAATAACTCGCCGTGGATGCGGGGAGCGCCCCACAACGGGTTCTCGCGGCTCATTCGTTGGATGAGCTCACGTATTTCCTTCGAGGTTCGCGGCCGACCCGGCTTTCCGTGGCAGGATTTCCATTTCCAGAACAGGCGGAATCCCAGGCGGTGCCAGCCGATGACTGTCTCGGGCTTGACGATGACAAGGGCGTCCTTCCAGCGTGGCCACAGGCGAGAAAGGAAGACCCAGAACACACGGTCGAGCGGACGAAGGCACGGCCGTGGTCGTTCCCGCTTCAGGACTGCCACTTGTTGGCGGAGAGCGACGTTTTCCAGCTGTAACGTTGCGCGGCTAAGGACGGTCTCGCGGACCAAGGCGACGAGGATCATGACGATCGTTTGCATGCTGCAGACGGTAGCCGGCAGTGGGCAGAAATGCCAGGATATCCGCGGCCGACGAGGTTTTGAGGAACAACA
>JBOEHJ010000333.1:0-535 GCA_050633905.1 Geminicoccales bacterium
CTGAGGCGTATCCCGAATTGCGGGCCGACAAAGAACACAAAGAAAATCTGCAGCACCAAAGGGGTAGAGCGGATGAATTCGACGCACTCCCGCACCACCATTGTGACGATGCGCGACGGCGTGCGTTGCGCCAGCGCAAAAACCAGCCCCAGCACCACTGCGATCCCATAGCCGACCCCCGCAGCGGCCAGCGTGTTCAGCGTCGCCTGTAAAAGCCGGGGGAGAATTTCAAAGGCAAAATCCCAACGCCAGTCAAACATGGCCTACGCCCTCCCCAACTTGCGCGCCATGACGCGCTCGAGCCACCGCATGAACGGGGTCACGATCAGCCGCGCAAAGACATAGTAGATGATCAGGGCCGTCCCGAAGGCTTGCGCAGACAGGAAGGTGGAGCCGTTTATTTGCTTGGCTTCAAACATCAGGTCAGTGACCGAGATCAACGACACCAACGCGGTCGCTTTTAGCAACTCGATCATCAGGTTGCCCCATGGCGGCAGCATGTTCAAAAGCGCTTGTGGCAGGATGATGCGATACA
>JBOEHJ010000334.1:0-605 GCA_050633905.1 Geminicoccales bacterium
CCAACATGGAAATGAACAGCAAGGAGCGTTCAGCTTTTTCGGTCATGTCGTTTCTTTCTCTGTCTTGGATGGACCAGTTTCGAACAAAGTGCCGCCTTCCTCTTGGATGGCATCCAGACGCGACACGACCACCCTGAGATAGGTTTTGTGAATCGAGGCCGTCAGCTTGACATCGCCGATCTCCAGACTGCGGCGCAACATTCGGATCTCATCCTTCAAATCCTCGACCTGGACGCGCATATCGACGCGATCCAGCAACAGGAACCAAAAGCGCGCGGACTGATAGAACAATGTGTCGTTGATGTCCTCCAGCACTGCGTTGGTGGTCAGTTCATGCAGGATTTTGTGCAGGCGCAGAAGCACCCGAGCAAATTCGCGTTTGTCGTGATTGTGCAGCATTGCATCGCAGCGCGCTTCTAGGTCGCGCATTTCGTCCAGTATGGCCGGGTTCCGAGGAGCCGGAGTGGAATCGCCCATCGCATCCATGAGCCGCATTCGCACGATATAGATATCGCGCATGGATTTCAGATCGACCGAGGTAACGATGGTGCCATGCCCATGCTGGCTGGAGATCAGGCCATTGTGTTCAAGCTTTTGCAGCACGT
>JBOEHJ010000335.1:0-1190 GCA_050633905.1 Geminicoccales bacterium
TGGGAAGTGAACCTCAAAACATCCATCGAGCTCTACACGATCTGGGAAATGACCGGCGTGCTCGATCAGCTTGAGACCATAGACGAGAACCTGTTCGACGTGATCACCGACATCATGGATGAGAAGCGTGATGACTGGGAAGATTTCCTGGACGAGCAGGATGATGAAGACGACGACGATTAGGACAGCTCCAAGGAGACCCCTGAGATGACCAAGGACAATGGCGAACGCTTTACCGGCCACGGCGCAGAGTGGCGCGATGCCAACCTGAGCCGCGAAGAGGCCATGGTGGCCACCTCGTGGGTGGAGCAGAAGATCGACAAGCGCTCGATGCTCACCAACAAGGACCGGGTTGAGGATGTGCGCGATATCATGTGGCAGCTGGAGAAGGACGGCGAGATCGTCGTTCACCGGGTTGCCGAAGAGCACAAACCAAAGATGGTGAAGACGCTGTACGGCTGGGACAAGAAAATCCCCACCACGCAGCTCTGGCACCACAAGTCCTGCGGCCAATGCGGCAACATCCCCGGCTATCCGGCCTCTCTCCTGTGGCTGATGAACGAGATGGACATCAAGTATCTGGACGAGACGGACCAAACCTCCTGCACCGCCTGGAACTATCATGGCTCGGGCATCGGCAACTTGGAAAGCTTGGCCGCGGTGTTCCTGCGCAACTTCCACCAGGCCTATGTGGCGGCCAAGGCGGAAGGCCTGCCTGAGGGCTACTACTATCCCCTGGTCCACTGCGGCACCTCGTTCGGCAACTACAAGGAAGTGCGCGGTTACCTGCTCCATTCAGCTGAACTGCGCGAGCGCGTGAAGAAGATCCTGGGCAAGCTCGGACGCCTCGTGGATGGCAAGCTGCTGATCCCCGAAGAGGTGGTGCACTACTCAGAATGGGTGCACGTGATGCGCTCTGAGATCGCCAACCGCCAGACCATCGACTGCTCGAACATTCGCGCCACGATCCATCCGGCCTGTCACGTCTACAAGATGGTGCCCGAGGATGCGATCTATGATGACAACATTCTGGAAGGTAACCGGGTCGCGGTCTCCACCGGGATCATCGAAGCCCTCGGCTGCCAGGTGATTGATTACTCAACATGGTACGACTGCTGCGGCTTCGGCTTCCGTCACATCATTTCCGAGCGCGAGTTCACCCGCTCCTTCGCCATCGACCGCAAGGTGCG
>JBOEHJ010000336.1:0-730 GCA_050633905.1 Geminicoccales bacterium
AACGCAGCCTCCGAACAGGGCGCCCGCATGAGCGCCATGGACAACGCGACACGCAACGCCGGTGATATGATCGACAAGCTGACCATGAGCTACAACCGTCAGCGTCAGGCACAGATCACCAAGGAACTGATTGAAATTATCTCGGGCGCAGAAGCGCTCTAAAGATCGAAGAGAAGGTAAAAGCAATGGCCAAAGCTCCTGCAGCCAAGAAGGCTCCTGCCAAAAAGGCTCCCGCGAAGACCGCGGCAGCTAAGAAATCCAGCGCCAGCACAGGCCAGGTCCGCCAAGTCATGGGCGCCGTGGTGGACGTTCAGTTCGAAGACAACCTGCCGGCGATCCTGAACGCTCTGGAAACCACCAACCGCGGCAACCGCCTGGTTCTGGAAGTTGCCCAGCATTTGGGTGAGAACACCGTGCGCACCATCGCCATGGACTCAACCGAAGGTCTGGTGCGCGGCCAGGAAGTCACCGACACCGGCGACTCCATCCAGGTTCCTGTGGGTGACGGCACTCTGGGCCGCATCATCAACGTGATCGGCGAGCCCGTGGACGAAGCTGGCCCTATGAAAACCACGGCGACCCGCGGTATTCACCAGCCTGCTCCTGACTTCATCGAGCAGTCTACCGAATCAGAAATTCTCGTGACCGGCATTAAGGTTGTGGACCTTCTGGCGCCATACGCCAAGGGCGGTAAGATTGGCCTGTTCGGCGGCGCCGGCGTGGGCAAGAC
>JBOEHJ010000337.1:0-1184 GCA_050633905.1 Geminicoccales bacterium
CTATAGGCGAGCATGTCGCCTTCCTGATCCGAGGCGCTGAGGCGACCGGCAAGCATGGTATCCTGCGCCGTGGTCAAATCAAGCGCGTCAGCCCAGGCGGGGCTGCCTGTGATCGCACCGTCATAGCTGCCAACACTGTCGTTGGCGGTCGGCCCGACGCCATCATCGAGCTGCCAATTGGCAATCAGATGAGGCTCATCGCCGTTCAAGGTGCGACCGAGATCCGCCTCGATTTCCTCTTGGCTGCGAGCGGTATTCCAGACGCGAACATCGGCAATCCCAGCATCGAAAAAATCTTCTGCACTGCCATTATCATCGGCCGCGCCAATCAGAAACCGCTCATCGGTCTCTATCTGGCGCGATGCAGACGTGGTCACGGTACTGCTGAAGACGATGCCATGGCCCGTGGTCCATCCGGCATCGGACCCGTCGAGATAGCCCTTGATCCGGCTGCCAGCCGTTCCAGTCTCCTGATCAAGCACCATGGCGACATGATGCCAGCCCGGCGATCCACTCATCGTGACCTTCATCGCAGCCGCATCGAGACCACCATCTGTGGACGCGCGTACCACCAACGTGTCGTCGTCCAGAAAGATGTTGAAGCCGGCGTCCAGAGCATCGTCATTGCCCTTGGAGACGATCGATTGCCTGCCGTTGGCGCCGTCATAGTAGAACCAGGCCTCGACCGTATAGTCGCCCCGTCCCGGATCGAGATCGTCAGAACTCTGGCCGGGATCACCGATATCGACGAAGCTGTCGGTTCCACCGAAATCGAGCAAGCTTGCCGCCTGGGCCTGCGGTGGATTGACGGTTACCGAGGCGGTTTCGCTATCATAGCGATGGCCGTAGATGCCATTCCTGTCGCCATCTTGGTCATTCGACTGCCAGGTGATCGCCAGCCCGCCGTCACCAAGGGTCACCGCAGCAACGCTTTGTTGCTCGCCGGAATTCGTCGTGTTGATCTGGAACTCGCTGCCAAGTGGGTCGCCGTCCGCATTGAAGCGCCGCCCGTAGATGCCCCAATTGTCACCATCCTGATCCCTGGACTGCCATGTGACGATAAAGCCGCCATCGGCAAGGGCGGAAACTGAGGGCTCTTTCTGCTCGTCCGCCGTTTCCTGATTGATTTGAAACTCGAACTCGACGGCATTGCCATCGCTATCGTAGCGACGGCCATAGATGCC
>JBOEHJ010000338.1:0-800 GCA_050633905.1 Geminicoccales bacterium
CCCTTCGGCGGCCAGACCTTCGATCGACCGTGGTTCCCTGATCGCATGAGCGACGGCATGGCGGCGGCCAAGCTGAAAGCCGACGTCGCGTTCGAGATGTATGAGCTGCTCGGCGTGCCCTTCTACACTTTCCACGACGCCGACGTCCGTCCGGAAGGCGCTGACTTCAAAGAAAACACAGCGAACCTCAATGAGATCGTCGATTATTTTGAGGAGAAGCAGGCGGCAAGCGGCATGAAGCTCCTTTGGGGCACGGCCAATCTATTCTCAAATCGGCGCTACATGTCCGGTGCCGCCACCAATCCGGACCCTGATGTTTTCGCCTTTGCTGCGGCCACGGTCAAAACCTGCATCGATGCGACCCACCGCCTCGGTGGCGAGAACTACGTGCTCTGGGGCGGCCGCGAAGGCTACGAGACCTTGCTGAACACCGACCTCAAGCGCGAGGATCAGCAGCTCGGGCGCTTTTTGAACCTCGTCGTCGCGTACAAGCACAAAATCGGTTTCAAGGGCACGATCCTGATCGAGCCCAAGCCGCAAGAGCCGACCAAGCACCAATATGACTATGACGTCGCTACGGTTTACAGCTTCCTGAAGCGCCATGGCCTCGAGAACGAAGTCAAGATCAATATCGAACAGGGACACGCGATCTTGGCTGGCCATTCCTTCGAGCATGAACTGGCGCTCGCCCAAGCCCTCAGCATTTTCGGCTCGATCGATATGAACCGAAACGACTATCAATCCGGCTGGGACACGGACCAGTTCCCCAACAATGTCCCCGAGGTTGCGCTCGCCTATTA
>JBOEHJ010000339.1:0-497 GCA_050633905.1 Geminicoccales bacterium
ATGTCAGGGTTCATGCCCCAGGACGGATCCTTGGCGCACTTGTCGCCTTCGGGCTCTGGGAAATCAATGAACATGCCTTTGTGCTTGGCTTCGATGAAGTTCGGTGTCCAGTTGAACAGAACCACAGGCTCTTTCTTGGCAACCGCTGCATCGAGCTCGGCCCAGAGCGTAGCAGCCTGGCCAACGTTGATGGCCACGAAGTCCATCTTCAGCGCTTTAACGCGCTCAGCATAGTTCTTGCCCCAGTCAGCAGGTGGGCCTACGAACCGGCCTTTTGGCTTGGTCTCTGCCACAGCAAAAATGCTGGCGCATTTGTTGAGGGCTTTCCAATCTGGCAGGCCTGGGCATTTGTCGACCACATATTGCGGCACCCACCATTCTTCGCGGGTTACCGCTGAATGCGTGCCGGCATCAACCATGCCGTCTTCGTCACGTGCCTTTTCAAATGCACCCTTCATCGAGCCCTCCCAAGCTTCGATTTGGAAGTGCATGTCGCC
>JBOEHJ010000340.1:0-499 GCA_050633905.1 Geminicoccales bacterium
GGCCCAAGGGCTGCATCACGATGATCTTCGCGAGGCTGCATGACTCTTCGGGACCCACAACGCTTCAAGTCGAACGGCAGTCTCGAATGTCGTAACTGCCATTCGGAAAAGTCGATGGATTTCATCCGCCAGAGCCCGCGCGCCGCGAAAGCGCATGAACGCTTTCTGGTCAGCTGCGAGAAAACCTGCATCGACTGCTACAAGGGCATTGCGCACCATCTTCCCGGGGTGAAGCCTTCTGCCATGATAGAGCCGGCCTCTACAACAGGTGATCACGGCCCGATGATACAGGTTGCGAAAGACCGGGTTGCGGCAGAATAACCTGGTGGTATGACCACTTCATTTGATTTTTACCGCATTTGTAGAAAGCGCCAAGAAATCCAAAGGTATGCGAGCTTTTCTCGGTGATGGATTTGGGTGTCTGGGTCTATTGGCTGCTTAAACCGTCATCCAGACTTGTCGTCCGGCAAGGTTTCAGAACTCGGATCGGCATTTTCAG
>JBOEHJ010000341.1:0-966 GCA_050633905.1 Geminicoccales bacterium
GTGGCTTTGCATCCCGATACGGATGTCCGATGGCATCGGGAAGGCCTTGTCAACTTGTTGAGCGCTGATGTGCAGATTTGGGGACGGGCCAATTCAGGCGGTGGCGGTTACATCTCGCCATTGCCGAAACGTTTGGGCTCTGGAGAGTGCACATCAAAACTAGTCGATCAGATTGGCTCCGATCCTTCTCCGAGAATCTTGAGATAGTCGTGATAGGCATAAATTCGACCACGCTTCCGGCCGGTGACCTCAGCAACGATTCCGAGTTGCTGCAGCGTCTCTAGCGCGACGTTGACCGTCGGCATGGAGAGGTTTGTAAGGTCGCGCGCCGCCGGCGCGCTTAGGAAGGGTTTCTTTTGTAGGAGTTCGTGAAGCCGGTATGTCGAGCCTGAACGATCGGCATGTTGCCCGATCGCGGTGCGGTCGGTCTCGAAGAGATCTACGATACGGGTCGCGCTGTTGAACGCCTGGTTCGCGGTTTCGGTGACGCCAGCAAGGAAAAACTCGAGCCAGGCCTCCCAGGCACCTTGTTCCCGCACCTCCTGCAGCAACCGGTAGTAGTCAGTACGATGCGACTTCAAATAGAGGCTGAGATAGAGCAGCGGTTGGCGCATGACGCCAGTCATGCAGAGGAACAATGTGACCAGCAGTCGCCCCAGGCGACCGTTTCCGTCTAGAAAGGGATGGATGGTCTCAAATTGCACGTGGATCAGGCCCGCCTTGATCAGCGGCGGCAGTGAAGGCGTATCCTCATGGATGAACCGTTCGAGATCGCCAAGGGCGGTTTTCATCTCCGGCACGGGCGGTGGCACGAACAGCGCGTTTCCGGGGCGCGTGCCGCCGATCCAGTTCTGGGAGGTACGGAAATTGCCGGGATCCTTGGTCTGGCCGCGTCCGCTCTGCAGCAGGCGTGCATGCATCTCGCGGATCAGGCGCAGCGACAATGGTAGGCTGTTGAGGCGCTCC
>JBOEHJ010000342.1:0-604 GCA_050633905.1 Geminicoccales bacterium
CGGCGATCAAGCGCCGGATCTGGCCACAAGGTAAGTCCGAGGGAATGCGAACCGTCCGCTCATGGCGAAGCTCAATCGAGATCATCATGTCTGGCGATGGTCTCTCGTCGACCACCGGCTCTTCGTCTTCACCTTCATCACAGACCTCGACCGGCAAAAAATCGACGACGGCCAAAGACTCGGGGCAAAGCGTTCCCGACCGAAAAGCGCGACGCCACTGGTAGATCTGAGAACGGCTGATGTCGTATTTGCGCGCTACAGATCCAACCGAATTGCCGGGCATCGATGCTTCACGCAATATACGAAGCTTATCTTCCGATGACCAACGTCGACGACGCTCGACGCCCGTCAAAATCTCCATACGACCCAAAACTCACTGTCCTTACACACGTACTTACTCACGTGATTAAGGACGTACCTTAACAACGAACAGAAACGAAAACAGGGCGGTACTCAATAGCCGCTTACATTTCTGAGGAAGCAGGTCGTCAAGAAGGTTGGGAAATTAGTAACCTTGCGGATGGACCAGGGGAGCACATTAATACCATCGTGTTTGGCCCGAGCTAATACTAACGTCGATCCCATCATCACGGCGTACACCATA
>JBOEHJ010000343.1:0-458 GCA_050633905.1 Geminicoccales bacterium
ATGGCCATCAACCCGGAGGAGCATTGCCTGTCGATCGTCTGTCCTGCCACCGTATTGGGAAGGCCCGCCGCCAGCGCCGACAAACGGGCGACATTCATGCCTGCTGTCCCCGCCGTAAGGACCGATCCGATGACGACATCTTCGATCGTACCGGGGTCCACGCCTGCACGTTCAACCGCGTGCTGAATGGCGTGCCCCATCATGGTAGGGGATTTGATGTTGTTCAGCGCACCTTTGAAGGCAACCCCAATAGGAGTTCGTGCGGTTGAGACGATAACGGCTTCTCTCATGATTTTTCCTTTTTGGCATCAAAATGTGCGGCAAGTGTCACACCCGAGGTTGCAAGTTGTTCCAGCAAAGGCGCAGGCGTGAACCACATCTCACCATAGGCGCCAAGCGATTCCCGATAGTGGTTCATGCGTTCCAGCACGTGGCTCAATCCAATCTCGTCGGCATAG
>JBOEHJ010000344.1:0-892 GCA_050633905.1 Geminicoccales bacterium
GTTTAGAGGGCATATCTTGCAATTTTCGCTGTCAAAAGGTTAGGCAATCGTGCGGTCTTTGCTTGACTTGGAGGGGCAGTTAAGGCGTTTATAGGGCCGCTTTTTGTAAGCAAATCGTTTAACCAGCGTCCGTTCCGCAATTTGGTGCCGACGCAACAGGAGATACCGAGATAGGCCGCAGACCATATAGGGCTGCGCCGGCCAGAGATACGGGCCCGCGCGCCAACGACAAGATCACCGCCGAAAAAGTGCTTGTGATCGACGCAGAAGGGGAAATGCAAGGGGTGATGAGCCCCGAGGACGGAATGGCGATTGCCGAGGAGGCAGGTCTCGACCTGGTCGAAGTCTCGCCCAATGCCAGTCCGCCGGTCTGCAAGGTCCTTGACCTGGGCAAGTTCAAATATGAAGCCCAGAAGAAGGCCAACGAAGCCAAGAAAAAGCAAAAGGTCATCGAGGTCAAAGAGATCAAGATGCGCCCGAACATCGACACGCACGATTACAATGTGAAGCTGCGGGCGATGCAGAAATTCTTCGACAATGGCGACAAGGTGAAAGTGACCTTGCGTTTCCGCGGCCGCGAAATGGCCCACCAACAGCTTGGCCGTGACCTGCTTTTGCGGGTCAAGGACGACGCTGAGGAATTTGCCAAGGTCGAGGCGGATCCAAAAATGGAAGGCCGCCAGATGATTATGGTGATGGCGCCCAAATAGGCGGCCAGCATCGTTGAAGTGTAAGGCGATCGGATTTTGTCCGGTCGCCTTTTTCATGCGTCCTCGGCAATGATGCCGTCTTGGCGCAGTTTTCGGATGCCATACAGATACCACACCAGAGACAGCAGCTGGAGACCGAGGAAAACGCCAAACCCGGTCTGAAAGGCTTGCGGGTCATATGA
>JBOEHJ010000345.1:0-841 GCA_050633905.1 Geminicoccales bacterium
GGGTGATGGGCAGGCTTGCGATGCCAGGGTCGGTGACCAGAAGTGGGCGCGACATGCCTGCCGCCTTGCAAACGTCCGCCAACTCGGCGATGCGTCCGGCGCCAAAGCGCACTTCAGTGGGATAAGACCAATTTGCTGTGGGTGTTGCCATCGATGAAACTCCTTGCGGAACCGCAGGTTAGTGCCGCGCACTGGTTCAGGCGCAAGCAAACAGATTCATGAATAGGTGTGTCGTAATAATTCGAAGTTGGCAAGACGGGATCTGCGTAAACAGACCCCGTCCGCCAAAAGTATGTGGACGCTCTAGGCGTCTTCGGCAGTGACTTCTTCGCCGGTTTCCTGGTCGATGTTTTTCATCGAGAGGCGAACCTTGCCGCGGTTGTCGAAGCCCAAGAGCTTGACCTTAACTTCCTGGCCTTCAGAGACGATGTCGCTGACTTTTTCCACCCGGCGCGGAGCCAGTTCGGAAATGTGAACCAGGCCGTCTTTCGGGCCGAAGAAGTTCACGAAAGCACCGAAGTCCATGACCTTCACAACCTTGCCGGTGTAGATCATGCCTTCTTCAGGCTCAGAGGTCAGAGACTTGATCCAGGTCATCGCTGCTTCGATGGATTCTCCATCGTTGGAGGCAACCTTAACCGTACCATCGTCTTCGACGTTGATCTTGGCGCCGGTTTCTTCAACGATCTGACGGATCACCTTACCGCCTGTGCCGATCACGTCACGGATCTTGTCGACCGGGATCTTGATCTGCTCGATGCGCGGGGCATAGGCACCCATTTCGGTGCGAGCTTCGGTGAGGGCCTTGGCCATCTCGCCCAAGATGTGCACCCGGCCGCCT
>JBOEHJ010000346.1:0-1169 GCA_050633905.1 Geminicoccales bacterium
CCTTCAGAGCCGTCAGTCGAGCCATGCGTTTGTTGACCTGTTCCAAATGAGCCGCCGCAATTCTGGTTACAGCGTCACACGGTTGGTCAGGGCTGTCGGTTAGCTCAAGGAGTTCCCGAATCGCATTCTGCGAGAAGCCAAGCTCGCGACTATGTCGGATGAAAGCGAGGCGATTGACGTGGTCCTGCCCATACAGGCGTTGATTGCCGGCTGACCGCCGCGGCGTCGGCAAGAGTCCGATCTGCTCGTAGTAGCGAATGGTCGGCACCTTGCAGCCCGTCGCCTTCGCCAGATGACCGATCGTAAATTCCACGTCCGTCATGATGAAAGTCCTTGTATCTCTAGTTACTAGAGATATTAGCCTGACGCTTGAAGGCCGGTAAAGCATTCGAAGACTGGTCCAGAGAAGTCTCCATGACTGGATAGAATTCTGGCTATGATCTTGCTCGATTACGCAAAAAGGCTGGTGCTGTTCGGGGGCAAGCTGTCGGCATGGCTCTTTTTGCCCATGCTCGTCTTGGTTGCCATTTTTGACATCGTGACCCGGCGGTTTCTTCAACTTGGTTCGACGCCAGCGCAGGAGTTGGAGTGGCACTTCTTCTTCGCGGGCGTCACCTTCGCGCTCGGCTATGCGTATCTCAAGGACAAGCATGTCCGGATCGACATCCTGCGCGAGCGTCTGTCGCCGCGAACCAGGCTCTGGATCGAACGCATCTTTCTCCTCACGATCATGATCCCGTTTGCTCTCGTCATCATCTGGTTCGGTGGGAGGATGGCCTGGCTGTCCTACGTTCAGGGTGAAGGTTCCAGGGCGGCCCTGGGGCTCCCCTACCGCTGGATCGTCAAAGCAACGCTCCCCATCGGCGCCTTTCTCCTCCTCCTTGCCAGCACCTATCGATTGCTCCGGCCCATGGAATCAGATACGCTAGCGAGCGATGGATTGCGGTCGCCGGACCTCCAAACGCCCAACTCACGGGTTCGGACGCCATGACACTTGTCGAGGCGTTCCCCCTCTTGATGATCGTGGCGCTGATCGTCCTTCTGTTCAGCGGGTTTCCGGTGGGCGGCATTCTCGCCGGCATTGGCCTTGGCTTCGCCTTCCTCGGCATTGCCCTGGACGAGTTCCCTTTGGCCACCTTGTTCATCTTCCCAACGCGGATCTATCAGAC
>JBOEHJ010000347.1:0-560 GCA_050633905.1 Geminicoccales bacterium
CAGGCCGCCGACATCGGCGTTGGCCGGGGTGCCGGAGAGAACGCCGCTGGCAGGATCGATGGACAGCCAGGCCGGCAGGGCGCCGCCACCGCTCAGCGTGGCGCTGAAGGTCAAGCTGTCGCCATGGATGCCGTCGTCATCAGTAAAGCTGGCCGCAGTGTCATGGCTGAAGGCGGCGTCCTCGACAGTGCTGGTATCGGCAATCGGCGTGACGACGACCGGAGCGTCGTTGCTGTTGGTGATCGTCAGCAGAAAGCTATCCGTAACATTGGCGCCGGCATCGTCGGTGGCGGTGACATCGATGGTCAGGCCGCCGACATCGGCGTTGACCGGGGTGCCGGAGAGAACGCCACTGGCGGGATCGATGGACAGCCAGGCCGGTAGGGCGCCACCGCCGCTCAGCGTGGCGCTGAAGGTCAAGCTGTCGCCATGGATGCCGTCGTCATCGGCAAAGCTGGCCGCGGTGTCATGGCTGAAGGCGGTGTCCTCGGCAGTACTGGTATCGGTGATCGGCGTGACGACGACCGGAGCGTCGTTGCTGTTGGTGATCGTCAGCAGAA